>NZ_JBFTJH010000007.1:0-187089 GCF_056395325.1 Arthrobacter sp. 10L424 | reverse complement strand
CCCATTCCGAACCCGGAAGCTAAGACCCACAGCGCCGATGGTACTGCACCCGGGAGGGTGTGGGAGAGTAGGTCACCGCCGGAACATCATTACACGGTCGAGAGCCCCAACCACAGGTTGGGGCTCTCCCGCATTTAACCCACAAACCAAACCACACCCCCGGGCGCATACGGTCCAACCCTCCCGCACGACCGGTACGCGCCGCACAGGCCCTCTCGCACATCCGGGGGCATAAAACCCGACCCTCCCGCACCTCCGGGGGCACATAGCCAAACCCTCCCGCACGTCCGGTACGCGCCGCCCCGACCCTCCCGCACACCGGGGGGCGTATAGCCGCACCCTCCCGCACCTCCTGCCGGAGCGTCCAGGGGTCCACACCATCGCCGGCAACCACAACGGCCCCACCCGCCTCCGAACCGCGCACGCCAGGCCAGCAGCCGGCCGGATGCCGCCGTCGTCGGCCACCGGGACAAGCGCGGCAGCGTCGCCCCGGATAGCAGCGGATCTGCGGCAGCGCCGGGGCGGATGCCGCCGGAGCTGCGGGAGCGACGCCGTTATTCCTGCCGGATCTGCAGGAGCGTTGGTACCTAACCTGCCGGACGTGAGGGAGCGCCGGGGCGCGGGTAGAGTTGGTGCCCATGGATAACCTCTTCAGCCACGCAGCCCCTGACGCCGACAAGACGCCGGAACCAGAAGCGGCAGACGGGCTGGACCCTGTCGTCTATAGCGTCACTGTGCCGGGCGCCGTCGCCCGCGCGTTCGTGGGTTTCACCGAGCACACCCACCTGTGGTGGCCGCTGGAGGAGCACGGTGTCTTCGGTGCCGGCTCCTATGTGGAGTTCGAGGAGAACTTGATCCTGGAGACTGCGGATGACGGCAGGACCTCCATCTGGGGGTCCATCGACGACTGGCAGCCGCCGCTCTCCTTCCACGCCAGTTGGCACCCCGGCTCGTCCGCTGCATGGTCCACGGAATTGCGCGTCGCGTTTCGGGCCGTCGAGGGCGGTACGGAGCTGCGCCTCGTCCACAGCGGGTGGGAGGGCGCCGAGGACCCTGCCGCAACGCGGGCGGATTACGCCGCCGGCTGGCCCGGAGTCCTGGACCGGTTTGTGCGTTTCATGGGTGGTACCAGCGACTGAGCGCGGCCGGATCGGCACTGAGCGCGCGGCAGGGGCATCAGCGATGCCGGACCCCCGATGCCTGGAGCCACGCCACAATCAACCCGTCACTCCGGCGCGCCCGGATCCACGCCTTAGACTGAAGGCCGGATTCGACGAACTGGAGACCGCATGAGCATCATCGACGAGCTCACCTCTGCCCTGGGCCCGGCGAAAATCGCGCTGGATGCCCCCACCCTGAGCGTCTACGCCGTGGACCAGGCGCCGGTGCTGGACTATCAGCTGCCGCAGGCCGTTGTCCATGCCGAATCGATCGACGACGTCCAGGCCACTGTCCGCGCCTGCGCCGCCCGCGGAGTGCCGCTGGTGGCCCGCGGCGCCGGCACCGGCGTGTCGGGCGGAGCGCACGCGAGCAAGGGCTGCGTCGTGCTGAGCCTGGAACGGATGAACCGCATCCTGGACCTCAACCCCGACGACGAGACGGCCGTCGTCGAACCTGGCGTCGTCAATGCTGACCTCAACGCCGCCGCGGCGCTCCACGGGCTGATGTACGCCCCGGACCCGGCCAGCTTCAAGCTCTCCACCATCGGCGGCAACGTCGCCACCAATGCCGGCGGCCTGCGCTGCGCCAAGTACGGGGTTACCCGGGACTCGGTGCTGGCGCTAGACGTCGTACTGGCGGACGGCTCGCTCATCCACACCGGCCACCAGACGTTTAAGGGCGTCGCCGGCTACGACCTCACGGGGCTGTTCGTGGGCTCCGAGGGGACGCTGGGAATCGTCGTCGGCATCACCGTCCGGCTCAAGTACCTCCCGCAGGACGTCCACACGATCGCCGCTTTCTACCCGGATTTCCGCAGCGCCGCGGCGGGCGTCCTCGCCGTAGGCAGGGCCCGCGTGCAGCCGGCCATCATGGAACTGCTCGACAGCGGCACCCTTGCGCAGCTCGATGAGATCCACGGCTCGGACCTCGCAACCCGCGGCCAGTCGCTGCTGCTGATCCAGACCGACGGCTTCGGCGCGTCGGCGGAGGCGGCGGCCATCCGGCCGGTCCTCGTGGCGGGCGGTGCCGTGGTGACGATGGAGGCCAGCGCGGAAGCGGAGCGGCTCGTGGACCTGCGGCGCAACAGCCGGGGCGTGGAAGTCGACGACGAATACCGGGTTGGCGAGGACGTCGCCGTCCCGCGCTCCCGGCTGGTGGACTACGTCGCCGAACTGGAGGCCATGGCCGCGGAATACGGGGTCAGGCTCAAAGTGGTGGCGCACGCCGGCGACGGGAATCTGCACCCGACGTTCTGGGTGGACCGGGTGGACGCCGCCGTGGACGCCGGTGCCATGGAGCGCCTCGGCGCTGCCCTGGACAAGTCCATCACGGTGGCTCTGGCGATGGGCGGTACCATCACCGGGGAACACGGGATCGGCCAGTTCAAGCTGCGCTG
This sequence comes from Arthrobacter sp. 10L424, assembly GCF_056395325.1. Lineage (NCBI taxonomy): Bacteria > Bacillati > Actinomycetota > Actinomycetes > Micrococcales > Micrococcaceae > Arthrobacter > Arthrobacter sp. 10L424. The sequence goes on along the minus strand of NZ_JBFTJH010000007.1, from coordinate 184,532 downwards.
GCTGGGGCTGGAACAGAAGAAACCCGTGCGTGAACTGCAGCACCGGATCAAGGAACTCTTCGACCCCGCCGGCATCCTGAACCCCGGCAAAGCGATTTAGCCCGGCTGTGCTGTTACCGGCGTGCCCCTAGTCGTCAGAGTCGGGGTATTCGTCGATTGACTCGTCGCCGCCGTAGCGAGATTCCTCGGTTTCGACCTCCAGGATCTTGAGCAGTCCTGTGTCCGGGTTGAGCATAATGGCAGCCTCGTCCCGGCGGTGGCGCAGCTCGGAGTCAATGTAGGACTGCACGGCTTCGGCCAACGGGATGTGCCGGTTCTCCTTCTCGGACATGTACCAGCGGTGCTCCAGGATCTCGTGCACCGCTTCCGCCGGTTCCAGCTTCCCGGACAGGTCGCGGGGGATGGAGCGGACGATCGGTTCGAAGATCTGGCTGACCCACAGGTGGGCGCTGTATTCCTCGTCCATCCCGGGGTTGTTGTCCGCCCGGAAGGAATCCATGTCGTTCAGGAGCCGGCGGGCCTGGTTTTCCTGCGCATCCAGGCCGGTCAGGCGCAGCAGCCGGCGCTGGTGGTGGCCTGCGTCGACCACCTTGGGCTGGAGCTGGATAGTGGAACCGTTCTGCGTCGTCTTGATCGCGTATTCCTCGACGTCGAACCCCAGCTCGTTGAGCTTCCGGATGCGGGCGGCCACGCGCCAGCGTTCGCCGATCTCGAACGATTCCTTCTCCGTCAGCTCGGTCCAGAGGCGGCGGTAGCTGTCCATGATGAGCTCGCTCGTGGCCACGGGGTCCACTTTTTCCTCGATGAGGCCGCCGTCGAGCAGGTCCATGAGCTCCCCGGCGATGTTGACGCGGGCGATTTCCAGATCGTATTCGCGCTGGCCGGTGGAGAGGTCCGGATACAGCTCGCCGGTCTCCGCGTCCACGAGGTAGGCGGCAAACGCGCCGGCGTCGCGGCGGAACAGCGTATTGGACAGCGAGACGTCGCCCCAGTAGAAGCCGATCAGGTGCAGGCGGACCAGCAGCAGGGCCTGGGCGTCGATCAGGCGCGTCAGGGTGTCCTTGCGCAGCATCTGTGAGAAGAGCGCACGGTACGGCATGGAGAACTTCAGGTGCCGGGTGACCAGCACGGGGTTCAGCGGACGGCCTTCCGGGGTGGTGCGGCCCGTGATGACGGCGACAGGTTCCACGCAGGGGACGTCCAGCCGGGCGAGTTTGCGGAGCATGTGGTACTCGTGGCGGGCCACGTGTTCCGAGGTTTCCTTGATGGCGATGACCGAGCCGCCAAGATGGGCGAAGCGCACGATGTGGCGGGAGATGCCGCGGGGGAGGGCGGCGAGGTATTCCGCCGGCCAGTCTTCCAGTGCGATGTGCCACGGCAGGTCCAGGAGTTCCGGCTCGGTGGCGGCGGCCGTGATGCTCAGCGAGCTCGAGGACACGGATCCCTTGCTGTCATTGGCGCTGGCGGCTTCGAACCGGGGCAGCTTGCCGATCTGGCCGTAGTCGGTGGGCTCGTCGTGCCACTGGGCACTGTTTTCCTCGGTGCTGGGGCTTTGCTCGGTCATAAACCAATTCTTCCGTACTAAGGGCGCCGGCCCTAACGAATGGGTGCTGCAACGTCAGTTAAAGCCCGACGGCGGCCCTCCAGTGAGGAGGACCGCCGTCGGACGCGCGATACAGGTGCCGTGGGTGGGCCCACGCTGGCTGGGTTCCCTGGCCGACGCGGAGCGAGGCTAGGGAGCCGGTGGGGACTAGTCGCCCAGGCGCAGACCCGTCTTGGTGTCGAACAGGTGTACGTGGCCTGACTGCGGGCGGACCCAGACGGTCTCGCCCTTCATCGGGGGACGGCGGCCGTCGACGCGGGCCACGATGTCGTGGTCCTTGCCGTCCAGCGTGGTGTGACCGTAAACGTAGGCGTCCGCGCCGAGTTCCTCGACGACGTCGACCTCAACCTGCAGGCCTTCGCCCTCCGGTGCGGTCTCCAGGTCCTCAGGGCGGGAACCGACGGTGACAGTCTGGCCGTGGGCTTCCTCGAGGACGTCGCGCGGTACCGGGTACACGGTGCCGCCGAACTGGACGCCGCCATCGACGACGGGGAGTTCCAGCAGGTTCATCGCGGGGGAGCCGATGAAGCCGGCGACGAAGACGTTCTTCGGCTTGTCGTACAGATTGCGCGGGGTGTCGACCTGCATCAGCAGGCCGTCCTTCAGCACGGCGACGCGGTCACCCATGGTCATGGCCTCGACCTGGTCGTGGGTCACGTAGACCGTGGTGACGCCCAGGCGGCGGGTCAGGGACGCGATCTGCGTGCGGGTCTGCACGCGGAGCTTGGCGTCAAGGTTCGACAGCGGCTCATCCATGAGGAAGACCTGAGGGTTACGCACGATGGCGCGGCCCATGGCCACACGCTGGCGCTGGCCGCCGGAGAGTGCCTTCGGCTTGCGGTCCAGGTACGGCTCGAGGTCCAGCAGCTTGGCGGCTTCACGGACGCGCTCGGCGCGCTCTTCCTTGCTGACGCCGGCGATCTTCAGGGCGAAGCCCATGTTGTCCGCAACCGTCATGTGCGGGTACAGGGCGTAGTTCTGGAAAACCATGGCAATGTCGCGGTCCTTGGGGGGAACGTCGGTGACATCGCGGTCGCCAATCAGGATTCGGCCGGCGTTGACGTCCTCAAGACCTGCAAGCATGCGCAGGGAGGTCGACTTGCCACAGCCGGAGGGTCCAACGAGGACCAGGAATTCGCCGTCGGCGATTTCAATGTTGAGCTTGTCAACAGCGGGCTTATCCGTGCCCGGGTACAGACGTGTTGCGTTATCAAAAGTAACTGTAGCCACAGTTATCAATCCCTTCACCGGCAGGTACGTGCCGGACGATCCGTAGTGAATGGTCTTATTCTTCAGTTGTTAATTCAGTTGTCAGCACCTAATCGTGCGCATACTCCCCGGCCGAAGCCGAGGAGTATCCAATGACGCCGCACGGTACTTGTGCGCCACATCACAACCAGAGTATGTCAGATGTATGGCAAAAGGGTCAAAGTGTTACAGATGTCACATGTGATTCGGCCGACTTCCGGGCCGGCATGAGCTAGGGGTCACACGCCGAGAGCGCGCTTCCGTTCCCGCAGCAGGGCCTCCAGCAGTTCGGAAACGTGTACCGGAGCCTCGACCCGGAACTGGGCCTGGGTGAAGTCCAGGCCCACTTTCACGCCGATATCCCCGGGGAGCAGGCGGGCCAGGGCGTCCTCGTCGGTGGTGTCATCGCCGGCGAAGATGGTGGCGGTCGCGTCGGTCGCCTGGCGCAGGAAGGCTATGCCTTCCCCCTTCGAGGCATGGATCACCGAGGTTTCCAGCACCCGGTTGCCGCTCTTCAGGAACACGCCGGGCCGGTCCTGCAGGACGGCCCGGGCCGCGGCGACGGCGTCCTCGGCGACATCGTCCGTGGCCAGCCGGGTGTGCAGTACGACGCCGGCCGGCTTGTCTTCCAGCAGGGTACCCGGCGCCACTTCCACGATGCCCTCCAGCTCGCGCCGGACGTCCGCGAGCAGTTCACGCCGGTCATCATCGAGTTCCAGCTTCGAAGACCCGGGTCCCATCCAGACCTCCGCACCGTGGCTGCCGATCAGCAGGGTCTTCTCCGGGGGGAAAGCGACCGCCCGCAGGCTGTCCAGTGCCCGCCCGGAGATGAGCGCCGTCGTCGTCCGCGGAAGTTCGGTCAGCGCGGCGAAGGCCGCGGCCGAGCGGGGGAGGGAGCGAGCATCCCCGGCATGGTCCACGAGCGGGGCCATGGTGCCGTCAAAGTCCATCGCGACCAGCAGGTGCTCCGTCGAGGCGATGGCGCGCAGGGCCGCCAGCAGGTCCGGGGAGAGCGAAAGGGGGGTCTGCTCCGGGGATAGCTCAGGAGTCATCGCGGATCACCTTCTCTTTGAGCGCGTTCAGGAAGTCGGCGGACCAGAGATCAACATCGTGGTCCAGGATCTGTTTGCGCATTGAACGCATCCGCCGCGCGGCTTCCGCGGGCTGCATGTTGACGGCCTTCATGATGGTGTCCTTGAGGCCGTCGATGTCGTGCGGGTTCATGAGCAGGGCCTGCTTGAGCTGGTCCGCGGCGCCCGCGAACTCGCTCAGCACCAGCGCGCCGTCATTGTTGGTCCGGGCGGTGACGTATTCCTTGGCCACCAGGTTCATCCCGTCCCGCAAGGCGGTGACGAGCATGACGTCGGCCGCCAGGTACAGCGCCACCATCTCCTCGACGGGGTAGCTGTGGTGCAGGTAGCGGACCGCAGTGTTCTGCATCGTGTCGTAGGTGCCGTTGATGTGGCCGACGGTGCCTTCGACTTCCTCGCGGAGCAGGCGGTACTGCTCGACGCGCTCGCGGCTGGGGCTGGCCACCTGGATCAGGGTGGCGTCCTCCACGGTGACCTCGCCGTCTGCCAGGAGCTCCTCGTAGGCCTTGAGCCGGTGCCGGATCCCCTTGGTGTAATCCAGCCGGTCGACGCCCAGCAGGATGGTCTTCGGGTTGCCAAGGTCCCGGCGGATCTGCTCGGCGCGCTCAATGATTTCCGGATTGCGGGCCAATTCGCTGATCGCTTTGACATCGATGGAGATCGGGAAGGCCTGGGCGCGGGCAATATGGGTGGTCTCGCCGTCGTTGCCCTTGACGTGGACCTGCTGCTGCTTGACGCTGGCGCCGAGGAACCGGCGGGCGGAGCGCATGAAGTTGCCGGCGTCGCTGCTGCGCTGGAATCCGACCAGGTCGGCGCCGAGCAGGCCGTCGATGATGGCGCGGCGCCAAGGCAGTTGGGCGAAGATCTCCGGCGGCGGGAAGGGAATGTGGTTGAAGAAGCCGATCTTGAGGTCCGGGCGGGCTTCGCGGAGCATCTTGGGGACAAGCTGGAGCTGGTAGTCCTGCACCCAGACCGTGGCGCCCGGGCCGGCGTGGTGGATGACGGCGTCCGCGAACCGGCGGTTGACCTTGCGGTAGGAGTCCCACCAGGTCCGGTGGAACTCCGGCGGAGCAATCACGTCGTGGTAGAGCGGCCAGAGCGTGGCGTTGGAGAAACCCTCATAGAAGAGTTCAATGTCCTGCGTGCTCAGCTGGACCGGAACGAGGTCGATGCCGCCATGGCTGAAGGGCTCGAGCTGCTCGTCCGGTGCGCCGTGCCAGCCGACCCACGCGCCGTCGGTCTTGGTCATCATGGGGGCGAGGGCCGTGACCAGGCCGCCGGGGGAGCGGCGCCAGCCATCCTCACAGCCGGGCTCGTCCGGGGAGCACCGGTCGACAGGCAGGCGGTTGGAAACCACCATGAAGTCATACTGCGCGTCCGGATCGGTGTCGCTGGTGCCGTGCACGGCAGCGTCTTGCACGGACGCGTCTTCGGATTTTGGATCCGATTCGGCGTGTTTCGTGGCCTGCATTGGTGCCCCCTGGGGATCGCTCGTGGCTCCTATCCACCCTAGCCGGGCGGAATCTTCTGTGCTATTCGTCCGTTGGGACGCGTAGGGGAAGGTTGAAAGCGCAAGTTCCCAGTTTTCTCCCCTAAAATGATGAATTGCCACCCCGTGGACACCACAGGCCGATCGACCCGAGGAACTAATGAGCCCCGCAAACGAACCCCGTCAGTCCAAGTCAGAGCGCACTGCCGCGGCCCGCGAGAAAGCCCGTGAGATCCGCGAGGCGCAGCTGAAGAAGGACAAGCGCAACAAGCTGCTCATCGGCTGGGGCATCGTCGCCGCCGTCGTCGCCATCATTGTTGTGGTGGCGCTGGTTGTTACCACAAACCTCCAGAACAACGCGCCGGTCGCGGATGAGGGGCCCACCCCTGCCAACGGCAACGTTTACGGCGGCGTGACCCTGCTGGCGAACACCGAGGTGGCGAAGACCGAGCCCGCCACCGTCCGGGTCGCCGACATTCCCGCTCCGGCCGCAACCCCGCCGGCAGTGGTGACGGCGCCCGGTGCCGAGGCCGAAGCCGGCAAGCCGGTCAAGGTGGTCCTCTACATCGACTTCATCTGCCCGGTGTGCAAGAACTTCGAGGCCCAGTACAACGAGACCCTCACGAGCCTTCGCAACGAAGGAAAGATCACCGTCGAGTACCGTCCGCTCGGCTTCCTGGACACCCGCTCCACCACCAACTACTCCTCCCGAGCGGCCAACGCGGCGGCCTGCGTCGTGAATGAGTCGCCGGAGAAGTATGCGGACTTCGTCAATGTGCTCTTTGAGAAGCAGCCAAAAGAGGGCGGCGCCGGCATCTCGGACGCGGATCTGAAGAAGATGGCCACCGACATCGGGGCCAAGAGCATCGACACGTGCGTGGAACAGAAGACCTTCCGCCCGTGGGTAAAGTACACCACCCAGCAGGCTGCCTCCATCGGTGTCACCGGAACACCGACCGTCTTCGTTGATGGCCAGCAGTGGGGCAAGGGCGAGAGCGCCCAGACCCCGTTCGATCAGTTCCTGAAGGCCGCCATCGACGCGAAGCAGTAAACGGCCCAGCTCATAGCCAGGCCCGTGATAACAAAAACGGGCCCGGCTCCGGATTCTTCCGGGGCCGGGCCTGTTTTTATGACCGGGCATCCGTGGGCTAACCTTATCTAGCGCCATGGCGCCAGGTCCTTCGTTTGCGGCCCGGTGCCGGCCCGTGCGCAGGAAATGCCTCCTTAGCTCAGTTGGCCAGAGCACCGCTCTTGTAAAGCGGGGGTCGTCGGTTCGAATCCGACAGGGGGCCCGAGAAGAACCGCGTCGCTACCGGGATGTTGCCCGGTGGCGGCGCGGTTTTCGTTTGGCCCTCACGTAGCCCGTTGCGCTGCTCCAGCGGGACGTTAGGCCCTAGACCGTATTAAGGGTGAAGCGGAGTCTGGGCACATGAGCGAAACCAATCCGGGCAAGACGCCGGACATCAAGTCCACCGAACTCGATGAACAGCCGACGGCGGTGCTGCGCGAGACCGTTCCGATGAACGCCCTGAAGGAGTTCTTTGGGCGCGCCTACCAGGCCGTGATGACCGCGGCGGAACAGCAGCAGGTCCAACTGGCGGGCCCGCCGTTCGCCCTTTACCACGGGAAGCCGACCGACGTCGTGGACGTGGAGGCTGGCTTTCCGGTGGCCGCACCCCTGCCGTGGCCGGGCAGCCAAGGCGGAGTGACCGCGGGGTCCCTTCCCGCCGGCCGCGCAATGGAGGCGATGCACGTGGGTTCATACGAGAAGCTACCTGAGACCTACAGCGCCATCACGGGAAAAATGCAGGCCGAGGGGGTGACCCCCGGGAAGGTGATGTGGGAGTACTACCTCAGCGATCCGGCCGCCGAACCTGACCCGGCGACCTGGAAGACACTCGTCGTCTGGCCGGTGGCCGGAGGGGTGTCCCGCCGCTGACCTGCCCCGGAACACGTCCATGGAGCCGCCGGCTGTGGCCCGTTGGGCACGTCCCGGATACACGCGCTCGACGTAAACTGTCGGGTTCACCACACTATTCTTCATCTGCGTGCATAATGTCCTAAACTGCTTCACTGAGGTGCCTGAAATGGCGCTGCGCAGCAACGAAAGTGAACCCCCAAATGGCTACCGATTACGACGCACCACGCAAGACAGAAGAAGAGTCTCCCGCTGAGTCGCTGGAGGCCCTTCAGGCGTCCCGCGGCGGCGGCGCGCAGACTGCTGTCATCGACGTCGACGAGAACGACACAGCTGAAGGCATCGATCTTCCCGGTGCCGATCTTTCCGGCGAGGAACTGACCGTCATTGTTGTTCCCGAGCAGTCCGACGAATTTACCTGCTCCTCCTGCTTCCTGGTCCGGCACCGGTCCCAGGTGGCCAAAGAAAAGAACGGCCTGAAGTACTGCCGCGACTGCGAAGGCTAGGGGATCTTCCACCGCGCACCACCACCAAGGCAAAGCGAAGCGCCGGAACCCGCAAGGGGACCGGCGCTTCGCCGTTTCCACGAGTTTCCATGAACACGCACGACGGCGGCGCAACCGTCCCGTGACCCGGTGCGGCGCTGCCTAACGGTTGGACGCCTATCCGTCTGGGGCCCTCGATTCAGCTAGGAATCGCTCCTATTCTGGAGCTATCTCATCTCGCGAGGGGGCGGCCCAAATGAAGAAGTTCCGGGTGTGGCTGATAGCGATCCTGGTGGCTGTTGGTTCGGGGCTCGTGGCGCCCGGGCCCGCATCAGCGGCTCCCTACTGCGGGCTGGTGTGGGGATCCCTGGTCAAAGCGGACCCCGCCATGAGCCAGGCCAAACTGACCAGCGTGCGCACCGGCCGGCACTACTGCTTCGACCGCCTGGTCATTGAACTCAACGGGCCCGTCGGCGGCTACACCGTCCGCTACGTGCCGCAAGTTACGCAGGACGGTTCCGGAGCGCCGGTCCCGCTGCGGGGGCAGGCGTTCATCCAGGTTGTGGCCAATGCCCCGGCCTATGACGACAACGGCAATGCCACCTACAACCCGGCAAACCCGAATGAACTGGCCGACGTCAACGGCTACCAGACGTTCCGGCAGGTGGCCTGGGCGGGGAGCTTCGAAGGGCTTTCAACCCTTGGGCTCGGGGTAAGGGCCCGGTTGCCGTTCCGCGTATTTAGCCTGGCCGGGCCGGACACGGGCTCTCGGCTGGTGATCGACGTCGCGCACTTCTGGTGAGACGTGGTTCCGGGCAGGATGATCCCCGTTAAAGCGAGTTGAGGTCCGCCCGGAGGGGGTACTCGCGGCCGTCCAGGACCAGCTGGGCGCAGCGGCGCGTCATAGGGTTCAGCACGATCGGCGCCATCAGGTTCACCGTGGTGGCTTTGGGGGAGTGGTTGAGCACCACGAGGACCTGGAGGTCCTGGTCGTGCTCCAGTTCCAGGGCCTGCAATGTGACCGCAGGGACCGGCGGGGCGTAGCCCGGAACGAACACGGCGGCATCGGCGAGGAAGAGCCGCACCGGGCTGGGCGAACCTGCTTCCAACGCGTAGAGGCCAGTGGCGCCTTCGACGCTGCGCAGGGTGAAGTCCTGGACGTTCTCGAGGCCCGGCATGGGCGCGGTGAAAGTCACCGGGGTGTTGGTGACGGGCGCATCAGCCACGGGCGTGTTCATCGCAGGAAGTCCATCAGCGTGGGCTGCAGAACCCGCGCCGTGGCGGCGAGAGCCACTTGATAGTTCGTTTCCTGGAGCTTCAGGTCCATGATGACGCTGCCGAGATCTGCCTTCTCAATGCCGGTCCGCTGGGCATCCAAGGTGGCCTCCAATTCTGTGTTGACGATGCCGGCGCGCTCCAGCTGCGCCTGGCGTGTTCCTACTTCAGCACGTCCGTCGACGATGCTATTAAATCTAAGCTCCACGTTGCCGAGTTGCGTCGATGTGGGGGCCGTTCCGGCTTTCAACGCGACAGAGATCGAGTTGATGGCGTCGAAGACGGAGCTTGCGCCGCTGCCAAAGATCTTTTCGCCGTCGGCGTCGACACGAACAGTCTGGGTGGCACTGAAGCGACGTTCCACGGGGCTGGCTCCTGCGCCGGTGAAGCTTGGCGGCATGGCACCGCTGAAAGCCTCTGACTCATCAGAGTTCCCGGCGAAGATGTTCCGGCCCAAGTGCTTGGTGTTGGCGATCGAGACAAGGTCCTTGTTCAGGGCCTCCAGCTCGATGGCGATGGCGTTTTTGCCGGACTGGTTCAGCGAGCCGTTACCTGCCAGCACGGTGAGGTCCTTGACGCGGTGCATGATATTAGTGGCTTGCTCGAGTGCGGAATCCGCCGCCGTCAGCCAGGTGTTGCCGTCGTCGATGTTGCGGCCGTACTGGGCGTTGGCGGCGAGAAGGGAGCGGGTCTCCAGCGCCTTGGCAGTAGCGGCGGGATCGTCCGAGGGGCGGGAGATCTTGTTGAGTGTGGTGGCCTTGTCCTGCAGGTCTGACAGCCGGGACTGCTGCGTCTGGAGGGTCCGCAGCGCGTTTGCGCTCATGGTCAGGTTTGTTACACGGTTCAGCATGGTCTACCTTCCTACCAATCCGGTGCGGTTGATCAGGACGTCAAGGGCTTCGTCGACGGCGGTCATCACGCGTGCCGCGGCCTGATAAGCGTGCTGGTTGGTGAGCAGGCTGACGTTTTCTTCGTCTAGGCTGACGGAAGTCTGGGAGGCCCGGCCGGTCAGGGCGGAGGCCTGGGCTGCGTTCGTGAGTGACTCGTGCTGCTGGGCACCACGGGACTGCACGCCGATCCCAGTGACGATGCCCGACCAGATCTTGTCCGGGGAATCCGCTCCGGTGCCGAGCTGCGAGATCTGGTCCGCAATGCCGGTGTCCAGGGCGCCCTCGTTGGGGCGCTTGAGTGCAATGCCGGCGATGTTAGCGGGTCCCTTGATGCCAAGCGCCTCGCTTCCGGCCGGACCCACCGTGAAGAAGTCATGACCCCCCGGGTTGCCCGAAGTATCGTCGGCCAGCTGGCCCTGGCGGTGGACTTCATTGACGATTCTGGCCAGGTCGCTGGCGAAGCTGTTGTAGGACGCCGCCGCCTGGGCAATCGCACCGCCCTTGTCGGCCGGCGCCAGTACCGAGAGGGCGCCGGCGAGTTCGCCGCCGTCGAGGGCTGCTGTGCTACCGGGAGCGGGCGTGGTCCACTCGACGCGAGGGGCATTGCCGCTGGCATCGGCCAGCCTCGTTGCGCCCGCCAGCTGCAAGGTCCGTACGGAGCCGCCCGTGACGAGGGCGTTGCCGCCGACGAGGACGTCCACGGTGCCGTCCGGCTGTTCGCGGACGGTGCCGCCGGCGAGGCCTGCGATTTTGTCGGTCAGTTTGGCCCGGGCGTCGATCAGCTCGTTGGCCGATCCGCCGGCGGCGAGCGTGGAGCGGATGGTGGTGTTGTAGGAAGCAACCTGGGCGGCTGCCGCGTTGACGGCGGTCACCGCGTCCTGTGCCTGACCGAGGACACTGCTCCATTGCGAGTCGAGGGCCTTGTAGGCGGAGGAGATCTTGTCCGTCACAGAATTGGCGGCGTTCAGCAGCAAGCCCTTGGGCCCGGACTTGTCCGGCTGGGTTGCGGCGCCCTGCCATGCTGACCAGAAGCCCTGCAACGCGGTGGAGATGCTGTTGTCGCCGGGTTCCTGAAGGACTCCCTCGATGCCCTGAAGCGCTCCGGAACGGACGCTGGCGTAGCCGGCCTGGGCGCCTGCGGAGCGGACACCGGCGTCGAGGAAGCTGCTGCCCAGCCGGGCGATGGCGTTCACGGACACCCCCTGCCCGGCCTGCAACGCTCCGCCGCTGAAGAGTCCACGGGCGGGTGCTGCCACAGAAGACTGATCGACGCGCTGCCGGGTGTACCCCTCGGTGGCGGCGTTGGCAATGTTCTGTCCGGCCACGTTCATGCCCTGCTGGGCTGCGGTCAGCCCGCGGTAGGCGGTGTTCAGGGCGCCAAAGGTACTCATGGTCGCTTCCTTAGAATTGCTTGTCGAAGATGCGGGAGCCGGCGGTGTCCCCGGTCTTGCCGTGCGCGTCGTAGGTGCCCGCGGCGGCAGCCGGGCGCAGATCGGCCAGTGACTCCTGGGTGGAGCGGACGGCAGTGCGCAGGTACTGCTCGTTGGAGTCGCGCAGTTCCTTGATCAGGGCGGTCTGGCGGGTCAGTGCGGTGAGGTGGGCAGTGAGGATCTCGGCCCAGGCACCTTCCGGGGCGGCAGCGGCGAGGTCAGCCAGGGAAGCGTCCGTGGGGAGTCCCCAGACCTCGGCGACGACGGCGGCCTCGATAGTGCGCGCCAGGCTCGCTTGGGCCAGGTGCCCGAGGACCTGTTCCACTTCCCGGGTGCCGTGGGGCAGCCAGCGGGACTTGCCCGAGGTAAGCAGCAGTTGCTCTTCTTCCAGCTTGAAAGTAAGAACGTCCAGGAGTTCACGCTCCCGCCACAGCAGGGCTGAAAGTTCGTGGATGGCCATGTTCCGGACGGCTCCCTCAAAGGTGACTAATACGGTGGTGCCGGGCATGCAGTACATAAGGAGTCAGCTGCAGCCTTCAGCAGGGTTCGTAGAAACTATCGGCAGGGGAGAGGGATGCGTTAGCGGGAATAAGGCTGATTACAGGCGGAATAGCGGGGAAAGCCGTCAGAAAAAGATTTTCGCAATTTTCCTTACGTGTGTATTCGAAAGGGCGATAGCTACTGCTGAAGGCCCACGGATGGGCCATCGCTTACAGTCCCACTCACGGAGGAAACATCATGGGCTTCCAGATCAACAACAACCTCGCGGCGAACAACTCTTACCGCAACCTCAACAACACCCAGAACGACCTCTCCAAGTCCCTGGAGAAGCTGTCCACCGGCCTGCGCATCAACCGCGCCGGCGATGACGCAGCAGGCCTGTCCATCTCCGAGGGCCTGAAAGCTCAGGTCACCGGTTCGGCCCAGGCCGCCCGCAATGCCCAGGACGGCATCAGTGTTATCCAGACTGCCGAAGGCGCCCTGACCGAGGTTCACTCCATTCTGCAGCGCGTTCGCGACCTTGCTGTCCAGGCCGGTAACGACTCGAACAACTCTGACGCCCGTGATGCGATCAAGGACGAAGTCAACGCACTTGGCGGCGAGCTCAAGCGCATCGGTGACTCCACCAACTTCAACGGCRCGAAGCTGCTGAATGGCTCGGCGACGGCAGTTACCTTCCAGGTCGGTGCGGGTGACCAGGCTACAGAGGACCAGWTCGTTCTGGATCTCTCAGGTGCCGACGTGTCGGCTCTCGGTACCACCATCTCAGCACTCACGTTTGACACTTCAGCCAATGCGCTTCTGTCCATCACTGCAGCCGACACCGCAATCAAGGACATCTCGGCCGAGCGTTCAAACCTGGGTGCAACTCAGAACCGTCTGGAGCACACGATCAAGTYGCTGAACGTTGCCGGTGAGAACCTGCAGGCCGCTCAGTCCCGCATTGCCGACGTCGACATGGCTCAGGAAATGGTTAAGTTCACCAAGGCCAACATCCTGTCCCAGGCCGGCACGGCAATGCTGGCCCAGGCAAACCAGTCCAGCCAGGGTGTTCTTTCGCTCCTGCGCTAAACCGGTTCCGGCCGTTCGGTAGTCCAGCAGTAGGGCTCCCACTCTGATCGGACGAAGACTTAATCCCGATCAAGTTCCAGCGGAAGGGCCGGACGATGCGAGCAATCCATCGTCCGGCCCTTACGCGCAACGTCTGAAGTTCCGAACACCAAGCAACAACAGTCATGTGCGGCAATGAAAGGCAGCGATGGGAATCTCACTCGACGGACTAGCCAGTGGGCTCGACACCACTGCCCTCATCAGCTCCGTAATGCAGGTTGAGGCCATCCCGCAGACGCTGCTGAAGTACAAGTCCCAGGACCTCCAGTCCATGGTGTCCGCGCTGCAGGGACTCAACAGCAAGGTAGCCGCGCTCGCCACCCAGGCCACTTCCGCGGCCAAGCCTGGAGCCCTTGACCTCAACACCGCAACCACCAGCAGCGACAAAGTCACCGCCACCACCACGGCCGCCGCCAAAGCCGGTGCGCTCGACTTCCAGGTGACCAAGTTGGCGCAGACCCAGGTCACCGTTACACCCAAAGTGAACGCAGTGGTCGGCTGGCCCTACACCACCATGACCATCAACAGCGGTGGCCAGTCGTACACGATCGAGCCGCTCTCCAGCAACCTCGACGACGTCGTGAAGTCCGTCAACGCGGCCGGAGCCGGCGTTACCGCCAGCAAGGTAGCTGTCGGCGCTGGCGAGTACCGCCTGCAGTTCACAGCCACTAAGTCCGGCGAAGCCGGTGCCTTCACCATCAGCGATCCCGGCACGACGTTCACCGACGTCAAGGCGGCGCAGGACGCGGAGATCACGCTCTGGCCGAACTCAACCGTGACGCAGACCGTGAAATCGTCAACCAACACTTTCACGGATCTCCTCCCAGGCGTCTCAGTCACCGCCAAGGAAGTAAGCGCCACGCCCGTTACGCTCACCGTGGCCCGCGACGACGCCGGCATCACCAAGCTCGCCTCAGACCTCGTCTCCGGCGTCAACGGGATCTTCTCCTACGTTGCCGCCAGGACCGCCGTCACCAGCACCACTGGCACGAGCGGGACCTCCACCAAGGCTGGCATCTTCGCCAGCGACAGCGCCGTGCGCTCCGTGAACCAAAACATCCTCTCCGCCGCGTCCTTGCCGGTGGGCACCCCGCCGCGGTCGCCGTCGGAAATCGGGATCAGCATCACCAAGACCGGCACCATGGAATTTGACGAGAAGAAGTTCTCGGCCGCCCTCGCCGCCGATCCCGCAGGCACCGCAGCCAAGGTTCAGGAGATTGCCACGCGCGTCGCCGCGGCCGCGACTAATGCCTCAGACAAATACGACGGCACGCTGACCAAAAAAATCACTGGCCAGGAATCCGAAGTCCGTGACCTCGCGAACCGGATCAGCGACTGGGACACCAGACTTGAGTCCCGTAAAGCCACGCTGCAGCGTACCTATTCGGGCCTGGAAGTGGCCCTTAGCAACATGCAGGCCCAGCAGTCGTGGCTCACCGCCCAGCTCGGCGGCCTTTCTTCAGGAAGTAAATCGCAATGACCACCACGTCCTTCGGCAACGGCTACGGCGGCGCCGCCCAGCGCAACCAGTATCTCGCCGATTCCGTCCTCTCGGCCCCGCCGGCTCGCCTGCTCACCATGCTCTACGACCGCCTCATGCTGGACCTCGGCCGGGCGGAAAGCGCGCAGGAGTCTGCCAACTGGCCCGTCGCTTCGGAGAACCTCCTGCACGGCCAGGCCATCATCGCCGAACTTATCTCGTCGCTCAAGACGGACGCCTGGGACGGCGCCGACGGCCTCCTTGGCCTGTACAACTACGCCTTCACCGCCCTGGTCAACGCGAACATCCAGCGCGACCCGGCACTGACCCGCGAAGCCATCGAACTCCTGGAACCCTTGCGCCAGGCCTGGCACGAGGCGGCCGCCGCGATTCCGGCACCGGCCGGTGCCGCTGCATTCGCAGCCGCCCCCACGGGATTTTCCGCAGCGGGCGGATGGAACACCCAGCCAGGAACAGGTGGCGGGAGCCTCGGGTTTGGGTAACCAAACGGACGTGGAGACCGGCTTCGGGGGAGCCGGCATCCAGCTCTCCGAATCCACCCCGAGCACGCCCGCGGACACTGCCCTGGCGGCGTGGAATGCGATTCTGGACGTGCTTGAGATGGCCGTTGGCGCCGCAGAGCGCACCCTGAAGGACCCGCTCGGCCCGCTGTCCGCCGCACCCCAGTCCGTGGCGGCGCCCCTGCTGGAGACGCGTTGGCAGCCGCCGGCGCCTCCGGGGCCGTTGCCGGCCGAAGCCCGGCGCCGCGCAGTCGCGCTCTCGGCGGCCCAGGAGCGCGTCGCCAAGAGGCTCGAGGAGGCCCGGCTGGACGTCGCGAAGCAGCTGCAGGCGGTCGCTTCCGTTCCCGGCGTCGGCGGTCCCTCGGGTGCCGTCTACCTCGACGTGAACGGCTGACCGCACCCGGCCTCGCAGCCCGCCGAAACCACCCGGCAAAAAACCTGCAAAAATACTTTCACATTTTCTGCTAACGCGCGGCTGACCAGTGCCGATAACCACTGATAGAGCACGGATCGCTCGTTTACCGGCCACGGATCGGCCACCCCACCATCCCAGGCAGGACTCTGTGCTCGAATCCGTGACTTCCGCCGCCTTGGCCAGCGCCATGGACGGCCTCGCGCTGCGCCAGCGCGCCATCGCGAACAACATCGCGAACGTCAACACGCCGAACTACCGCGCGAAGCGCGTTAGCTTCGAGGCAGCCCTCGCGGACTCCGTGCGGTCCGGTGTCGGCAGCGTCGGGGCCACCACCGGCACCTCGCTTGAGCCCACCCAGTTGAACGGCAACAACGTCAACCTGGACACCGAGACTCTGTCCAACATCGACACCGTGCTGCGCTTCCAGTTCGCGGCCCGCGCCATCGGCGGGGAATTCAATGCAGTGCGCGCCGCGATGAGGACCAACTAATGACCTTCGACGCAATCGGCATCGCCGGCTCAGCCTTGACGGTTCACCGCAAATGGCTCGACGCCGTCTCGGACAACCTGGCCAACATGAACAACGCCTCCCGCACCAACGGACCAGCATTCCAGGCCAAGTACGTCGAGGCCGCCGAAGGCGCCGAGGGCAGCGGCGTCTACGTCAAGAGCACCCAGCTCGGCAACGGCGAAGGCCGGATTGTCTACCAGCCGGACCACCCCCTGGCCGACGCCGACGGCAACGTGAAGTACCCGGACATCGACATGGCCGAACAGATGGGCGCCCTCATCATCGCCCAGCGCGGCTACCAGGCAAACGCCCAGGTTGTGGACCGCGCCCGTGAAAGTTACTTGGCCGCCCTTGAGATTGGAAGATCCTGATGCCTGTTTCCCCAATCGCTCCCGTCCAGGGCGTTATGCCCACCGACTACATCTCCGGTGCGGGCGCCGCCACCGGCACTGACGGCTCCGCCTTTGGCGCGTCCCTCACCGGTGCCGTCGACAACCTCCAGCAGCTGCAGTCAACATCGAAAGAGCTCGCCATCTCCGCCGTCACCGGCAACCTGGACGACATCCACAACGCCACCCTTGCCTCCAGCCGGGCCCAGATCACGCTCGAGCTCGTCGCCGCCATGCGCAACAAGGGCGTTGACGCGTTCAACGAGATCATGAGGATGCAGGCCTGATGCCTCCGCAGATTACGGGCTTCTTCCAGCGCTTCGGCGCGGGCCTCAAGGGCTTCACCACCGGTCAGCGCACCGTCGCCGTGATCGGCGCCGCCCTGCTGGTAGTCGGCATCATCGCCCTCTCGGCCTGGCTGTCCAAGCCCGCCCTGACGCCGCTATTTTCTGGTCTCAAAGACACCGACGCCAACGGGATCGTGGAGCAGCTGCGTAAGGACAACGTGCCGTATGAGCTCAGTGACGGCGGCTCCACCATTCTGGTGCCGCAGGACAAGGTCTACGACGAGCGCCTCAAAGCCGCCGCCGCGGGCCTCCCCACGGCCGCAGCTACCGGCTACTCCCTGCTGGACAAGATGGGCGTCACCTCCTCCGAGTTCCAGCAGTCCGTCACCTACAAGCGGGCCCTCGAAGGGGAACTGGCGAGCACCATCTCCGCTATGGACGGCGTCAAGACCGCCGCCGTCCGCCTCGCGATTCCGGAAAAGACCGTCTTCGTCTCCAAGACCCCGGACACCACCGCCTCCGTCTTTGTGGAGACCGCCCCCGGCTCCACGCTCTCCGGCGATAAGGTCCAGGCGATCGTCCACCTGACCTCTGCCGCCATCGAAAACCTCAAGCCCGCCAACGTCTCTGTCGTCGACTCTCAGGGCAACGTCCTGTCCTCCGTCGGCGGCGGCGCCACGGGATCCGCGTCCAAGCAGGCCACTGACTACCAGCAGCGCACCTCCGACGCCGTGAAGGCCGTCATGGACCGCGTGGTTGGCCCGGGGAACTCCACCGTGGCCGTGGCCGCGGACGTCACCGGCGAATCCGCCCAGCAGAAAAGCGAAACCTTCACCAACGCCGAGGGCGCCCTTCCGCTCAGCGAGTCCTCCAAGACGGAGAAGTACACCGGCACCGGGGGAGGCGCCGCG
Source organism: Arthrobacter sp. 10L424 (assembly GCF_056395325.1). NCBI lineage: Bacteria > Bacillati > Actinomycetota > Actinomycetes > Micrococcales > Micrococcaceae > Arthrobacter > Arthrobacter sp. 10L424. The sequence goes on along the minus strand of NZ_JBFTJH010000007.1, from coordinate 166,978 downwards.
GGCGTCCTCGGGCCGGACAACATTGCGGTTCCCGGCGGCACCAGCGGCAACGGCAACTTCGATTCGTCCACCGAAACCAAGAACAACGCCGTCAACAAGATCACCGAGGACCGGGTGATCCCGGCAGGCGCCGTCAAACGGCAGACCATCTCCGTCGCCGTCGACCAGGCCTCCGCCGGTGGACTCAACCTCGCTTCGCTGACCGCGCTCGTCACCGCCGCCGCCGGCGTCGACGCCACCCGCGGCGACGTCGTGACCGTTGAAGTCGTGCCGTTCAGCACCGCCGCCGCGGACCAGGCTGCCGCGTCCCTCGAGGCCGCCAAAGCCGACCTTGAAGCCCAGAAACAGTCTGCGTTCTTCGGCACCCTGGTCACGGCAGGCAGCATCCTGCTCGGTTTGCTGATCCTCGCCCTCGTCATCGCCATGGTGCTGCGCCGCCGGCAGAAGCGCGAACCGGTGGATCTTGGCGAACGCCTCGACCTGGAGATGATTCCGGTAATGCCAACCGTCACGGCACTGCCGCCGGCACCCGCGACGTCGGCCATCCCGCTCACCGCCCTGCCGCCGATGGTGCCGCCGCCCGCCCAGGTGGAGGCAGAGCGGCGCCGCTTCGAGATCGACAGTATGGTCGCCTCCAACCCGGAGAAAGCGGCCGACTACCTGCGCGGCCTCATGGATGACAGGCAACCGGTATGAAACTAGCCGATTCGACCCTCACCGGCACCCAGCGCGCCGCCGTCGTCCTCATGCAGATGAGCCCGGCCAACGCCGCCAAGGTGATGGCCCAGTTCAACGACACCGAGGCCGAGGACATCGCCGCGGAAATCGTCCGGCTCCGCAAAGTGGATCCTGATGTCGCCGAGCAGATCATGAAGGACTTCCACGAGGCTGCGATGTCCAGCCCGCGGCAGGCCCGCGGCGGCCGCGAGCTTGCCGAAGGCCTCCTCGAGGCATCCTTTGGCTCGGAAAAGGCCGCCGGCCTGCTCAACCGGCTCACCGTCAACATGGCCGGCAAGTCCTTTGAGTTCCTCGAAGACATAGAACCGGTCCAGATCCTTGCCCTGATCGACGGCGAGCTGCCGCAGACCATCGCCCTGGTCCTGGCCCACCTCAGCCCCCGAAAGGCCTCTGCCGTGATGTCCGGGCTGCCCGGCTCGCTGCGGGCCGACGTCGCCCTGAGCATCGCGACCATGGGTTCCGGTGCGCCGGAGGCAATCGGCATTGTGGCCGACACCCTCAAACTGCGCGGCGGCGCGGCTGTCTCACAGCAGGCGTCCAAGGTGGTGGGCGGCATCCAGCCGCTGCTGGAAATCATCAACCGGACCGACGCCGGCACGGAACGCTCCGTGCTGGACGGCCTGGACCTGCTGGATCCGGACCTCGCCGTGGAAATCCGCGCCCAGATGGTCACCTTCGACGACATAGTGAAACTGGAACGCCGCGACGTGCAGCTGGTCCTCCGCGGCCTCGACGCGTCCGTGCTGGCCGTGGCCATGAAGGGCGCCTCGGAGCCCGTCCTGGAGACCATCACCACCAACGTTTCCGGCCGCAACCTGGAGATCCTCGAATCCGAGATCGCCGCGCTGGGGCCGCTGCGCGCCTCCCAGATCGAAGAAGCCCGTGCCGCCGTGGTCCGGTCCATCCGCGAACTCGAGGCCGAAGGCCAGATCACCATCCAGCGCGGGGACGAAGAAGATTATGTCTACTGACGGGACCGCTACCGACAGCGCGCCGGCCCGGATCATCTTCCCCTCGCTGCGCGCCAGCGGGCCCGCCAGCGAACAGGCCGGCTACACCGAAGGCCACGCCGCGGGCTACGCGGCCGGCGTCCGGGCCGCCGCCAAGGAACAGCGCCGCTGGCGCGACCGCATGACGGCCGAGCAGGCCGCCACGCTGGCCTCCGGGCAGCAGGACCTCGACCGAGCGGTCCGCGCCCTGGCCGTGGCCCGGACGGACTTCGCGCACCGAAACGTCCAGGCCCTGCACGACGCCGAGGAGGTCCTCGCCCGCACGGCGCTGGAACTCGCCGAGGCCATCCTGGGCTACGAACTGGCTGAGGGAACCCGGACCGCCCGCGCCGCCCTGGACCGGGCCCTCTCCGGAAACGACGCCGCCACAGTGCTGGCCATCCGGCTGAACCCGGCTGACATCGAGGTCCTCGCCGAGGAAGGCCAGGACCTGCCGGCCGGCCTGCCGCTGCTCGCCGACCCGTCGCTCAACCGCGGCGACGCCAAGGTCGAATACCAGCAGGGCTGGCTCGACGCGAGCCTCGGCAACGCCCTGGCACGCGCCCGCGCGGCGCTGCTGGGCGACCAGGACCGGGCAGAGAATTCTTCGGGGGACCAGCGATGATCGCCGAGTGGCGGCCCAAGGGGGCCGACTACGCCTCGGCCCTGCGCGCCGCCGCCCCGCAGCGGGTCGGCGTCGTGACCTCCGTCATGGGCCTTGGCCTGGAAGTGTCAGGACTCGACTGTGCCCTGGGTGACCTGGTGACCGTGGGCTCGCACCCGGGACTCGACGCCGAGGTGGTGGCGGCCCTGGACAGCTCCGTGCGGTGCATGCCGCTGGGCCGGCTCGCCGGTGTCGCGGCGGGCGATCCCGTCCGGGCCAAGGGCAGTACCGTCCTGGTCCCCACCGGGCCAGGGCTCTTCGGCCGTGTCATTGACGGACTCGGCCGGCCTATTGACGGCAAGGGACCGCTCACCAGCGGCCCCCGCGTGCCGATCGACAACGAAGCGCCCAATGCCATGAAGCGCGCCCGCATCGACACTGCCCTGCAGACCGGGGTCCGTGTGCTGGACACGATGACCACGCTCGGCAAGGGCCAGCGCATGGGACTCTTCGCCGGTTCCGGCGTCGGGAAATCGTCCCTGCTGTCGATGATTGCCCGCGGCACGGACGCGGAGGTTTCGGTGATCGCCCTCGTGGGGGAGCGCGGCCGTGAAGTCCGCGAATTCCTCGAAGACGATCTCGGCCCTGCCGGCCTGGCCCGGTCCGTCGTCGTCGTCGCCACCTCCGACGAACCCGCCCTGATGCGCATGCGTGCAGCGTTCACCGCGACCCGCATCGCCGAATCCTTCCGCGACAACGGCCAGGACGTCGTCTTGATGATGGACTCCCTCACGCGCGTGGCGATGGCGCAGCGCGAGATAGGACTCTCCGCCGGCGAACCGCCCGCCACCCGCGGCTACCCGCCGTCGACTTTTTCCATCCTGGCCCGGCTGCTGGAACGCGCCGGCACCGCCGAGACCGGCTCCGTCACCGGCATTTACACCGTACTGGTGGACGGCGACGACCACAACGAACCGATCGCCGACGCGGCGCGCTCCATCCTGGACGGCCACGTGGTCCTGGACCGGAAGCTTGCCGTCACCGGGCACTTCCCCTCGGTGGACGTGCTCGGCTCGGTGTCCCGCGTCGCCACCAAGGTCAACGCCCGCCCGCACCTTGAAGCGGCGGCCACCTTGCGGCGCGTCCTCGCGGCCCGCAAGGCCGCGCAGGACCTGATCGACGTCGGCGCCTACCAGACGGGTACCAACCCGCTGGTGGACGCGGCCCTGAACCACGAGCAAGACGTCAGCGCCTTCCTGCAGCAGCCGATGGACGAATCCACGGCCCACCCCGAGTCCTGGCAGCGGCTCAACCACCTCACCTCGATCCTGGGAGCAGCAGCATGAACCGCCAATTCTCACTGGTAGGGCTCCTGCGCCTTCGCCAGATCCAGCAGGACCAGGCGGCCACCGGGCTGGCCAGCGCCCGGTCGCGCTCCAGCTCCGTGCGGTCCCGCGAAGCGTCAGCGCGCCGCAGCCTCGCCGACGGCAACGTGCCCATTTCCAGCTCCGCATCCCTGCGGGCCGTCGCCGCGGCCCGGTCCTCTTCCCACAGCATGCTCGCGGACCTGCAGAACCTCTCGCGGATCGCGGAGACCGAGGAGGCCACCGCCCGCGAGGAGTTCATCGCCGCCCGCACCCGTTCCGTCGGCCTGGAGAAACTGAAGGCCCGCCACGACGCAGAGGTCCACACGGCGGACCTGCGAGCCGAGCAATCCACTCTCGACGAGATCGCCTCCACCGTCTGGCACCGCGAAGAGCAGGAGGTGAGGTCATGAGCATGACCGAGGCAATCGGCCGGATGCAGGGCATCCAGTCGATGATCGCTGAACTGACACGCCCCGCATCCTCCGAGGCCAACGCCGCCGCGCTGAAGTCGGCGGCCGCAACCTCACTCGCTACCGGGACCGGCAGCGGAGACGCGGCGTCCTTCACCGAGGCGCTGACCGCCGCGCTGGGCGGAACCAACGGCACCGACATCTCCTCCCTCACCAACAGCCTGGGGCTCGGCGGAACGACGGCGATCGGCGCACTGAAGGGCCTCACCGCACCAGCGACCGTTCCCGCAGCCGGGGCGGCGACGGGCACCGACGTCGTGGCCATGGCCAAGAAGTACATCGGCGTCCCCTACGTCTGGGGCGGAACCAACCCGGCCACCGGCATGGACTGCTCCGGCTTTACGCAGAGGGTCTTCAAGGACCTCGGCATCGAGATTCCCCGTGTGGTGAGTGACCAGATGCGCCAGGGCACGCCGGTGGCGTCCCTGGCCGAGGCCAAGCCCGGTGACCTGCTGGTGAGCTTCGGCGGGGACCACATCTCCATTTATCTGGGCAACGGCAAAGCCATCGACGCGCCGGTCCCCGGCAAGACCATCCAGATCCGCGACGCCTGGGAGCAGCACTCCAACCTGACCTCCATCCGGCGCATTGTCCCGGCAGGGACGGCGTCATGAAAGGCATGGATTTGGCCTCCTCCCTGGCCGCGCCGGTCCAGGGCCGCGTCCAGGACGGCGCCCGCGGACAAGCGTCCGTCGGGAGCAAGGACACGGCGGCGTTCGCGGCGGTGCTCGACGACGTTCAGGGCTCAGCGGACTCAACGCATGGTCCAACCCCCGACGCCGGCAGTGAGGTAGCCGATGACGCGCAGAACAACACTTCGTCCGGCGCCTTGGACCAGCAGCCCGGCGGGGGAGCCGACGGCGGGGCCGCCACTGTGCAGGATCCTTCCAACGCCGCCAACGTAGCGTCGCTTTCGGGTACCTCCTACACGGCGGCTGTTACTCAACTGCCCTCCGATGGCCAGGCCGGTCTGGCGAATACGCTGCCCGCCTCGGGTGTGCCTGCCGCTTCGGCCGTTCCCGCTATGGGTATTTCCGGTGTTCCGGGCACCGGCAGCCGGGAACAGGCCGGGACGGCCGTCGCCGACTCAGTGACAGTGACGCCGGGGCAGCGGCCCGGACTCGATCCCCGGTTTACGTCAGTCGCAGGACCGCAGCCTGGAACCGTACCGCCTGGAACCGTACCGCCTGGAACAGCTCAGCCAACCGCACTGGCGGGGGCGCCGGGCGAACAGATCGCCGGCATCCGCCCCAGCCAGGCACTTCGCGCTGCGGCTGGACCCGCGGCGGTTCCCGGCACCGGCGCGATAGTGACGACTGGCAAGGTGACAACAGCTTCCTTGGCGGCCCAGCAACCTGCCGGCGCGCAGGACCAGGCCCTGGCGCCGTCCAATGCCGTCACCGTAACGCTTCCAATGCCTCCCGGGGGTCCCGGCACGACCGCCCCGGCCGGTGCGCCTCAGGAATCCTGGCCGGTGCAAACAGTTTCCGCAGCCACAACAGCCACAGCAGCCACAGCGGCCACAGCGGCCACAGCGGTGACTGGGGCGCCCGCAGCCCCTGCGGAAACTAAAACGGTTGCGGTAACCCCGTCCGTTGGGAAACCAGTACCACCAGCCGTTCCTGCAACGCCCGCTGCACTGCCGCCGGCAACAGCAGGCCAAGCCAATGTGCCCGCCGTGGCCGCCGGCACCGCCTCCGGTTTCCCGGGCACGGCGCCCGCCGAAGGCAGCACGTCCGGTGCCTCCCGCATTGAAACGGCACCCGCGGCCGCATCAGCTTCCGCGCCCGCCACGGCTCCCGCCGATGCGCTCGTCACGGCCGGAAGCGCAGCAGCCGCAACCCCGGTCAGCCAGCCGCCGTCGTCAACCGCTTCCGCGCCGCAACCCGCGGCCCCAGCGGCGCCCCAGCCGGGCGCCACGCTCCAGCCGCAGTTGGCTAAGCCGCTCTTCACGCTCGCCGGAGCCCCGCAGGGGCAGCACATCATGACGCTGCAGGTCACCCCCGAAGACCTCGGCCCGATGACGGTCAGGGCGCACATTGATGCCGCAGGCGTCAGGATCGAACTCTTCGCCCCGGGCGACGCCGGACGCGAGGCCATCCGCGGGGTCCTGCCGGAACTCCGCAAGGAACTCGCCGATGCGGGCTTCGGTGCCAGCCTCGACGTCTCCGAACACACCGGGCCGGGCAACACAGCCCGGGACGGCACCAGCCAGGACGGAACCAGCCAAGGCGGCGCCGGGCGGGACTCCGGCTCCGGACCGGGCAACCGCAACGGACCTGGCGAACAACGGCCGGGCCACCGCTGGGAAGCCCTGGCCGATGGCGCGGCCCTGCGCGACGCCAGGATACTGAACGGCCCACAGACCACCCTCGACATTCTTGTCTGACACGAAGGAAAGCGACTCATGACGATTCAGCCCATCGCCTCCCAGCCCATCGGGGCCGCGGGGGAGACCGCCCAGGCTGCTGCCGTGCGGGCACCCGTGCAGACCATGGATTCGGAGGTCTTTATGTCCCTCCTGGTGGCTCAGCTCAAGAACCAGAACCCGAGCGCGCCCATGGACACCAACCAGATGATGAGCCAGACCATCCAGCTCTCCATGATGGAGAAGATGCAGGAACTGACAACCAACAGCAAGGAAGGGTTCTCCCTGCAGATGCGCCAGGCCGCCGCCCAGCTGGTCGGCCAGTCCGTCGACTACACACTGGGCGACGGCACCACAGGCACCGGAATCGCCAGTTCCGTGTCCTACTCCGGGGCAGTTCCCACCGTCAAGGTCGGCGAACTCTCCATCCCCCTAGACTCCATCACCGGGCTCACCGCACCGGCCGCTTCCTGACCAGTTTTCCACCCGTAGAAAGGCAGTTCCCATGCTCCGCTCGCTGTATTCCGGAATCTCCGGCCTCCGCGCCCACCAGACCATGCTGGACGTCACCGGCAACAACATTGCCAACGTCAACACGGCTGGGTTCAAGGCTTCTTCCACCCAGTTCCAGGACACGCTCTCCCAGATGACCCAGGGCGCCTCCGCGCCGCAGGGCGAGACCGGCGGCAGCAACCCCGCCCAGATCGGCCTCGGCGTCCGCGTCGCCGGCGTCAGCACCAACTTCGCCCAGGGCTCCTCGCAGAGCACCGGCCGCGCCACTGACCTGATGATCTCAGGCGACGGCTTCTTCGTCACCAGCAAGGGCGGCCAGCAGCTCTTCACCCGCGCGGGCGCCTTCAGCCCCGACGCCGCCGGCCAGCTGGTCAGCCCCGACGGCGGCATCCTGCAGGGCTGGGCGGCAGACGTCAACGGTGTGGTCAACACCGGCGGCGCGGTCAATGGCATCACGCTGAACTCGAACACCCTGGTTCCGGCCAAGGCAACGTCTTCGGTTACGCTGGACGGCAACCTGCCCAGCGACGCCGTTGTCGCTCCGCCCACCACGCTTCAGCGCGTTGTCAAGGTCTACGACGCTGCCGGTGCCGAGCGGAACATCACTGTCGATTTCACCAAGACTGCCACCGGCTGGGGCGTTTCAGCCAAAGACGGCGCGGCCACCTCCAACATCACGCTCACCCAGGGTACGGGCGGCACGCTGACCCCGAGCGGTCCCTTGGCGGTCAACGGAGTCGACGTAGATCTCACCTCGGCGTCGGGATTCGCCGGGATGACTTCCCTCGCCGTCAGCGGCCAGAACGGCTCCGCTGCCGGCAAGCTGCAGTCCTACACCATCGGGAACGACGGATCCGTGATCGGTTCCTTCAGCAACGGCGTCAAGCAGGTCCTCGCCAAGATCGCGCTGGCCAACTTCACCAACCCCGCGGGCTTGGAGAAGGCTGGCGGCTCCTCGTACGTCGCCACCGCCAACGCCGGCGGCGTGCAGCTCGGCGGAGCAGGCGACGCCGGCATCGGCAGCCTCGCCGCCGGCTCGCTGGAAATGTCCAACGTGGACCTCTCCCAGGAATTCACCAACCTGATCGTCGCGCAGCGCGGCTTCCAGGCCAACGCCCGCATCATCACCACCTCGGACGAGGTGCTGCAGGAGCTCGGCAACCTCAAGCGCTAAATAATCGGAAACCCCGGTCGTCTCCCGCTGATGGCGTCCACTCCCTGCCCAGCCTGGCGGAAGTGGGCGCCATCGTCGCGATCATCGCCCAGCACCACGCAACGCCGACCACGAAGACGCTGCAGACACGAGGCGCGGATATCTCGCCTATCAGCGGGCCTGCGCTCGCTCGCCATACACTCACGGCATGACCACCCTTTCTGTCCGGCCACGGTTCCGCTCGCTTGTGCCGCTGAATCTCCGCACTGGCATCCTGCTGCTTGTCCTTTTCGGGCTGGCGCGCGTGGCCCTCGTTCTGCAGGCGAACGTGACTGGCAGCTATCAGGCTGTCAGCGTCGTTTTTGTGGCGATGATTGCGCTGCCGTGGATACTTCTGACCAAGGAAGGGCGCCAGCGCGTCGGCCTGGTCCGGCCAACGCGGCGACGCTGGATCGTGCCGGCCGCGATAGCCGGTGTTGCAATGGCGCTCGCAGTCCATTACACGGCTGCCGCTGTGTGGGGACACAGCATGTCCAATCCGTTCGCATACATCGCACTTTCGTATTCAAACGTGCCGGCGTCGCCCTCCGAGGACGGCCGCTTGATCTACTTCATCATCTTTGCCGTCGTCGGGATGCTCTTCAGCCCGATAGGTGAAGAGGTGCTGTACCGCGGAGTGGCCCACGAGAGTTTCGCCGCGCAACTCGGTGACCGGCGGGCAGCCCTCATCGACGCGGCAGCGTTTGCAGTAACCCATCTGGCGCACTTTGGGGTGGTGTTTGTGGCCGGCTCCTGGGCGTTCCTGCCACTCCCGGCGCTGTTCTGGGTGGCTGCGATGTTCGCGGCGTCCCTGGCGTTCTACGGCTTCCGGAAGCTCACGGGATCATTGGCCGGGGCAGTAGTTGCTCATGCCGGGTTTAACCTCGCCATGAACTGGATCATCTTTTACGCGATCATGCCCTAACGACGACCGAGCCACCGCGGAACCGCCGGAGGAGACGGATCCGTCTGCTCAGGCTTGTGCAGCGGCGCGCGGCGGGTGCTGCGGCATCCGTCGCGGGTAGGATCGTGAGGTGAAAAAACAATCCTGCAGTGCCTGCGACTCGGCCGTGTTCTTTGAAAACTCAGTCTGCCTGCACTGCGGAACGAACCTCGGCTACGTGCGGGAGCTCCGCGCGATCGTCGCAGTGGACGGGCAGGGGCGGCACAAGGACTCCTCCGGCACCGAACGGTACATCTGCACGAACCTGATGCTCTCCGGGTGCACCTGGCTTGCCCCGAAAAGCGGCGGCCAGTGCTTCAGCTGTGACCTCACGCGGACACGCCCGAACGACAAAGACGCCAAGGGCCTTTCCCAGTTCATTGTGGCGGAGCGGGCCAAGCGTCAGCTCATCGCCGAGCTGGACGGGCTTGGCCTGCCGATCGTCACCCGCGCGGAAGACCCCAACTAGGGCCTCGCTTTCGACCTGCTGTCCAGTGCCAACGAGAACGTGGTCATCGGACATGCCTCCGGGATCATCACCATTGACCTCGCCGAGAGCGACGACGCTTACCGCGAAAGAATGCGCGCCCGGCTCGATGAGCCGTACCGGACGATGCTCGGGCATTTCCGGCACGAGGTGGGCCATTATTTTGAGGACGCGCTGGTTTTCAGCGATGACGAGCGGACCCGCGCGGCACGGGATCTCTTCGGCGACGACACCAAGGATTATCAGGCAGAGATTGACCGCCACTACTCCAAGGGCGCCCCGGCGGACTGGGAGCAGCACTACATCTCCCGGTACGCAACAATGCACCCGTACGAGGACTTTGCCGAGTCCTTTGCCCACTATCTGCACATCAGCGACACCATCGAAACCGCCCGGGAATTCGGCCTGGTATCGAAGACGTCGGAGACCTCGTCTTTCCGCGCCCTAGTGGAAACCGAATGGCTGCCGCTCTCGATCGCACTGAACCAGGTCAACCGGAGCATGGGGAAAGACGATTTGTACCCCTTCGTCCTCCCAGGCGCGGTGATCGACAAGCTCGAGTTCGTCCACGCCCTCCGCACTTCAGCGAAGGCCTCCGCCTAACGAACCGGCCGCCTCTGCCGACAGTAGGAGGAGAACACCCTTCCCTTGCTGAACCACGCTGAGCGGAACACGCTGAGCAGAAAAACAGAGCAGAATCGGCCCATGATCGTCGTTACACGCCTCAACGGAACGCGCTTCGCGGTCAATCCGGACCTGATCGAGCGTATCCACGAGAGCCCGGACACCCATCTGGTGACCCTGGACGGCGCCGCCTATGTGGTGCTGGAAAGCCTCGCGGAAGTGGTCGAACTTATTGCCGACTACCGGGCGTACGTCCTGAGTAAGGCGAGGGACTTTCCCGCCGTGACGGGATACCCGCTGAGCCTCGTGCCGCCGTCGGACCCCGCGGACGATGGCCGCCGCCCCGCACCTGAGCCACCAAGAAAGTAATCCATGGATCCCGCAACAGTCATAGGACTGCTCCTCGCCTTTGGCTCCCTCATCGTTATGGTCCTGCTGGAAGGCGGCAGCCTCTCCTCACTGCTGCTGCCCGCTCCCATGATTCTCGTTTTCGGGGCCACCCTGGCCATCGGGCTCGCCGGCAACACCCTCAAGGACGTCATCCAGGCGTTCAAAGCAGTGCCGGCGATGTTCATCGGGAAAACCGCGAAGCCGCAGGACAGCATCGACCAGATGGTCCGGTTCGCGGAAAAGGCGCGCAGCGAGGGCCTGCTGTCCCTCGAGGAAGAAGCCGCCAGCGTCAACGATCCCTTCCTTGCCCGGGCCCTGCAGAACATCGCTGACGGCACCGACGCCGAAGACCTCCGGATGCAGATGGAGGATGAAATCGACACGAAGGCGCGCAGTGACCACTCCAACTCGAAGTTCTTCGCGTCCCTCGGCGGCTACGCCCCCACCGTCGGCATCGTCGGAACCGTCGTGTCCCTGACCCACGTCCTGGAAAACCTGTCCAAGCCGGACGAGCTGGGGCACATGATCGCCGCCGCGTTCGTTGCCACGCTCTGGGGGCTGCTGTCCGCCAACTTCATCTGGCTGCCCTTCAGCGGACGCATGGCGCGGCTGTCCGAACTGGACATCGAACGCCGGACGCTGCTCATGGAAGGGATGCTCGCCGTGCAGGCCGGCGCCCAGCCGCTGTTGCTCGCCGAGCGGCTCCGCTCCATGGTTCCCGAGCACCAGCTTAAGAGCTCCGGAAGCGGCCGCAAGGCGGCTGCCGGCGACGCTGAAACGATGGACGCTGCGGCGTGAGTGGCCGCCGGCGCCCCCGCAAGAAACCCGAAGAGCACCACGTCGACGAACGCTGGATGGCGTCCTACATGGACATGGTCACGGTCCTCATGTGCCTCTTCATCGTCCTCTATGCCATGTCCACGGTGGATGCGAACAAGTTCGAGAAACTCCGCAATTCCCTCGCCACCGGCTTTGGAGCCGTCGCAAGCGAAACGGTGGACACCGCCGAGGGCACAGTGGTACCGCCGGAATTCGTGGACGAACACCTGGAAGCCTTCGCCGCGATGAAGGCGCAAGATTCAGCGGCGGCCCCCGACGCCCTCGCGGCGGCCCTCAAGGAAGTGGACCGGCTGCGTGCCCTGGAGGAGCAGATGAAGGCAGCCCTGGCAGCCGCCGGGCTCAGCGAAAACGTTGAGTTCCAGATCGACCAGCGCGGGCTCACGGTCAAGCTGGTCGGCTCCCAGACTTTCTTCGCACCGGACCGGCCGGAACTCACCGAGCGGGCCTCCCAGGTCCTGAAAATCATCTCGCCCATCCTCGGGCCAGCGGCCCTGGAGATCATGGTCGAAGGCCACGCGGCCAACGGCGTGACCGCCTACCCGTCCACGTGGGAGCTCTCGTCGGCACGTGCGGTGAATGTCCTGCGCTATATGGTGGACCGCGGCGGAATCGCCCCGGGAACCATCGGCGCCGTCGCCTTCGGCTCCGCGCGGCAGGTCAACGACGATTCCACGCCGGAGCTCATGGAGCTGAACCGCCGGGTCGACATCGTGATCATCTCGGACCAGCCCGACGTCGTCCGGGCACTGATTCCGGAAGTGCTGAAGCACAGCCAAAAATAGCGACTGTAATGCCTGCAATAGTGCAGCCTGAATTGCCACTTGGATTGCCTCCGGCATACTGCTTACGCCACGCGATCCCTTGCCGATAGTGGCAACCGTGAGTGTTTTGGATGAGCGGGAAGTGGTGCGGGAGCGGACGGTAAGCGTCTACGACTTCCGGCGCCCCGCGACGCTCGCCCGCGAACACAGCCGCGTCCTGGAACTCGCCTTTGAAACCTATGCCCGCCAGTGGGGAACCCAGCTGACCGCCAAGGTCCGCGTCAAGTCCGTGGTGCGGCTCGAAGACGTCAGTATGCTCAGCTACGACGAATACGCCGCCTCACTGCCCGCGGTCACTGCGATGGTGCTGTGCACAGTGGAGGGCCACGATTCCAAGCTCGTGGTGCAGTTCCCCGCCCCGGCCGCCCTCGGCTGGGTGAACCGGATGCTGGGCGCCTCGAACGATGCGCCCATGCCGGACCGCAAGTTCACCCAGATTGAACAGGCCCTGGTCAAAGGCCTTATGGACGAGGCCCTTGAAGACCTTGGCTACTCCCTGGGACCGCTGCTCAGCGAAACCGTACGGGTGGACACCATCCAGTACAACTCCCAATTCGCCCAGGCCGCAGCCCCCAGCGAACTGATGATCGTCGCGGCATTCACCATGAACGTCGGCGACATGAGCGCCCCCGCCACCCTGGCCGTCCCCGCGAGCATCCTGCTGGGCCGGCTCAAGAAGGTCAACCCGACCGACAACCGCGGAGATGCCGCAGCACGCGTCACCGCCCAGCTGGAACGGGTCCCGGTGGAACTTTCCGTCCGGCTTTCGACGTCGTTCGTCACCCCCAGCCAGGTCCTGGGCCTCGCGGTGGGCGACGTCCTGACCTTGCCGCACCTGGAAAACCGTCCGTTTGACCTCACCCTGGACGGCACGCGGCTCGCCACTGCCGCCCCGGCCCGCAACGGGTCCCGCGCGGCCGCCGTCATTGTCACAATCGAGGAGAATCACCGATGAGCATCACCCTGACCAGGCACGAATCGTCGGCGGAACGGCTCGTTGAAGAACTGCCGAGCCCGGTTGCGCTCAAGGTGCTGGCCCTCGTGCCGGCCCGTGCCGCCGCGCCCTACGCCCGCCAGGCCGTCACCGCGACCTTCGTCGGCTCCGTTACCGCAGACCTTGCCCTGATGCTGAGCGACCGCACCTTCCTCGACGAAGCCGCGGGTGGTATGGCGGGGACCCAGCCCGGCGTCGTCTCGGTGACCGACGTGCTGCGCCCTGCGATGGAAAGCGCCAGTTCCGTGTTCGGCGCCGGGGTCCTGAGCGACCTGCGTGAGTCCGATGCCTCCGGGCTGCTTTCGGACCCCGACACCGCCGTCTTCGAGCTTTCCGACGGCTCCAACGCCGCCGCTTGGTTCGCCGTCCGCCTCCGGGAGCACAGCACCAGCCAGGACCGTGCCGGGGACGTGTTCGCCGGCGGCGAGGCCGTAGCCGGCCGGCTCGGACGGATCAACAACATCGAAATGGCCCTGACCGTGGAGATCGGCCGGACGCGGATGTCGGTGCGGGACGTGCTCTCGCTCGAACCGGGCAAGATCATTGAACTCGACCGCTCGGCCGGTGCCCCGGCAGACGTCCTGCTCAACGGCCGGCTGATCGCCCACGGCGAAGTGGTGGTTTTGGACCAGGACTACGCCGTCCGGATCACCCGCATCCTCGACGTTGCCGAGGGGCTCAGCTGAATGGACGCACTGATCCTCGGGCTGCGGGTATTCGTGGCCCTGGGCGCGGTGCTTGGCCTCATGTGGTTGCTGCAGCGCCGGCTCGGCAAAGGCACCGGGCGGCGGCGGGCTGACCGTGCCCTGACCATTGTCAGCCGGCAGAGCGTCGGCCAGAAGGCCTCCGTGGTGGTGGTCGACGCCTCCGGGCAGCGTTTCCTGCTGGGCGTCACCGAACACGCCGTCAACGTCCTGCACACCGGCGACATTCCGGCCGAAGCCGAAGAAGCGTCGGTTCCTGAAACCCGCCGCGGAGCCGGCGAATTCGCCCGGGTCCTTTCCGGGTTCGGCGCGCTTCCCAGCGGGCAGTCCAGCTTCGAAGAACTTCCCGGCGACGGCAGCGAAGACCCTGCCGGCTCCAGCCCCGGGAACGCCCCGCCGTCCCGCCGCAGCACCCTTCACCGGGACTCCCACGCCCGCGGGCCCGGGCTGCGCGGCAACGCGTCCGGCGCGGCCGGCCACCCGCCCATGCACGGTTCGATCCTTGCCGGCTCCACGTGGAAGCAGGCCGCTGCCGCTCTCAGGAGCGGACGACGCAATTGAGCTCCCTGACTTTCCGCTCCGCCCCGGCAGTTTCGGCTGCCCCCACGCTTCCGCCCGTCGCTGCCGCTGAGACAGCCCGGCCGGGCTCCATCCAGCCGGCCCCGTTCCGATTTGGCAGGGCCGTGGTCCTGGGCCTTGCCGCCGTCCTTTTCGCGGTGCTGCTGCTGTGGCTGAACGCCTCGGCCGGCCACGCCGCCCCGATCGACCCCACCCCGCCGGTCGCCCCGACGGATCCGGCGAACCCCGGCGGCGGCAACGTCAACATCGAGATCAACGGTCTCGACGGCAAACCGTCGACGGCGGTCCTGACCCTGATCGGCATCACCCTGCTCTCGGTGGCGCCGGCGCTGCTGCTGATGATGACGTCGTTCACGAAGATCTTCGTGGTCCTGGCGATGACGCGCAACGCCCTGTCGCTGCCGTCCATCCCGCCGAACCAGGTCCTCGCCGGGCTGGCCCTGTTCCTCTCGATTTTCGTTATGTGGCCGGTCATTAACGAGATGAACACGCTCGGGATCCAGCCTTACCTCAACGGCACCCTGGACTTCAACGGGGCCGTGGGCGCTGCCAGCGGCCCGCTGCAGCAGTTCATGCTGGCCCACACCCGGGAAGAGGACATCGCCCTGATGTCCCGGGCCGCCGCACAGGAGAACCCGGCAACGCCCGAGGCCGTTCCCATGCAGACCCTCATTCCCGCTTTTATGATTTCGGAACTGCGCGCCGCGTTCATCATCGGCTTCGTCATCTTCATTCCCTTCCTCGTGATCGACCTCGTGGTCTCCGCGGCCCTTATGTCCATGGGCATGATGATGCTCCCGCCGGTGATGATTTCACTGCCCTTCAAGATCCTGCTTTTCGTCCTGGTGGACGGCTGGGGCCTGATCATCACGTCCCTCATCCAAAGCTATGCAGGCACCGGATGAACGCCAACGCCGTCCTGGACATCTGCCTCCAGGCCATGATCGTCGCGGCCAAGCTCTCGGCCCCCGTGCTGGTGACAGCACTCGTGGTGGGGCTTGCCATCGCGCTGCTGCAGTCCATCACGCAGCTGCAGGAAGCCACCCTGTCCTTCGTGCCCAAGGCCGCGGCCGTGGCCGTCGCCCTCGTGATCTGCGGCCACTGGATGATCTCGGAGATGGTCGCCTTCACCAACGATCTGTTCGCCAAGATCCCGGCGCTGCTGGGAGGCCTGTGAGGTGGGCATACCGATCGACCCGACGTGGCTGGAAGCGGTTCTGCTGGCCACCGTCCGGATGACGGCTTTCCTGATCGTGGCTCCGCCCTTCGCGTCTCAGGCCTTCCCCGGCCGCGTGAAGGCCATGCTCGGGCTGGGACTTGGCCTTGCGGTCTCCCAGTGGGTGTCCGCCGGCTACACACCGCGGGACACAGCCGGCTTCATCACGGGGGTGGTCCTCGAGCTGGTCACCGGGCTGGCTCTGGGTTTCCTGGTGCTGGTGATCTTCTCCGCCGTCCAGTCCGCCGGCAGCCTGATCGACCTCTTTAGCGGATTTCAGCTGGCCCAGAGCTTTGACCCCCAGATGAACGTCAACGGCGCTCAGTTCACCAGGCTGCTGCAGATGGCCGCGCTGGCGTTGCTGTTCGCCTCCGACGGATACCAGCTGGTCATCACCGGGCTCACGGGCAGCTTCGTGGCACTGCCCCTGGCCGGCGGCATCGATCTGGCCCAGCCGGTCCAGGCCATGACGTCGGCGGTCACCGGCATGTTCCTCGCCGCTGTCCAGATCGCCGGGCCGCTCGTGGTGGTCTTGTTCCTCGCCGACGTCGGGCTGGGCCTGCTGACCCGTGTGGCCCCGGCGCTCAACGCCTTCTCGCTCGGCTTCCCGCTCAAGATCCTGATGACGCTGATGCTGGCCGGGTTCATGTTCCTGGCGCTGCCTAGAATCGTCTCCAGTCTCGCCAACCAGGCCGCCAAGACTGTGCTGGGGGTGGGCTGATGTCGGATTCACAGGAGAAAACCGAAGAGGCCACCGACAAACGGATGAAGGAGGTCCGCTCCAAGGGCCAACTTTCCCGTTCCCAGGACCTCACCGCGTGGGTCGGCGTCGGCGCCGCCGCCATCATGATTCCGGCCACCGTTGAACGCGCCTCGAACGCCGCCACGGACCAGCTCTTCAGCGTCCGCGGCATAGTTGCGGCCCCGGACCCGGGCAAGGCCGTCAAAGCGTTGGAGGACGGTCTCGCCTCCATGGCCGGGATCGTCGGCCCCATGCTGATTGTGGTGTTCATCGTGGTCCTCGCCGGGTCCGCGCTGCAGGGCGGCGTGCACATGAAGAAATTCAAGCTGGACTTCGAGCACTTCAAACTTCTCGAGGGCCTGAAGCGCGTCTTCGGCACCCAGGCGATCTGGGGCGGCGTCAAGGCGCTGCTGAAGGCCAGTGTGGTGGGGCTGGTCCTCTACGGCGTCGTGCAGGGGCTGGTTCCGGTGTTGCTGACGGCGGGGGGAATGCCGGTCTCGGGGGTTGTGCAGGCCGCGGGAGGCGGCATCGCCTCGCTGGTCCAGTTTGCCGTGGCGGCCGGCATCGTGCTGGCGGTGGCGGACTTCTTCGTCGTGATGCGCCGTAACCGCAAGAAGACCAGGATGTCCAAGAAGGAAGTCCAGGACGAGAACAAGAGCAGCGAAGGCGACCCCCTGATCCGCTCGCAGCGGCGGGCCCGGCAGATGGCGATGAGCCGGAACCGCATGATCGCGGCGATCGGGGACGCCGACGTCGTGCTGGTCAACCCCACACACTTTGCCGTGGCGCTTAAATACGAACCCGGAAAGTCCGCCCCACGCGTGGTGGCCAAGGGAGCCGGCCACATCGCGGCCAGGATCAGGGAAGAGGCCGAGGCGAAGAACGTGCCGATGGTCCAGGACATTCCGCTGACCCGGGCCCTGCACAGCGCCTGTGACCTGGGCCAGGAGATCCCGGTGGATTTCTACCGCGCGGTGGCCGGCGTCCTGGCCTTCGTGATGTCGCTTAAGGCCCGCGGCGCTGCCAGCGGGATGCACCGGATGGCAACTGCCGTATGAACACTGCTCCAACCAGCGTCTGTGAAAGGACCGCATCATGAAGAAGTTCGCCCCGCTGACAGTGCCAATCGGCATCGTCGGTATTGTGCTGCTGCTGATTGTTCCGGTGCCCGCGCCCCTGCTCGACGTCCTCATCGTCTGCAATATCCTGCTGGCGCTCCTGGTCCTCCTGACCAGCATGTTCGTGAAGAAGCCCCTGGACTTCTCGGTGTTCCCCTCCCTTCTGCTGGTCGCCACCCTCTTCCGGCTGGGCCTGAATGTCGCCTCCACCCGGCTGATCCTGGGGGAGGCGCACGCCGGGCAGGTCATCGAGGCGTTCGGCCAGGTGACCGTGGGCGGCTCCATGATCATCGGCGCCGTCGTGTTCCTCATCCTTGTGGTCATCCAGTTCATCGTGGTCACCAAAGGTGCGGAGCGCGTGGCCGAAGTCGGCGCCCGCTTCACCCTCGACGCGATGCCGGGCAAGCAGATGGCGATCGACGCCGACCTCAATGCCGGGTTGATCACGGACACCCAGGCCCGCGAACGCCGCGCCGAAGTCTCGGCCGAGGCCGACTTCTACGGCGCCATGGACGGCGCCTCGAAGTTCGTCAAGGGTGACGCCATTGCCGGGCTGATCATCATTATCATCAACTTCGTCGGCGGCATCGCGATCGGCATGCTGCAGGGCGGCATGGAGATCGGCGACGCCGTAAACACGTACGGCATCCTGACCATGGGCGACGGGCTCGTGACCCAGATCCCGGCATTGCTGATGGCAGTCTCCACGGGCATGATCGTGACCCGATCCAACGCCGAAGCGGACATGGGCCGCACTGCGTCCACCCAGCTGCTGCAGTCACCCAACGCGCTGATGATCGCCGGCGTCGCGGCCATCGCGATGGCCCTCATCCCCGGCATGCCGCCGCTGCCGTTCATCCTGGTCGGTGTTGGCCTGCTGTTGGCATCGCGCCGGATCGCGGCCCAAAAAGCGCAGGAGGCAAAGACCCTGGACGCCGAGGCCAGTGCCCTGAATTTCCCGGAAATGGATCCGAACGAGAAGCTGCTCGAGGACATGCGCGTCCATCCGGTGGAGATCCTGCTCGCCCCCGACCTCGTGGATATGGTCTCCGGCGCCTCCGATGACCTGCTGGCCCGGGTGAGGTCCCTGCGGCACAAGATTGCCATGGAGCTGGGCCTGGTCATTCCGCCGGTCCGCACCAGAGACAGCGTGGACCTGCCCCCGGCGAGCTACTCAATCCGGATCGCCGGAGTCGAAGCTGGCGCCGGCACCGCCCCCAGCGGCCAGATGCTGGCCCTGGGCGACAGCCTCGACTCGCTCCCCGGCATCGCGATGATTGAGCCTGTGTTCGGGCTGGCCGGGAAATGGATCCCGGCGGAAATGCGGCACAACGCGGAGATGACCGGCGCCACCGTGATCGACCGTGTTTCGGTCCTGGTCACGCACCTGTCCTCGATCGTCACGGCCAACGCCGCCCGGCTGTTGTCCCGCGAGGACGTCCGGGTCCTGACCGAGGGAGTGCGGAAGCAGAGCCCCTCCGCCGTCGACGAACTCACCCCCGCGCTGCTCTCCCTCGCCGAGTTGCAGCGCGTGCTCCAGGGCCTGCTGGATGAGCAGGTGCCCATCAACGACCTGGCCAGGATCTACGAGGCGCTCACCCTCCGCGCGAAGGTCTCCACCGACCCGGAATCACTGGTCGAATCCGCGCGGCAAGCCCTCGGCCCGGCGCTGACGGCCAAGTTCATGGACGGCCCGGTGCTGAACGTGATCATGATCGACCCCGTCCTGGAACAGCACATGCTCGAGGACATGCGGCCCGCCGAGGGCGGCAGCCAGATCGTGATGAACCAGGACAGGCTCGACGCAGTCCTCCGCTCGGTGCGTTCCGCCGTCGACTCCGCAGCGGCCGCCAACCGGCCGGCCGTGCTGGTCTGCGCGCCGGCGCTTCGCCCCGCAGTCCGCCGCCTCGTGGGAGCGCAGCCTGGCTCGGTGCCGGTACTGTCTTACCGCGAAGTCACTTCAGCCAACGTCCGGATCGAAACAGTAGGAGTCGTTCGCCATGCAGAACCGCTTTCGGCTTAAGGGCGCCTCGCTGGAGGAGATCCGCCGCAAGGCGGAACAGCAGCACGGCCCCGCGGCACGCATCGTCTCGGCGGAACGGGTCATCAGCCCAGGGATCGCCGGACTCTTCGCCGGCGACCGTTACGAGGCGATCGTCGAGGTGGTGACGGGGCACGAGGTGGTCACCGGTGAGGTGGTTCCCGATCCCGACATCCTGGCCGAGGCTGACGCGCCGGCGGCACCGCCGGTAGAGGCTGCAAAGCCCGCGGGGGCTGCGCCCGCCCACGACTTGAAAGGCGCCGCAATTGCGGCCCTGCTCGAGGAAGCCGACGCCGCGGAATTGAGCCTGCACCGCCCCGGCAACGCCGGGCTCTCGACGGAGTCCCCGGACTTCGCTGATCTGCTTGAACAGCTCGGCACCGGCCTGCGCGGCCCGGCCGCCGCCCCGGGTGTCCCGGCCAGCCGCAACCGGCAGGACTCCGGGGCCACTGCCCCGGCTCCTGGCGCAACCGAACTGACGTCCGGCGCTGCGGCTCCGGCAGCACCGGCGCCCGCCCCGGCCCAGGTCCTCGAGTCCGTGCCGGTGCCGCTGAGCGGTACCGGTGATCTGGTGGTCCTGGTCGGGCTCGACGACGACGCACTGGACACGGCCCTGGCGATGTCCACGGTCGCCGGCGGCGCCGATGTGCGCACGGCAGGCAAACTGTCCGCCTATGGCCATCTGCACGTGGAAGGACGCCAGGGCGCGACGGCGGCCCGCGCCCACGCCGTGATGACGGACCAGACCGTGCTCGTGGCCTTCGGCCTCGGGAAAGCCCGCGATGCCCTCGCCCGGCTCCAATCCGTCGCCATGCTCTCCGCCGACCAGCTGTGGGTAGTGGTCGACGCCGGACGCAAACAGGAGGACACGGCGCGCTGGGTCGGTGTGCTCGCCGCGCAACTGGACATCACCGGGGTAGCGGTTGTCGGGGCGGCGGAGACCGCCACTCCGGAAACCGTCAACACGCTTGGACTGCCGGTGGGTTGGATCGACTCCGGCCAGGCCCGTTCGGTCAGGATCTGAGATGCGCGGCACGATCCAGGCACCACACCAGCAGCAGGATACGTCGGCAGCTCAGCACAGCGAAGGGTAGATTGAGAGGATGCTGGTACTTACACGCAAGCCGGGCGAACAGATCATGATCGGCGACGGGATCGTCATCACTGTTCTCGAAGGCCGCGGCGACGGTGTTCGGATAGGCATTGAAGCACCCCGCGGGGTGCCGATCCAGCGCCGGGAAGTCATTGAAGCCATTGCCGCGGCGAACCTGGCGGCGGCTGAAGCGGGCGCGGAATCCGGCCCGGACACGGAAGACGCGCTGCGCGGGCTCCTGCCGCCGTCGGCCCCAGCCCCCGCCGCGGACTGAATGCCGGGACGGGAACCCGGTCAGCCGCGGTTGCCGCCGAGGTACTGGTCCAGGAGGGGCTGTTTGGTCCTGCGGGTGACTGCCAGGGCGCGCTCAATGTTCCCCGCCGTCGTCAGCTGATCAAGAACCCCAGCGGTGTCCGCCTGCACAGGCGCGGCGTCGCCGTTGCGCGGACCGGCCGACGCGCCGGATGCCACTGGACGGCTCAGGTTGCGCAGCGTGTCCTCGCTGGTCCGGGCGGCATCGTTGAGCTGCCGGAGCAAAGTGCGCAGACCGTCCAGATGATCCTGCAGGACTTCGGCCCAGGCGCCGGGCGGTGCCCCCGCGACGAGCTCATTCAGCGTCGCCTGGGCGGGCAACCCCCACTCGGCCGCCACCGCTGCCGACTCGACACTCCGTGCCAGCGCTTCAAAGCGCAGCCGGTCAAGGACGCTCTCCACTTCGGAGGCGGTGAAGCTCAACCACTGCAGGTTGCCGGCCAGGACATGGAGACGCTGCGTCTCCAGCCTGAATAAGAGCAATTCCAGCTGACGGCGCTCCTGCCAGAGAGCCGC
Organism: Arthrobacter sp. 10L424; assembly: GCF_056395325.1. Classification (NCBI taxonomy): domain Bacteria; kingdom Bacillati; phylum Actinomycetota; class Actinomycetes; order Micrococcales; family Micrococcaceae; genus Arthrobacter; species Arthrobacter sp. 10L424. The sequence goes on along the minus strand of NZ_JBFTJH010000007.1, from coordinate 145,317 downwards.
CGAAAGATCACCTGCACCCATGGGCCCCATTCCCCTTGCCGCCCCCGGCCGAGAAGCCTTACCGCATTTTCAGCCAAGCTTTTCCCTGAGGTTACACGCAGAGAGGGGATCAGGTGATAGGTTTCGTTCTGGGTGCTGCGCCCGGGTTTTTGAACTCCGACTTCCATGGGGGAGCACGGGGCCCATTTCGGGTGCGGCTCTCGGTCTTTTAAGGCTGCCGGATCCTGTCTCATGGGGGGACATTCTATTGAATCGCGTGGAACGCAACGAGATGGTCACACAGCATCTTCCGCTGGTGGGCTACCTCGTCTCAGACTTGTGCTCAAAGGCGTCACACCTTTCTCGCGATGACCTGGCGTCGGCGGGCGCCATTGCCCTGATCACCTCGGCGGACTCCTTCGACCCGGACCTCGGGGTGCCGTTCGGTGCTTTTGCGCGCCGGCGGATCCTGGGTGCTTTTGCCGACGAGATGCGGGCGAGCGACTGGGCCACCCGCTCGGCGCGGCGCCGGATCAAAGAAACGATGTCGGTCCAGGAAACCCTCGCCGCAGCCCTCGGGCGCACCCCCAGCGTCGACGAGATCGCCGCGGCCCTCGGTGTCCAGCAGAGCGTCGTCGAGGCAGCCCTCGCCGATGCCTCCCGGACGCTGACGCCCCTGGATGAAGCCGTCGTTGACACGCTGGCCGCCGAGACCCTGACCCCTGAACACTCCGTGCTCGCGGACGAGCGGCTCCAGTACCTCCGCGCGGCGGTGAAGTCCCTCCCCGAACGGATGCGCTACGTCGTCGAGGAGATCTACTTTGGCGACCGGACCGTCAAGGATCTGGCCGCGGAACTTGGATCTACCCACGCGGCGGTCTCCCAGCAGCGCGCCGAGGCCATCCGGCTCATGCGTGACGGCCTGACCGCGCACTATTCGGACGATCCCGGGCAGGGCTTCGAACCCCAGTCGCGGATCACCCCGAAACGCCGAAATGACTACCTTGCCCAGCTGGCAGAGACCACCACGGGCGGCATTACGCGGGCGATCTTCCCGCAGGGGCCGGTGCTCAACCAGGCGGTCTGAGCGGTTTCGGACGTCCTCCCCGGCCGGTAGTAAGCCGACTTAGTAAGCTGACCGAGAAATTCTTCCAGGGGCGTCGCGTCCCTCTATGCCCTGGGGTAGCGTCGGTAGCATCGAATCCAGCGGTATCGAACGCAATAGCGGCTTGGTAAAAGCGGATTCAACAGTCGCAACGGTATCGGACTTACTCAGGAGGACGCATGAAAGCATCACCAACGCTCACGACGAACCTGCAGGCAGTGCTAGTAGACCTGATCGAACTTCACGTTCAGGGCAAGCAGGCGCACTGGAACATCGTCGGGACGAACTTCCGGGACCTCCACCTTCAGCTGGATGAGATCATCGACGCCGCCCGCGCCTTCGCGGATGACCTGGCGGAGCGCATGCGTGCCCTGCACGCCCTCCCCGACGGCCGCAGCTCCACGGTGTCCAAGTCCACCTCGCTCGCTGAATTCCCGGCCGGCCTGATCAACACGAAGGACGCCATCGAGCGGATCGTCGCCGCCCTCGAGGCCGCCGTCGGAACCATGCGCAAGGTTCACGACGAAGTGGACGAGGAGGACCCCACGACGGCGGACCTGCTGCACGAGTTCATCGCCAAGTTTGAGCAGTACGCGTGGATGGTCAACGCCGAGACGATGCGGGCCAACGCCAGCGTCACCACGGCGGACAGCAAGTAGCAGCCGCCAGCAGTTTCAGCGCCCGGCGCCGGTTCCCACCGGCGCCGGGCGCTCGGCATTTAATCCTGGTCTCCAAGATGCAGAGTCCTACGGACTACCGCGCCGTTGGCACCTTCCGAAGGACGACGGCGGCGAGGACTGACGCTCCCGTCATCAAGACCAGCGCGATGGCTGCCGTGATGTGGACGCCCGAGTCGAAGGCGGCGCGGGCTGCGGTCATTACCGCGTCCGCCAGCGGTCCCGGGAGAGCTTCGGCCAGTTCCACGGCACCGGCAAGGGTCTCGCCGGCCTGGGCGGACGCCTCGGCGGGGGCGCTCTCGGCGACGGCGGCGGGCAACCGGAGATTGCCCTGGTAGGAGGCCGTCAGAATCGAGCCCAGGATGGCGGTGCCGAGCAGTGAGCCGATTTCGTAGCCCGTCTCGGAAATTGCGGCCGCCGCGCCGGATTTCTCCGCGGGTGCGGCGCCCAGGATCAGGTCGTTGGAAATGGTTTCAGCGGCGCCCACGCCGAGGCACAGCACCAGCAAGGCCGCCAGCAGCAACGCGGGGCCGTTGCCATGATCGCCGAAGGCCACCAGGAAGTAGCCCGCGGCGCTCAGGAGCAGCCCGCCGGCCACCACGAAACCGGGCCGGACCTTCTTCACCAGCGGGACCACCAGCAAGCCGGCCGCCACGGTGGCGATCAGGGCGGGAACCATGGCGACGCCGGATTCCGAGGGGGACTGGCCCTCGAGCAGCTGCAGGTGCTGCGCGAGGAACAGGATGAAGCCGTTGAAGGAGAACAGCGCCAGCACGTTCGCGATGATGGCGGTGCTGAAGACCCGGTTGCCGAAGAGGCTGATATCCAGAAGCGGAGCGGTGCGGTTCCGTGCCCCGGCGTCAGACGGTGCCGTCCTGTTCTGTGCCGGACCGCTTTGTGCCGGGGCTGCCGGCAGCAGGTGCCGCTGGCGCCGGATGAAGACGTAGCCCATCAGCAGGCCAAAGCCGATGGCGGCCAGCGGTTCCGCGGCCAGTCCGTGGGTGGCCAGGATCTTGATGCCATAGACCACGGGCACCATCACCAGCAGGGACAGGATGATGCTGGGCACGTCCACGCGGCCAGGATTCGGGTCGCGGGATTCCGGGATCAGGGCCGGCCCCAGGACCAGCAGCGGCAGGATGATCGGCACGGCCACGAGCAGGATCGCGCCCCACCAGAAGTGCTCCACCAGCCAGCCGCCGAAGATCGGGCCCAGCGCGGCGCCGCCGGAGAAGCCGGCGGCCCAGATGGCCACGGCCAGCCGGCGCCGGTTGGGTTCGGGGAAGATGTTGCGGATCAGGGAAAGGGTGGAGGGCATCAGCATGGCGCCGAAGAACCCCAAGCCTGCGCGTCCGGCGATCAGCCATTCGGCGCTGGGGGCGAAGGCGGTGACCGCCGAGACGGCAGCGAAACCCGTGCTGCCGACGAAGAGCAACCGGCGGCGGCCGATCCTGTCCCCGAGGCTACCCATGGCCACGAGAAGACCGGCCAGGACCAGGGGATAGGCGTCGACAATCCAGAGCAGCTCGACTCCGGTGGCGTCGAGGCTGCGCGCGATGGCCGGCAGCGCAAAGGTCAGGGCCGTGTTGTCGACGGCCACGAGCAGCACCGGAAACATCAACAGCGCCAGCGCCAGCCAGTCGCGCCACGGGGCACGCGGTGCATGGCTGGTTGTTGCCCCGGCGGCGGACTCGCCAACTGCGCCGGTGCTGTTGCGGGTGAAGGAAGTGTTGCTCATGGACTTAACTGTACCGTCTGGACGGTACAGTTAAGAAATGAAGCCCCCGCCAGGGGGCATGATAGGACCCATGGCCAGAAAACCCGTCGCCCGCGAAGCCGTCCTCGACGCGTTCGAATCCCTGCTGATCGAAGAGGGCGAGCGTGCCGCGACGCTGGATGCCGTGGCCCGGCTTGCCGGCGTCTCCAAGGGCGGGCTGCTGTACCACTTCCCCAACAAGGAAGCGATGATCTCCGTTCTGCTGGAACGGCTGGACCGGCTGCTCGCCGAGGACCTCGCTGCCATGGCCGCCGCCCCCGAAGGCGCTGCGGCGTTCTTCATCAAGTCCTCGGTCTGGGCTGACACGCCGCTGGACCGGGTCTTCGTCGCTGCCACCAGGCTCGCTGAGGTGGCCCATCAGGAAACCCTGCGGCGGATGGCCGCCGTGCAGGCGTCCTGGCTGGAACTGCTGGCGGCCGACGTCGGCCCTGCCATGGCCAAGCCGGTCCTTTATATGGGTGACGGGCTGTATTTCAATGCGATGCTGGCCCGCGGGCCAGGGGGATGGCTGCCGGAGGTCGGCCCCGACGTCGCAGGTCTCCTCACTGCCCTCGAGCGTCTCCGCGGCTAAGCCTGCGGCGGCCAGTCCGCCCCCGACGGCGGTCCCAGCGCGTAACTCTCGCAGGGGACCCGCCGCGGGTTTGCGGACGCGGGCCGGGCGTAGGACAATGAGAGCTGTGACTGTTGTCACGCCAAGTTAATATGCCTTTGATCTGCGGCGGGAGAGTTCTGCTTGTAGGTGCAAGCGGGCGCCGTAGGAGCAAATCCTCCCCAGGAATCTCTCAGGCCCATGTACCGCCGCGGCAAGGCAACTCTGGAAAGTAGCAGGCTGTCTTCTGACATGCTGTGCTCACCGACGGTGCAAGCGGAGCCATGCGAGAGCACGGTTGCGCGGAAACTCTCAGGTCCAATACAGAGCGGGGAGGAACCCGAGTCAATGTGGCGTACCCTGCGCCGCCTTAGTTATGGAGTTCCTTGTGACTGTTACCTCAGCCTCCACGTCCTTCGTTGACCGGCACATCGGCGCCCGCCGTGAGTCCGACGTCGACGCCATGCTGAAGGCTGTCGGCTATGACACCGTCGACGCCCTCGTGGACACCGCCGTTCCGAAGGACATCCGCCAGGACTCCCCGCTCTCGCTCGGCGCAGCGCTCAGCGAAGTCGAAGTCCTCGCCGAACTGCGCCAGCTGGCCGCGAAGAACAAGACCGCGGTCCAGATGATCGGCCAGGGCTACTACGACACGGTCACTCCGGCCGTCATCCGCCGGAACATCCTCGAGGCCCCGGCCTGGTACACGGCCTACACGCCGTACCAGCCGGAAATCTCCCAGGGCCGGCTCGAGGCGCTGCTGAACTTCCAGACCATGGTCCAGGACCTCGTGGGACTGCCGATCGCCAACGCCTCGCTGCTGGACGAAGCCACCGCCGTCGCCGAGGCCGTGCTGATGATGCGCCGGGCGAATAAGAACAAGGCCGCCCACGACGGCAAGACCGTCCTCGACGCCGACTGCCTCCCGCAGACCATCGCGATCGTCCAAGGCCGCGCCGAGGCCCTCGGCTTCGAGGTCGAGGTCGCGGACCTCTCCAAGGGACTGCCCGACGGCGTCATCAACGGCGTCGTCCTCCAGCAGCCCGGCGCCGCCGGGCGCGTGTTCGACCACACCGCCGTGATCGCCGAGGCCAAGGAACGCGGCGCCCTCGTCACCGTCGCCGCTGACCTGCTCGCGCTGACCCTCATCACGCCGCCCGGCGAGCAGGGCGCCGACATCGCCGTCGGCTCTACCCAGCGCTTCGGTGTTCCGCTGTTCTTCGGCGGCCCGCACGCCGCCTACATGGCGGTCCAGAAGGGCCTCGAGCGGTCCATGCCAGGCCGCCTCGTTGGTGTCTCCAAGGACAACGCCGGCGTCCCGGCCTACCGCCTCGCGCTGCAGACCCGCGAGCAGCACATCCGCCGCGAGAAGGCCACCTCCAACATCTGCACCGCCCAGGCGCTGCTGGCCATCGTGTCCTCGTTCTACGCCGTCTACCACGGCCCGGACGGGCTGAAGGCGATCGCCGAGACCGTCCACGGCCACGCCAGGACCATCGCCGCCTCCCTGAAGGCCGCCGGCCTGAACGTGCTGCACACGTCGTTCTTCGACACCGTGACCGTCTCGGTGCCCGGCAAGGCCGCCGAAATCGTCGCGGCCGCCGACGCCAAGGGCATCAACCTGCGTTCCATCGACGCCGACACGGTCGGCATCTCCGCCGATGAGGCCACGACGGCGGCAATCGTCGCCGACGTCGTCGCCGCGTTCGGGGCTGGCGTCGCAGACAGTGACGCCGGCTTCGCCCTGGACGCCGCCGTCGAGCGCACCTCCGACTACCTCCAGCACCCGGTCTTCAACACCCACCGCTCCGAAACCCAGCTGCTGCGCTACATCCGCCGCCTCTCGGACCGCGACCTCGCCCTGGACCGCACCATGATCCCGCTGGGCTCCTGCACCATGAAGCTGAACGCCACCGCCGAGATGGAAGCCATCTCCTGGCCGGAATTCGCCTCCATCCACCCCTTCGCCCCGGAATCCCAGACCGCGGGCTGGCGCGAACTGATCGAGGACCTCGAAGCCCAGCTCACGGAGATCACCGGCTACGACCAGGTCTCCATCCAGCCCAACGCCGGATCCCAGGGAGAGCTCGCCGGCCTGCTGGCCATCCGCGGCTACCACCTTTCCCGCGGGGACGAACAGCGCAACGTCTGCCTGATCCCGGCCTCGGCCCACGGCACGAACGCGGCCTCAGCCGTGCTCGCCGGCATGAAGGTCGTTGTCGTCGCCACCGCCCCGGACGGCACGATCGACCACGCCGACCTCTCTGCCAAGATCGAGCTGCACAAGGACGCCCTGTCCTGCATCATGATCACCTACCCGTCCACGCACGGGGTGTACGACGCCGACGTCCGCGAAGTCTGCGACGCCATCCACGCTGCCGGCGGCCAGGTCTACATCGACGGCGCCAACCTCAACGCCCTCGTCGGTCTGGCCCAGCCCGGCCTGTTCGGCGGCGACGTCTCGCACCTGAACCTGCACAAGACCTTCTGCATCCCGCACGGCGGCGGCGGCCCCGGCGTCGGCCCGGTCGCGGCGAAGGCCCACCTGGCACCGTTTATGCCCGGCAACGCGGCGGATCCGGCCAACGGCGAAAGCGGCACGCCGATCTCCGCCTCCCGCTACGGCTCGGCCGGTGTGCTGCCGATCTCCTGGGCGTACGTGAAGCTCATGGGCGGCCAGGGCCTCACCGAGGCCACCAAGTCCGCCCTGCTCGCGGCGAACTACATCGCCTCCCGCCTGAACGACTTCTTCCCGGTGCTCTACACCGGTGAAGGCGGACTCGTAGCCCACGAATGCATCCTGGACCTGCGCGAGCTGACGGCCAAGACCGGCGTGACCGCCGAGGACGTCGCCAAGCGCCTCATCGACTATGGCTTCCACGCGCCCACCCTCGCGTTCCCGGTGGCGGGCACCCTGATGGTCGAACCCACCGAGTCCGAGGACCTCGGCGAGATCGACCGCTTCATCACGGCCATGATCGCTATCCGCGCCGAAATCGACCAGGTGGCCCACGGCGACTTCACCGTGGAGCACAGCCCGCTGCGCAACGCACCGCACACCGCAGCAGCCGTCATCAGCACCGACTGGGCGCGCGAATACCCGCGCGAACAGGCCGTCTTCCCGGTGCACACGCTCCGCCAGGACAAGTACTTCCCGCCGGTCGGCCGGATCGACGGCGCGGCTGGCGACCGCAACCTGATCTGCTCCTGCCCTCCCCTCGAAGCCTTCGAGGACCATTCCGACGACTCCGCCAACTGAAGGACAGCGAACGATGACTGAGAACTACACGGCCCTTTACGAAGAGCACAAGAAGCTCGGCGCCTCCTTCACGGACTTCGGCGGCTGGCAGATGCCGCTCAAGTACAGCTCCGAACTCGCAGAGCACCACGCCGTCCGCAAGTCCGCGGGCCTGTTTGACCTCTCCCACATGGGAGAAGTCTGGGTCACCGGCCCGGATGCCGCAGCCTTCCTGGACTACGCCCTCGTCGGCAAGATCTCCGCGATGGCCATCGGCAAGGCCAAGTACTCGCTGATCTGCAACGAGGACGGCGGCATCATCGACGACCTCATCACCTACCGCCGCGGCGAGCAGAAATTCCTGGTGGTCCCCAACGCCGGTAACGCGAAGATCGTCGCCGCGGCCCTCGCCGAGCCCGCTGGTGCATTCGACGTCACTGTCGAGGACGCGTCCGCCGAAACCTCGCTGATCGCCGTGCAGGGGCCCAAAGCCGAGGAGATCCTGCTGCGCCTGGTCCCCGCCGCGCAGCACGAGCTCGTCACCGGGCTGAAGTACTACGCCGCCGTCGAAGTACCGTTCATGTTCGGCGGCGCCAGCCAGGACCTCCTGCTGGCCCGCACCGGCTACACCGGTGAAGACGGCTTCGAAATCTTTGTCGCAAACGACGGCGCCGCCGCCCTCTGGCAGGCGCTCGTCGCCATCGCCGAAGACGGCGAACTGACCGCTGCCGGGCTCGCGTCCCGCGACTCGCTCCGCCTCGAGGCAGGCATGCCGCTCTACGGCAACGAGCTCTCCCTCGACGGCGACCCGTACGCCGCCGGGCTGGGCCCGATTGTCGCGCTGTCCAAGGAAGGCGACTTCGTCGGCAAGGCCGCCCTGGCCGCGAAGAAGGAAACCGGCGCCGGATCCACCACGGGCCGCAAGCTCGTGGGCCTCAAGGGCCTCGGACGCCGGGCCGGCCGCGGCCACTACCCGGTCCTCAAGGACGGCAACACGGTCGGCGAAGTCACGTCCGGCCAGCCCAGCCCGACCCTCGGCTACCCGGTCGCGATGGCCTACGTCGACGTCGAGTTCACCGAACCCGGCACCGCCCTGGACATCGACCTCCGTGGCAAGGCCGAGCCCTTCGAAGTGGTCGCACTGCCTTTCTACAAGCGCCAAAAGTAGCCCGCGGGTGCCGGTCCCTGAGCCCTGGCTGGCTCCGGGACCGGCCGGCCGGGTTTTCACGCGTGCTCGCTCGCTTGACCCGCCGTCCCCCTAACCTCGCAAGCTCGGTCAGGGAACCCGGACGGCGGTCACTCGCTTAGACGCACGCTTTCGAAAACCCAGTCGACCGGGCCCTCGATATCGGCTCACCGCCCGAACCCAGCACCTTGGAAAGCGCCTTCGAAAGCCAAAAGTGCTGGAGGATGAACCGCCTGCCGAGGGTCGGCTCGTCCCAACGGTGTACTACGCCAAGCTCGATCATTGGGGGTTGAGCTTGACGACACCCTTGAAGCCGGGGGAGCAGCCAGGCCCCAGAAGAATACGAACGGCCACTGTTCTTTCCGGAGAACCGCTGGCCCCGAAAACTGAACTGAATAATGGCGGATGAGGGGATTCCGGAAGCGTGCGTCTAAGGGAGCGTCGCGTCCGCCCAGCGGGCGCCTTCGCGACCGAGCACGCGGAGGAATTGCCTCATCCGCCACCAAAACCCAGCCACAATTGATGTAGCCCACGACTCTTCAAACGCAAAGGAAAAACAAATGGCAAGAGTTGCCCCTGAACTGCAGTACTCCGACGAGCACGAGTGGGTTGCGCGGGAGGCCGGGAACGTTGTGTCCATCGGCATCTCCGCCGTCGCCACCGATGCCCTCGGCGACATCGTCTACGTGGACCTGCCCGAAGTTGGCGCCACGGTGACCGCGGGGGAGACCTGCGGCGAGGTCGAGTCGACCAAGTCCGTCTCGGACCTGTACTCGCCCGTCACAGGCGAGGTCACCGAGATCAACCCCGCCGTCGTCGACGATCCCGCCCTGATCAACAGCGATCCCTACGGCGCCGGCTGGCTCTTCAAGGTGGCTGCCGAATCGGACGGCCCGCTCCTCTCCGCGCAGGAGTACGCGTCGAAGAACGGCGGCGAGCTGTGAGCGCCGCTGCCGGCGCCGTAACCGGCACGTTCGAGCAGGTAGTCTCCCCTTCCCTGGACGCGGACCTGTCCGCGCTGGATCCGGAGATCGCCGCGAAGATCGACGCAGAGCTGACCCGCCAGCGGGACGGCCTGGAGATGATCGCCTCGGAGAACCACACGGCCAAGGCCGTCATGCAGGCGCAGGGCTCCGTGCTGACCAACAAATACGCCGAGGGCTACCCAGGCAAGCGCTACTACGGCGGCTGCGAACACGTCGACGTCATCGAGCAGCTCGCCATCGACCGGGTCAAGGCCCTGTTCGGCGCCGAGTACGCTAACGTCCAGCCGCACTCCGGCGCGCAGGCCAACGCCTCCGTGATGCACGCCCTGATCCGTCCGGGCGACACCATCATGGGCCTGAACCTGGCCCACGGCGGGCACCTCACCCACGGCATGAAGATCAACTTCTCCGGCCGCCTCTACAACGTCATCCCGTACCAGGTCCGCGAGGAGGACCACCGGATCGACTTGGCAGAGGTGGAGCGTCTGGCCCAGGAGCACAAGCCGCAGCTGATCGTTGCCGGTTGGTCCGCGTACGCCCGGCAGCTGGACTTCGCCGAGTTCCGCCGGATCGCCGACTCCGTCGGGGCATACCTGATGGTCGACATGGCCCACTTCGCCGGGCTCGTCGCCGCAGGGCTGCACCCCTCACCGGTGCCGCACGCCCACGTCACCACCTCCACCACGCACAAGACTCTCGCCGGTCCGCGCGGCGGCATCATCCTCTCCAACGACGCCGACATCGCCAAGAAGATCAACTCGGCCGTGTTCCCCGGCCAGCAGGGCGGCCCGCTGGAGCACGTCATCGCCGGCAAGGCCGTGGCCTTCAAGATCGCCGCGTCCCCGGAGTTCAAGGAACGCCAGGAACGTGTGCTCGCAGGCGCCCGGATCCTCGCCGACCGGCTGGTCCAGCCGGACGTCACCGCCAAGGGCATCAACGTGATCTCCGGCGGCACCGATGTGCACCTGGTCCTCGTGGACCTGCGCAACTGCGAACTGAACGGCCAGGAAGCCGAGGACCGCCTCGCGGAAATCGACATCACCGTCAACCGCAACGCCGTCCCGTTCGACCCGCGCCCGCCGATGGTCACCTCGGGCCTGCGCATCGGCACCCCCGCGCTGGCCACCCGCGGTTTCGGCGAGGCGGCTTTCGCGGAAGTTGCGGATATCATCGCTGAGGCCCTGATCGCCGACGCCGGCGCCGACCTGTCCGGTCTTCGCTCCCGGGTGGAGGCCCTCGCTTCCGCCCACCCGCTCTACCCCTCGGTTGATAACCTCGCCTAAGGGACGTATTACAGAAGTAGTAGCAGTACAGATCACGACGCCGGGCCGCCGCCACAAGCTGCCGCCCGGCGTCGTGCATCCGGCGGCACTGCCGCCAACCGGCGGCCGCACCGCCTTCCGGCAGGACCCCCTGCCGGGCCACAGTTAAAAGCCAGTTAGGAACCGACAATGGCCGTTGGAGTCTTCGACCTCTTTTCCATCGGAATAGGACCATCCAGTTCACACACGGTGGGACCCATGCGGGCTGCCGCAGTGTTCGCCGAGGAGCTCAAGGCTTCTGGGGTGCTGGACCGGGTGGCATCGCTGCGCGTTGACCTCTACGGCTCCCTCGCCGCCACCGGCCACGGCCACGGCACCATGACCGCGATCCTGCTCGGCCTGGAAGGCTTCCACCCCGAGCTGATCCTCCCCGAGGAAGTCGAGGAACGGCTCGCCGCGATTGCCGAGACTGGAAAACTGCAGCTGGCAGGCTCCGTGCCGCTGCCCTACGGCGTCAAGGACATGATCCTGCGCCCCCTGACCATCCTCCCGCGGCACACCAACGGCATGACGTTCACCGTCTCCGACGCCGGCGGCGAAATCCTGCACTCCGCCACGTTCTTCTCCGTCGGCGGCGGCTTCATTGTCCGCGAAGGCGAGGAGGACGCCGCGCTCAAGGAACTCGACGAATCCAAGAAGGAACTGCCGCTGCCCTTCCGCACCGCCGCGGAGCTGCTGGGCCGCTGCCAGTCCAAAGGCCTCTCCATCGGCGAGATCATGTTCGTCAACGAGCGAGCCTCCCGCACCGAAGAAGAGATCCGCGAAGGCCTGCTGCACATTTACTCGGTGATGGAAGGCTGCGTCGAAGTCAGCCTCAAGCGCGAGGGGCTGCTGCCCGGCGGACTGAAGGTCCGCCGTCGCGCCCCCGACTGGCATGAACGCCTCATGAAAGAGGACAAGGACCGGGACCCGAAGTACTGGCAGGAGTGGGTCAACCTGATTGCCCTCGCCGTGAACGAGGAAAACGCCTCGGGCGGCCGCGTGGTCACGGCCCCGACCAACGGCGCCGCCGGCATCATCCCCGCCGTGCTCTACTACGCCCTGCACTTCGCCCCCGGCATGGACAAGGCCACCCAGGCCGACCGCGACGACGTGGTGGTCAAGTTCCTGCTGACCTCCGCCGCCATCGGGGTGCTCTACAAGGAGCAGGCCTCGATCTCCGGCGCCGAGGTCGGCTGCCAGGGCGAGGTGGGCTCGGCGTCGTCGATGGCCGCCGCCGGCCTGGCCGAAGTCATGGGCGGAACCCCGCAGCAGGTGGAAAACGCCGCGGAAATCGCGATGGAACACAACCTCGGCCTGACCTGTGACCCGATCGGCGGGCTCGTGCAGATCCCCTGCATCGAGCGCAATGCCATCGCTGCCGCGAAGGCCATCAACGCCGCCAAAATGGCCCTGTGGGGCGACGGCACGCACCGGGTGTCCCTCGATGAAGTCATTGTGACCATGCGGGAGACCGGCAAGGACATGAGCTCCAAGTACAAGGAGACCGCGATGGGCGGCCTCGCCGTGAACGTGGTGGAGTGCTGAGACAGCTGTTCAGCGTCAGTTGTGCAGCGCCGCCCAGAGGTTCAGCGACGCGGCGAACACGATCCAGGACAGGTAGGGCAGCAGCAGCAGACCGGCCGTCCGGCTGATCGGTCCGAAGTAGAGGATGGTGACGGCAACGGCCGCCGCGAGGGCGACGATAATGCCAAAGGCGATCCACAGCGCGGAAGTGCCGAGCACCGGGTACAGGCCGAAGAAGACCGGCGTCCACAGCAGGTTCAGGACCAGCTGGACGGCATAAGCCGTCAGGGCGGGCCGCGTTCCCTCGGTCCGACGGCGCCAGACCAGCCAGGCGGCCACGGCTATTGCGGTGTAGAGGAGGGTCCAGACCGGCCCGAATACCCAGTTCGGCGGTGACCACGGCGCCTTGTCCGCGGTGGCGTACCAGCCGTTGACGTTGTTGGCGGTGGCAAGCCCGCCGAGCCCTGCCACCAGGGCGGAAGCGGCGAGGAAGGCCAGCAGTCCCAGCAGTTGGGGACCCAACGCGCGCATCGGGGCCGGGTGTCCCTGGCGTCCGGATCCTGTGGCAAGAGATTGTTGGTCAGACGGCATGCTTCCAGCGTAGCGGCTCCGTTCCGGGCCGGCGTCTGGCCGGACCACGGACCGGACGACGGGCCGGACCACGGACCTTGGCGGATAGACTTGAACCTGCATGTCCGCATGCCGCCGACGCTCCTACCGCAATGATTGGATACCGCACCCTTGCGTGAATTCACTGCCCGCTTTGCCTCTGCCGAAGAGATCGCCAACTGGGATGCCCACGTCACCGCGAATCCCAATGGCGGCAATCTCCTGCAATCGGAGGCGTTCGCCGAGGTCAAGCAGCATTTCGGCTGGAAACCCCTTCACCTTGTCTACGAGACGGCCGATTACGCGAGCTACAACCTCGTCCTGGAGAAGTCCTTCCCGCTGCTGGGCAAACTCTGGTACTTGATCAAGGGCCCGGATGTGGCCTCCGTCGAGGACATCCCCGGCATCGCGGCGGCCAACGCCGAGTTCGTGAAGCGCGCCAGGCTGGGGGTCTTCGCCATCAAGATTGAGCCGGACATCGTGCTCTCCGATGCCGCCAAGAGCGTGATCGAAGGCGCCGGCCTCGTCAAGACGCACAACCTGCAGCCAAACGACTCGACGGCACTGCTGGACATCTCCCCGGAAGAGAACCAGCTGCTGCGCAACCTGCACTCGCGGGGCCGCAACGCCGTTCGCCGCGCCATCCGCGAAGGGGTGGAGGTCCGCAACGTAGAGCCCACGGAAGAGAACTTCCGCGCCATGTACGCGCTGATGACCAACACCGTGGAAGCCAAGTCCCAGGTCCGCGTCCGCGAATACGACTACTACCAGCAGTTCTGGACGAATTTCATCAAACGGGACCAGGGGCGGCTCCTGTTCGTTTATGAGAACGGCGTGCCGTCGGTGGGCGCCTTCGTCATCAACTACGGCCGCAAGGGCACATACAAGGATGGCGGCTCGCTGCAGAAGCGCGGCCAGTACGGCGACTCCCACCTGGTGCAATGGAAGGCCATCAACCAGCTCAAGGAAATCGGCTGCACCGAATACGATTTCTGCGGCACGCCTCCCAGCGACCAGCTCAAGGACACGTCCAACCCGTTCCACGGCCTGGGCCTGTTCAAGACCAGCTTCAGCAAGACCGTGACGGATTTTGTGGGCTGCTATGACCAGGTGCTGAACCCGCTGAAGTACAAGGCCTGGATGGCCGCGGGGGAGCGCGTTGCCCGCCAGCTCTACACCCGCCGCACGGGCCAGCAGTTCTACTAAACCGGCTGCCACGGAAAACTGAGGACGCCGGAATGATTAAGGAACCTGACGGCCGCCGCAGGCCGCACACTGACGGGCTGCCCAAGACCGAGCCGATGTCGGCCACGCAGGTGCGGCAGAACGCCGCGGCCAAGCGGATGCTGCGCCGGCTGGTCCAGGGGGAGAACCCGCCCACCGCGCCGATGAGCATCGTGGACCGGCTCGCCGGCAGCCCCTACGCCAACCCGATGATCCAGGTGGGCGGGGTTGACGCCTCGGCCCGGAAGACCATCGACTTCGCGCTGCACCTGGCCGAGTCCATGTTCCGTTACGGCGCCGGTGCCCTCGAAGTGGAAACCAGCATCATCGCCATTACGGCAGCGCTGGGCCTCAAACACATCGAGGTGGACATCACCAACCAGTCGGTGGCCATCAATTACGCTCCCAAGGACCAGACGCCGATCTCGCTGCTGCGCGTCGTGCGGTCCTGGACCAACAACTACGCCGGCCTGTCCCAGGTCCACCAGCTGGTCACTGAAATCGTGGCCGGCGGGGTGGGCCGTGACGAGGCCGTGCGCAGGCTTGAGGAGATCACCCGCAGCGCCAAACCCTTCCCCCGCTGGATGGTCACCGTGGCGTTCGGAATCTTCTCCGCCGCCTTTGTTGGTGTCCTGGGCGGCGGACCGGGCGCCTCCGCGGTGGCATTGGTGTCCAACCTGCTGGTCAGCCTGCTGGCCCGGCAGTTGGGCCGCTGGCGTACCCCGGACTTCTTCATCACGGCCTCCTGTTCATTCCTGGTCACCTTCATCGCCCTGCTGTTATGGCGTTTCGGCGGCCTGGTGGGAATTCAGATTCCTCCGGCAATCGTGGTGGTCGGGGGGATCCTGCTGCTCCTGCCGACCGGGCGGCTGGTCTCCTCGGTCCAGGATGCGATCAACGGCTTCCCGGTCACCGCGGCCGGCCGGTTCCTGTCCACCATGCTGACCTTCGGCGCGCTCGTGGCCGGAATCGCCGTGGGATTCGTGGTGGGGGACATGATGGCGATGGAATCCATCGACGTCACCGAAACATTCCCGCCGGCGTATCCCTTGTTCGTGGTGATCCTTCTGATCGCCATTGCGGTGCTGATGATCGGCATCACCGAACAAACAAGCTGGACCCTGCTGCTGCCGACGGCGGCCGTGGGGGTGGTGGGCTATCTGGTCCTGTTGGAGGCAGGGAACCTGGGCATCGGCCAGCGTTTTTCGCCGGCCGTGGCCGCCGTCGTCATCGGCCTGCTTGCGCGGGTGGTGGCGCTCCGGATGGGCGCCCCCCAGCTGGTGGTCGCCGTTCCGGCCGCGCTGATCCTGCTCCCCGGACTCACCATATTCCGTTCCATGTATGTACTGACCATCGAGGAATCGGAAATCCTGCTCGGCGCGGGGGGCATGCTCAACGCCGGTGCCATCGTGATGGGTGTGGCGGCCGGCATCGTGCTCGGTGACACCCTTGCCCGGCCCCTGACCCGCGGCCTGGCCAGCAACGAACGACGGCGGGCGCGGCGCCGCTAGGTCTCCTCTGCGGGCTGCGCCCCGGGGTTCCCCACCTTTGGCGGGTTCCGACGGCGTGCCGGGGCGCCACGCGGGGAAGTCCCGCCGTCGGGATCGCAAAGGTGGGGAAACTCCCCGGCGCCGTCAGGACCTGCCTGTCCTAAAATCTTCCCGGTCAGAGTTTCCCTATGGGGAGCTTCTTCTCCGCCTGGAAGTCGTCTTCCACGCGGCCGTTCGCCCAGTAGCCGGACAACGACACCTGGGCGCGTTCCAGCCCGTGGTTCACGTACAGCACATCCCGCAGGCTCTTCATGTAGCCGCGCTCGCCGTGCGCAAAGACGTGCACGCGGCCCTCGGGCCAGTCGGCGTCGCGCACGGCCGTGACCAGCAGGTCACTGGCCCCGGCCGGCACACCGCCGCGCAGGAGCCAGCGAAGCTCGACGCCGGCTGGCGCGGCAATTGCCTGGATGTCCGCGTCGCCGTCCACCTCAAGGAAGGCGAGTCCGCGGGCGTCCGCCGGGAGCGCTTCGATCGACGCACCGATGGCTGGCAGCGCGGACTCGTCACCCGCGAACAGGTACCAATCCGCGGCCGGATCCGGGTTGTAGCCGCCGCCCGGGCCGGTGAACACCATGGCGTCGCCGGGCTGGGCGGACGCGGCCCACGGTCCGGCCAGGCCTTCGTCCCCGTGGATCACGAAGTCGATGGCGAGTTCCCCGGCCGCCTCGTCGACCCAGCGGACGGTGTAGGTCCGGGTGTGCGGCCACTGCTCCCGCGGCATGGACTCCCGGATTTCCCAGAGGTCCAGCGGATCCGGGTAGGTGATCCCGGGCTGCGGGAACACGATCTTGACGTAACGGTCCACGAAGGCGTTGTTCACGTAACCGGCGAAACCCGGGCCGCCGGCGATGATCCGGACCATGTGCGGCGAGAGCTGCTCGCGGCGCAGGACGGTGAGGTTGGTCTGCGGGCGGGAATTCCGGGTGGCCGAGGTGGCGGCGGGCACTGATGTCATAGTGCCAAGCCTAGCCAAGAGCCTGAGCCCGGCCGTACTGTGAAGCCGGCTAGGGAAGGGGCGGCAGTTCCCAGTCCACCGTGCCGTCGCCCTGTTCCCGCAGCAGCGTATTGGCCCGGCTGAAAGGCCGGGACCCGAAGAATCCCCGCGCGGCCGAGAGCGGGCTCGGATGGGCGCTGGCTATCACCGGCGTGGCACCCAGCAGCTGACGCACGGTCTCGGCGTCCTTTCCCCACAGGATCGCCACGAGCGGCGCTGGCGCACCGCTCGGCGTCGTGCGGTTCACCAGGGCGCTGATCGCCGCCGCCGTGATGGCTTCCCATCCCTTGTTCCGGTGCGAGCCGGCCGCCCCTGCCCGGACACTCAAGACCCTGTTCAGCAGCAGCACACCCTGGTCCGCCCAGCCGCTCAGGTCGCCGTGGATCCGCGGCGGCAGCCCCAGATCGGCGTCGAGCTCCTTGTAAATATTTGCCAGGCTTCGCGGGATGGGCCGGGTGGCGCCGTCCACGGCGAAGGACAGCCCCACGGCGTGGCCCGGCGTCGGATACGGGTCCTGGCCCACGATCAGCACCCTGACATCCGCCAGCGGCTGCCGGAATGCCCGCAGGACGTTCGACGGCGGCGGCAGGACCGCGTGGCCACCGGAAACCTCGTCGCCCAGGAACCGCAGGACATCCCGCAACTGCCCCTCGGCCGGCGCCAGCACTTCGGCCCAGCCTGGAGCCACGAGCTTATTCAGCGGCAGGGCGGCCAGTCCGGCGTAGCCGACGGCCTCGGCTGCGGGGGCCTCCAGCTCGAACAAGGCATCGGAATCAAGGGAATCGGAGTTCGGCACAGGGCCATTCTCGCAGGGTGGCAAATGACAACCCTGTTATTCGTCCGTAGCATGGGGGAAGACTTTTCACCGGAACCAGCCGGGCCGGAACAAGCAGGGAGTGTGTGGTGGCCGAACAAGCGCAAGAGCACCTTTCGACGGCGGAGTCCGTTGCCGCGGATGTCCGCGCCGAGTCGCCCCTGAGTAGCCGGGATCAGCAGATGCTGGCGCTGGAACGGCAATGGTGGAAGTACGCCGGAGCCAAGGAACAAGCCATCCGGGAACTGTTCGACCTCTCCGCCACGCACTACTACCAGATCCTCAATGCCCTCATCGATACCGAGGATGCGTTGGCCCATGATCCGATGTTGGTGAAGAGAATGCGTAGACTACGTACGTCACGCCAACGTGCGCGCACTGCCCGCCGCTTGGGCTCAGACGCATAAAAGCACAGCCGGATGCACGGATTCCCGCGCACCGGCCGGCGTGGACAATTCGTCAGAAATCAGCAAGGACGTCGTTTTACCATGACCAAATACGCTCGGGATGAATTTGATCGGATCCCGGAGACCTCCACACGCCAAGGTGTCCACCGGGCCGTCGCCGAATCCAGCCGCCGCCGTCTGGCGCCCATCCTGGCCGTCGGCGCTGCGGCCCTGGCCGTTGGCCTCGTGGCCTTCCTGATTCTGCCGAAACTCGGATTCTCCACCGGCGGTAACACGGTGGCCGTTTCGGCCGAGCAGGGTGCCGACAGTGCCGCAGCATCGCCCGCGCCCACAGCCTCCAGCCCCGCTCCCAGCGAGACACCGTCTGCGGCTGCCACGCCGTCCGCCACGCCGACGCCGACGCCGACTTCCGCCGTCGACAAGACCCAGCCGGTGGCGATTTACAACGGCACCACTACCGCGGGACTGGCTAACCGCGTTGGCGGAACCGTCTCCACCGCCGGCTGGAAGCTCGGCATGCTCGGAAACTGGGGAGGCGTGCCGCAGAAGAGCTCGGTCGTCTTCTACAGTGGCGCCGCGCAGAAGGGCAATGCCGAGGCCCTCGGCAAACTCCTCGGCATCCAGACCGTGGTGGACTCGGCCGAATTCCAAGTGCCGCTCGTCGTGGTGCTGGGCCCCGGCTTCGAGTAGCCCGTTCCGGTTACGCCTGAATAACTATTCGCAGACGGACCGGCCGGCTCCCTGCGCACCGGCCGGACGGTGTGGGTAGAGTACTTGCGGACAACTTTTGCATTCTGTGTTGTGCATTCTGCGTTATGCATTCTGCCGCCCGCAGTCCGCGGCGCACATCGTGGTGTGCCGCCCGCAATCCGACTGAAAGTGTGGACACCATGGCATTGGGAACCGTCAAATGGTTCAACGCCGAAAAGGGCTACGGCTTCATCACCGTGGACGACTCCGGGGCCGATGTCTTCGTGCACTGGTCAGCGATAGCGGGCGAGGGCTACCGCGCCCTGGATGAGGGGCAGCGCGTGGAACTCGAAGTCGGCGAAGGCGAAAAGGGCCCGCAGGCCGAAAGCGTCCGGCCCGCCTAGTGACCTTCACCTCCGCAGCGCACGTGTCGCAGGACCCTGCCGCAACGATTTCCGGCCGGAAGGCTGCCGGCGGCACGGTCGGGCGCCGGAGGGTGGGCCTGCGGCGCGGCCGGGCCGTGGCCGTGGCGGTTGTTGCCGCCCTGGTTACCACGGCATGTTTGGGTCCGGCGGGCGGTGCCCGTGTCGAGCAAGCCGACGCCAGCGGCGACGGGACCCTGCGGATCGGCCTGATCCTCGACAACACCGGCCCGCAAGACTTCCTCAACGCGCCCCAACTCGCCGCCGCGAAGCTCGCCGTCAAGGAAATCAACGCTGCAGGCGGTCACAAGGGCAAACCGGTGGAGTTGCTTCCGTCGACCGTCAGCGGAGACACCGCAGCGCAGGCCAAGGCACTCGTTGCCGCCAAAGCGGACATCGTCATCGGTCCGACGGACTCCAGCCGGGCGCCCGCCGCCATCGACGTCCTGTCCAACGCCAAGGTGGCCATGATTTCCCCCGCGAACACCGCCAGCGGGCTCAGCAGCTACGAGAGCAACGGCTACTACTTCCGCACCTCGGCGGCCGACATCGCCCAGGCCCCCGTTCTCGTCAAGCTTGCCAAGGACAGCGGCGCTGCAACCATTGCCGTTGTGTACGAGGAAGGCGCCTACGGCAAGGACGTATCCAACGCGGTGGCCGCCGCCGCCAAGGAAGCCGGGCTCGGGCCACTCACCGTCGCCGGGTTCGCCCCGGGACAGGCGCAGCAGGCTGCTGCTGCAGCGAAGGCAGCGGCCCCCGACGCCGTCGTGCTGGTCTCCCGTGCCGGTGCCCAGGGTGCCATCGCCGAGCTGAACAACGCCGGCCTTGCCCGCAAGAAGCTCATCCTCAGCGACGGAGCGGTGAGCCAGTACGGTTCAGGGCTGGGTTCCCGCGCCCTCGACGGTGCGCGGGGGATCCTGCCGGGAACCTTTGCCTCGGCCCACTTCCAGGGCGAGCTGGTTTCCGTGGATCCTGGACTGAAGGACATGACGTTCGCCGCGGAGACCTACGACGCCGTCAACCTTGCCGCCATCGCGGCGGCCGCAGCGCAGGACGACGCCGGCACCTCCATTGCGGCGAGCCTGCTCACCGTCTCGGGCGGGACGGCCCCGACGTCAGGCAACGGCGGGCCCGCCGGTGAGGCCGCGGTGTGCAAGAGCTACCAGGAATGCACCGACGCCATCCGGGCAGGCAAACGCCCCGACTACGACGGCGAATCCGGTCCGGTCGGCTTCGATTCCAACGGTGACGTCAGTTCCGCAAACTATGTTGTCTACACCTACGGGCCGGACAACACGGCAACCATGAGCGGCAACGAAACTGCCAGCAGCAGCGGGACTTAATCGCCCGTAGCGTAGTGTGCCGCGCCTGAGAGCCGCCAGCACGCCAATGGAGGGTCATCCTGCGCGACCACTGCTTGCACTCTCCCCGGGGGAGTGCTAATTATTGAGTTAGCACTCCCGCGTATTGACTGCTAAAACGACGCCCGGTTCGCCCGGCTGCGGAGTTGAGGCAGCCGATCCAGGAGCGAAAGAAATACCTGGCTGGGGTGAGATCCCGGGCCCAACGGCATACAGAGGCCGCCGGGCCAGGGATCGTCCGTCGCGGGCACCGCAGCAAAGGTTCATTCTTAACGACTGTCCCGAAAGGACTACTGCCGTTATGGCCAAGATCATTGCATTTGATGAAGAGGCACGCCGCGGTCTTGAGCGGGGCCTGAACATCCTCGCCGACGCCGTCAAGGTCACCCTCGGCCCGCGTGGACGCAACGTCGTCCTCGAAAAGAAGTGGGGCGCCCCCACGATCACCAACGATGGCGTTTCCATCGCCAAGGAGATCGAGCTGGACGATCCTTACGAGAAGATCGGCGCCGAGCTGGTCAAGGAAGTTGCCAAGAAGACGGACGACGTCGCCGGCGACGGAACCACCACCGCCACCGTGCTGGCACAGGCCCTGGTCAAGGAAGGCCTGCGCAACGTCGCGGCCGGCGCTGATCCCCTGTCCCTCAAGCGCGGCATCGAGAAGGCCGTCGAGGCTGTCACCCGCGAGCTCCTGGCCTCCGCCAAGGAAATCGAAACCAAGGAAGAGATCGCCGCCACCGCGTCCATCTCCGCCGGTGACAACGAAATTGGCGCCCTGATTGCCGAAGCCCTGGACAAGGTCGGCAAGGAAGGTGTCATCACCGTCGAGGAGTCCAACACCTTCGGCCTGGAGCTGGAACTCACCGAAGGCATGCGCTTCGACAAGGGCTACATCTCCGCCTACTTCGTCACCGACGCCGAGCGCCAGGAAACGGTCCTCGAGGATCCGTACATCCTGATCGTCAACTCCAAGATCTCCAACGTCAAGGAACTGGTTGCTGTCCTCGAAAAGGTCATGCAGTCCTCTAAGCCGCTGCTGATCATTGCCGAAGACATCGAGGGCGAGGCCCTGGCCACCCTCATCGTCAACAAGATCCGCGGCACCTTCAAGTCCGTTGCCGTCAAGGCTCCGGGCTTCGGCGACCGCCGCAAGGCGCAGCTCGCGGACATCGCCATCCTCACCGGTGGCCAGGTCATCTCCGAGGAAGTCGGCCTCAAGCTGGAGACCGCCGGACTCGAACTCCTGGGCCGCGCCCGCAAGGTCGTTGTCACCAAGGACGAGACCACCATCGTCGAGGGCGCAGGCGACGCTGACCAGATCGCCGGCCGCGTTTCCCAGATCCGCGCCGAGATCGAGAACTCCGATTCGGACTACGACCGCGAGAAGCTGCAGGAACGCCTGGCCAAGCTGGCCGGCGGCGTTGCAGTCATCAAGGCCGGTGCCGCAACCGAAGTTGAGCTCAAGGAACGCAAGCACCGCATTGAGGACGCTGTCCGCAACGCCAAGGCTGCTGTCGAAGAGGGCATCGTCGCCGGCGGTGGCGTTGCCCTGATCCAGGCCGGCGCCAAGGCGTTCGCCAACCTGCAGCTCGCAGGCGACGAGGCAACGGGTGCGAACATCGTCCGCGTCGCCATCGACGCCCCGCTGAAGCAGATCGCCTTCAACGCCGGCCTCGAGCCCGGCGTTGTGGTCGACAAGGTCCGCGGCCTGCCCGCAGGCCACGGCCTGAACGCAGCCACCGGCGAGTACGTCGACCTGCTGGCCGCCGGCATCAACGATCCGGTCAAGGTCACCCGCTCTGCCCTGCAGAACGCGGCGTCCATTGCCGGATTGTTCCTCACCACCGAGGCCGTTGTGGCCGACAAGCCCGAGAAGGCTGGCGCCCCGATGGGCGGCGGCGACGACATGGGCGGCATGGGCGGCATGGGCGGTTTCTAACCACCCGGCCTCCAGGCCCTGAACGCCTGGCTGACGGATTTCCGTCAGCAACGGCACGCTTGACGACGGCGGTCCCTCCTTCGGGTGGGGCCGCCGTCGGCGTTAAGTGGCCGCCCAAACGTTCCCTCAGTTGTTGCGGTGGTTTGTCCGACGTTCTCTCCGTTGAAACGGAGGTGAGGGAGCGATGGGCGGTTTGGGGCCCGAAGTGCGGGAGCGTTTGCTGGCATCCAGTGGGGCGGAGGTCTGGCAGGATAGTGCAGTGACGATTACTGCAGCAGCCGACGGTTCGGCTTTAGGAAATCCCGGCCCGGCCGGATGGGCCTGGTACGTGAACGACGACTGCTGGCGTGCCGGGGGATGGCCGCACGGCACCAACAACATGGGCGAGCTCATGGCCGTGCTGGACTTGTTCCGCTCCACCGCGCACCTGCCGGGGGAGGACCTGCACATCCTCTGCGACAGCCAGTACGTCATCAACTCCGTCACCAAATGGATGCCGGGCTGGAAGCGCAAGGGGTGGCGCAAGTCCGACGGCAAGCCGGTTATGAATGTCGACCTGCTCAAGGAGATCGACCAGGCGCTGGTCGGCCGCAAATACAAGTTTGAATGGGTGCGCGGCCACGCCGGGCACGACCTCAACGAGGCAGCGGATGACCGTGCCAGGGCCGCGGCCACGGCCTACCAGCAGGGTGTGACCGTGCGCCAGGGTCCAGGTTTCGGCGCCGCAGCCGAGGCGGCGGCAGAAGCCCTGGCCCCCGCAGCACAGGCAGGACCCGCTGCCGCGCAGGCGGCGACCCGCCCGGCGCACGCCCAGCCGCTCGCAGCGCAGGCGCTGACCGGCCGGCAGCAGTTGTTCGGAGAACCGACGCTCTTCGATGAACCCGATCTCTTCAGCGAGCTCGACGAGGACATCACGCCTGCGCCCGGCACGGACGCGAGCCCGGAAGCGATCGTCGAGGCGCTCGAGCGCGAACTCCTCCGGCCGGAAACGCGTGCCGACCTCGGCCGCACCGGGGTGCTGCTGCACCCGGACTTCACCGAAATCGGCAGCTCGGGCCGGATCTGGACCAAGGACGCCATGATGATGTCCTTGGAAGAGAACCCGGGCGGTACCGCCGAGCTGGAAATGCTGGGTGCAGACCGGCTGGGCGAGCAGACCGTCCTCCTGACGTACCGCACCCACACCCGCACGGGAACGGCCCTGCGCAGCTCCCTGTGGGTCCACGACGGCGCTCAATGGCGGCTGCGCTTCCACCAGGGCACCCCGGAAGCCTGAGCCAGCCTCCGCCGCACCGGGGGCCGGTCAGCTGAACCGCTGGGCGTTTGCCTGTTCGGCCTGGGCATAGCTCGCCGCTGCGGAATTCAGCGCCAGGTTGATCGACGCGAGGGATGCCTCGACTTTTCCCTGCGTCAGCGTCCACTCGGCGACGAGAGCCTGGAAATTGGTTGCGGCCGAGCCGCGCCACGTGGCCTGCAGCTCGTCGAGGCCGCGTTTCATGGCCTGGACGTCAGCGCCGATCCGGTCGACCGTGGCTTTGACGTTCGCGGACTTGAGCTGGAGGAGTTCCGTATCGACGGAGATGATGCTCATGGGATGGCCTCTCGACGGTGCCTGATCCGGGCTCTCCGGACACTGCGAGCCTAGGCAGGCCGCGGGACCGGGGAACGGGTCAGGTCCCTGTATGTGGAAAAGGCGTACAGAATTCCGGCCGGTTACTTCCCGGCAGTGTCACGGGCGCCGGAGCCGGCATGGGAACCCTGCTCTTCCATGGCCTCGTCCAGGAACGGCAGGCTGACCACGAGGGTGGCGCCGCCGCCGTCGGTCTTTGTGACCCGGACGGTGCCCGCATGCGAGCCGACGATGGCCGCGACGATCGCGAGTCCCAGCCCGCTGCCTCCGGTCTCCCGGGTGCGGGAGGTGTCGGCGCGGTAGAACCGCTCGAAGATCCGTGCTGCTTCCTCGTCGGGTACGCCGGGGCCGTGGTCACGGACCTCGATGACGGACTGCCGGGTGCCGTCGCCGTCGGTCCGGACGCCGACGGCCAGCTCAATGGGCGTTCCCTCAGGGGTGTAGCGCAGGGAGTTGCCCACGAGATTCCCGACCACCTGCCGCAGTTTGGCCTCGTCGCCCAGGACGGGAGCCGGCCCGGGGGAGCCGCCGTCGAGCCCGGTGAGGGTGATGACGCGGCCGCGGTCGCTCGCCTGGGTGTCCACGACGGCGTCGTTGGCAAGCAGCAGCAGATCGGCGGGCTTCTGTTGGAGCGGCCGTTGCTCGTCGATTCTGGCCAGCAGCAACAGGTCCTCCACCATGGCCCCCATCCGCTTGGCTTCGCTCTCGATCCGCCCCATGGCGGTCGCCACATCCTCCGGGGTGGCCAGGGCGCCGTGCCGGTACAGCTCGGAGAAGCCGCGGATCGTCACGAGCGGTGTGCGCAGTTCATGCGAGGCATCGGCGGCGAAGCGGCGCATTTTGGCTTCGGAGGCCATCCGGGCGGCGAAGGCCGTTTCGATGTGGGCCAGCATGGCATTGAGGGAGCTGCCCAGCCGGCCCACTTCGGTGTTGGGATTTTCGATTTCCACGCGCCGGGACAGATCGCCCGCGGCAATCGCCGCAGCGGTCTTTTCGACCCGGCCCAGCGGCCGGAAGGACCGGGAAATGCTCCAGGTGGCGATAAAGAAGGCCAGGACCAGGGTCAGCAGTCCGACGCCGACCACCACCAGGACGGCGTGTTCCATGACGGAGTCGACCGGCCCGAGGGGGAGCCCAATGACCACCACGGAACTGCGGTTGTTGCTGTCCACGACGTTGAGTGCGACGACCCGCCAGTTGCGTCCGTCCGTGCCGCGGACCTGGAAGGGGTTCTGCTCCCGGTCCGCTGTCTCGGCGGCGGTGATGCTCGTGATATCCGGGTGGATGTCCGGGTCCCCGCCGAACGGCACCGCCGGCTGCCCCGGCGCGAAGAGCATCAGCGAGTAGTCCGTGGGGACGCTATGGTTTTGGTCCCGCAACTGGCTGAAAGACTGCTGTTGGCGCACCGAGGCGACCGCGGCCCGGAGTTTGTCGTCGACCTGACCCTGCAGATAGCTGTGCAGCAGGGTCAGGGTCCCGGCGCCGGTGGCGGTGAGGGCCACCAGCATCAGTGCGGTCATGATGGCGACAAGCTGCGACCTCAGCGACGCCGACTTCCAACGGTGCAGCAACAGGATCAGCGCTTCTCGGCCGTCCGCAGCACGTAGCCGACGCCTCGTTTCGTCTGGATCAGGGCCGGGGCGTCAGGATCAAGGTCCACCTTGCGGCGCAGATAGGAGATGTAGGACTCCACGATCGAGGCGTCTCCGTTGAAGTCGTATTCCCAGACGTGGTCCAGGATCTGTGCCTTGGACAGCACGCGGTTGGGGTTCAGCATGAGGTAGCGCAGGAGTTTGAATTCGGTGGGGGACAGCTCGATCACGGTGCCGCCGCGGCGCACCTCGTGGGCGTCGTCGTCGAGCTCCAGGTCATCGACGCGGATGACCGCGTCGTCGTCCTGCAACGGCTGCGTGCGGCGCAGCACGGCGCGGATGCGGGCCACCACCTCGTCGAGGCTGAACGGCTTGGTGACGTAATCGTCGCCGCCCACCGTCAGCCCCATCACCTTGTCTTCGGTGTCATCCTTGGCCGTCAGGAAGAGAACGGGGAAGTGCTTGCCTGCGGCGCGCAGCCGGCGGGTAACGGTGAAGCCGTCCATGTCCGGCAGCATAACGTCCAGGACGGCGAGGTCCGGGGAATGGAGATCGGCCGCCGCCAGGGCCTCGCGCCCGTTGGACGCCGAGACGACTTCAAAGCCGGCAAAGCGCAGGGACGTGGACAGCAGCTCGCGGATGTTCGGTTCATCATCGACGACGAGCAGCTTGGCTTCGGGACCGTTCTTTTTCATAATTCCCATGATGCTCCCAGACTCTGGGAGTTTTCTGAATGAAAGATGTGTGTTGCATGCTCCCGCCGCGGCGGTCGCGGGGTACTTGTGGCGGTCAGGTCACTGTCCCGACGTCCTTGGCGTCCATGATCCGGTAGGCGTAGCCCTGCTCGGCCAGGAAGCGCTGGCGCTTGGCCGCGAAGTCCTGGTCCAGCGTGTCCCTGGCCACCAGGGAGTAGAAGCGTGCGGCGCGGCCGTCCTTCTTGGGACGCAGCAGCCGGCCGAGGCGCTGGGCCTCTTCCTGCCGGGAGCCGAAGGAGCCGGAGACCTGGATCGCGACCGAGGCCTCAGGCAGGTCGATGGAGAAGTTGGCGACCTTGGACACCACGAGGGTCTGCACGTCGCCGGCGCGGAAGGCATCGAAGAGCTTCTGGCGTTCCTTGACGGACGTGTCGCCCTTGATCACCGGCGCCTGCAGGCGCTCGCCGATCTCGTCGAGCTGGTCGATGTACTGCCCGATCACCAGCAGTTGCTCCCCGGCATGTTCGGCGACGAGCTGTTCCACCACCAGCGTCTTGGATTCGGACGTGGCGCACAGCCGGTACTTGTCCGCGTCCTCGGCCATTGCGTAGGCCACGCGTTCGTCCCGGGGCAGGTCGATCCGGACTTCGACGCAGTCGGCCGGGGCGATGTAGCCCTGCGCCTCGATGTCCTTCCACGGCGCGTCGTAGCGCTTCGGACCGATCAGGCTGAAGACCTCGCCCTCGCGGCCGTCCTCGCGGACCAGCGTGGCGGTGAGGCCGAGCCGGCGCCGGGCCTGCAAATCCGCGGTCATCCGGAAAATCGGGGCGGGCAGGAGGTGGACCTCGTCATAGATGATGAGTCCCCAGTCGTTGCCGTCCACCAGTTCCAGATGGGGGTACAGCCCGCCCCGCTTAGTGGTCAGGACCTGGTACGTTGCGATGGTGACGGGACGGACTTCCTTGACGGAGCCGGAGTATTCGCCGATCTCCTCTTCGGTCAGGGATGTCCGCTTCAGGAGTTCGTCCTTCCACTGCCTCGCGGACACTGTGTTGGTCACCAGGATCAGGGTCGTGGTGGAGCTTGTGGCCATCGCGGCGGCCCCCACCAATGTTTTCCCGGCTCCGCAGGGGAGCACGACGACGCCGCTGCCGCCGGCCCAGAAGTTCTCCATTGCCAGCTGCTGGTAGGGGCGGAGCTTCCAGCCGGACTCGTCGAGCATGATGGGATGCGGCGTGCCGTCGACGTAGCCGGCCAGGTCCTCGGCCGGCCAGCCGATCTTCAGCAGAAGCTGCTTGAGCTGCCCGCGCTGGGAGGAGTGCACCACAACGGTTTCGCCATCGATCCGCGGGCCCAGCAGAGGAGCGATCTTCTTGGCGCGGCTGACCTCCTCCAGCACCGGATAGTCGGAGGTGCGCATGACCAGGCCGTGCTGGGGATCTTTTTCGAGCCGCAGCCGGCCGTACCGGGACATGGTCTCTTCGACGTCGATCAGCAGGGAATGCGGCACGGGGAAACGCGAGTACTTCAGCAGCGTGTCCAGCACTTTCTCGGCGTCGAGGCCGGCGGCCCGGGCATTCCAGAGGCCCAGCGGCGTGAGCCGGTAGCTGTGCACGTGTTCGGGGGCGCGTTCCAGTTCGGCGAAGGCGGCGATGGCGTGGCGTGCTTCGGTGGCGAGTTCGTGGTCGACTTCGAGCAGGATGGTCTTGTCACTCTGGACGATCAGCGGTCCGTCGTTCACTGGAGCAATTCCTCCGCGGCTTCTACGTCAATAATCCGGTGGATGGACAGTACGCGTTCAGTGTCCTTCTCCGGGTCGAACACCCGGACCCGTCCACCGTTCACTGCTACCGGAACAACGGTTTCCCGCACGGAATTCCCCAGGCTGTCGACGACGTTCATCACCACGCGCTGTTTGAGCCGGATCGCCTTTTGCAGGGTCTCCAGGCCCAGCTGGGTTGCTTCTTCGCTGCCCGGGGCCGCCGTGGAAGGCCCGACGGCGGCCCCCGCGGAGGGCCGCTCGCTGCGCAGCACGGCCAGCTGGGCGTCGACGTCGGCTTCCGGAGGGGCCGTGCGCGGGGCGCTGTAGACCGGGCGGGCACTGCCGGGCAGTGCGGTGGTGCGGCGCAGCCGGATGCCGCCCGCCTCGGATTCCTCGACGGCGGGGGACAATCCCAGGCTTCGGAGGACCTGGGCTGTGTCCCGCGGAGCGGCGTGCGAGACCAGCACGGTGGGTGCGATCCGGACCAGTCCGAGGTTGGAGGCGCCGGGAGTGTTCAGCAGCTCCAGGAGGGCCGTTTCGTCGTCGCTCTGGATGAAACTCACGGCGGATCCCACCCGCAGCCTGGCATGGCGGGCTGCGGTGTCCTCGATCAGGTACTTCAGCGGCTGCGGGATCGCCGTGGCCGAGTGCAGGCCCAGGAAATCCAACAGCGCCTGGGCATCCTGGCCCGCGTCGAGCGCGCGCCGGACTGAGGAGACGGAGAAACGGTAGATCGTGGCCGGTCCCTGGCCCTCGGCGTCGGCCATGGTGAGGAGCTTTTCCGTCAGTTCCGGAGCGAGGTAGCCGGGTGCCACGGCGGTGAGGTCCGCCTGGAGCAGAACGTGGTTCAGGGCCGCCGGCAGGTGTTCGCCCAGGATCCCCAGTGCCTCGTCGGGCTGTTCGGCCGCGATCGCCGCCCCGATCTGGCTGAGGGCGCCCGAGCCGATGAGGCCGAGCATCTCCGACTCGGCCAGGACGCCACGGATGAGGGAACTGAAACGCCGTGCCATCCGGGGCTGGGTCCAGTCGGCGCGCTCCAGCACCGCAGCGGCGTCAAGCACCGGGGCCTGACCGTCCGACGCCGCGGCCTCCTTTGTCAGTTCAGCCAGGATTTCCAGGATCCGCTTCCGGACCACCGGGGCGTCCGGGCGCTGGGCTTCGGCTGAAAGCGCGTTGATGGTACTCCCGGCGGTGCCGCGGTGGACGGCCTGGGCCGCGGCCTGGCCGTTGACGGGCTGCCCGACGAGGGAGGGCGCGCGCTCGCTGGCAAGCCAGGCATTGACGAGCCAGAGCCATTGCTCCTGCCGCGGAAGCGTGAGCCATTCAAGCTGCGCCGGCTGGACCCAGGCGGAACTGTCCACGTCCAGGCGGATGAGACCGGACAGGGCGCACAACTCCGCCAGCACGCCGGCGTCGTGCATCTCGAGCCGCAGCCCGTCAGCCAGTCGCTTCAGCTCGCGGACGCCCACGCCGCCGCTGCGCAGGGTGACGAGGGGCTGCTCGCGAACAATATAGAGCAGTTCAGCGACCAGCCGCAGGGTCTCGGCGATCGCGCCCAGGGCGGCATTGCGGCGCAGCGCGGCAGAGGTGGAACCCAGCCGCGGCACGGGGGGAGCCAGCGCAAACTTCTCGATGACAAAACCGCCGCGCAGCGAGACGCCGACGCTGTGCGGCAGCTCCACGTGGGCGGCATCGAGCGGCACCAGCAGCCCGCGGGCGAGGAGCCAGTCCACCGGCCCGACGTCGGCGGCCTCGTGTAGCACGGAGGCGCGCCGTTGCGCCTGGGGAACGGCGCCCATGGCCCAGTTCCCGAAGCGTGCGAGCAGCGCGGTGGTGCGGTCCGGGGCGGTGTCAAGGATCTGCCGGAGGGATTCGGGAGTGGCCGTCCAGTGCTGCAGCGACAGGGCGGCTTCCATCGGGGTGGTTGCGGGGGCGACCGCCGCACCGCTGCGGTGGAGCTCCGCGACGAGCTGGACCACGCGCTGCGCGAAGGCCGGTTGGAGCCGCACGAGTTCGGTGTAGCTGCGTCCCAGCCCCGCCGGATAGATCCCGATCACGTCCTTGAGGCTGCCCACCGGCAAGTAGTACCGCTGTTTCGCGCCGGCCGGGACTGCGCCGTGCGGGGGCTCCGCCCGGTGGACGAGGGCCAGCTCCTGCAGCGAATGCAGCATCTTTTCGATCGACGCCAGGGTGGAGCCGTTGATCAGCTTCTTCAGCATCGGGGCGGAGGCGCTGTGCCCGGTATCGGTGTTGGTGCACAGGTGCAGGGTTTCGAGGACCTGCATTTCCGGGCGGTTGAGCCGCTCCAGGGCGCGTTGCACGCTAACGCGGCCGCTTGCCCGGGCGGCGAGGGCCGCGAAATCCGGCACGCCCGGTGAAATGAGGTCCGGCCGCGCGGAGAACAAGGCACGCAACGAATCATCGCTGCGTGCCTGCAGTTCCTTGCTGAGCGCGCGGATCAGGGACATCAGTGCAACGCTACCTTTCGTCCGGCCCTCGGGTGCGCCGGCGGGCTGCAACGCCGTCGATCACGAGCAAGAGCATCAGCAGGAAGGCCACGGGAAGCCCGTAGAGCGCCGTGGAGGTAATCCACACCGGCGACACGGCATTGTTGAAGGCCATCGCCATCACGACGCCGACCGCCGCGAGCGACAGCACGGCGGCGACGGCCGCAACGATCAACAGTGGCCGCCGGAAACGCAATGGAGTCATGGAGCTAACGCTAACAGTCCGGCCAGTTCCGCGCCCCAAACGGCCAAAGTGGGCCGGGCACGATAACCTTGAGGGAACAGACCAACACGGTCCGGGCAGTCATACCCTGAACCCGCATATCAATGCGGATGCGGTGACCGTCGGCCGTGTCACCAGCAGAACGAAGAAGGTTGATTACGTGCCTACCGGCAAGGTCAAGTGGTATGACAAGGAAAAGGGCTTCGGATTCCTCGCGGGCGAGGACGGCCAGGAAGTCTTCCTGCCGAAGTCCGCGCTGCCTGAGGGCGTAACCGAGCTCAAAGCAGGCACCCGGGTTGAGTTCGGCGTTGCCGACGGGCGCAAGGGCGCCCAGGCCCTGGGCTTGCGCGTGCTGGACAAGACACCGTCCATCGCCAAGGCCAAGCGGCCCAGCGCGAAGGACCTCGCCCCGCTGGTCCAGGACCTCGTCAGCGTACTGGACAACCTGTCCGGCACACTGTCCGCCGGCAAGTACCCGGAAGGCAACAAGGGCAAGGCGATCGCCGTCGCCCTGCGTAAGGTTGCCGACGAGCTGGACGCGTAAGGCCCGGCGATGACTCCGGAAACCGATCTGACCGGGCCCACAGCCGTGGACAGTACAGTTGTGGACAGTACAGCCGTGGACAGCACAGCGGTAGATAGCGCTGCCGCCGGTGACAAGAAAGCCGGAACCAAGGCGGGCTCCAAGCCGCGCGCCGGGGTGCCGGCCTGGCGCACCGGAAAGCCGGATGCCTTCCTGGCCGCCGCCGTCGACATCGCGCGTGCTGCCATCGAGGGCATCGCCCCCGCCGAACAGATCGGCCAGCACCTGGCGGCCAAGAGCGAAGGCGACCGCCTGGTCACGCACCTCTTCGAGTCAAAGCTGGCCGGCTACGGCGGCTGGCAGTGGTACGCCGTCCTGACCCGGAACTCCAGGTCCAAAGTAGTTACGGTCGACGAGCTGGGCCTGCTGCCCTCCGAAAACTCGATCCTGGCGCCCGAATGGATTCCGTGGGCCGAACGGGTCCGCCCCGGCGATGAGCAGGGCGAGGAAGAACCCGGTGAAGCCCCAAACGCGGTGCCCCGGGAAGACTCGGACGAGGCCACCTCTGACGCTGACGCGCCGGAATCCGACGCCGGCGGCGCGCCCGAAGACAATGCCGCCGAGGACGCCGACGACTCCGACGATGCCGACGACGCCGACGACGACGCTCCGCAGGGCGCGTTGACCGCCGTGGAGGCTGACTAGCGGTTGGAACTCTCAGGGGCGCTGCACAGTGAGGGCTGGACATGATGTCCACCTTCAAGTCCCTGCATATCCTGAACTACCGGATCTGGTTCATCGGCGCCATCATCTCCAACATCGGGACCTGGATGCAGCGCACTGCCCAGGACTGGCTGGTCTTTGACCACCTGACCGAGCACGACGCCGGGGCCATGGGCATCACCATGGCACTGCAGCTCGGACCTCAGTTGTTCCTCGCCCCGGTGGCCGGGCTAGTGGCCGACCGCTTCAACCGCAAGCAGCTGCTCGTCCTGACCCAGTCCGCGATGGCACTGTTGAGCGCAGCCCTCGGCATCCTCGTGGTGTCCGGGGCCGCCCAACTGTGGCATGTTTACGGTTTCGCCCTGCTGCTGGGCGTCGTTTCGGCCCTCGACGCCCCCGTGCGCCAGACTTTCGTCTCCGAACTGGTCCGGGACGACTACCTTCCCAACGCGGTGGCCCTCAACAGCGCCTCCTTCAATGTGGCCCGGATGATCGGCCCCGCTGTGGCCGGTATCCTCACGGTCGCTGTCGGCCCCGGCTGGGTTTTCCTGATCAACACGCTGACTTTTGTGGCACTGCTGCTGAGCCTGTGGAAGATACCCTCAGCGTCGCTGCGCCAATTGCCCCGGGCCGCACCCGGTAAGGGCAGGATCCGCGAGGGGCTGAGGTACGTGCGCTTCCGGCCGGACATCGTGGTGGTGCTGGTCGCGGTCTTCATCGTGGGCACCCTGGGCCTGAACTTCGTGCTGTTCATCGCGGCCATGGTCGGCACGGAATTCGGCCTGGACGCCAGCGCCTTCGGGCTGATGAACTCCATCATGGCCATCGGCTCCGTCGCCGGCGCCCTGCTTTCCGCCGGGCGCAAGAAACCCAGGCTGCGGATCATTTTCGGGGCGGCCGGAGCCTTCGGCGTGGCCTCCGGCATAGCCGCGCTGGCGCCCAGCTACTTCTGGTTCGGCGTGGCGCTGGTTCCCGTAGGGCTCTTCGCCATCACGATGATGACCAGCGCCAACGGCTACGTCCAGACGACCACGGATCCCGTGATGCGGGGCCGGGTGATGGCCCTTTACATGGCGATCTTCATGGGAGGCACACCGATCGGGGCGCCCTTCGTGGGCTGGGTCGCGAACGTGGCCGGCCCCCGATGGTCCCTGAGCGTCGCGGCGGCGTCCGGGCTGATCGCGGCCCTGATCGGGCTGGTGTGGATCATCCGTGCCAGGCAATTGCGGATCAGGTATGACCGCCGGGCCCGCGGGCTGCGCCATTTCCGGGTCGTGGCCGCCGGCGCGCCCGGCCATGACGCCACCGGCCCTGACGCGGAAGGCGCCGGCGCAACCGGCGCCTGACGCCGACGGCGCCGCCCGGGGATGCGACACCCGGACGACGCCGCCGACGGCGGTGGAAGCTGGCGCTGCCAGCCCCGCCTGATTCGGGGGAGCTACTTCTTCAGTTCGCCCACAACGAAGTCGATGCATTCCAGCAGCGCCGATACATCGTCCGGCTCGATCGCCACGAACGTTGCGATGCGGAGCTGGTTGCGGCCCAGCTTGCGGTAGGGCTCGGTGTCCACGATGCCGTTGGCGCGGAGCACCTTGGCGATTGCCGCGGCGTCGATGGACTCGTCGAAGTCGATCGTGGCAATGACGTTGGAGCGGTCCTCGGCCTGCGCCACGAACGGGGTAGCGTACTCCGAGGCCTCGGCCCAGCGGTAGATGCGGCCGGCCGAATCCGCGGTGCGCGCGGAGGCGAAGTCCAGACCGCCGCTCGCGTTGAGCCACTGCACCTGGGCGTCGAGGGTGACGAGCGTGGCCAGGGCAGGGGTGTTGTAGGTCTGGTTCAGCCGCGAGTTGTCGATAGCCGTCTGGAGGTCGAGGAAATCCGGGATCCAGCGGCCGCCGGCCTTGATCCGGGCCGCCCGCTCCAGCGCTGCCGGGGAGAACAGGCCAAGCCACAGGCCTCCGTCGGAGGCGAAGTTCTTCTGCGGGGCGAAGTAGTAGACGTCCGTTTCGGCGACGTCGACATCCAACCCGCCGGCCGCCGAGGTGGCGTCAACCAGCACGAGGGAGCCTGCATCGGCGCCGGCCACACGCCGGACCGGAGCTGCCACGCCGGTGGACGTCTCGTTCTGCGGCCAGGCGTAAACGTCGACGCCGGCCTCAGCCCGGGCCGCCGGGCGGGTCCCCGGCTCGGACTTGATGATGGAGGAGTCCGCCAGGAAGGGTGCCTTGTTGGTGGCGGAGGCGAACTTCGAGCCGAATTCGCCGAAGGACAGGTGCTGGGCCTTGTTGTCCACGAGCCCGAAGCTGGCAATGTCCCAGAACGCTGTCGACCCGCCGACGCCCAGGATGACCTCATAGCCCTCGGGTGCGCGGAAGAACTGGCTCAGCCCGCTCCGGACCGATCCCACGAGGTTCTTGACCGGCGCCTGGCGGTGGGAGGTTCCCAGCAGCCCGGAAGCCGCAGCGAGGGCCTCTATCTGTTCCGGGCGGACCTTGGACGGTCCGGCGCCGAACCGGCCGTCCTTGGGCAGGAGGTTGGCGGGAATCGTGATGCTGGTGTCGCTCACAGTGGCTCCAATTTTCGGCTGGTACAAAGCGTGGCTTGGGAGGCGGCCCGGCAGGGTGGCTGCAACGAAGCCTTGCGTTTCATTCTGCCTGACTGCCCGGCGGGGGAGGCAAAAGAGCCCGTCATAGTCCGGTCACTGAGATTATCCGGAGTAATTCAAAATAGGCTAAGCTGACCTGCGAACGTACGGCGGACCCCGCCAGGGCGCAAGCAGCTCGCGGTACGGTGGGAACACGCAAGGACGGCGCTCGAGGAGCTGAGCTGAATGACGGATCTGATCGATACCACCGAGATGTATCTTCGGACCATTCTGGAACTTGAAGAAGAGAACATCGTTGCCCTCCGCGCCCGCATCGCCGAACGGCTGCGTCACTCGGGCCCCACTGTTTCCCAGACTGTCGGCCGCATGGAGCGCGACGGGCTGGTGGTCGTTTCCGGTGACCGGCACCTTGAACTGACGGAAACCGGCCGGAAACGTGCGATTGAGGTCATGCGCAAGCACCGCCTTGCCGAGCGCTTGCTGGCGGACGTCATCGGGCTCGACTGGGCCTATGTGCATGAGGAAGCCTGCCGCTGGGAACACGTCATGAGCGAGCGGGTGGAGCGGCGCATCTTCGAGCTGCTGGATCACCCCACGGTGTCTCCCTATGGCAACCCGATTCCGGGCCTCGCGGAACTCGGCGGCCTGCCATCCCAGCCCTACGGGGATGGCGTGGTGAACCTTCTCGAAGCCATGGCCGGCTACGGTCCGGATTCCCGGGTCCGGGTCAACCGGCTGGCCGAGCCCATCCAGGTCGAACCGGAACTGCTCGTCCAGCTCGACGAAGGCGGTATCCGGCCCGGAGCCCTGGTGTCGCTGGAACGGGTAGGGGAGTACATCTCCGTCCGGGTACCCGATATCGAAGGCGCCCTGGAACTCCCGCCCGAGGTTGCGGCCCACGTCTTTGTTACCGTCGGTTAACAGGACTTAACCCACTGCTCATCGGACGACCCATGAGTTATGCACAGATTCGATAACGGATTTATCTCTGCGAGGCTTAATCGCCTATAGTTGATCACTAGTACCGATACCAAAGCGTTATCTGATCCGAAGCCGAGCTCTGCCAGCGGATCAGTAGCAGAGTCACCTTCTGGCAGGGGCGGGGGAACCACTTCCGGCTGTTCATCAGCCTTGGGGTGAAGTCCGTCAGCGGCAAGCACACACCACAGAGGGACTCTTTGGATGCCTCTGTGTCTGGACGCCTGCCACGGCGGACCGGGTCTTTGAACTCTCTGACCCGAATCCGACAGCTAACTCCGCAGGCTCTCCAGAGAGGAACCGTTTTTGACCACCCAGACCGCCAGGGGCCGCCGTCGTGCGACCGGTCCCGCTCCGGAGCCGCGACCGGCCGTCGCCGTCCTGGCCGACCGCCCACGTGACGCGCACCGCGACGAACGCAGGGGCCGCCGCAGCCCGTTCCGCCAGGTAACAGACTTTGCCGCCGCCAGCGGCGTTGGGCAAAAGGCCGGCATTGCACTCGCCGCTACGGGACTGGTCCTCACCGTCACCGTCCCCGCCACTGGCCCCGTTATGGCCACCAACGCGGGGTCGACGGGATCCATCTCGGCCGCAGTCCAGCCTGATGTCACGGCTGGCGAGGCCAAAATCGACTTCAACCGGACCGCCGTCACCACCCAGGGCGACCCGGACGGAAAGCTCAAGCAGTTGCTGAGTGCCCAGTCCGTCGGTTCGATCACCCGCGCGGCCTCCGCCGGAAGCCTCGGGGCGCCGCTGGCCCAGTTGAAAACCGCGTCACCCTTTGGATATCGCGTCAGCCCCATTACAGGCGGCTCCGGCGAGTTCCACCGTGGCCAGGACTATTCCGCCCAGTGCGGCACGGCCGTCCTGGCTGCAGCCAGTGGGACCGTGACGTTCACCGGCTGGCACCCCTACGGCGGCGGCAACCGTGTCGTGATCGACCATGGCAACGGCCTGGAGACCACCTACAACCACTTGTCCTCAGCCACCGTCAAGGTTGGCCAGCAGGTCTCCCGCGGCGAGGTCGTGGCGATGAGCGGCACCACAGGCGCCTCCACGGGCTGCCACCTTCACTTCGAGGTCATGGTCAACGGCGAAGTTGTCGACCCGACCGGCTGGCTGTAACAAAGCTGATCGGACGCTCTCGCATTCTTGTGACACGCCGTGATCCGAATGTGACATTGAGTCCCAACTGTTGTAAGTTTGACCTACGCCAACTTTTCCGAAGTTGGCGCTCTTGAGTGGATTGCCTAGCTCTGCCACCGCTCAAGGTCCGTTCGCATTACATCGTCTGGCAGGGGCGGGGGAACCAATTTTGGCCTTCGAAAGAAGGCCTTGGGGTTAAGTCGCAAAGCTTCCCAGGAAGCAGCGCGGCCGGGTGACTCCCATCCGAATCCGACAGCTCACCTCGCAGGCATTGGGAGAGGCTACTTTCGTGTCTTCACGCCACAATGCTGCGCGTCACCGCGCTTGCGCGGCTCTTACGAGCCCGCTGAAATCCGACTCCTCGGTTGCCCTTGCCGGCGCCCGGAACGGATCTCACACCGCCGCCTCAATCTCTGCTGAGTCCGGCCCGCAGGCCATGCACCTGCACGCAGTTCCCGCTTTTGGCGCGTCTTCGCAGTACACCCTTCGCTAAGTAACCCACTTCGGGGCGATCCGGCGTACCCCCAAGATGCCGGAGCGTCCTCAGCACGCGCCTGAAAAGCGCGGCCACAGGATCACGAAAGAGAGAACTTAATGACTACTCGTGCAAACGCACGGCACCGCGCCGAGGTCACCAAGACCAACTCGCTGGCTGTTATTGCCAAGGCTGTCGGCGACAACGCCGGTGGCGTGGGCCGCCAGGCAGCAGTCATCGCTGCTGCTTCCGGCCTCGTCCTGACCAGCGGCATCGCAGCCAACGCTGCTGAGGCCAACGTCCAGCGCGAATCCACCTCCGCTTCCACCCTCGAAGTCCAGTCCGCCGCCCCCGCGGCCATCTCGGCTGCTTCCAGCATCTCGATCGCTTACGACAAGACCGAAGTCGCCACCATTGCGGCCCCCGTCAAGGCGAAGCCCGTCGTGAAGGTCCAGGAAACGCCCACCGCCAACACCGCCGGCACCAAGGTCGGCGCCGCCGCCACCGCTTCCGTGGCCGGCGCCAAGGCTCCGGCCGGCGTCGCCAGCGGCATGGGCGCCACGATCGCCGCTGCCGCCTACGCCCAGATCGGCGTTGGCCAGGATTGCACCGCACTCGCCACGAACGCGCTGGCTGCTGCAGGTATCAACTACCACGGCTGGCCGGCAGGTTACCTGTCCCTCGGCCGCACCGTGAGCGCCGCCGAGGCACAGCCGGGCGACCTCGCGTACTACCAGAACGGTGGCGCGGGCATGGCCCACATCGCTGTTTACGTCGGCAACGGCATGGCAGTTCACGGCGGTTGGAACGGTGGGACCACTTCCCTCCAGACCGTAAACGTCGGCTCCGGCCCGGTCTTCATCCGCGTCGGCGGCTAAGGACAACAGCTTTTTACGCAAAGGACCCCTGCCATGCGGCAGGGGTCCTTTGCGTTGCCGCAACGTGAACTTCAGCCGACACGGGCCACGGCCGGCAAAAAAAGATTCGGTGAAACGGCACCTCGGTGTTTACTCTTGTTTTGTCGATCCATAGCCCGACCATGCAGAGGGCAGCCGGCCCTCGTGCCCCTGGCGGGTGCGGCCGTGAAGAGGTATGCGGATGCGCACTCTCGTTCTGAATGCTGGATATGAACCGCTGGCGGTTGTGACCTTCCGCCGGGCGCTCGTCCTTGTGCTGACTGGAAAGGCCAGTGTCGTGGCGGAAGGCGACGATCCCGTCGTTGGACCGCAGGACGTCCTTGGCCGGCCCTCGGTGATTCTGCTGAATCGCTACATCAGGCCCCGGTACAACACCCTGACGACCGTCAGCCGCCGCGGCGTGCTCCGCCGGGACGGGCACCGTTGCGCCTATTGCGGCAAGGCCGCCCACACCATCGATCATGTCCAGCCCAAATCCAGGGGTGGTGCGGATTCGTGGGAAAACCTCGTCGCCGCCTGCCTGCGCTGCAACAACGCCAAAGGCGACCACACGCCCGCCGAAATGGGATGGAAGCTCAGCTTCAGCCCCGCGCCCCCCAAGGGCGCAACCTGGCAGATCAAGGAGCTGGAGAAGCCCACCCCGGCCTGGGACCCGTTCCTGCTGCCGGAATCTGCCGCCTGAAACGGCGCCGCCGGCTGACCGTCGGGCCGGACTTCATCGCTTGCCGGCTGGTGGCCGATCTTTGCGACGCGGCGTCCGCGCCGGAGCGCGTTAGGCTGGGCCGGTGGAATTCGATGCAGTCATCCTTTCCGGGGGCCGGTCCTCCCGGCTGGGCGGCGTGCCCAAATCGGGGCTGATGCACGACGGCGCCACCCTCCTTGATCGTGCCCTGCAGGCCGCGCGGGGCGCGGCGGCAGTCGCCGTCGTCGGACCGGACCCGGGAACGTTGCCGGAAGGCGTGCTGAGTTGCCGGGAGGACCCGCCCTTTGCCGGACCGGCCGCAGCCATCGCGGCAGGCCTCTCCGCCCTGGAAAGGCACCGCGGTGCGGCCGGCCGCCCCCGGCCAGCGGCGCCGTTCACCCTGGTCCTGGCCTGTGACATGCCCCGGGCGGGCGCCGCTGTCCGGGCCTTGCTGGAAGCGGCAGGGGAAGCTCCTCCGGATGGCGGGCTGATGGCGGTGGCCGCCGACGGGCGTCGGCAGCCGCTGCTGGGTTTATATGGCACGGTTGCGCTACAACGGTGCGCCCGTGAAGCCGGGAAGCGCGGCACACTCGAAAACGCCTCGGTGTTCGCCCTTCTTGCTAGTCTGGAGGTGCGGGAAGTCAGCGTGCCCGGGGGGTCTACGGATGATGTGGATACCTGGGACGATGCGTCCGCATTAGGGGTAACCGTTCCACTCGGCAGCCATGGCCGCGACAGCCATGAGGCGGCCACCCGGCCCGGGGCTCCCCGGCAGAATTCGACCTTGGAGGCAAGCGGTGAAGAGCCAGGATGAAACACTGGAAGACTGGTGCCGTGCCCTGCTTCAGGCCCTGGAACTGGAAGACGTCGAGGTAGATGTGAACGCGGTTCTGGCTTTGGCCGGGGTGGCGGCGCACTCCGTGGTCCGCCCGGCCGCGCCCCTGACGACGTTCATCGCCGGTTTCGCGGCAGGCCTGGCCTCAGGCTCCGGTCAGGCCACCGATGCGGTCTCGATGCAGGCAGCAATGGGCGTGGCCGGCAAACTCGCCAAAGACTACGCAGCCAACGAAGCCTCCGGAGCATGACGCCTGCACCCCCTTCCGGCAGCGCAGCTGCCGCCGGGGATGAGCATGCCGGCGACATGCCCGCTGTAAGCCGCTCCGGTGCGACTCCCGGGGGTGGAGCCAGCGGCCCCGCCCCGGTCGAGGAACCTGAGGTGCCGCACCGGCACCTCGCGCACACCTGGCAGGAAGCCTGGCAGCTCGCCTTCGACTGCGCAGACCCCATCCCCGCCGCGCCCACTGCCCTTCGTGACGCCTTGGGGAGAAAACTCGCTGCCGACGTGGAAGCGCTCGTGGACATGCCGCACTACGCCTCGTCCGCCATGGACGGCTGGGCCGTCAACGGCAGCGGGCCCTGGATCCTCGCGGAACCCGGCCAGCGGCTGGCCCCCCACCAGGCGAGCCCGATCGCCACGGGCGGGCTGATCCCGCCCGGCGCGAAGGCCGTGCTGCGGAGTGAAAGCGGCGAGATAGCCGCCGATGAGGACGGGCTCCCGGTTCTGCAGCTCGCCGGCGCCGCCAAACCCGGTGAGCCCCGGAACGGTGAGCACATCCGGAAGGCGGCGGAGGAAGCCGCCGCCGGCGAAGTCCTGATCAAGCGCGGCACCCTGCTCAATCCCGCCCACCTGGCCCTCGCAGCCCTCGCCGGCCACGATGCGCTCCCGGTCCAGGGCAAGGCGCTGGTCCGTCTCGTGTTCACCGGCTCCGAGGTCGTCGCGGCAGGGATTCCGCGGCCGGGGGAGGTGCGCGACACGTTCGGTCCCCAGCTCGCGGCCGTTGTGGAAATGCTCGGCGGGATCTGTGCCGGCGAAACGAAAATAGGCGACAGCTACGCCGAGTGGCTCGCAGCGCTCGAGGACACCGAACCCGCCGAGGGCGCCGGCGAGGGTGCTGCGACCCAGCCTTCCGTGCATCCCGCCGCCGACCTGGTGCCAGCCGCTGAACTGCTGCCCGCCGACGTCGTCATCACCACCGGCGGCACCGGCCGGTCAGGCACGGACCACCTGCGCCGTTCGGTCGCCGAACTGGGCGGACGACTTCTCATCGACGGCATCGCTATGCGGCCCGGCCACCCCGCCGTCCTGGCAGAACTGCCCGACGGCAGGTTCATTATCGGGCTGCCGGGCAACCCGCTCGCGGCCATGATGGCACTCTCGACCATCGGGGCCCCGCTCCTGGCCGCGCTGGGTCACCGGACGCTGCCGCCGGTCACCGAGGTGCCCTGCGGCTCCATGATCGAGCCGGACCCCGGCAGGACCCGGCTGATGCCCTTCCGGCTGGTCTACGGCATGGCGTCCCCGGCGCAGCACACCGGCCCGGGAATGATGCGCGGACTGGCCGCCGCCGACGGCGTGCTGGTGGTCCCGCCGCACG
This sequence comes from Arthrobacter sp. 10L424, assembly GCF_056395325.1. Classification (NCBI taxonomy): domain Bacteria; kingdom Bacillati; phylum Actinomycetota; class Actinomycetes; order Micrococcales; family Micrococcaceae; genus Arthrobacter; species Arthrobacter sp. 10L424. Next base: position 104,049 of record NZ_JBFTJH010000007.1, on the reverse strand, counting down.
GCGTGCAGCTCGGGGAACCGGTCCCGGCCTTCGCCCTCCCCTGGGGCGCGGCCCTCGCGGACCTGATGCCGGCCCAGGACAAACCTGCCCCCAAACGGGCCGCCCGGAAGCCCACGGGTACCGGCGGCCCCGTGGACTGGAGCGAACTGCTGGGGTAGTGCCCGGTGCAAAACCCGCGCTGGCCACCCGGCCCGGCGCTTGCCATGATGGAGTTATGTTGGTTAGGAGTACCTGATGGGCCGCGTCACGCAGCGCCGCAAGGTGCACAAGTATGTACTGGACGGTTCGCCACAAGCCCTCGAATTCCCGGTGCGCCACCGGGAGGACGTGCTGGCCGTCGAGGAGCCGCTGGAAATCCGGATCGGCAGCCTGTCCTTCTCTGTGACCATGCGGACCCCCGGCAACGACTTTGACCTTGTCGCGGGCTTCCTCGTTTCCGAGGGCGTCATCTGGACTCCGGACCAGCTCGTCTCGCTGCGGTTTTGCGCCGGGGAGGACGAGGACGGGGTCCAGACGTTTAACGTGGTGGAAGCCCAGCTCAGGCCCGACGTCGTCCGCCCCGACACCGGACGGAACGTCTACACGTCCAGTTCGTGCGGCATCTGCGGCACGGACTCCATCGAGGCCGTGCACAAGTCCTCGCATTTTAGTCCCGCGGCCGACCCGCTGATGGTTCCCGTGGCCACGCTCGCGTCGCTTCCGGACAAGCTGAGGGAAGCGCAGGCCGTGTTTGACGTCACCGGAGGCGTGCACGCCGCCGGCCTGTTCCGGATCGCCGGCGACGGTTCCGCCGAACTCCTGTGCCTGCGCGAGGACGTGGGACGTCACAATGCCGTGGACAAGGTGGTGGGCTGGGCCCTCCGCGAAGGTCTGCTGCCGCTGCGGGGAACCGTGCTCCAGGTCTCCGGGCGGGCGTCGTTCGAACTGGTGCAGAAGGCCGCCCTGGCCGGCATCCCCGTCCTGGCCGCGGTCAGCGCGCCGTCGAGCCTGGCCGTCGAGCTGGCCGAGGCCAGCGGCATGACGCTGGCCGGATTCAGCCGCGGCACATCGCTGAATGTGTATGCAGGCGCCCACAGGGTGGGCCTGCCCGCAGCCGTCGGCGGGTGAGGCCCGTTCTCGGTTCTGGCTTGAGGGCCGGCGGCGAAGTAAGTTATATCCATCGATTGGATGCATTTCAGCGTCATCCACGCCAGCGCTAAGAGGAACACATTGCACGACGACCGCCGTCTCACGGAAGTCCGGCTCGACCGCTTTGTTCGCGAACGCGTCGCCCCCGCGGTCTACCCGCGCAGCGTGCCGCTCACGCTGAGCAGCTGGGACGTCCCGGATGAACCGGTTCCTGTCCTGGAGGCGCTGCGGCAACAGTTCGCGCCGCAGGAGCATGGAGCGGCGTGGGGGCGGCCGTGGAGCACCAAATGGCTGCGCCTGCAGGGGCAGGTGCCGGACTCCTGGGGCACGGCGGCGGACACTTCGGTGGAAGTCATCGTGGACCTTGGCTTCAGCAGCGACCTTCCCGGCTTCCAGTGCGAAGGCATCGCCTGGCGGCCGGACGGAACGATCGTCAAGGCCATCTCGCCGCGCAACCAGTACATCCCGCTCAAGCTCCTGGGCAGCGGAATGTCCGTGGATTTTTATGTGGAGGCGGCCGCCAACCCCGACCTGTCGCAGGGGTGGACCTTCGCGGCCACCCCTTACGGGGACAAGGCAACCTCGGGCAACGAGCCAAAGTACCGTCTCGGCAGGATCGTCATTGCCGAACTCAACCAGACCGTCTGGGAACTGCAGCAGGACATCTGGACCCTCAACGGCCTGATGCACGAACTGCCGATGGAACTGCCCCGCCGCCACGAAATCCTTCGTGCGCTGGAACGGATGCTGGACATCATGGACCCCGAGGACGTCCCGGGCACAGCAGCGGCGGGGCGGGAGGCCCTCGCTGGTGTCCTGGCCCGGCCGGCCTACGCCTCGGCACACCACCTGCTCGCCACCGGGCATGCGCACATCGACTCCGCGTGGCTCTGGCCCGTCAGAGAAACCATCCGCAAATGCGCCCGCACCTTTTCCAACGTGGTGGCCCTGATGGACGAGGATCCCGGGTTCGTGTTTTCCTGCTCCTCGGCCCAGCAGTTGGCCTGGATCAAGGAATTTTATCCGGAGCTCTTCGGACGGATCCGGGAGAAGGTCATGACCGGCCAGTTCGTCCCGGTGGGCGGCATGTGGGTCGAATCGGACACCAACATGCCCGCCGGCGAGGCCATGGCCCGCCAGTTCCTGGAGGGGAAAAGCTTCTTCCTCGCCGAGTTCGGCGTCGAATGCGAGGAAGCCTGGCTTCCGGACTCGTTCGGCTATTCGGCGGCCATGCCGCAGATCGTCAAGGCCGCCGGCAGCAAGTGGTTCCTGACCCAGAAGATCTCCTGGAACCAGGCCAACCGGATGCCGCACCACACCTTTAATTGGGAAGGAATCGACGGCACCCGGCTTTTCACGCACTTCCCGCCGGTGGACAGCTACAACTCGGAACTCAGCGGCCGGGAGCTCGCCCACGCCGAGCGGAACTACCGGGACCACGGCCGGGGCACCATCTCGCTGGTCCCGTTTGGCTATGGCGACGGCGGCGGCGGGCCCACCCGCGAGATGCTGGCAGCGGCGCGCCGTACCGCGGACCTGGAAGGATCGCCGAAGGTGGAGCTCGGCCCGGCGGCCAGCTTCTTCGCCCGGGCCGAGGCCGAGTACGAGGCACTCCCCGTCTGGGTTGGCGAGTTGTATCTCGAGCTGCACCGTGGCACTTACACGAGTCAGGCTAAGACAAAACTGGGCAACCGTCGCAGCGAGCACTTGCTGCGCGAAGCCGAGCTCTGGTGCGCCACGGCCGCTGTCCGCACCGGGTACAGCTACCCGGCGGCGGAGCTCAAGCGTCTCTGGCGGCTGGTCCTGCTGCAGCAGTTCCATGACATCCTCCCCGGCAGCTCCATCGCCTGGGTGCACCAGGACGCGGAACGGAACTACACGGCCGTGGGCAAGAGACTTGAGGCGATCATCGACGACGCCGCCGGAGCCGTGCTGGGGGCAGGGGACACAGACTTCCTGCTCAACGCAGCCCCGCACGTTCGCAGCGGTGTCGCCGCGCTGGCCGCGGCCGTGCCGGCCGTCGACGGGCAGACCGTGCTGGTCACCGAGTCTGCCGGCGGCTACATCCTCGACAACGGGGTCATCCGGGCCGTCATCAACGCGGGCGGCCTCCTTGAATCCCTGGTCGACCACGCGAGCGGGCGCGATGCGATCGCCCCCGGGCAGTACGGGAACCTGCTGGAGCTGCACCGGGACACCCCCAACGAATGGGATGCCTGGGACATCGACGCCTTCTACCGCCGCAACGTCGTCCAGCTCACCGACGCCCGCTCGATGGCCGTGGAACACAGCGGCCCGGACGCCGTCGTCGTGGTGGAACGGCTGGCGGGTACTTCTGGGGTGACGCAGCGGATCTCGCTGGGGCCGGGAGCGGAATCTTTGGCGATTTCCACGGCCGTGGACTGGAAGGAAAGCGAAAAGCTGCTCAAGCTCGGGTTCGCGCTCGATGTCCGGGCGGACCGCTCGGCCGCGGAGACCCAGTTCGGCCATGTCTTCCGCCCGACTCACCTGAACACCTCGTGGGAGGCTGCGAAGTTCGAGATCTGCGCCCACCGGTGGATCCACGTGGCCGAACCTGGCTACGGCGTGGCTATTTCCAACTCGTCGACCTACGGCCATGACGTCACCCGGAACATCCGGGAGGACGACGGCGGGACCACCACCACCGTGCGGCTCTCGCTGCTGCGCGCACCCAAGTTCCCCGACCCCGGTGCGGACCGCGGCCGGCACGAATTGAACGTCACGATCCGGCCCGGTGCCAGCATCGCCGACGCCGTCCAGGAGGGCTACCGAACGAACCTTTCACCGCGGGTTCGCAAGGGTGCCCACGGCGCAGATCCGCTCGTTGCCGTCTCGAACCCGGCCCTGGTCGTTGAAGCCGTGAAACTGGCCGAGGACGGCTCCGGCGACGTGATCGTGCGGGTCTACGAATCGCTGGGGGAGCGGTCCGGGGGGCTGGTGACGGCTGGCTTCGACGTCAACGGCGTCCACACCGTGGATCTGCTGGAGCGCCCGGCCGGTGCGCCGGGCGTGACCCTGGCTGGGAACTCGGCGGAACTGGCGCTGCGGCCCTTCCAGCTGGTGACCCTGAGGTTCGTGCGCTGAGGTTGCCGCGCTGAGGACCGGAACGTCGAGCAGGGAGCTGGCCCGCGCGTCCGAATGTGCCGTTAAACAGGCTGAGTGGGAGCGGTCCAGCCGGACCGCTACCACTCATCCCCCCAATGGCGTTTGGGCGGCTGCCTCGGCTCCGCACGGATTGTTCCCGTTCACGAAGCGTATGCCGCTTTCACACATTCATGATTCTCTCACGGTCTAATGATTTTGTGAATGCTCAGCCGAGGTTCCGGCGTAATGTTGCCTTAGCGTTACCTGATGGGTTGCTGATCAGCCCGGAGAACCACAGGGCGGCAAGGCCTGCAACGTAGCCCAGAACCGCCGTGTAGTTGACGAAACGCAACGCCTCGGCCCAGGCGGCTGGGGCCAGTGAGACCGGAAGGCTAAGGATCGCGAACAGGGCCCCCAGGAGGACCAGCAGGGCTCCGGCCCTGACCAGGCGAGGCTGTCGGCTCCTGACCGTGGCCAGCAACGGGGGAACCAGAATGAGCGACACGAACGCCGGGTAGGTACGGCCCGCAGCGGTGTAATAGGCGGCCAGGGCGGCGTTCCTGCCGCCGACGTCGGAGGGGACCCGCAGCCCCGCCGATGCCCCGGCCGTGTCCAGCAGGAGAAACGTCGCCAGCACGGCCAGGCAGCAGAGCGCCAGCGCCAAGCGGCCGGCAGTGCCCGCGATGAGGCCGTAGCCTCTGGTGGCCGCGAGGCCCCTGGTGATGCGGAGGCCCACCAGCAAAACTGTCGCGAAGACAAGATAGCGCAGGATCAGGCTCGTCACATGCCGTCCACCCAGGGCGCCGTCAATCGCCACGTAGAGCTCGGAGACGGCGAGCAGGCTGCAGATCGTTGCCAGCAGGAGGATGCCGAAGACGGTTCTGTTCCGGCCCTTCACGGCGTCCGGGACCCGCAGGAGGAGCGCCACGCAGCACACGGTCAGTGTCGCCCACTCCAGCGTTGCCATCATCGGGATCTCTCAAATCGCTTGGCGGCTCAGCCCCCAATGCCTATCCAGTGAAGTCAGTTTGCATCTTCGGTGTCCGCTTAGCCACTGCCTTGGACGGCCAGTCAAGAGCGAACGGTGCGCTTCGACATCAGGCTGGAGATCCAGACGAAAGCGAGACCCAGGGCAAGACACAGTATCGAACTGAAATTGATAATGGATTCCACATATCCAACCTCCGACGGGATCAGGGGGAAGAAGGAGCCGAAGGCCATACCCGCGAAGGCGACGGTCAGCAATAGCGCTCCGATGCGGATGGCCAGGGGTAGTCTCTGGCCGACGGCAAGGCAGGTAGCGGGCAGGATGCAGGCTGCCACGTAGGAGGGGTACAGGCGACCGGCAGCGGCATACGACTCGATGAGGGCGGCATTCTGAGGGCTCCTGGCGGGGAGGTCTCTCAGCCCGGTTTCGGTTCCTGCGGTGTCGGCCAACAGGAAGAGGACCAAGGTGGCGATGCCTATGACGGAGAGAACTCCTCGACCGGCGGGGCCGACGATGAGGCGGATGCTCTTCCGCGCGTCGAAAGCCTTGGCTATCCGGTATCCGGCCAGAAGTACTGTCCCGTAGACCACGAACCGAAGGATGAGGTTGGTGTAGTTCTGCGAACCGAGCCACGAATCGATGGCCACATAGCTCGCATCAATGCCCAGCAGAATGGCGACGGTCAGGAGCAGGAAAACGCCGAAAAGTGACCGGTTCTCACCGCGCAGGGCACTGGGAATCCGCGCGATCGCAACAATGGCGCAGACCGCGAGAGTTGTCCACTGCAGGATCGAGATCATCCGAGAGGCCTGCCAGCGAGGCGCTTGGCCGCCAGCACCCGGCTGAGCCACATCAGTGTGAGCCCCAGGACGAGGCCGAGAATGGCGGTGGAGCTGATGAAGTACTGCAGGTAGGCGAGATGCCGCGGCAACAGGTCACTGAATGACAAAAGAATCATGGCGCAGGATCCTACGGCTAGGACCGCGGCCCCGCTCCGTGGAAGCCGTGGCAGCCCGCTTCTCATGGTCCTGATGGTGGCCGGCAACAGGCATGCGGCGACGAAGGACGGGTAGAACCTGCCGGCAACCGTATACAGCTTGATGAGCTCGACGTTGTTGGCACTCTGGTCCGGTAGCGTGCCCAGTCCGGTCGAGCTTCCCGTCGTGTTGGCAAGGAGGAACGGGACCACCGTGGCGACCGCTACGAGGGCCAGTACTGCGAGGCCAACCGGACCGACGATGAGCCACACGCTGCGTTGTGCGTCGAAGCCCTTGGCGATCTTGTATCCGGCCAGAAGAACCACACTGTAAATGAGGAAGCGGAGGATGAGGTTCGCAAAGTTCTGCGAACCCAGCCATGCGTCCACGGGAAGGTACACGGCGTTAATGCTCAACAAGATCGCAAACGCTGACAGCGCGAAAATACCGAATATTGACCGGTTTTCACCCCGGAGCGCACTGGGGACACGGATTATTGCGACGAGGGCGCAGACCGCCAACGTAGTCCACTGCAGGATCGCGATCATCCGAGGTTCTCCCATATCTTTTTTGTCTGTTCGTGTTCCTGCTCCTGGCGGCGCAAAGTCCGGCCTAGGGACTGCAGGCGCTCGCCGGAAAGGGCCGTGAGCTCGCCGTCGGAGAGTGCGTCCAGGGCCGCCTGCCTTGCCTCCGGCACCCAACCGGCTTCCCGCTCCGTCAACAGTCCGGTGGCGACGAGTCCGCCCGTGAATCCTACGCCAGCCGCGCGCGCGGTAGCGACCGCCAGTTCCGGGGACAGCCGGTTAGCGGTCAACTGCGCCGAATAGTTCTGGGGCGCGACTCCCGTTGCCGCCGAAACGCGGTGCCGCAGTTCGCCGTCGTCGATCGCGTCCACCCAGTTCCGGACGGAGGTGGCGTGCGGGGCTGCGCTGAGCGCGGGGGTCAACGCGCTGCCGCTGTCGCCGAAGCCGCCATACGCCGGGGACGAGCGGGAAATAACCGCGCGGAGCAGGTCCATCGTCGCAATCTGGCTCACGAGTTCTGCAGCGGTGGGCGGCTGCGGCTGCTTCGCAAGCTCCGCATAGCTGTCAAACGAGCCGAGGTCGGCCAGTGGGTTGCGTTTCAGGGCGCGGCTGATGCTTACCAGGGTGGTTTCCGCGACCTTTCCCCGAACCAGCTGCTGGGCGAGCGTGGTGCGTTTGATCCCGGAGATCCTGCAGATATCGGCCGTGCTCGCGGTGGGAGCAACGCCATGGAGCCAGTGTTGAAACGCCTTGGCGGGTAATGGCATCTATGGCTTCCTGCGGAGTCGAATGGAAGGGGCGCTTCTGAAGATCGGTGGAGCAAGAACTGCATTGATTTTACGGGAGGTGCTGATTCAACTATGCTAGATCCTCGAACCCGCTGGTCCGTACACCCCCCAAGTCCGGACCAGCGGGTTCTTTCATGCCCGGCGGCTATTGGCCGCCCGGAGCGCCCCCCGGCCCTCTGTTTTGGGCCGCGGTGAGAGGATGGACTAATGACTGCAACCCTTGTTGCCAAGGACCTCGCCGGTGGTCACGACCACCGCACACTCTTCTCCAAACTCTCCCTGACCGTCGCACCGGGCGACGTCGTCGGCGTCGTGGGAGCCAATGGTGCGGGCAAATCCACCCTGCTCCGGCTCCTTGCCGGAGTGGACGAGCCGCAGGAAGGCACGGTCAGCCTTGCCCCGGCCGACGCGTTCGTGGGCTGGCTGCCCCAGGAGCACGAACGGATCGCTGGCGAAACGGTGGGCGGATACATAGCCCGGCGTACCGGCTGCGCCCAGGCCACTGTCGAGATGGAATCCGCGGCGGAGGCCCTTGGTGCCGGAGCCCCCGGCGCCGACGACGCCTACTCCCATGCCTTCGACCGCTGGATGGCCTCCGGCGCCGCCGACCTGGAAGAACGCATCCCGGCTGTGCTGGCGGACCTCGGCCTGGAGGTAGGCCAGGACGCGGACATGACGGGGCTTTCCGGCGGCCAGGCCGCACGCGTGGCGCTCGCGGCACTGCTCCTCAGCCGCTTCGACGTCGTGCTCCTGGACGAACCCACCAACGACCTGGACCTCAACGGGCTGGCCAGGCTGGAGGCTTTCGTGCAGGGGCTCCGCGGCGGCGTCGTGCTGGTCTCCCATGACCGCGAGTTCCTCGCCCGCTGCGTCACCACCATCGTGGAACTCGACCTCGCGCAGAATTCCGTGGCCGTATACGACGGCGGGTACGAGGCCTACCTCGAAGAACGCGCCGTCGCGCGCCGGCACGCCCGTGAACGGTACGAAGAGTTCGCCAACACCAAGGCAGACCTGGTGTCCCGGGCCCGAACCCAGCGCGAGTGGAGCTCCCAGGGCGTCCGGAACGCGATGAAGAAGAACCCGGACAATGACAAGATCCGCCGCGCGGCCAGCACCGAATCTTCCGAAAAGCAGGGCCAGAAGGTCCGCCAGATGGAATCCCGCATCGCCCGGCTCGAAGAGGTCGAAGAACCCCGCAAGGAATGGCAGCTGCAGTTCACCATCGGGGCGGCGCCGCGGTCCAGCGCTGTTGTGGCGACGCTTCGCGACGCGGTGGTCCACCAGAGCGGTTTCACCCTCGGACCCGTTAACCTGCAGCTCAACGCCGGGGAACGGATCGGCATCACCGGGCCCAACGGCGCCGGGAAGTCCACCCTGCTCCGCCTGCTGCTGGGCGTCCAGCGGCCCGATTCCGGCGACGCCTCGATGGGCGCCTCCGTGGCGGTCGGCGAAATTGACCAGGCCCGCGGGCTGCTGGCCGGCGGGCTGAAACTGGCAGACGCCGTCGAAGCCGTCCTGACGGACCAGTCCCCGGCGGAAGTGCGGACCCTGCTGGCCAAGTTCGGCCTCAAGGCAGACCACACCTCCCGGCCGGTCGACTCCCTGTCGCCGGGGGAGCGGACCCGCGCCGCGCTGGCCCTCCTGCAGGCGCGCGGAGTGAACCTGCTGGTGCTCGACGAACCCACCAACCACCTGGACCTCCCGGCGATCGAACAGCTCGAAGAGGCCCTCGAAGGCTACGACGGCGCCCTGCTGCTGGTCACCCACGACCGCAGACTGCTGGAAAACGTGCGCCTCGACGCGCGCTGGAACGTGAACAACGGCGTCGTCACGGAGCTGCTGGGCGCCACCGCCCCGAAAGGCAAGAACTCATGAGCATGGACCGGGTTGCGTGGAGCTCCTTGTACAACATCACGCGCGCCTCCAGCGGCTCGAAGCCGTTCTCGAAGGAAACGCTCAAGCGTGTGTTCAGCTTCGCCCGTCCGCACAAGGGCCGGCTGATCGCCTTCGTCCTGCTGTCGATCGTGATGGCCGTGCTGGCCGTCGCCACCCCGGTCCTGGCCGGGCAGGTGGTGGATGCGATCATCGCGGGCGCGGGCACCGACGTCGTGGTCTGGCTGGCCGTGCTGATCGCCATCGTGGCGGTCGCCGAGGCCGGGCTGGGACTCGTCACCCGCTGGCTGTCCTCCACGATCGGCGAAGGCGTGATCGTGGACCTGCGCACCAAGGTCTTCGACCACGTGCAGAAGATGCCGATCGCCTTCTTCACCCGCACCCGCACCGGGGCGCTTGTCAGCAGGCTGAACAATGACGTGATCGGCGCGCAGTCGGCGTTCGCCGGGACCCTGTCCGGCGTCGTCAGCAACGTCGTTGCCCTCGCCCTGACACTGGTGGTCATGCTGGGCAAGTCCTGGCTGGTGACGGTGCTGGCCATGATCCTGCTGCCCATCTTCCTGATTCCGGCCCGTCGGATGGGTTCCAAGCTGGCCGACCTGCGCCGCGAGGCCGCGGAACACAACGCCTCCATGGGCACGCAGATGACGGAGCGTTTCTCCGCCCCGGGCGCCACGCTGGTGAAGCTCTTCGGCCGCCCCGACGAGGAATCCCGGGAGTTCGCGGCCCGCGCGGGCCGGGTGCGGGACATCGGCGTCCGCACGGCGATGCTGCAGTTCACCTTCGTGACCGCCCTGACGCTGGTCTCGGCGCTGGCCCTCGCCCTGGTCTACGGCCTGGGCGGTTTCCTGGCGCTGCAGGGGCAGCTGGCAGCCGGCGACGTCGTGGTGCTGGCCCTGCTGCTGACCCGCCTCTACGCGCCGCTCACCGCGCTCTCCAACGCCCGCGTCGAGATCATGAGCGCCCTGGTCAGCTTCGAGCGGGTCTTCGAGATCCTGGACCTCAAGCCGCTCATCGAGCAGAAGCCTGACGCGGTGCAGTCGCCGGCCGGGCCGCTGTCCGTGGAGTTCGACGACGTCCGCTTCTCCTACCCGTCGGCGGACAAGGTCTCGCTCGCCTCGCTGGAAGACGTGTCCACGCTGGACACCCGCGGCGGCGAGGAGGTGCTGCACGGCATCAGCTTCCGGGTGGAACCCGGCCAGACGGTCGCCCTCGTCGGCTCCTCGGGCGCCGGCAAGTCTACGATCGCGCAGCTGCTGTCGCGCCTGTACGACGTCGATTCCGGTGCCGTGCGCTTTGGCGGAACCGTTCCCGGCACCGGCGTGGACGTCCGGGACCTGACCTTCGATTCCATGCGGCACACGCTCGGCATGGTCACCCAGGACGGGCACCTTTTCCACGAGAGCATCGCCTCCAACCTGCGTCTGGCCCGCCCGGACGCCAGCGACGAGCTGATGTGGGACGTGCTGCGGCAGGCGCGGCTGGAAGTCATGATCCGCTCGCTCCCGGATGGTCTGGACACGGTGGTGGGGGAGCGCGGGTACCGGCTCTCGGGCGGCGAACGCCAGCGCCTCACCATCGCCCGGCTGCTCATCGCACAGCCGCGCGTCGTCATCCTGGACGAGGCCACCGCGGCCCTGGATTCCACCAACGAGGCCGCTGTCCAGGAGGCGCTCAGCGCCGCGCTCGAGGGCCGCACCGCCGTCGTGATTGCGCACCGGCTGTCCACCATCCGGGCCGCCGACGCCATCCTGGTGGTGGAGGACGGCCGGATCGTGGAGCGCGGAACCCACAGCGGCCTGCTGGCCGCCGAGGGCCGCTATGCGGAGCTGTACCGGACCCAGTTCGCCGAGGCCAGTGCCGTGGCCGAGGAGTCCGTTCCCGGGCTCTAGCCTTGCTGGCCCGAGAGGGCTGGCAGGACGTGGTCGGTGAGCAGCGGGGCGAGGTCATCCGGCAGCTCCGCCGCCAGGTCCAGCCAGCGGATCTCGGCGATCTCGGCGGAGGGCCGGGCATGCCAGACTCCGGGGGCGGTGAAGACCGTGGCCTGGATCTGCGTCGCGGCCTCGTTGGCGGCGTCCGCGAACCAGACGCCCAGGAGCACCAGCTTGTCCGCCGCGAGGACGATTCCGACTTCTTCCGCCAGCTCCCGGGCGGCCGTCTGGGCGGCTGTCTCGCCCGCCTCGGGCTTGCCGCCGGGGTGCATGAACTTGTCCGTGCCGCGTTTGCGGACGGTGAGGAGGCGCCCGGCCTCGTCGAAGACACAGACGGCGGAAACCACAATGAGCGGGTTCATGGCGGGCGTGTTCATGCGGCGTCCGTGGTCCGGTGGAGCACGGACGTGAGCAGTTGGTCCTTGGCTGGGCCGGTGACATCCCACTCGTAGCGGAACTCATCCGGACCGGTCCAGGTGTACTGCACGCGGTAGTTGTCCGGGTCGCACCAGTGCTGGTCCCGGCCGCTCTGCGGGCCGAAGCCCATGCGGTGGAACGGCCTGCCGTCGGGGAAGAACATGTCCATCGTGTCCGGTGCGCCGGCGGGCCGCAGCAGGTATTCCCGGCTCGCCGGCCCGGCGAACGGTGTGCCCGCCGGTCCGCCGGGGACGGATGCCCAGGCAACGGTGCCCTCTTCGCGGAAGCGGAGGCCGCCGTCGGGCGTTTTGGTAAAGCGGACGACGCCGGTGAAGGACCCGCGGGTGCCGGTGGACATGTCGAGGAGGGTGCGTTCCACGGTCCAGGAGCCCAGCAGGTAGGCGCGGAGATCGAAGTCCGGAGCGGCGGCCGGCGGCTGGGGGTTCAAGTGCCCTCGATTGGAATCGAACCAACGACACCGGCTTTAGGAGAGCCGTGCTCTATCCACTGAGCTACGAGGGCGGGTATCCGTGCTGGACGGCCGCGGGCCGGCCCGTTCGGACACGGATATAAGCATACAAGGTGACGGGCCGTACTACGCTCTTGGCATGGCCGCCCCCGCTGACTCGCCGTCCCAAAACATTATCTACATCCCCGATCTGCCGTCCACGCGGTTTTATGCGGGCGCACTGGCGCTGCTCAGCGTGCTGCAGTATTTCGTGGCGGAGGCGGCCGTGATCGGCGCGTGGGCGGGGCAGCAGCCGTACAGCCGCCGGACCGGTTACATTAGCGATCTGGGCGCCGCGGGCTGCGGGCTTTTCGACGGCCGCGACGTCTGCTCGCCGGCGCATGTGCTCATGAACGCCTCGTTCGTGGTCCAGGGCATCGGGATGATGGTCGGCGCCCTGCTGCTGAGTTCGGCGCTGCTGTGCACGGCAGCGCGGCCCGGCGCACAGTTCACACTGGTGCCGGGTGGCCGTTTCACTTGGGCTGCCGCGGTCTCCGCACGTTCCCTCACCGCCGTCGCCGGAGCCGGCACCGTCCTGGTGGGGCTGGTCCCTGAGGACGCCGGTTCCGTGTGGCACGGGGTGGGCGCCATCATGTATTTCGGTGCCGGGAGCCTGGCCCTGTTGCTGCTGGGGTGGCTGTGGCTTCGGCAGACACCCCTTAGCTGGCCCATCCTGGTCTGCGGCCTCGTGTCTCTCGGCGCCCTGGTCACCGGCGGGGTGACAGGGATGGACGTGCCGGAGCCGGGGACCCTGGAGCGGCTCATGGGGTACCCCATCACCATCGGCACGGCCGCCGTGGGTCTGGTGGTAGCCCAGCGGGTGGGCCGGGACCGCTCGCTCCGGAAGTCCCGCGGGGCGCTGCAGGCATGAGCCGGGCCCGACCCCATAGGGCGGGCCCGGGGACGGCCTGAGCCCGCCCTATGGGGACGGCGCCGGCGTGGGAGCCGGCGTCGTCATCAGCTTCAGCAGTTCCTCGTCGCGGAGCTTGGACCACGGCGATTCCGGTGATCCCTGCAGGGCAGCCTCGGGGCTGTCCGTCTGAGTCCACCATTTCGCCTCAAACACCCGGCCCTCAAAGAGCACCCGGTCGCCCTTGCGGTAGACCTTGGCAGGCTCCCACTGCGGCGCGGTGCCGTCCGGGGCGGTGAGCTGCGGGGTGGGCCTGTCGCCTGGCAGTACCGGGCCGATGATGCGCCACGGCGTTGCGGCGCCCTGGAGCACCGGGTTGTCCGGCGTGTCGGCCCGGGTCCACCACTTGGCCTCGTAGACATTGGAGTGCCAGACGATCCGCTCGCCACTCGTGTAGGCGGTGCTTTCGTTCCAAACCGGGTAAGGGCTGGTCGACGGATCATCGGTGACGGCCGGGGCCCGCGTCGGCTGCGCCACGGCTGCTGGCGCGGTGGGAGGACTGCCGGTGACGCCGGCACCGAGAATCGTGGCAAACGTTGCTGTTCCCTGCTCGACGCCGCTGCAGCCGTCCGAGACTTGCGTGACGTCGGGGTAGTTGGGGCTGCATGTCCGGTCACGGTTCAGGGACCACATGGACAGGCGGCCGACGCCCTTGGCGCTCGCGTAGGCGCTGAGTTCCTCCGCGTCCTTGAGCGTGAAGATTTCACCGGCGATGTCGTTCTGGCCGATCATCGGCGTCAGCCCGATCTTGCGCCATACGGTCTCACTACCCAGCTCGCTGCCGGCGTCCCGGTACAAGCCGGTGAGCTGCCGGTGGGCGGCTTCCGCAGCCGAGACGGCATTCCCGTACATCGACCGGTCCGTCAGCCTGCTGCCGCCATAGTCCATGGTCATAATGTTCACGCCGGCCAGGTCAGTCCCCGCGGCGATCATCCGGCGCACGGCGTCGCTGCCCGCCGTCGTTAGTCCGTTGGGGTCTGCCGGCAGGGTCAGCCACACGGTGAGGTCCTTGCCGCTCCCGCGGCGATCCTGCTGCAGCGCCGCGACGGCCGCTGCCCGCCGGTCAAGGGAAGCGACGTCGCTGAGGGCTTCGCCTTCGATGTCCAAGTCGATGCTGCTGACGTTGTAGCGGTCCACGACGGCGCCGTAGGCGGCCTCGAGTTTGCCAGCGTCAGTGCAGGTCGTGGCCAGTTCCTTGTTGATCAGGCCGCCGAAAGAGATCGAGACGGTCCCGCCCAACTGCTGGAGCCGGGCAACCCTGCGGTCCACGTCCAGCGCGGATCCGGCCTCGTCGAGGGAGTAGGCGGCGCCCCAACTCGGGGTGCAGCCATTCCCGGCGTCCGCCACAATGAAGGACAGCAGTACGTTTTCGGCTTCCTTCGATACCGGGTCCTCGAAGGCGTAGCGCGGAGTCGCCGTGACGTCCACGTAGCCGGAGAAAATGGACGGAATGGATTCGGCCGTCCTCACATCCTGGAAGTTGCCCCATGCGGCCACACTTCCCGCCGTGATTGCCATGACGACGCCGGTGAGAATGCCCACCCGAACGATCGATAATTTGCGGCCTGGGAATCTTTTGGACACAGGGCCCCCTTATGTCTTTTAGTGAACCGCCGGGCACACGCCGGCCATCGGGATCAGTTCGTGGAATTTCCGGGGTGTCTTATGTCCGGTAGCGGTCTGACCTTGCATTATCATAAGGGCACTCACTGGAACATTCCGGTGCACCGGGCGCGATTTGTCGTCAGCGCACGCCAAAACGCCGATTTTGCAGTCTATGGGGACCAATGTCTGATCAGCTAGTCTTGCCGCGCCCTGACGCAGAAAGCGTCGTTAGTGAACAAAAGGGTGCAGTTCGGCGCCGTCAGTGGGGCGCTGAAAAGCGGTCCGAACCGCTTTCGATTGTTCACCCACGGCCCTCCCGCCGGAAAATTATCCTTGGCCGGCTGGGCATTCTCACCACGCTCCTTGCCTGGGTCAGCTACGTCATTTCGACAATTCTGCGGGAGTTGGCCGACAACCCGAATGCCGGGTTCAGATTCCAATTTGAGACAGTCTCCTATCTGGTTGTCGTAACATTCCTGACTTTTTCGGCGCTAATGTACCTGATAGCGCGTCAGGGTGCCCTGTACCGGTTCCGGGACCATTCACGGGTTCCGCGCGGGGAATTGGACCGCCACTTCGCTGACTACGCCGAAGGCATTACGGTGCTGGTGCCGTCCTACGCCGAGGAACCGCAAGTGGTGCGGGCCACGCTGTGGTCAGCAGCACTGCAGGAATTTCCCGACCTCAAAGTTGTCCTTCTGGTTGACGATCCGCCCAATCCCTCCGACCCGGCTGATCGAGCCAAACTTGAAAGGACCCGCGGCCTGTCGGCCGAAATTTCCGCGGCTATGAGCATCCCCGCGGCGCGGTTCAACTCCGCCCTGACGGATTTCCGTCGCCGTGCAAAGACGGTAGCTCCCAAAGAGCGCGCCGAGCTGGCGTTGCTGATCGTCGAGTACGAGGCGGCAGCAGAATGGCTGGAATCCATGGCGGCAGGCGAGCAGGTCGAAGACCACGTGGACGAGTTCTTCGTGGACCTGGTCCTGATGGGGCTCGCCCGCGAGCTGCGGCTGGTCCTGGTTGGCCTGAACGCTGCTTTCGTGCAGCACGCCTCGCCGCCGTGGTCCCGGCTCGACGAGCTGTACCTGCGCCTCACCTGGATCTTCAACGTTTCCACCGAAACTTTCGAGCGCAAGAAATACGCCAGCCTCTCGCACGAGGCCAACAAGGCGATGAACCTCAATGCCTACATTTCCCTGATGGGACACTCCTGGAAGGAAGAGGACACCGCCGACGGCGTGGTCCTGCGTAAAGTCCAGGGCGACGCCGAACTTGAAGACTCGGACCGGATCCTGGATTTCCCGGACACCACCTACCTCCTCACCCTCGACGCCGACTCGCTCCTTCTGCGGGACTACTGCCTCCGCCTGGTGTACTTCCTCGAATCGGCGGGCAACGAGCGCGTCGCCGTGACCCAGACGCCCTACTCTTCCTTCCGGGGCGCACCCACCCGGATCGAACGCGTCGCGGGAGCCACGACTGATCTGCAGCACATCCTTCACCAGGGAATGACGTACTACGGAGCCACCTTCTGGGTCGGCGCGAATGCCATCATCCGGAAGCGCGCCCTCGAGGACATCGTGGAGGTTGAAGCCAGGGGGGGATTCGAGATCCGGACGTACATCCAGGACCGCACTGTCATCGAAGACACCGAGTCCAGCATTGACCTTGGTCAGCACGGCTGGACTCTCGTGAACTATCCGGAGCGACTAAGTTACAGCGCCACGCCGCCCGACTTCGGCTCGTTGGTGGTCCAGCGCCGCCGCTGGGCCAACGGCGGACTCCTGATCCTGCCCAAGCTGTGGGCCCAGCTTCGCCAGCGCCGGTCAGACCGCCGCCGGATCCTGTTCCGCGAAGTGCTGCTGCGCGTGAACTACATGGCATCCATCGCCTGGGCGAGCTTCGGCCTGGTCTTTCTGCTGGCCTACCCCTACGACAGCCGGCTGCTGAGCCCCATCGTGTTCCTCGCCGCCCTGCCTTATTTCCTGGCCATGGGCAGCGATCTGCGTGACTGCGGGCACCGCTTCAGCGACATCCTGCGGATTTATGGTTTCAACCTGGTGCTGCTTCCGGTGAACCTGGCCGGGGTGCTGAAATCGCTGCAGCAGGCTGTCACCGGCGACAAGATTCCTTTTGTCCGCACTCCCAAGGTCAAAGACCGTACCGCCGCCCCCGGGCTCTACGTCCTGACGCCCTACGCGATCGTCGCGTTCTCGCTGCTGACAGTCTGGCGCGATGCCCAACTGGGTAACTGGGGCAATGTGGCATTCGCATCGCTCAACGCCATCTTGGCTGCCGGAGCAATTCGGGCCTACATCGGTGTGTTCAATTCCGTGGTCGATATTTTCCTCGGTATGGTCAACTGGCTGTATGTCAGTCCCCGGCCCAAGAAAGTAGAGGAGAGCCTCGTGGTTGAGAAGACAGCCGAGGAGGTCGACTGGGAGACCATTTTATACCATGGCGACCGCCGGTTGAACCGGGATCTCCGCGGTTCAACCGACCGCCGTCGTCGAATTGCTGTGCGGTGAGCGTCGAAGCGCCGGTGGCGCCCGATGAGCGCATTCCGGAGGAAGGCCCGGACGCCGATTTCCCGGCCGCGACGGAGACGCCGGCCGGTGCCGTGATCGGTGTCCGCGTGCGCGACGGCGGCATCATCGAAGTCGCGCTTCCGGCCAACGCCGAAATCGAGGGGCCCGAGGCGCGCGTGGCCGGCGCTACGGTCCGCGCACTGGCCAACGGCCGGCGTATGCCGGTGCTGCTGGTCATCACCGGGGTCGTGGGCGTCAGCCTCGAGGCGCGGCACGTCTATGCCACCTCCATTGCGGCGTCGGCCTTTGCCCTCGTGGGGGAAAGCCCTGTCGACCGCGTGATCGCGCACTACCTGCTGCGATCAAAGACCGAGACGATCCCGGCGCGATTCTTCACGTCCGAGGCTGAGGCCATCGATTGGTTAGGGCAATACACGAGTGAAGACTGATCCGCCGGACCCCAGGCTGCATGCCCTCGTCGAAGGCATCGTCCGCATCGCAGGAGGCGACCTGACCACCAGGATTCCCCACTCCGGTGCCAGGGACGACGTCGCCGCGGTCATTGCCGGGATCAACCTGATGGCTGACGACCTGCAGACCATTTATCAGGAACTTGAGGAACGCGTCGAAAGTCGGACGGCGATGCTGCGCGAGGCCCAGGTCGAGCTTGAGCGGATGGCACTGACTGACCCGCTCACCCAGCTCGCCAACAGGACGGCGCTCAATTCGGTCCTGAGTCACGCCCTTGCCGAAACGTCCCGAGGCGAAATGCCGCCGGCACTGCTGGTCCTGGACCTGGATTCCTTCAAGGGCATCAACGACACCCTGGGACACAGCGCCGGCGACGACGTCCTCCGCGTGATCTCCCGGCGTCTGCAGGACGCAGTCCGGGAGACGGATACCGTTGCACGCCTCGGCGGCGACGAGTTTGCCGTCATGCTGCCGAAGTCCAACTTGGTCCGGGCCCGGCGGGTCGCGAACCGAATCCTCAAGGCGCTCGGCGAGAGCCTGGAAGTCGGGGATCTGCGCATCACGTGCGGTACCAGCATCGGATTGAGGGTGGCGGAAGCCGGGCAGACCGTCGACGATCTGGTCATGGAAGCAGACACCGCGATGTACGCTGCCAAGGCCCAGCCGCACAGCAGTATCAAGGTGTTCGAGCCGGCCCTGCTTTACGCCCGCCGGCTGCAGAGCGTCATGATCACCGAAATGCGCGAGGCGATCCTCCAGGACCAGCTCACGCTGCACTACCAGCCGGTCGTGGACCTGGCCACCGGAAAGATCGAAGGTGTCGAGGCGCTGGTGCGCTGGAACCACCCGGAGCGCGGCCTGCTGATGCCCGATTCCTTTATCCCGCTCGCTGAAGAGACGGGGATGATCGTGGACCTCGGCCACTGGGTGTTGAGGAATGCGGTGCGCCAACTGAGGCGCTGGCAGCAGGACCTGAACGTGGACGCCGACTTCAACGTCCGGGTCAACATCTCGACCACCGAGCTGCAGAACCTCGATCTGATAGAACACGTCCGCGACATCCTCCGCGAAACGGGGGTGGACGCCGCCAACCTCATTGTCGAGTTGACGGAGTCCATGGCCGTCAATGGCGGGGATGTGGACAAATACTCCCTCAGCGGCCTGCGGCGTTTGGGCGTGCAGCTTGAGATCGACGACTTTGGCACAGGCTATTCGTCCATCAGCTACCTGCGGAAGCTTCCGGTCAACGTTGTCAAGATCGACAAGAGCCTGATCGACGGGCTGGGTTCAGACGCGGACGAGAGCAAATTCGTGGAGGCGGTGCTGCACCTCATCCACGCCTGCGGACTCAAAGCTGTGGCCGAGGGCATCGAGACGGCGGAGCAGGCCGCCGAGCTGGTCCGACTGGGCTGCTCAAGCGGCCAGGGCTACTATTTCGGCCGGCCAGTTCCGGCGTCGGAGATCGAGGCGCTGATCGGGCGGGCGAGCCCGTAGCTTCGGCGGCACGAAAAAACGGTGGGTGTCGGAATCCGACACCCACCGTTCGACTACGCCGTCTCCGCTAGTTCTTCGGAGTGGAGTTCGGCCACCATTCGACAGCCACTACAGAGCCCTGGCCCGAGTTTCCGGTTGCCGAGACGGCAGCGGAGGCGGACAGGCCTGCGGCAGCCAGCGCACCGGCGACGAGGAGTGTAGCGAGGGTTTTCTTCATTTGGACTCCTGATACATAAGGGGCTGATGTGACTCATGTGGTGCGAGTTCAGTATAGGGGCACCCGACACGCCTAGAAGTAACAATATGTCTGCCAACCATAACTCTTGTGTTATTTGCGCGTAGCTGCGCAACTCCTGCGTGAATACTTCGACGCTCCCGCTTGCACGTCATGTACATTTCCCTGCCCTTGGGGACGGATAATTGGGTCATGCAACAAAACACCTTGCCTCCCGCGTACTTCGCAGCTGAGCTTCGCGCCCGGCAATACCGGGGCGAACACGACTTCAAAGCGGCTGCGCGGAGCGCGGAGGAAGCTGCTGCAACGGCTGTGGCCGCGGGGGAAGTCGATGCCGGATGGGACATGAGCTTCTTCCAGGCAGAAAACCTCTTGGACGCGGGGGAGTTCGACGAGGCGGCGGCGCTTGCAGTTGCCTTGGTGAACGGTTCCTTTGGGGTCCCAACAGCGCAGGCCATGGCAAAGGCGCATATTCTCTTGGCAATGGCGAGCCAGCTAGCTGGGCTATTGGAGCAGGCTGCTGACTCGGCGCGAACAGCTGCAGAATTGACTGTGGAGGACGCCGACGTCGAGATTAATCTAAAGGCCCGCCATGCATTGATCGCTGCTCTGGCAGACTGCGGGATGTTGGACGAAGCCTGGAACGAGTGCACCATCCTCGCCAGCATCGTTTCGGAAGAAGTAGATGAGCAGCTTGCGGGCAAGGCTTACTGGGTTATTGGCAACGTGGCGTTCCTCTGTAACCGAGTCGACGAGGGGCTGCGATACCACGAACTTGCGGCGGCGACATTCTCGCCCGCCAGGAATCTGGACGTCTGGGCGAAATTCAACAAAGCGTCAGCAGCCATGCGATTGGCTGCGGACATCGCCGACGCCGACACATTGCGGTGCATCGAGCGCGCAGAACTGGCAACTGACGTTATCGGCGGAAGTTCGAATGACTATCACTTGTTGAAACTTAACCGCGCGCACTGGACGCTACTAGCGGGCGACGCCGCGACTGCTATAGGTCTTTTGGACGATCTTTGCAGGCTGGAGGACGGAATCTCTCCACAAAGGACCGGGGAGGCATGCCTGCTGCTGGGCAGAGCGTACATAGCAACCGGAGACAAGCCGGCGGCAAAGGACGTTCTGTTGCGCGCCGCTGAGCAATTCGAAACGGCGGGCGCCCCGCAGCGCGCGGACCAGGCTAGGGAGTACCTCGCCAGCGAGGCCTGAGACCACCCTGGCTCGGTTCCCCACCGGCCTGGCGGTTACATACCGCGGCGCATGCCCTCCGGGTGCGGCGACGGGTGGACGTAGTGGGATTATGTCCAGTGGCCGGGCCTAAGGCTGGGCATGTCCCGCGGTGGGAGCCTTTGCCGCCGCAGGCTTGCGGCCCAGAAACACCGCGGCGCCCCCAACAACCAGGCTCAGCACCAGCAGCACCCACCCGGCGACGGTGAGGCCGGATGGCAGGGCAACCTGCCCGGCGTCGACAGTTTGGGCGGACAGCATCGAATCGATGGCCGCATTGCCCCACAGCCTGACTGCCGCGAAGAGCAGGGGCACGGCCCACAGCGCCCAGCGCAGTCCCTTACGTGCCACGTTGGTGCCGATGAGCAGCAGCCACGTGAAGCCGAAGATCAGCGGGAAAAGCGTACCGGCGGTTTTGTGGATGTAGTTCAGCTGCCCGCGGGCGTCTTCGTCCATGGCGGTGCGCAGCTGCTCCACGTAGCCGGAGTCGAAGCCGCCGACCAGGGAATCCGGCATAGCAAGACCCCCGCTGAGCTGGGTGAGCTGGTTCAGTGTGAGCAGGTGGAGGTACCAGAACAGGAACAGGCTGGCCACAACACCCGCAATCAGGATCAGGTTGCTGTTGCTCTGCGCCTTTTGCGGGGTCCGGCTGGTGCTGGGGTTGATCACCGACGGCAGCTGGTGCTGGGGGACGACGGCGTTCGCGCCGTGCTTCTTGATCCGCTGTGCGGGTGTCTTGGCCATGGCTCCATTATCGCCCGGGCACAGAAGTCATTGAGCGCGGATCCCGCGACGCCGTCCGCTGTCCGCCCGCCGCCTGTTCACTGCAGGCAGGCGCCGATAGGCTGGAGCGCGTGACCGAACTAGGAAAACACCGGCTCGGCCGGCACAGCTCCGCTGAACTCAATCCCGCACTGGACGACTACCAGCTCGCCGAGGCCCTCGTGCGCGAGGCCGGGACCCTCGCGCTCCTTATGCGGCAGGCCGGCTTGGAAGGCCGGCAAAAGACCTCGGTTTCCGACGTCGTTACGGCCGCGGACCACGCGGCCGAGGCTTACGTGCTGGAACAGCTCCAGCGCTGCCGGCCCGACGACGGCATCCTCGGCGAAGAGGGCGCCTCCGTGGACGGCACCAGCGGCCGGACCTGGGTTATCGACCCGGTGGACGGGACATACAACTTCCTGCACGGGTCCACCTACTGGTGCTCCGCCATTGCCTTGAAGGACTCATCCGGTGTCGTGCTCGGCGGAATCTTCCAGCCGGAGGAGGACAAGCTCTGGCTCGGTGGAATAGACAGGCCCTCAACCCTCAACGGCGAACGGCTGACCACTTTCGGTACGGAGGGGGCTCCCGGCGCCGGCCGTTCGGACGTGCCCCTATCCGAACTCGGCGCCGCGACTTACATCCACCCCACCTGGCTGGCCGACCCGCTGTGCGCCATGCCATGGCACGCCGCCGCGACCTCCGCCGCCGCGCTGCGCATGTTTGGCTCCGGCTCCTGCGACCTCAGCCGGGTGGCCGACGGCGAACTGGGCTGCTGGTTCCAGCACAGCTGCCCGGAGTGGGATTGGCTGCCGGGGAAAGCCATCGTCCTCGCTGCCGGCGGCGCGGCCGACGTCGTCCGGGTCAACGGACTGGACTGGTTCGTCGCCGGAGGCACGACGGCGGTCCGTCACCTGCGCGCCGCCCTCGAATCCGGCTCCGTGACGTAGGCCCGGGCGCCCAACTCCCCGCCGCGCGGCACATGCCCCGTTCGTGGGCCTGAGACTGGACATGCTCAGTCCTCGCTTGCACGGGTGGGGGTCATGCTCATGCTTGGCCGCGGGGCGTGGGCATGCGGGCATTGTGTCCAGTGGCTGCGGGCGGGTCGGGGCATGTGCCGAGGGGGCGGACCTGACTGTCAGTGGCACCGCCTAGACTTGTTAACACCATGGATATGTTGTTTGACCCTTACGCCGACGGACCCTTCCAAGCTGCCTCGAACACGGCGGCGCGCACCAAAACGCCTGCCGGCCATGGGATGGCGGCGCTGGATTCCGCACTGAATTCTGCCTCCGGCGCCGGGTCCAGTGGCGGCCACGGGGGCAATCCGGCCGGGGAACCGGACCACCACCGGCTTCCGGGCGCGGCCGAGCTCCTGGAGGGGCTGAACCCGCAGCAGGAAGAGGCCGTCAAGCACGCCGGCAGCGCCCTGCTGATCGTCGCGGGCGCCGGCTCGGGCAAGACCCGCGTGCTCAGCAACCGCATTGGCTACCTGATCGCCACCCGGCGCGCGCACCACGGCGAAATCCTGGCCATCACCTTCACCAACAAGGCAGCCGCGGAAATGCGCGAGCGGGTTGAGGCCCTGGTGGGCGGCCGGGCCAAGACGATGTGGGTCTCCACGTTCCACTCCTCGTGCGTCCGGATCCTGCGCCGCGAAGCCAAGAATGTCGGCCTGAACTCCAACTTCTCCATCTACGATTCCGCCGACTCGCTGCGCCTCATCACCCTCGTGGCCAAGAACCTGGACCTCGATCCGAAGCGTTTCGCGCCCAAGGCAATCCAGCACAAGATTTCGGCGCTCAAGAACGAACTGATCGACGCTGACAGCTACTCCTCCAGCGCGAACTACAACGATCCCTTCGAACAGGCCGTCGCCGAGGTTTTCAAGGGCTATACGCAGCGGCTGCGCCAGGCCAACGCGATGGACTTCGATGACCTGATCGCCGAGACGGTCTACATGTTCCGCGCCTTCCCGGCGCTCGCCGAATCCTACCGGCGCCGTTTCCGGCACGTCCTGGTCGACGAATACCAGGACACCAACCACGCCCAGTACGCGCTCGTCCGCGAGATCGTGGGCGAAGGCCCCGGCGCGGCTGAACTCACGGTCGTGGGCGACTCGGACCAGTCGATCTACGCCTTCCGCGGCGCCGACATCCGCAACATCGTGGAGTTCGAGAAGGACTACCCCGACGCCCGCACCATCAAGCTCGAGCAGAACTACCGCTCCACCCAGACCATCCTCAGCGCTGCCAACTCGGTCATCTCCCGCAACCCCAACCGGCCGGAGAAACGACTGTGGACGGCGGAAGGCGACGGCGAGAAGATCGTCGGCTACGTCGGCGAGAACGAACACGACGAAGCCCAGTTCATCGCCAAGGAAATCGACCGCCTGCAGGACGAAGGCGACCTCCGCCCCGGCGACGTCGCCATCTTCTACCGCACCAACGCCCAGTCCCGCTCCATCGAGGATGTCCTGGTCCGCGTCGGACTCCCGTACAAGGTGGTCGGCGGGACCCGGTTCTACGAGCGCAAGGAAATCAAGGACGCCCTCGCCTACCTGCGCGTCCTGGTCAACCCGGACGACGACGTCAACCTCCGCCGCATCCTGAACGAGCCCAAACGCGGCATCGGCGACCGCGCCGAGGGGGCCGTGGCCTCCCTCGCGCAGCGCGACAGGATCTCGTTCATGGCCGCCGCCCGCCGCGCCGACGAGGCACCCGGCATGGCCACCCGCTCCGTCAACGCGGTCCAGGGCTTCGTGAAGCTGCTCGACGACCTCGCCGAGGTGGCCTCCGGGTCCGGTGCTGCCGCGGCCCTGGAGGCTGTCCTCGAACAGACCGGCTACCTCGCGACCCTTCGTTCCAGCACCGACCCGCAGGACGAATCCCGGGTGGAGAACCTCGCCGAACTCGTCGCCGTCGTGCGGGAATACGAGCGGGACAACCCCGAAGGTTCCCTCGGCGCCTTCCTGGAAGGCGTCTCCCTCGTGGCCGACGCCGACCAGATCCCGGACGCGCCGGCAGGCACCGCCGACGAGCTGGCCGCCGCCGTCGCCGAAGCCAAGCGGCTCGGCGTGGTCACCCTGATGACCCTGCACACAGCCAAGGGACTGGAATTTCCGGTGGTGTTCCTGACCGGCATGGAGCACGGGCTGTTCCCGCACCAGCGCTCTGCCACCGACCCCAAGGAATTGGCCGAGGAACGCCGGCTGGCCTACGTCGGCCTGACCCGGGCCCGGAAGCGCCTGTACCTGACCCGCTCCGAAGTGCGCAGCATGTGGGGCCAGAGCCAGTACAACCCGGCCAGCCAGTTCATCGAGGAAATCCCGGCCGAGCTGGTGGAGTGGAAGCGTGAGGGCTCCACCCGCCAGGCCGGCGGCTGGGGGAGCGGCGGCTCCATTGGCTCGAGCCGGTACGGCGGATCCTTCTGGGGAGCGGGCACGGCCCGCGGCACGGAGGCCAGCCCCTCGGCCGGGTTCAACGCCGATGTTCCTGCGGCCATCGCCAAGAACCGGGTGCAGCCGCAAAAGGAGGTCGTCGCCGTCAGCGTGGGCGACAAGGTCAACCACACGAGCTTCGGCAACGGCACTGTGCTGGCCGTCGAGGGTGCCGGGGACAAAACCGTCGCCAAGGTGAAGTTCAGCGTCGGCGAGAAGCGGCTCCTGCTCCGCTACGCCCCGCTGACAAAGCTCGACGCCTAAGCGGAACGGGCCCGCCCGCCAGCGGCCGGGGACGCTGGGCGGCACCAACAACTCCGGCGCCCGGATTCTTCGGCCTGCGCTGCATCGTTGTGCCGGGGCCCCGACCCGTCTACAGTCTGAGCATCGGGCGCCAGGAAGCGGCATTCCGCTCCGGTGCGCTACCGCAAGCCACGACGGGGCGCCGCATGAAAATTCTGTTGGCCAGCCAGACGATAGCCGGACACTTCAATCCCATGACGGGCATCGGTGTCCGTTTGAAGGACGAGGGCCACGAGGTCGGCTGGTACACCGGCCGCACGCTCGCCGGCAGGCTGGACGAGCTGGGCATCCCGCACTATCCGTTCGATCGCGCGATTGAACACACCGGGGACAACCTCAATGAGCTCTACCCGCAGCGCGCCAAGCTCAAAGGACCGATGGCCATCAGGTTCGACGGCGAACGGATCTTCGCCAGCAACGTCACGAATTTCTTCGAAGACATCAGGGACGTGCAGCGGCGCTTCCCGTTCGATGCCGTCGTTATGGACAACACCATGTTCATCCAGCGGCTCGTGGCGGTGGTGCTGGGCAAACCGGTGATCAGTTTTGTCCCTATCGGCAACATGGAAAGCGATCCGCTGGTGCCGCCGATGTTCTTCGGCTTTGCCCCGGCGCGGAACCCGGCCGACAGGGTCCTCCATTCGGGCGCGCGGCTGGTCTCGGACCAGTTCGTCACCAAGCCGGCGCGGAACAGTTACGTCCGGCAACTCGCCGGTTACGGTCTCCGCACCGAACGGGGCCACCCCATCACCGACGAGCCCTACCTGTGGTCGAATGCGATCATCCAGACTGGCACTG
This sequence comes from Arthrobacter sp. 10L424, assembly GCF_056395325.1. Taxonomy (NCBI): domain Bacteria; kingdom Bacillati; phylum Actinomycetota; class Actinomycetes; order Micrococcales; family Micrococcaceae; genus Arthrobacter; species Arthrobacter sp. 10L424. The sequence continues at coordinate 78,006 of NZ_JBFTJH010000007.1, read as the reverse complement.
CCTCGCTGGATTTTCCGCGGCGGAACGTCAACCCGAAAGTCCACTACGTCGGCGCCCTGCTGCCTCACCGGGCGGGAGCCGCCGACGGGCCGGACGCCCCCACCACGCAGTCCGCCCCCGCGCCGTCCGCCGACGCCCGGCAGCCGACGGCGGCGGACGGAACCCACCGCCGGACCGTCGTCGTCACGCAGGGAACGGTCGACAACAGGGACCCGGCAAAGCTGATGATCCCCGCCATCGAGGCGCTGAAGGACACGGACACCCTCATCATCGTGGCCACCGGCGGCGCGAACACCGAAGAACTCCGACGGCGGTACCCGCAGCGCAACGTCGTTGTCGAAGACTACGTCGACTTCGCCCGGGTCTTTCCGGCCACGGACGTCTTCGTCACCAACGGAGGCTTCGGCGGGGTGCTGCTGAGCCTGTCCCACGGGGTCCCGCTCGTGACGGCGGGCCTCAATGAGGGCAAGAGCGACGTCAATGCCCGGGTGGAATACGCCGGCGTCGGGGTCAATCTAAAAACCGAGACACCCAGCTCCGCCGCGATCCGCTCCGCCGTCGACACGGTACTGGGAGATCCGTCCTGGCGCGCCCGGGCGCAGGCGGTACGGGGGCAGTTCGAGGCGGAAGACAGCATCGGCGCCGCCGTCGACGTCATCACAGCTGCCGCCGCCGGCGGGACAAGCGGCGGCGGGACACCCGGCGTCGGGGGCTGACGCCGTCAGCCGCGGGCGCCGTGCATTCCTGCAGGCATAATGGAGCCCATGCGACGGACACTTCTGGGGATCCTGGCCGCCCTCACCCTGCTGGCGTCCACGGCGTGCACCATCACGCAGAAGGACCCGGACTACGTTCCGCCCGCGCCCCTGCCCGCGCTGGAGCAGCTCAGGCAAGCGCCCCTGGCGGACGCCACGAAGTACACGGCAGGCCAGGACGTCCTCAGCTTCGCCACCGCGGACCGGAACATTGTCTGTTCCCTGACGTCGGCCAGGGGCGGGCACGTGAATCTGCCCTACGAGCAGAACGGGTTCCCGGACTCCGCCAACAACAAGTTGGCCACCGTCCCGGTGGCGCACTGCGAACTCGCGGACTATCCCAAGCCTGAGGCCCAGGACATCGCAGACGATTGCGGCGGGACGGGGCTCGGCTACCTCGGGGGCGCGGTGCTGCTGACGCCGGAAAAAGCCGGTTACGGCGAATGCCGCTCGGGCGTCACACAGCAGGAAGCGGAATTCGGGCCCAGGGGAAGCCGCACGGGCCCGATCTCCCAGCTGCCGGTCCTCGGAGAGGGCCAGGGTTTGGAGCGTAACGGCCTGCGCTGCTCCGCCTACAACGGCGGTGTCGCCTGCGGAAACGTCTCCGCCGGCGTCGCCTTCTTCGTTACGCGGGACCGTTACGAACTGATTCCAAACACCGGGAAACAAGCCGCGCCGGGCCCCTCAGCGGCCCCAAAAACCCCGTAATCTAGCGGTTTTTCTACGCTCCATAGAATAGTGTCCTTACTCACATAACGGGTACTCTGGAACGGGCCGCTCCCAAGGAAGGACTAGAGTTCCGAAAGGAGCATTGCGCCGTGTGGCTCGTTTCCAGCTAGTCGCAGGGTGCGTTTATTCCGCAGCCCGGTAACCGCGATAACGTGGGGTCCGGCTGTACAGAAACTACTTCGACGTAGAAGGACACTAAACCGTGGACCTGTTTGAATACCAGGCGCGCGATATGTTCGAGGCGCACGGTGTACCCGTGCTTGCTGGCATCGTGGCGCACACCCCTGAAGAAGCAAAGGCAGCTGCCGAGAAAATCGGCGGCGTAACTGTCGTAAAGGCGCAGGTCAAGGCCGGAGGCCGCGGCAAGGCCGGCGGCGTCAAGGTCGCCAAGACCGCTGACGAGGCGTTTGAACACTCCACCAACATCCTCGGCATGGACATCAAGGACCACACCGTCCACCGCGTGATGATCGCCCAGGGTGCAGACATCGCCGAGGAATACTACTTCTCCGTCCTTCTGGACCGGGCCAACCGCAACTACCTGGCCATGTGCTCGGTTGAAGGCGGCATGGAAATCGAGCAGCTCGCCGTTGAGCGCCCCGAAGCCCTGGCCAAGATCGCGATCGACCCGGCCGTCGGCATCGACCAGGCCAAGGCCGACGAAATCGTCGCCGCTGCAGGCTTCGCCGAGGAACTGCGCGGCAAGGTCGCCGCCGTCATCCTGAAGCTCTGGGACGTCTTCAAGAAGGAAGACGCCACCCTCGTGGAGGTCAACCCGCTGGTCCTGACCGGCGCCGGTGACATCGTTGCCCTCGACGGCAAGGTCTCCCTCGACGAGAACGCGGACTTCCGCCACCCGAAGCACGCGCACCTGGAAGACAAGGACGCTGCTGACCCGCTCGAGGCCAAGGCCAAGGCGCAGGACCTCAACTACGTCAAGCTGGACGGCTCCGTGGGCATCATCGGTAACGGTGCCGGCCTGGTCATGTCCACCCTCGACGTCGTTGCGTACGCCGGCGAGAACCACGGCAACGTCAAGCCCGCCAACTTCCTGGATATCGGCGGTGGAGCTTCCGCCGAGGTCATGGCAGCAGGCCTCGACGTCATCCTGGGCGACCCGCAGGTCAAGTCCGTCTTCGTCAACGTCTTCGGCGGCATCACCGCCTGTGACGCCGTCGCCAAGGGCATCGTCGGTGCACTGGCCGAGCTGGGCAACTCCGCGAACAAGCCGCTGGTAGTCCGCCTCGACGGCAACAACGTTGAGGAAGGCCGCCGCATCCTGGCCGAGGCAAACCACCCGCTGGTTACCCTGGCCGCCACCATGGACGAGGGCGCCGACAAGGCTGCCGAGCTCGCCAACGCAGCTAAGTAAGGGACGCACCATGTCTATTTATCTGAACAAGGACTCCAAGGTCATCGTCCAGGGCATCACCGGCGGCGAAGGCACCAAGCACACCGCCCTGATGCTGAAGGCCGGCACCAACGTTGTCGGCGGCGTCAACGCCCGCAAGGCCGGCACCACGGTCCTGCACGGCGAGACCGAGATCACCGTCTTCGGCACCGTCAAGGAAGCCATGGCCGAGACCGGCGCCGACGTCTCCATCGTCTTCGTGCCGCCGGCCTTCACCAAGGACGCCGTCGTTGAAGCCATCGAGGCCGGCATCGGCCTGGTCGTCGTGATCACCGAAGGCGTGCCGGTCCAGGACTCCGCCGAGTTCTGGGCACTGGCCCAGTCCAAGGTCGACGCCAACGGCAAGCAGGTCACCCGCATCATCGGACCGAACTGCCCCGGCATCATCACCCCGGGCGAGGCCCTCGTCGGCATCACCCCGGCCAACATCACGGGCAAGGGCCCCATCGGCCTGGTCTCCAAGTCGGGCACCCTGACTTACCAGATGATGTACGAACTGCGCGACCTCGGCTTCTCCACCGCCATCGGCATCGGCGGCGACCCGGTCATCGGCACCACCCACATCGATGCGCTCGAAGCCTTCGAAGCCGACCCGGAGACCAAGGCGATCGTGATGATCGGCGAAATCGGCGGCGACGCCGAAGAGCGTGCCGCCGACTACATCAAGGCACACGTCACGAAGCCGGTTGTCGGCTACGTGGCCGGCTTCACCGCTCCGGAAGGAAAGACCATGGGCCACGCAGGCGCCATCGTCTCCGGTTCCGCGGGCACCGCGCAGGCCAAGAAGGAAGCCCTCGAGGCTGCCGGCGTCAAGGTCGGCAAGACGCCGTCCGAGACCGCCAAGCTCCTGCGCGAGGTCTTCGCAGCCCTCTAGGCTCCAAGCACCGCCAAGCACCAACGCAACGCGGGGTCACTTCCGGTCCGTCCCACCCGCTGGGATGGACTGGAAGGGACCCCGCGTTGTTTGTTTAAGAACGACGACGGCGGTCCTAGACTTTCGCGCCGGCCAGCAGCTCCTCGAGCCGCTCGTAGGCCTCGGAGAGTCCACCCTCCATCCCGGACCCCGCCATGCCGTCGCGGGCCTCCATGCTGGGATAGACGGCATGCGCGGTCAGCCGGGTGCGGCCCCCGCCGAGGTCCTGGAAGGTCAGGGACTCGATGCTGACGACGTCCGGGTAGCCGTCGAACTCGAAGGTCTGGATGGCGAACTCGTTTTCCCGGACTGTGTGGAAGACCCCGCTGAAGCCGTAGGGGGTTCCGTCCGGTGCCGTGTGGGTGTAGCGGTAGCTGCCGCCGGCGCGGAAGTCGTAGTGGTCGACGTCCATGGTCAGCCCCCGCGGGCCGAGCCACTGGGCGACGAGCTCGGGTTCCTTGTGGGCCCGGAATACGTCGGCGACGGGAAAATCGAACTCCCGCTCTATGTCGATGAAGGGCAGGCCTTCCGGAACACTGAGTTTAAGCGCGTTGGTCATGATGATGAATCCTTTGCCTGTGTGCCGCGTGCTGCGGCGCTGGATTGGAGCACGGCGTCAAGGCTGCGGAACTGCCCCTCGCGGACCAGCCGGTACTGGTCGATCCATGCGGTGAGCGCCTCCAGCCGTGCGGGGTTCAGGTGGACGGGCCGGCGCTGGGCGTCACGAGTGCGCGTGACCAGCTGTGCCTGCTCGAGGACCTGGATGTGTTTCGAGACCGCCTGCTTGGTGATCGCGAAAGGTTCCGCCAGTTCGTTCACGGTGGCAGGGCCCCGGCTGAGCCGGGAAATGATGCGCCGGCGGACGGGGTCGGCGAGGGCCAGGAAGGCTGCGTCGAGCTGTTCGTCGTCGCGTTCGTCCACGGGGTGTCTCACTTCCCTCCCGGATCCGGTGGTGTCTCTCTGCTGCTCCACTGGCAGTGACTGTGATCAAAAACTTCGGTGATCAACCACTTTGTTGATCAACCTCTAGGTTGTCAACGCTACCCCTGATCCCATGTCGGCGCAATAGTGCAACGCGGGGTCACCTCGCGCCCATCCCGCGCCCCGCGATGGACGCGGCCTGACCCCGCGTTGCTGTTTACTCTTGCTCTGCGTATCTTCAATTTGTTAGTATGTCAGGACAAACTAATGAAGGAGTAGCGAGTGCCCCTCGTGCGAATAGACGTCAATCAGGGCCGCAGTCCCGAACAGCTCCACTCGATCAGCCGGGGTATCCATGACGCCATCCTGGCAGAATACGGCATTCCGGAGCGGGACTACTTCCACGTCCTGACCGAACATCCGGCGGGGCAAATTGTCGCTCAGGACGCCGGCCTCGGCTTCGAGCGCACGCCGGATGTTGTCATGATCCAGATCTTCACCCAGGCCGGGCGGGACCAAGGGGCCAAGCAGTCGCTGTTTGCCGCCATCGCGGAGAAGCTGGCCGCCGTTGGCGTCGCAGGCGAGGACGTATTCATCGGCTATGTCGAGAACTCGGCGGGGGACTGGTCGTTCGGATTCGGCCGGGCGCAGTACGTCACCGGCGAGCTGGGCGTGCCCGGCCGGTAGCCCGCCGGCGGCCGCAAGGGTGCGCAGACGGCCGCTGCGGCGGACGGGCGGCGGGTGCATTTGGCCTCCCCGTGTCATGTTGTAAATATGTCAGTACAAACCTTTGACAGCACATAGATTCTAGGGCAAAGTAGTGGATGTGGCCCGGCTCACGCCGGCTTCCTAAGCACCGAAGCTCAGGCTGCGCAAGGTACCGAGTCTCCACCAGAAAGGTCCGCGATCACCGTGACCCACGAACTTCTCACGATCGGGCGCATCAGCGTTGATATCTACCCGAATGACATCGGGGTGGATCTGGAGGATGTCACGTCCTTCGGAAAGTACCTTGGGGGATCGCCGTCCAACGTGGCGGTCGCAGCCGCCCGCCACGGCCGCCGCACCGCCGTCATCACCCGCACAGGCGACGACGCCTTCGGCAAGTATCTGCACCGCGAGCTTCGCAAGTTCAACGTGGATGACTCCTTCGTCACCCCGGTGAAGGAATGGCCCACCGCGGTCACGTTCTGCGCAATCAAGCCGGCTACGGACGAGTTCCCGCTCTACTTCTACGGACGGTTCCCCACGGCGCCGGACCTGCAAATCAAGGCCGGGGAGCTTGACCTCGCCGCCATCAGGGACGCCGGCATCTTCTGGTCCACCGTCACGGGCCTCTGCCAGGAACCCAGCCGCACGGCCCACCTCGCTGCCCACGAGGCCAGGCCCCGCACTGCACTGAAACCGGGGCAGTTCACCATCCTGGACCTCGACTACCGGCCGATGTTCTGGGCCTCCGAAGCCGAAGCCCGGGCGCAGGTCGCCAAGATCCTCCCGCACGTCACGGTCGCGATCGGCAACGACAAGGAATGCGCAGTCGCTGTCGGTGAAGGGACCCCGGACCAGCAGGCGGACCGGCTGCTCGCCGCCGGCGTCGAAATCGCCGTCGTGAAGCTGGGCCCGGACGGAGTGATGGCAAAGACCCGCACCGAACGTGTTGTGTCCGCTCCGGTCCCGGTGGAAACCGTCAACGGACTCGGAGCCGGCGACTCCTTCGGCGGGGCCTTCTGCCACGGACTGCTCTCCGGCTGGCCGCTCGCGCAGGTCCTCGACTTCGCCAACGCGGCCGGCGCGCTGGTCGCCTCCCGGCTCTCCTGCGCTGATGCCATGCCGACGCCGGACGAAGTCACCTCCCTGCTCGCCGAACGCGGCCGCCTGGTACCGGGCACCCACGCCCCCGAAGGAGCCACCCTGTGAGCCTCATTCCAGCATCCGTGACCGCCGCCGTCGACGACGATCCCCGCCGCTACGAGCACCTGAGCGCCATCCGGCTCGAGGATCCCGCCGCGATCGCCCGCGCTGCCAAGGCGCGCCGCCGCCACCCCGGCGTCAAGGCAGGCAAACAGAACTTCATCGTCGCCGCCGACCACCCCGCCCGCGGCGCCCTCGCGGTCGGCAACGACCCGGTGGCGATGGCGGACCGCCGCCAGCTGCTGGACCGCCTGCAGATCGCCCTCGCCAACCCGGACGTGGACGGCATCCTCGCGTCCCCGGACATCATGGACGACCTGCTCCTGCTCGGGGCACTGGACGGCAAGCTCGTCTTCGGCTCGATGAACCGCGGCGGGCTCGCCGGCCTGGTCAACGAGTTCGACGACCGCTTCACCGGCCACACGGCCGCCGCACTGGAAGCACTGGGGGCCGACGGCGGCAAGATGCTCACCCGCATCTGCCTCGGCGACCCGGACACGGTGGCAACCCTGGAAGCCACCGCCAAAGTCATCGATTCGCTCGCCGAACGCAGGCTCATCGCCATGGTGGAACCCTTCCTCTCCGTCCGGGAACACGGCAAGGTCCGCAACGACCTCTCCACCAACGCCGTGATCAAATCGATCGCCATCGCCGAGGGACTCGGCTCCACCAGCGCCTACACCTGGATGAAGCTCCCGGTCGTGGCCGAGATGGAACGCGTCATGGCGGCCACCACCATGCCCACCGTGCTGCTCGGCGGGGATCCGGACAGCAGCCAGGACGACGTCTTTGCGACCTGGGAAGCGGCCCTCGCGCTGCCCGGCGTCCAGGGACTCACCGTCGGCCGCACCCTGCTCTACCCGCACGACGGCGACGTCGCCGGCGCCGTCGCGACCGCGGCCTCCCTGCTGAACCGGTCCGTCCAGCGCACCCTGTCCACCCGCACCGCAGAAGTATCGGAGTAACGTCCCATGGGAATGAGCACTGCCTCAGGAACACGCAGAATGACGGTCGCGCAGGCCGTCGTCGAATACCTGTCCAAGCAGTACACCGTTGACACGGTCGGCGGCCAGGACTTCCGGGAGCGCCTGATTCCGGGCATGTTCGGCATCTTCGGCCACGGCAACGTTGCCGGCGTCGGGCAGGCCCTCAAGCAGTACCAGCAGCTCGATCCGACGATCATGCCGTACTACCAGGGCCGTAACGAACAGGCCCAGTCGCACCAGGCCGTCGGCTATGCCCGGCACACCCGCCGCCGCCAGACCTTTGCGATCAGCACCTCGATCGGCCCGGGTTCCTCGAACCTGCTCACGGGCGCCGCGCTGGCCACCACCAACCGGCTGCCCGTGCTGCTGCTGCCGAGTGACACCTTCGCGACCCGCGCCGCGGACCCGGTGCTGCAGCAGCTCGAGCAGCCCTACGCCTACGACATCACCGTCAACGACGCCTTCCGTCCGCTGTCGAAGTTCTTCGACCGCGTGACCCGCCCCGAGCAGCTGTTCTCCGCGTTCCACCACGGCCTGCGCGTCCTGACGGACCCGGCCGAGACCGGCGCCGTCACCATCTCGCTGCCCCAGGACGTCCAGGCCGAGGCCTTCGACGTGCCCCAGGAGTTCCTCACCGAACGCGAATGGCGGATCCGGCGCCCCGACGCCGACGACGAGGACATCCGCCGCGCCGCCGAGGTGATCCGCACCGCCAAACGCCCGCTCATCATCGCCGGCGGCGGCGTCCTGTACGCGTACGCCAACGAGGAACTCGCGAAGTTCGCTGAGCTGACCGGGATCCCGGTGGGCAACACCCAGGCCGGCGTCGGCGTCCTGCCTTGGGACCACAAGCTTTCCCTCGGCGCCATCGGCTCCACCGGCACGACGGCGGCCAACGCCATCGCCGCCGAAGCGGACCTGATCATCGGCATCGGCACCCGCTACGAGGACTTCACCACCGCGTCCCGGACCGCCTTCCAGAACCCTGACGTGCAGTTCATCAACATCAACGTCGCCCCGATCGACGCCTACAAGCACGGCACCTCCCTGCCGATCGTCGCGGACGCCCGCAAGGCGCTCGTCAAGCTGAACCAGGCCATCGGCGGCTACCGGATCGGCGCTGACCTGGAACGGCAGATCGCGGCCGAGAAGACCCGCTGGGACGCCACGGTGGACGAGGCCTTCGGCACCCGCTTCACCCCGCTGCCGGCCCAGAACGAGATCATCGGGGCCACGCACCGGGCCATGGATGCCCAGGACGTCGTCATCTGCGCCGCCGGGTCCCTGCCGGGGGACCTGCACAAAATGTGGCGCGTCCGGGACCCGTTTGGCTACCACGTGGAATATGCCTACTCCTGCATGGGCTACGAAATCCCCGGCGGGCTCGGCGTCAAGCGCGCAACCCTGGCCGAAGCAGCGCGGGGCGGGGCGCAGCGCGACGTCGTCGTGATGGTGGGGGACGGCTCCTACCTGATGATGCACACCGAACTCGTCACCGCCGTCGCCGAGCGGATCAAACTGATCGTGGTCCTGATCCAGAACCACGGCTATGCCTCCATCGGTTCGCTCTCCGAGTCCCTCGGCTCGCAGCGCTTCGGCACGCAGTACCGCGCCCTGGACAAGAAGCACCACAGCTTCGACGACGGCGACCGGCTCCCCGTGGACTTGGCCCTGAACGCCGAAAGCCTCGGCGCGAAGGTGATCCGGATCGAACCGGGGGAGAAGGTCATCGCCGAACTCGAACAGGCCGTCCGGGATGCCAAGGCCGCCCCGGAACGCGGCGGCCCGATTGTCATCCACGTCGAATCCGACCCACTGCTGGATGCCCCCAGCTCCGAGTCCTGGTGGGACGTGCCCGTCTCCCAGGTCTCCGAGCTCGACTCCACGAAACAGGCCTTCCAGACCTACGCCGACCACAAGAACCGCCAGCGCAAGCTGCTGGGCTGAGCTGGCCGCTGAACCCGGGCCCGCAGCCACCACTGACTCCAACTCCCAAGGACATTCCGATGAGCACCCTCACCACCACCAAAACCATCCACCACTTCATCAACGGCGCCGAAACTGCAGGCGCGGGCAACCGCACCCAGCCCGTGTACAACCCCGCCACGGGCGCCGTCACCGCGGAGCTGCGGCTGGCCAACCGGGCGGACCTGGACGCCACGGTCGCCGCCGCCCGGGCTGCCGCCGATTCCTGGGGCGACTTCTCCCTGGCCAAGCGCACCGCCGTGCTGTTCAAGTTCCGCGAACTCGTCGCGGCCCACGTGGACGAGCTTGCCGAGCTGATCACCGCCGAGCACGGCAAGGTCCTCTCCGACGCCAAGGGCGAGATCGGCCGCGGCCTCGAGGTCATCGAGTACGCCTGCGGCGTCCCGACCCTGCTCAAGGGCGACTACTCGGACCAGGTCTCCACGGGGATCGACGTGTTCTCCTTCCGCGAGCCGCTCGGCGTCGTCGCCGGCATTACCCCGTTCAACTTCCCGGTCATGGTGCCGCTGTGGATGGCGCCGATGGCCATCGCCACCGGCAACGCTTTTATCCTCAAGCCCTCCGAACGGGATCCCTCCGCCTCGATGCTGCTGGCCAAGCTGTGGATGGACGCGGGCCTGCCCGACGGCGTCTTCCAGGTCCTGCACGGCGACAAAGAGACCGTGGACGGCCTCCTGACCCACCCGGACGTGGACGGCATCTCCTTCGTCGGCTCCACCCCGATCGCCCAGTACGTCCACGAAACCGCCACCAAGCACGGCAAGCGCGTCCAGGCCCTCGGCGGCGCCAAGAACCACGCCATCATCCTGCCCGACGCCGACCTCGACAATGCTGCGGACCACCTCGCCGCCGCCGCCTTCGGCTCCGCCGGGGAACGTTGCATGGCCATCTCCGTCGCCGTCGCCGTGGGTGACGCCGCCGACCTGCTGGTCAAGAAGGTCGAAGAGCGCGCCCTCGCCGTCAAGGTCAACAACGGCACCGAGCCCGGCGCCGAGATGGGACCGGTCATCACCCCGGCGTCCAGGGAACGCATTGTCCGGATCGTCACCGAAGCCGAGGCCGCGGGAGCTGCCATGGTGGTGGACGGCCGCGACCTCGTCGTCCCCGGCCACGAAGACGGCTTCTGGGTCGGCCCCACCGTCATCGACCACGTCAAGACCGAAATGACCGCCTACAGCGAGGAAATCTTCGGGCCCGTCCTGGTTGTGGTCCGGGTGGAAGACCTCGACGCCGGCATCGCTCTGATCAACTCCAACCCCTACGGCAACGGCACCGCCATCTTCACCTCCTCCGGCGCCAACGCCCGCAAGTTCCAGCGCTCCGTCACGGTGGGCATGATCGGCATCAATGTGCCGCTGCCCGTGCCGGTGGCGCACCACTCCTTCGGCGGCTGGAAGGCCTCGCTCTTCGGCGACAAGCACATCTACGGCCCCGAAGGCGTCTCCTTCTACACCCGCGGCAAGGTGGTCACGTCCCGCTGGCCGGAACCAACCCACGCCTCAGGCGCCTCCTACAACTTCCCGTCCAACTGACGACCCGACTCACCACCATCGACTGCTCCGTAACCGCCGTTTTGAACGTCCAAAACGGCACCTGCGGAGCAATCGATGAGAAGGAATGGCAATGACTGAGAACAAGCTGATCATCGGCACCGCACCGGACTCGTGGGGCGTCTGGTTCCCGGACGATCCGCAGCAGACCCCGTGGGAACGCTTCCTGGACGAGGTGGCCGAATCCGGCTACAAATGGATCGAACTTGGCCCCTACGGCTACCTCCCCACCGACCCCGGCCGCCTCGCTGAGGAACTCAAGTCCCGCGACCTGAAAATCTCGGCCGGGACCGTGTTCACCGCGTTCCACCGCGGACTGGACCAGTGGGAAACCGCCTGGGAACCGGCCCGCAAAGTCGCCGAACTCACCGCCGCGATGGGCGGCGAGCACATGGTAGTCATCCCGGCCATGTGGCGCGACGACGTCACCGGCGAAGCGGTGGAAAGCGGCGAACTTAGTGAGAAGGCTTGGAGTGACCTGTTCGCCGGCCACAACCGGCTTGGCAAGACCCTGCTGGAGGACTTCGGCCTGCAGCAGCAGTTCCACTCGCACGCAGACTCCCACGTCGGCGCGCAGAAGGACATCGAGACCCTCCTCGCCGCCACCGACGCCAAGTACCTCAACCTCTGCCTGGACACCGGCCACGCCGAATACTGCGGCGCTTCCAGCCTGGATCTGATAAAGAACTACCCGGACCGGATCGGCTACCTGCACCTCAAGCAGATCAACCCGGACATCCTCAAAAGGGTCAACGAGGAGAACCTGACGTGGGCTGCCGCAAACCTGGCCGGCGTGATGACCGAACCGCCGAGCGGACTGCCGGACCTGCGTGCCGTCATCGAAGCCGTCGAGGCGCTGGACCGGCCGATCTTTGGCATTGTGGAGCAGGACATGTACCCCGTTGCCTTCGACGTCCCGATGCCGATCGCCAAGCGGACCCGCAACTACCTGCTCTCCTGCGGCTCCCGCACCGCGGTCAACTAGACGCAAACCAGAACGAAGGACAAGAACCATGACGAAGACCCTCCGCGTAGCTGTCATTGGCGCCGGCCGTATGGGCGCAGACCACATCCAGCGGCTCAACACCCGCATCCACGGCGCCGAAGTTGCCGCCGTCGTCGACGTTGACCTTGCCCGCGCGCAGGCGGCCATCGAAGGAATCCCGGGCGCCGTCGCCCTGGCCGACGCCGACGAGGCGCTCAACAACGGCGACGTCAACGCCGTCCTGATCGCCACCCCCGGCTTCCTGCACGAGGACATCCTGCTCAAGGCGATCGCCAAGGACATCCCGATCCTGTGCGAAAAGCCGCTCACGCCTGACGCCGCCTCCGCCTGGAAGATCGTCCAGGCCGAGGAGAAGCTGGGCCACCAGCGCATCCAGGTCGGCTTCATGCGCCGGTTCGACGCCGAATACGCCGCCCTGGGCGACATCATCCGGAGCTCCGAACTCGGTGAACTGCTGATGCTGCACCACCAGCACCGCAACCCGACCACCCCGGCCGGCTTCACGAACGAGATGCTGATCAACGATTCCGTGGTCCACGAGTTCGACGCCATCCGCTTCTTCACCGGCGAGGAGATCACGTCCGTCCAGGTCCGCCTGGGCAAGGCCACGAGGAACGCCCCGGCCGGCCAGCACGACCCGCAGCACGTGCTGGTCGAAACGGAGTCCGGTGTCCTGGCCGACGTCGAGATCTTCGTCAACGCCAAGTTCGGCTACGAGGTGGCAACCCAGGCCGCCTTCGAGGACGGCATCGTCAACATAGGCGGCGACAAAGGCCCCTACACCCGCAGTGCCGGCCGCTGGGGCGGGAACGTCACCCCCGGCTTCGAGGAGCGCTTCGGCGCCGCTTACGACGTCGAGATCCAGTCCTGGGTGGACGCCGCCCTCCGCGGTGAAATCGGCGGTCCGACGGCGTGGGACGGGTACGCCACCGCAGCCTGCTGCGAGGCCGGTGTCGAAGCGCAGAAGAACGGCGAGAAGGTCGCCGTGAAGCTGAACCCGAAGCCCGGCCTGTACAGCTAGGACCAACGGGAGGTGCCGCGGCCCCTCCCGTTCGTTCGTGCCACGCACAACCCGACTGACCCACAATGGAGTGTTCCACGTGAAAATCGCACTTGATCCCACGCCCTTCCACCACTCGCACAGCCTGCTCGAATTTCCCCGGGTGGTGGCGGACCTCGGCTACAAGTACATGCAGATGACCCCGCACGCCGACCTCATCCCGTTCTACAACCACCCCAAGGCCGACGACGAACTGGTGGGCCAGCTGAAGGCGGCCTGCAAGGACGCCGGGATCGAAATCGCCTCCGTGCTGCCGGTTCTCCGCTGGTCAGGCCCGGACGAGGACGCACGCGAAGCCGCCGTCCGCTACTGGAAGCGTGCCATCCAGATCGCCGTGGACCTGGGCGTCAGCACGATGAACACCGAATTCAGCGGCCGGCCGGAGAAGGCCGAGGAATCGGAACGCGCGTTCTACCGCTCCATGGAGGAACTGCTGCCCATCATCGAACGCGAAGGCATCGACCTCCTGATCGACCCGCACCCGGACGACTTCGTCGAGGAGGGCCTGGCCGCGATCCGGGTGATCCGCGGCCTGAACTCCAAAAATGTCGGCCTGGTCTACGTGGCTTCACACAGCTTCCACATGAAAAACGCGCCGCTGGACATCATGCGCGCGGCGGGAGACAAGCTGCGCCTGGTCCACGTCGCCGACACCATGGACCACCACGCCTCACACGGGCTGCGCTACATCACCAACCCGCCCGGCAACCCGGTCCGGGTGCATCAGCACCTGAAAATCGGCGACGGCGACGTGAACTGGGACGAGTTCTTCGGCGGCCTGCACGAAATCGGGTTCCTCGACCGCGAGGACACCGTGATGGTCTCCAGCGTGTTCGCAGAGGACGACGACGCCGCCGAGGTCTCCCGCTACCAGCTGGAGACCATGAGGCAGCAAATCCAGAAGGTGAGCGTATGACGTCTACGGCCACCGCCCACCAGCGGAAGGTGCCGGGAAACCACAAACGGGCGCTGCGCACAGCGACCATCATTTCCACCTTCGGCGGGCTGCTCTTCGGCTACGACACCGGAGTGATCAACGGCGCCCTGCCGTACATGCAGGAAGACCTGGGCCTGACCCCGCTCACAGAAGGGCTGGTGACCTCCTCGCTGCTCTTCGGCGCGGCCTTCGGCGCCCTGTTCGGCGGGCGCCTGGCGGACCGCAACGGCCGGCGGAAGATGATCATGGTGCTGGCCGTGATCTTCCTGATCGGCACCCTGGCCTGCACGTTCGCCCCGAACACCGAAGTCATGATCCTGGCCCGCTTCGTCCTCGGCCTCGCCGTCGGCGGCGCGTCCGTCACCGTGCCCGTCTACCTCGCCGAAGTCTCGCCGAGCGCCCGGCGCGGACGGATCGTCACCCAAAACGAGCTGATGATCGTCACGGGCCAACTGCTGGCCTTCATCTTCAACGCCTACCTCGGCAACACGTTCGGGGAGTCCGGCGGGATCTGGCGCTGGATGCTCGTCATCGCCACCCTGCCGGCAATCGCGCTCTGGATCGGGATGAACTTCATGCCCGAAAGCCCGCGCTGGCTGGCCTCGATGGGCAGCTTCGGCGAAACCCTCAGTGTGCTGCAACGGATCCGCTCCCAGTCCGAGGCCCGGGCCGAGTTCGAGGAAGTCAAGGCCATGGCCGTGGAGGACTACAAGTCCAAAATGGGTTCCTGGAAAGATCTCAGCGTCCCCTGGCTGCGCCGCATCTTCGTGGTGGGTGTCGGCCTCGCTGTCATCCAGCAGATCACCGGCGTGAACTCCATCATGTACTACGGCACCCAGATCCTCGCCCAATCCGGCTTCGGAAGGGAAGCCGCCTTGACGGCGAACATCGCCAACGGCGTCATCTCGGTCGTGGCCACGTTCGTTGGGATCTGGCTGCTGGGCAAGGTGGGCCGGCGCAGGATGCTCATCACCGGCCAGATCGGCACGACGGCGGCGCTGCTGCTGATCGGACTCTTCTCCCTGATCCTGCCCGAAGGCACCACCCGCGGCTTCGTGATCCTGGCCCTGACCGTGACGTTCCTGGCCTTCCAGCAGGGCGCGATCTCCCCGGTCACCTGGCTCATGCTGTCCGAGATCTTCCCGCTGAAGATCCGGGGCCTCGGCATGGGCGCCTCAGCCTTCGTGCTGTGGACGGTGAACTTCCTGGTCGGCTTCGGCTTCCCGCAACTCCTTGCCGCGATCGGGCTCTCCAACACCTTCTTCGTCTTTGCCGTGCTGGGCGTCGGAGCCATCACGTTCGCCGCGAAGTACATTCCGGAGACCAAGGACAAGAGCCTGGAAGACCTGGAGCACCACTTCAAGAACGCGGCGGCCAAACAACCCGCCACCGCCTAGCCTGACCAGGAAGCCCGCCCCGGCACCACCCAAGTAACCAGCAGCAGGGGCCGTTTTGAACCCTCAAAACGGCCCGTGCTGCTAGCCAGTTGCGCTGCCGTGGTGCGGGGCGTGCTGTGTCCCCGCCCTAGACCACGGCGTGGAGCCGGGGGAGCGCATCGACCAGCGGCGCCAGTTCCGGCACCTCCTGCGCCTCGGCCAGCGCACGCTCCAGTGTGGTGTCATGGCTGGGCCGGGCCTCCTCCAGCAGCTTGATCCCGCTCGGGGTGAGCTCCGTGTAGATTCCCCGGCGGTCATCGGCGCACAGGATTCGCGTCAGCAGGCCCCGGTCCTCGAGCCGGTTGACCAGCCGCGTGGTGGCGCTGGCGCTCAACGCGGTGGCGCGGGCCAGCTGCTGCATCCGCATGTGCCAGCCGTCCTGGCGGCTCAGCGCATCCAGCACCGTGTACTCGACGACGGACAGCTGCGCCGCAGCCTGCAGCGCGCGTTCCAGCTCCGCCTCGATCAGTCCGTGCAGGGCCGCCAGGGTCCGCCAGCCTTGTGCCCGGACCTCGACGGCGTCGTCCTTGATGCCCATCAGTTCTTCCCTTCAGATCGGCCTGCCGGGTCCCCGGAAACCAGGGAACGCCCACAGCCCACAATTTAGTTGCTTGCGCGGCATACTTGCTTGTGCAACAATAAATAACGCGTCTGCAACTAATATCTTACGCTTCACACTTCTTTCCGTACAGTTTTTGAAGGAGCTCCTCCATGCCCATTGGCCTGATTGCCCTCGCCCTCGGCGGGTTCGGGATCGGACTTACCGAGTTCGTCATCATGGGCCTGCTGCCCGAAGTGGCCGCCGACTTCCGGGTCAGCGAAGCCACGGCAGGCTGGCTCATCTCCGGCTATGCGCTCGCCGTCGTTGTCGGGGCGCTGCTCCTGACGGCCGCCGTGACACGCTTCGAGCGCAAGCCCGTACTTGCCGTGCTGATGGTGCTGTTCATCGCCGGCAACCTGGTCTCCGCCGTCGCGCCGGACTATGGGCTGATGATGGTCGGCCGCATCATCGCGGCGCTCGCGCATGGCGCCTTCTTCGGCATCGGCGCGGTGGTCGCCGCCAGCATGGTCGCCCCCACCAAAAAGGCCGGCGCCATCGCCATCATGTTCACCGGGCTCACGGCGGCCAACGTCCTCGGCGTCCCGTTCGGCACGATGCTGGGCCAGGCCGCCGGCTGGCGGTCCACGTTCTGGGCCATCACGGTCATCGGTGTTCTGGCCCTGGTCGGCATCCTCACCCTGGTCCCGAAAACCGGTGCGGGCCAGGCCGGCGGACTGCGCGGTGAACTCCGCGCCTTCCGGTCCGGCCAGGTCTGGCTCTCCATCCTGGTCACCATCCTTGGCTACGGCGGCATGTTCGGCGCCTTCACCTATATCGCCTTCACGCTCACCGAGGTCACCGGGTTCACGGCCTCCACCGTGCCGTGGCTGCTCATCCTGTTCGGCGTGGGCCTCTTCATCGGCAACACCGCGGGCGGCAAAGCGGCCGACCGGAACGTGGACCGCACGCTCCTGGTGGCGCTCTCCGCGCTGGTGGTTGTCCTCGTGGTCTTCGCCCTCACCGCCGGCAACCAGCCAATGACCATCGCCTCCATGGTGCTGCTGGGCGGGTTCGGCTTCGCTACCGTCCCCGGGCTGCAGATGCGGGTCATGAAGTACGCCACGACGGCGCCCACGCTGGCTTCCGGCGCCAATATCGGCGCCTTCAATGTGGGCAACGCCCTGGGCGCCTGGCTGGGCGGCGTGACCATCACCGCCGGTCTCGGCTATACCTCGCCCATCTGGGCAGGCGCGGGCATCACGCTGCTCGGCATGGCCGTCATGGCGTTCGCGGCGGCCGCGGCGAAGCGGCACGACGCCGGACGACCCGGCGGAGGCCAGGGAACCGGCGTCGGAACCGGCGAAGCTGGTGCGGACCTCAAGCGGGACGGCGCGGAGCTCCAGCGGGCGTAGCCCCTGGGCAGTGTGGACATAACGACGACGGCGGCCTTTCGGGGCCGCCGTCGCTGTCGTTTCCAGGCACTGGGCGTCCCGTGGAACGCCCGCAATCCGGTGCTTCTTTACGGCGGGAAGGGCGATCGTTACGTGATTACATCCTAATGTCAGGACAAACTATTGACATTAGTGAGCTATATCACCATGATCAGTTGTAGATGGCTCACGGACTGACGCAACGAAGCGGTCGGCGTGACCCGGAATCAAAGGAGGTTGATCGTGACCAAGTTCTCGTGGCGGAAGACGGCCCTAGTCGCGGCTGTAGTACCCATGCTGGCCCTGAGCGCGTGTTCGAGCACCGGCGGCAAGCCCGCTGACACGGGCAATGCGGCCGGCGGGGGCCAGGTCGCCTCCACGGAGCGGATCAAGATTGCCTTGATCACCCACGCTCCCGCCGGTGACACCTTCTGGGACACCGTCCGCAAGGGCGCCGAGGAAGCGGCAGCGAAGGACAACGTTGAGCTGCTGTACACGGGCGATCCGGAAGCCGGCCGCCAGTCCCAGCTGATCCAGCAGGCCATCGACCAAAAAGTCGACGGCATCGCGGTAACCCTCGCCACGCCGGACGCGCTGAAGGACTCACTCAAGAAGGCCACCGACGCGGGCATCCCGATTGTCAGCCTGAACGCCGGTGAATCGGTCTCGGCTGCGCTGGGAGCATTCACCCACTTCGGCTCCAACGAGCAGCTCGCCGGTCAGGCCGTGGGCACCAGGCTCGCGGCAGAGGGCTACAAGCACCCGATTTGCGTAATCCAGGCGCAGGGGCACGTGGGACTCGAGGCGCGGTGTGCCGGTGTGAAGGCCAAGGTGCCAGGGGCGGAGATCCTGTACGTGAACGGTGCGGACATGACCTCGGTCGAGTCGACTGCCACCGCAAAGCTGCAGGCCTCCAAGGATGCTGACGTCATCATCGGGCTGGGCGCTCCCATCACCCTGACCCTCATCAAGTCTGTGGCGACCGCCGGAAGCTCGGCCAAGGTTGCAAGTTTCGACCTGAACAAGGAGCTGGCGTCGAAGATCGTCGACGGTACTGTCCTTTTCACGGTTGACCAGCAGCCGTGGCTGCAGGGCTACGGCGCTGTGGATGCGCTGTGGCAGAACAAGCGCGGCGGATTCAAGATCGGCGGCGGCCAGTCCGTCCTGACCGGACCCGCGATCGTCGACAAATCAAATGCAGCCGATGTCCTGAAGTTCGCCGAGCAGGGTATCCGCTAACAGCCCGCTGGCCGCGCCGGCCCCGCGCCGGCCCGGCAGCAAGGAGACTTATCATGACCATCACCCAGACCAAGATAAAATCGCCGGCGCCCGATGAGCGCGTCGCCAAGCGCAGCCCGTTCCAGAAACTCCTCGGACGTCCCGAGGTCGGTGCCCTGGTCGGCGCCATCGTCCTCTTCATCTTCTTTGCGTTGGTGTCCCCGACGTTCACCCAGCCCGGTGCGCTGGCGACCATTATGTACGGCAGCTCCACGATCGGGATCATGGCCGTGGGGGTGTCCTTGCTGATGATCGGCGGGGAGTTCGACCTCTCCACCGGTGTCGCCGTGATCTCCTCGGCGCTGACGGCGTCGATGTTCAGCTGGTACTTCAGCACGAACGTTTGGGTCGGCGTCGGCCTGGCCCTGGTGGTCTCTTTGTCCATTGGCTTCATCAACGGCTGGATCCTGATCAAGACCAAGCTGCCGTCCTTCATCGTCACCCTGGCGACGTTTCTGATGCTGACCGGCCTGAATCTGGGCCTGACCCGGCTGATCGGCGGTTCGGTGTCCTCGCCTTCGATCGCCAACATGGAGGGCTTCGCCTCCGCCCGGGCGGTCTTCGCCTCTTCGGTGAGCATCGGCGGGGTCGACGTCAAGATCACCGTGTTCATCTGGTTCGCGCTCGTCGCGGTGGCCACCTGGGTGCTGATGCGGACCCGGGTCGGGAACTGGATCTTCGCCGTCGGCGGCGACGCAAACGCGGCCCGCGCCGTGGGCGTGCCGGTCAAGGCCACCAAGATCGGCCTGTTCATGGCCGTCGGGTTCTGCGCCTGGATCCTGGGCATGCACAACCTCTTCGCCTTCGACACCGTGCAGTCCGGTGAAGGCGTGGGCAACGAGTTCCTCTACATCATCGCCGCGGTGATCGGCGGCTGCCTGCTCACCGGCGGCTACGGCTCGGCGATCGGCGGCGCGATCGGCGCGTTCATCTTCGGCATGGCCAATAAGGGAATCGTCTACGCACAGTGGAACCCGGACTGGTTCAAGTTCTTCCTCGGCCTGATGCTGCTGCTGGCCACAATCGTCAACCTCATCGTCAAGCGCCGCGCGGAACTCAAGTAAAGGGGCCCGGACCCATGAATGCCAACGAGATCGACCAGCAAACGCTGCTGCAGAACGAAAAAGATCCACTCACCCACACCCCGGTGCACCTGCTTTCCCTCGACGGGGTCGCCAAACACTACGGGAACATCATCGCCCTGAGCGATGTCACGATGGCCGTGGACAACGGCCGGGTCACGTGCGTGCTGGGCGATAACGGTGCGGGTAAATCCACGCTGATCAAGATCATCGCCGGCCTGCACCAGCACGACGCCGGGATCCTGAAGGTGATGGGCGAGGAACGGAAATTCACCTCTCCCCGTGACGCGCTGGATGTGGGCATCGCCACCGTCTACCAGGACCTCGCCGTGGTGCCCTTGATGCCGATCTGGCGGAACTTCTTCCTCGGTTCCGAGCTCACGTCCGGCTTCGGCCCGTTCAAGAGCATGGACGTCGAGAAGATGAAGGAGATCACGCTCAAGGAACTCGCCGCGATGGGCATCGACCTGCGCGACGTCGAACAGCCCATCGGCCAGCTCTCCGGCGGTGAACGCCAGTGCGTCGCGATCGCCCGCGCCGTGTATTTCGGCGCGAAGGTCCTGATCCTCGACGAACCCACCGCGGCCCTGGGCGTGAAGCAGTCCGGCGTGGTCCTCCGGTACATCCTGCAGGCCCGCGATCGCGGCCTCGGCGTCATCTTCATCACCCACAACCCGCACCACGCCTTCCCGGTCGGCGACCGGTTCCTGCTGCTCAAACGCGGCAAATCAATCGGCTACTACGACAAAAAAGACATCACCCTCGACGAACTCACCGCCCAAATGGCCGGCGGCGCCGAACTCGCCGAACTCGCCCACGAACTCGAACAACTCGGCGGCCACAGCGACATCGTCAAGGAAGTCAAGAACGAAGTCGCCGACGTGGCCCAGACCACCGGCAAGACCTTCTAGGCGCAGCCGTCCCGATTCCCGAAAGGACAAGCCTTTGGCTTACCTGAACCGCAACCCGTCCGACGCCACCCAGCCCGTCCGGATCGGACTGATCGGCTCCGGCTGGATGGGCGCTTTTCACGCCGAGAGCATCGCCCGCCGGGTCCCCGGCGCCGAGCTCACGGCCATCGCCGACCCCAATGTTGAATCCGCCGCCGCGCTGGCATCCGCCCTGGGTGCCGGCAAGGTGACGGCCGACGCCGGCGACATCCTTGCCGACCCGGAGATCGACGCGGTGATCATTGCGAGCCCCGCCCGGTTCCACTCGTCGCTGATCGCCCAGGCCGCCGCCGCCGGCAAGCACGTCTTCTGCGAGAAGCCGGCCGGTCTTGGCCTCGACGAACTCGACGCCGCCTTGGCCGCCGTGGAGACGGCAGGGGTGCACTTCCAGATCGGGTTCAACCGCCGGTACGCGGCGGACTTCCAGGCGGCCAAGAAGGACCTCGCGGCCGGAACGGTCGGGACGCCGCAGCTGCTGCGTTCGCTGACGCGGGACCCGGGCACGGGAAGCATCCCGAACGCAGCCAGGGTCCCGGCCTGGACCGTTTTCCTGGAAACCCTGATCCATGACTTCGATACCCTCAACTGGTTCAACGAAGGCGCCGAGCCGGTGGAGGTCTACGCCATTGCCGATGCGCTCGTGGAACCCGGACTGCGCGACCAGGGCTTCCTGGACACGGCAGTTGTGACCATCCGCTACAGCAACGGCGCCATCGCAGTGGCCGAGGCAAACTTCAGCGCCCTCTACGGCTACGACATCCGCGGGGAGGTCTTCGGCTCCAAGGGCATGGTGCAGGCCGGGCGCGCCACGGAAACCGCGGCCCGCCGGTACACCGCCGACGGGATGTCGGCCGATACTCCCCGGCTGAACGTGGAGCTCTTCCGGCAGGCCTACACGGATGAACTCATCGACTTCGCTGAGGCCGTGCGCGCTCGGCGCGACGGCCGCAGTGGCGATGCCGCGCCGTCGTCGGCGGCTTACTCACTCACGCCGGGGGCAGCGGACGCCCGGCGGGCGCTGGCCGTGGCCCTGGCCTGCATCGAGTCGGTCAAGCGCGGGACCCCAGTGCGAGTCAATACAGCGGCCGTCAACCCAGCGGCCGTCACCGAGACGGCAGTCCTCTGATGCGTCTTGCCGTCTGCGCGGAGATGGTCTTCACGGACCTCCCGTTCACGGAGCGGGTGCGCCGGATCCACGAGGCCGGCTTCGACGTCGAACTCTGGGACTCGCGCACCAAGGACATCGGTGCGCTGAAGGCCACCGGGGCGGTGTTTTCCTCCATGACCGGATATACCGCCGGCAGCCTGGTGGATCCCGACACGGCTGACGAGGTGGTGCGGACGGCGGAGTCGCTCATCCCCACCGCCCTGGAGCTCGGCGTGAGCCGGATGGTGGTGCACCCGGCTGAACTCATCGACGGCCAGGCGGCCCGCCCGGTCTACCGGGCCACCGGCCAGATGTGGGCCACCGGGGCCCGGACCCTGGAGCGGCTCGGCAAGCTCGGCGAGAGGAACGGGGTGACCTTCTGCCTCGAGAATCTCAACACCATCCTCGACCACCCCGGCATCCCGCTGGCCCGCGCCAAAGACACCCTGGCGCTGGTTCAGGCCGCCGGGCACCCGAATGCCAGGCTCATGCTGGATCTCTACCACGCCCAAATGGGGGAGGGGAACCTGATCGAGCTCGTCCGGAACGCACTGCCGTACCTTGGCGAAATCCAGGTGGCGGATGTTCCCGGGCGCTGTGAACCCGGCACCGGGGAAATCAACTATGCGGCCGTCGCCAGGGCGCTCGCGGAGGCCGGCTACGACGGTACCGTGGGCATGGAAGCCTGGGCCAGCGGTGACAGCCATGCGTCCCTCGAGGCCTTCAGGGCAGCATTTACCGTGCCCGCACTACACACGGGAGCTCAAGTATGAAAGACGTTATCCTCGGACTGGTCGGCGTGGGGCGGATCGGCGTCATGCACGCCAACAACACCGCCTCGCTCAACGACGTCCTGAATCCGCAGGGCATCAACGTCCGGCTCCGGCTCACGGACGTCGCTGAAGACCACGCCCGGTCCATAGCCGCCGGGCTCGGCGCCGAGTTCCTGCCGTCCGTGGAGGCGCTCCTCGTCTCCGGGCTGGATGGCCTCGTCATCGCCACGGGAACCGGAACCCACCCGGACCTGATCAAGGCCGGGGTGGACGCCGCGATTCCGGTCTTCTGCGAGAAACCCGTGGCCCTGAACGTGGCGGACGCCCTGCCCGTGCTGGAGTACATCCGGGACCGGCAAGGCGTGGTGCAGATCGGCCACCAGCGCCGCTTCGACGCCGGCTACCAGGAGGCCCGGCGCGCTTACCAGGCCGGCGAGCTGGGCTGGATCCACTCCCTGCGCGCCGTCACCTGCGACATGGCGCCGCCGCCGGTCGAGTTCCTGGCCAGCTCCGGCGGGCTGTTCCGGGACTGCTCCGTCCACGATTTCGACATCCTCCGCTGGCTCACCGGCCGCGAAATCGTCGAGGTCTATGCCAAAGGGTCCAACAACGGGGACCCGGCCATCGGGGCGGCCGGCGATGTGGACACGGCCCTCGCGCTGGTGACGTTCGACGACGGCACCGTGGGCACGGTCTCGGCCACCCGCTACAACGGTGCCGGCCACGACGTGCGCCTGGAAATTCAGGGCTCGCGCAGTTCGCTTCTGGTCGGCCTGGACGACAAGACGGCGCTGGCCTCGGCCGAAGCCGGGGTTACCTTCCCAGCCGGCGAGCCCCACCGCACCTTCGCCGAGCGGTTCCACCAGGCCTACCGCTCCGAGATGGCCGCCTTCGTCGAGCTGATCCTGGGCCGCCGCGAGAACCCCTGCACCCCGGAAGACGCCGTGGCCGCCTCGCGCGTGGCGGACGCCGCCCAGGAATCCCTCGCCACCGGCGTGCCGGTCCGTGTGGTCCAGCCCGTGGCCCACCGCACGGGCGCCTGATCTGGCACTCCACCCCGGTTCCGTCGCCGGGGTGGAGCGCCGAAGACTAAAGAACCCCGAAGCCGTCAGGCTCCGGGGTTCTTTAGTCTTCGCCAGACTCTGCCGTTTCAGGCGCCGAACGGCAGCCGCGGGTCGAGATCCTGGCCCTCCCAGGTTTGGCGGATCCAGCCGTGATGCGGGTCGTCGCTGATCAGCCAGTCGCGGACCGGGCCGGGGCCCGCCATCACGTTGAGGTAGTACAGGTCGTAGCCCGGGGCCGCCATTGCCGGACCGTGCCAGCCGTAGGGCACCAGCACGACGTCGCCGGTCCGCACCTCGGCGGAAACGTCGATGGGCCGCTCGTCGGAGGCGTAGACCCGCTGGTAGCCGATCGCGTCCACCAGGCCCGGCCGCGCCGGGTGGCCCGGAGCGGCCCGGGTTTCGAAGTAGTAGATCTCCTCGAGATTGGTCTCGCCGTCCTTTTCCTCGTCGTGCTTGTGCGGGGGATACGAGGACCAGTTGCCGGCCGGGGTCAGGACCTCGCACACGATGAAGCGGTCCGCCTCCAGTGCCGCGGGCGTGCCGAAGTTGTGGACCTGGCGGGAGCAGTTGCCGGCTCCGCGCAGTTCCACCGGCGTCTCCGCGGCCGCGATGAGGCGGGTGGGGTAGGACGCTTTGGCGGGAGCGGTGGCCACGGCGACGCGTCCGCCGTCGGGCGACGTGATGGTCACGGCCTTTCCGGTGCCCGAATACAGGACGTCGCTGGGACCGCTGAAGACGCTGTCCCGGCCGGCCAGCCGGTATTCCTCGCCCTCGACCGACACGGTGAAGGAGCCGTTGAGCGGGACCACAATGCGTTCCTCATCCGCGGCGGGAAGTTCGACGGCGGCCGCCGCACCCAGCGTGGCGACCTTCAGGCCGGTGTGGGCCCATCCCTCCACCTCAAGAGTGGAATCGGCGGTGCCGAGCGAGACGTCCCATTTTCCCTGGGTGGCGGCGCCAAGCGGATAGACCCAATTGGCCATGAGTTCTGCCCTTTCGTTGCCGTGCCGGAGGGGCGGCGCGGATGTATGCGGGGTGGCGGGATCAGGACGGCCGGGGAGTGCCCGGGAGCCCGGGACGGGCAGCGTCTACCGCTGGACCAGCGTCATCTCGAAGCTGTAGGAATCGGCACGGTAGACGTGGTGGCCGGTCTCTACCTGGCGTCCGGTGTCATCCACTGCGGTGCGCTCCATGGTGACGAGGGCCGAGCCGGGGGTGGTCTCCAGGAGGGGCGCCTGGTAGTCGTTGGCGATCATGGCGCCGATCCGCTGTGAGGCGAGCCGGAAGTTCACGCCGCCGTTGCGCAGGATCCCATAGAGGCCCTGGGAGCCCAGGAGCGCCTCGTCGATGGCGGTGATGTCATCGCGCACCCAGTTCTCCATCAGCGCCAGCGGTTTTCCGCCGACCTTCCGGAGCCGGGTGAAGTGGTAGACCTTTGCGCCGACGGGAAGCTGGAGCGCCGCCCGGGTGGCGGCGTCGGCCTCATCGTGGGAGAAGCTCAGCACCTCCGTGGTGGGCTTGCTGCCGTTGTTGCTGAGGTCATCAAAGAGGCTGGACAGCTCAAGGGGGCGCCGGACCTGGCTCGAAACCACCTGCGTGCCGACGCCGCGCTTGCGCACCAGCAGGCCCGAGCGGACCAGTTCGTCCATGGCCTTGCGCATCGTGGGGCGGGAGAGGTTCAGCTGCGCGGCAAGGTCGATCTCGTTGTCGAGCCGGCTGCCCGGGGGAAGCACCCCGCCGTGGATCGCGGCCTCGATGCCCTGGACCACCTGGTGGTAGAGCGGCACCGGAGAGGACCGGTCAATGTTGAGATTGAGCTGATTAGCCACTTTTTGCATCGCCACTGTTGAAGCGCTCCCTTGTGCCCCGGACCGGAAACCCGGTACGGCCGCCGATCGTTCGTCGGCGTATGTTTTTTGCAGCTGTATGTTCTCTTGATAGGACATACTGCCTAAGTAGATGGTATCAGGGGACGTCCGGGGATGTCAGGAGCCAATACGCGCGGATTTACCGGCGCCGGCAAATGTCGACAAAGGCCCGGAACGGGGTGAGCCGTTCTTCGGCCGGGAGTTCCAGCGCCTCGGGATGCCACTGCACTGACGCGACCCAGCGACCCGGGTCCTCCAGCGCCTCGACGGTCCCGTCTTCGGCAACCGCTGTCACCACGAGTCCTTCGGCGACCCGGGCCACTGCCTGGTGGTGGCCGGAGGCAATCTTGACCGTGATGGTTGCGGCGCTGCTCCGATCGCTGAGATTCCCCGTCGCGCCGTCCCCAGGGCCGCCATACAGTCCAGCCACCTTGGTTCCGCCCTGCACCTCGACCTCGTGCCACGCCCACGGGCCGGCGCCCTGCACGGGCGTGGGCTCCCGGTGCGCCACGGTCCCCGGATCCATGTCCTGGATCAGCGTTCCGCCGTAGAGGACGTTGAGCAACTGGTGCCCCCGGCAAACGCCAAACACCGGCACCCCGGCGTCGATCGACCGCCGCGCCACCGCCAGGTCCAGCTCGTCCTGGGCATGGCTGACGTCGTAGCAGGCATCACCGGGCACCTCGCCGTAGAGCCGGGGGTCCAGGTCGCCGCCGCCCGGAAGGACGACGCCGTCGAGCGCCTCGAGAGGCTCGTCCGGTGACGTGAGCAGGACCGGTTCGCCGCCGCCGTCGCGCACCAGGTCCACAATGTAGTCGAAGAGCCCATTGGCCTCCGCCACCCGCGGATCGGGGTCCGTGGAACTGCTGAGCCGGACGGGAATGCCGATGCGGGGCCGGCTGCTGCGGGGGAGGGGCGGAGTCTGCATGATTTATTTTGCACCACAATTTCCGCCTCACAACGCAGGGCTAGGATTGCCGGATGACCAACAGATATCTCGTGTCCCGCAGCCGCTTCATCGCGGCCGCTCCGGAGGCCATCTTCGAGGTGCTCGCCACCCCCGCACTGCACAGCGTGATCGACGGTTCCGACACCGTTAAGGGTGCCCAGCCGCGCGGCCCCGAACGGCTCGCGCTTGGGGCGAAGTTCGGCATGGAAATGAACATGAAGATGGACTACAAGATCCTCAACACGGTCTGCGAGTTCGAGGAAGGCCGGCGGATCGCGTGGCGGCACTTCGGCGGCCACGTCTGGCGCTACCTGCTGGAGCCTGCGGCGGACGCCGCAGGCAACCCCGGGACCCTCGTTACCGAGCAGTGGGACGCGCGGGAAGTGCGCGCCAGGATCCTGCTGCGCCTGGCCGGTTACGTCCGCCGCCACCCGGCCAACATCGAGCAGACCCTCGCCAAGCTGGACGCCTACATGAACTCCGGGGCCGCATCCGGCGCAGGGTCAGGTTCCGGCCCGGATCAACTCCGCTAGGCGCCCGGATGAGTGCCGCCCGCAGCCTGCACCCCAGTCCGCGCACGCTGGAGATCGAAAGCCTGGACGGCTTCGACCGGCTGGTCGCAGCCGGGGCGAGGTCCATGCAGGGCTGGCATGCCCAGTCGCTGGACCTGCGCGGACGGACGGCGCAGCTCGAGGCCATGCAGGCGCAGGGCGGAATTTTCCTCGGGTGCACCTTCGACGCCGGCGTGGAAGAATCACTGCGCAGCCGCGGCGCCCTCATCTTCCCCAAGCTTGAGGCAGTGCCGTTCAACCCTTACCGCGGGCGGCTTTACACCCCGCAGGAGCTCTACGAGGGAATCACCGAATCGCGCTATGAGGACACCCCGGACGCCAGGGTGTACCAGTGGAGTATCCGGCCGGGACAGCGCCATCGCCTGGACGCAACCCTGGCCGCGGCCCTGCACGACCATTCGATCGGCGATGCCCTCGATGAGCTGACCCGCTCGGAACTCTGCGCCGGCCGGACCATGGTGGGCGTGATGGGCGGGCATGCCGCGCACCGCGGTTCCGCCGTTTTCGAGGAGGCCGCGCTGCTGGGACGGCTCCTGGCGAGGGATGGCCGGGTGGTTGCCACCGGCGGCGGTCCCGGGACCATGGAGGCCGCCAACCTCGGCGCCTACCTGAGTGATGCCCCGGAGCAGGACTTCCGGCGGGCCCTGGACGACCTCGCCGCGGTCCCCGGATTCCGGCCCTCCGTCTCGGCGTGGGCGCGCTCCGCCGCCGCCGTCGTCGAACGCCACCCGGGCGGCACACCGTCGCTGGGCATACCCACCTGGTTCTACGGGCACGAGCCGCCGAACTTCTTCGCCACGCACATCGCCAAATACTTCGCGAACGCCATCCGCGAGGCCATCCTGCTGGAACTGTGCAACGGCGGCATTGTCTTCCTGCCCGGCTCCGGTGGCACGGTGCAGGAAATCTTCCAGGACGCCTGCGAGAACTACTACGGCACGCCGGAAACCATCATGCCGATGGTGCTGGTGGGGCACGAGCACTGGCTCCGGCGCTACCCGGCGTGGCACCTGCTGCAGAGCCTCGCGGCGGGACGGCGGATGGAGAGCAGGATCTTCCTGGTGGACACGGTCGAAGAGGCACTCGCCGTCCTGGACAGCTAGGCGCCTAGAGGTCCTTGCGGCACTGCGCCTTGCCGAGTTCGTACAGGCCGTTCAGGTCGCCGGCGGCCAGACCGTCCGGGGCGCCGATCTCCGGATACATGAGCTGCACCGGGTCGTTCACATGCTCCAGCCCCATCACGTGGCCGAGCTCGTGCAGGATCACCGCGGTGGCGTACGCTGCGCCGTCCGTCCGGCCCAGGTCCTCTGCGATCTGCGGGGCATCGAGTTCCAGGCTGCCGGTGACGAAGGTCTTGGGCCCGTCGCCGAAGCTGAAGTGGGTGCTGCCCCCCGTGCCGATCACCGGGCCCTTGAGCTGCGGCGCCTGGTCCGGGGTGGTCCACGCGATCAGCAGCGGCGCCCAGCGTTCCCCGTAAACGTCCTTCTGGTACGGGACGCGGGACTGGGAGGGCGCCTCGGTGGTCGCGCCGTCATTGACGAACTTAATGCCGGTCGCCCGGGACATCGTCCTGATCGCGTCCTCGACCAGACGCTCGGCACCCTCCGGAGCCAGTGCCGCGTTCACTACGTAGTGCAGCGGCCGGCACGGCGAATAGCCCACCGGGGTGCCATCGCCGTTCACGGCCAGGAACTTGTAGGAGCTGCTGGCAACGGCCGGTTTCTGCGGGTGTCCGAGCGGCTTGTCCTGCTCTTCGACGCCGGGCGGGGGAGTGTCTGTCCGCACCGCCTCCGCCGACGCCGGCTGGCCGGGCTGGCCTGCCATCGCCGTGCCCGGTCCGGTGCCGCGGCTGACTTCGAAGAGTCCGGCGAAGCGCGGGTCCCCATAGATGAAACCGGCGGCCAGGAATGCGGCGCAGGCAATCAGCGCTGCGGTCGCCAGGCCGCGGAAGATCCTCCACGTGGTGCGGGGGCGGCTGTGCCGCGGTGACCGGTCCCGGAACTCAGGACCCTCCACTAGGCGACCACGGCGCCGAAGGCCATGCCCAGCAGATACGTCACGCCGGCCGCGCCGATGCCGATCGCCAGCTGGCGGAGGCCGCGGCTCGCGGGCGAGGTGCCGGACAGCAGGCCTACGACGCCGCCGGTGACCAGGAGCGCCAGGCCCACCAGGACGGCGGAGACCACGAGGGCGGCAATTCCGGTCATGCCCAAGACGAACGGGAGGATCGGCACGATGGCGCCGGACGCGAAGAAGCAGAAGCTCGACGCCGCCGCGCTCCAGGCGGTGCCGACGGCTTCGTGCTCGTCCCGGGTTTCCGGGACCTCCGGCTGCAGGGAAAGGCTGGGATCGCAGTCGCAGTCCAGCAGGCCCATGCGCTCCGCGACGCGGTGTTCTGCGGCTTCCCGCGACATGCCGCGGGCAAGGTAGACCAGCAAAAGTTCGTTGTGTTCGATGTCCAGCGAGGGTGCGGCGGACAGGGTGATCTGGGTGGGGCGGGTCGCGGCCAGGAGTTCGCGCTGGGAACGCACGGAGATGAATTCGCCGGCACCCATGGACAATGCGCCGGCCAGCAGCCCGGCGACGCCGCTGAGCAGGACCACGGAACTGCCCACGCCGGAGGCGGCCATGCCCATGACCAGGGACAGGTTGCTGACCAGCCCGTCGTTGGCGCCGAACACGGCGGCGCGGAAGGTGCCGGCCAGCCGGTTGCGGCCACGGGTGGCGAGGCCCCGGACCACTTCCTCATGGATCTGTTCGTCGGCGACCATGGCCGGCGTGGCGGACGGGTCGGTGGCATACGGCGAGCGGCTTTCGGCCCGCTGGGCGAGGGCCAGGACAAACACCGAGCCGAAGTGGCGGGCCAGGAAGCCCAGCAGCTGGCTGCGGAGTGAGGCGGGGCGCGGGCGGCCCGTCTGGTCGCCGAGCAGCTGGAGCCAGTGGGCTTCGTGACGGCCCTCGGCTTCGGCCAGGGCGAGGAGGATGTCGCGCTCTTCGCCGCTGCGGTTCTGGGCCAGGTCCCGGTAGACGGCGGCTTCGGCCCGTTCGTCGGCGAGGTACTGCCGCCACCGCTTGATGTCCGCGGAGCTCGGCGCCGCAGCGGGAGTCTCGTGGCGGGGTGCCGGGCTCTGGGGTTCGGTGTTGAAGGGATCAGATGTGGCGTGCTGGGACACGGAAGCTCCTGGGCTTGAAAGGGCATGGTTCGGCCCCGTTGCGTCTCCAGCGTACCGCGAATTTCCGCGGATTTTCGGCTGGTGATCCTGTGTGGGGAGTTTAGGCCGACCGCAAAAAAGTACGGCGCCGCGGGGCAAGTCCGGGCCGGGCCGTAGCCGGA
Source organism: Arthrobacter sp. 10L424 (assembly GCF_056395325.1). NCBI lineage: Bacteria > Bacillati > Actinomycetota > Actinomycetes > Micrococcales > Micrococcaceae > Arthrobacter > Arthrobacter sp. 10L424. The sequence goes on along the minus strand of NZ_JBFTJH010000007.1, from coordinate 47,417 downwards.
CTTTCCCCGGGCCGTTGAGCCCTTGACCGTCCGGGGCCGCGGTGTTCGAATGAAACCCACGGCGGGTTCTCCGGAGCCTACTGCCGCCACCGAGGGCCTACGGAGGTTGCACCATGGACAACAGCGGATCCCATCCCGGCCAGCCGGCGAGGGACACGGTCGAATCTGATCCGGCCTATGACTACGCGGAGGACACCCCCGTCGATGCATCGGAGACCGAGGAGGAGGAACTGCTCGAAGAGGCCGATCGGCTGGTTCCGCTGGACAAGGACGATTTCCTCGGCGAGGACCAGCCGGTGGCGCCCCGGGACGGGGACGAATTCCGCCAGCCGGAGGAAGCGGAGTAAACGGCGCTCCCTAATGGACGTCGGCAGTTAAGGTATTTGGGACTGCCATTGGAACGACGTGTGGAACGACGACGGCGGCGCCTCCCGGAAGGGAAGCACCGCCGTCGTCGTTGGTTCAGTTGCCGTTGGGATCCGCAGCCCGGCGGGTCCCGCAGCGAACCGGGCGCTTGGCCCGCCAGGGTCCTAGTGGGTCAGGACAGGAACCTGTTCGTCCTCGGCAGCGCCGCCGGCCACCCGGCGGTGCCAGTTGGCCATGACCGCGGGATCCGTCGGCTTGGTCAGCAGCGAGACTGCGATGTAGACCACGGCGGAGGCCAGCAGGCCGAAGTAGATCGGCTCGTTGGCGTAGATGCCGTCCAGCGGCACCTCGGCGTTGATCTCGAGGATGATCATGGTGCCGAGGGTGATGACCGAGCCCACGGCCATGGAGGCGGCTGCGGCAACACCGGTGCCGCGCTTCCAGACCAGGCCGCCGAGGATGGCAACGAGGAGCCCGCCGACCAGGATGTCGTAGGCGATGGTGAGGGCCGCGACGACGTCCTTGGTGATGATGGCGATGACGATCGCCACGATGCCGAGCCCCAAGACCCACATGCGGTTGGCCTTGACGTCGTGCTCCGGGTTGTCCGTGTCATCGGTGTTGATATTCTTACCGAACCAGCTGGCGACGAACGGCAGCACGTCGGCGCGGGCCACGGTGGCGGCCGCGATCAGTGCGCCGGAGGCGGTGGACATCATGGCGGCAACGGCGGCGGCGAGGACGAGCCCGCCGATGCCGATCGGCAGGAGCTGCGTGGCAACTTCGGCGTAGACAACGTCCTTGCCGAGGGCCTTGACGTCGATGTTCGGCAGCGCGACACGGGCGCCGAGGCCGATCAGGGCGCCGGCAGCGCCGTAGAGGATGCAGTAGATGCCGGCGGTGGCGCCGCCCCAGCGGGCGACCGTGGGGGTCTTGGCGGTGAAGACGCGCTGCCAGATGTCCTGGCCGATCAGCAGGCCGAGAGTGTAGACCACAAAGTAGGTGATGATGGTCTGGACGCCGATGCCGTCAATCTGGAAGAAGCTGGCATCCACGCGGGCACGGATGCCCTCGAAGCCGCCGGCGGCGTTGAGCGTGAACGGCAGCATCAGCAGGAAGATGCCGACTGTCTTGATGACGAACTGGACCTGGTCGGCCAGGGTGATGGACCACATGCCGCCGATGGTCGAGTAGACCAGGACGATCGCGCCGCCGATGGCGATGGCAAGGGCGCGGTCCCAGCCGAAGAGCACCACGAAGATGGTGGCGTAGGCGCCGGTGGACGTGGCGCAGAGCATCAGCGTGTAGGCCAGCATAACGATGCCGGAGGTCTGGGTGGCGTGGCTGCCATAGCGCAGGCTCAGCATCTGGGAAACGGTGTAGATTTTGAGCTTCTGGATGGTGCTGGCGAACAGCAGGCTGAGCAGCAGCACGCCGACGCCGATCGCGACCACGAGCCACATGCCGGAGATGCCGAACTTGTAGCCCAGGCCGACGCCGCCGACCGTGGAGGCGCCACCGAGCACGACGGCGGCCATGGTTCCCGTGTAGAGGAACGGGCCGAGGCGGCGGCCGGCCACCAGGAAGTCGCTGTTGTTCTTGGTGCGGGACTTACCCCACCACCCGAACGCCAGCATGGCGACCAGGTACACCACCACAATGGCGATGTTGACGAAACGTGCATCCATTAAGGGCTCCTCAGAGCTGTTCGGAGCAGGGCTGAACCGGCCGGCGCTCAGCAGGGCGCCGGGGATCAGCTGCTTCTTGACGGGTACGGTGACTGACTGACTGCCGGCGGAAATGTCCCTTGGGTAAGGTGTCTTTTCGGCAGCTATTGCCTTATAGGCAACACTTGTTGCCAAACAGTATGTTGTGATCCGGGTAACAGTCAAGACGCATTACGCGTCGCGGGTGGATCCGGCGTCCACGACGGGCCGTCCCGCTAGTATTGCTCCAACGATGGGGCCGAGCGGCCGGCCGTGAAAGGTTCCTAAATGAAGGCTCTACCAGTAGAACCGAGCAACGTTCCCGTTGCCATCGGTTCCCGGATCCGCGCCGCCCGGCAGTCGCAGCGGCTCACCATCGAGCAGGTCGCCGACGCCACCGGGCTGACCAAGGGATTCCTCAGCCGGGTCGAGCGGGATCTCACCTCTCCGTCGGTGGCGTCCCTTGTGACACTGTGCCAGGTACTTTCCATTTCGATCGGCGACCTTTTTGCCGCCCCGGAAACGCATCTCACCAAAAAGAACGAAGGCCCGCGGATCTCGCTCGGCGGCGAGGGGATCGTTGAGCGGCTCCTGACCGCGCGCTCAGAGCGCCGCGTACAGATCATCCAGGCCGTGATCGAGCCCCGCGGCCGCGGCGAATCGGAACTCTACGCGGTGGACTGCGACGTCGATGTGCTCCACGTTGTCCGGGGCAGCATCCGGCTGATTCTCACCAATGAGGAATTCGAACTGCACACGGGGGACACCGTGACCTTCCCGGGCCGTGAGCCGCACACGTGGGTGAACCCGACTGACGACGCCGTCGAGGTCCTCTGGGTGCTGGTCCCCGCCGCGAGCCGCTAGGTTTCCGGGTCTGGTCTGGCCGGCGCCTTTGTGGCTGCGTTCCTGCCCAGTTACTCCCTTCCTGGCCGCCAGCAGCAGTTGGTAGTCCCCGGAATTTCGCTGGCTCCGCTTTGTGGGCGCCGGAGCAAATGGGAAGGGGCGTCAGCGCGCGGGCTGTGGACGCCGGCCCAGCATCGCCCGGATCTCGGCCAGGACGCGCTCCGGTTCGAACCAGATGTGCTCGGGCATGTACCGGAGCACGGCAAAGCCGCTCAGGGTTGAGGCGTTGTTGCGGCCCAGGTCCCGGCGTAGGGACTCGCGGCTGGAATGGAACGCGAAGCCATCCACCTCGACAATCAGATATCCCTCGATCAGGAAGTCGACCCGGCCGATCCCGGGCAGGTAGACCTGCGCGTCATAGCCAATGCCGTTGGACCGGAACAGGTGCTGGGTGTCGACCTCAACAATGGATTCAGCCCGCAAATCCAACTGGTGCAGCGCTTTCAGAGCCCGGCCGGACCGGTCTGCTGTGAGCTGGGCCTTCAACAGCTCGAGCGGGACGCCATGCAGGCGCATGGCAGAGGTGGCGATGGCTGCTGATGCCGGGGGAGCGAGGCAGGTCAGTGCATGCAGCACCACGTCCTCGATCCCGGCCAACGGCATCGTGGGATGACCGTCGAACCGGACCGTCCGGTGCCGGATGAAGCCATCCCCGCGGCCGTGGTTGCACGCGAGGTGGTGGCGGGCCGGGGCCTCTCGCAGCCAGAGACCGTAATGTCCCGCCGCGCTCGCGCAGCTGACCCGGGCGTTGTGCCGGATCGCGGCCCCGAACTCGGGTTGGCACTCGGGGAGGATAAAGACGCCGCGCCGGGGCTGGCAGACAACCGTGGCCAGCCGGGAAATGTCCGTCCGGGAGTAGCCGGCGGCCAACAGTTGCCCGGTCCGGGCGACGCCGCCGAGCTGGGTCAGGAAGTCCAAGGGGTCCATCCAGTCAGTACACGGCCGCGACGGCCTGGAAAGTGCCGGCGGATTGTGCTATCTGGATAAGTTACGCCCACAACTTCGTGGCTCGGTGCCCCTGGCCTGGCCCGGCCGCGGTCCTGCCCAGTTACTCTCAGCGGCACCGGCCCCAGTCCAACACAGCCCCCCGGTTTTCCGCGAAATCGCGCGGCGCGGGCGGCCTGCGGCTGGAAGTAACTGGGCTGGAGCGCAGGGCAACGGCTCGTCCAGGCCGTCGGCCGCCCTGGCGACCAGACCCAGCCAGCCCGAGGGATCGAGCCTGAACATGGGCTTGGCGGGTGCCCCAGAAATGTTCAATTAGATTAGCCGGACATTCGGCCGCGCTCCTGCCCAGTTACTCGCCGCAGTACCGGGGCAAGGGCAAGTGCAGCCCCCGGTTTTCCGCGAAATCGCGCGGCGCCGGCGGGTTGCGAGCGTAAGTAACTGGGCAGGAGCGTCAACACCGCCCACCTCGGTCCATCGCCGCCTGCCCGCCAGTCGCTCGCGGGCCGCCCGCCCGCCTGGCCCCGCCGCCACCAGGCTTGGCGCACAAGTAAACATTTGATGCACAAGAGACAACTTCGAGTGTATGATGGCTGTCACACCCGTCGGTCAATCCTCGAAGGAGAGGCTTTCTTTTGGAAGAGTTGCGCATCGAGGCCAATGGCAACCTTGGCCCCATCGATTCATCCCGCATCCCGCGCTACGCGGGAGCCGCCACCTATGCGCGCCTGCCGCGGCTGGACCAGGTCGCCAAGGCGGACGTCACCGTTGTGGGCGTGCCCTTCGACTCGGGCGTCTCGTACCGCCCCGGCGCCCGTTTCGGGTCCAACCACATCCGCGAGGCCAGCCGCCTGCTGCGCCCCTACAACCCGGCCTGGGACGTCAGCCCCTTCGAAAACATCCAGGTGGCCGACGCCGGCGACATGGCCGTCAATCCCTTCAATATCAATGAAGCGATCGAGACCATCCAGCAGAACGCCCTGGACCTGACCGCCTCCGGCAGCAAGCTGGTGACCCTCGGCGGGGACCACACCATCGCGCTGCCGCTGCTGCGTGCCGCCGCCGAACGCGCCGGCGAGCCCGTCGCCATACTGCACTTCGACGCGCACCTGGACACCTGGGACACCTACTTCGGCGCCGAATACACCCACGGCACGCCCTTCCGCCGCGCAGTCGAGGAAGGCCTCCTGGACACCGAGGCCATCAGCCACATCGGCACCCGCGGACCGCTCTACGGCAAGAAGGACCTCGACGACGACCACCGCTTCGGCTTCGGCATCGTCACCTCCGCCGACGTCTACTACCAAGGTGTACTGGAAACTGTCGCCAAGGTCCGCGACCGGATCGGCAACCGTCCGCTCTACATCTCGGTGGACATCGACGTGCTCGATCCCGCCCACGCGCCCGGCACCGGAACCCCGGAAGCCGGCGGCATCACCAGTCGCGAGCTGCTGGAGATCATCCGCGGCTTCCGCGGCATGAACCTGGTCGGGGCCGACATCGTCGAGGTGGCCCCCGCGTACGACCACGCGGACATCACCGGTGTCGCCGCCAGCCATGTTGCCTACGAGCTCGTCACCCTGATGGCGGACCGCGCGGTGGAAGGCGACCGCTTCGGTGCAGCCAACGGCTACGCCGCCCAGGCCCTCGGCCAGGAATCCCGCCGCCCGGCCGGCTTCGCGGCGCCGGCGTCCCAGCGTGTCGCGAGCGGGGTGTCCCAGTGACCGGCGTGCGCAACGGCGGCGACCTCGTCGTCGAGACCCTCGAGGCCCTCGGGGCCAAAACCGTCTTCGGCATCCCGGGCCAGCACGCCCTGGGCCTCTTCGACGCCATGGGCCGCGGCAACCTGCACTTCGTCTCCTCCCGGGTGGAGAACAACTCGGCCTTCGCCGCCGACGGCTACTCCCGCGCCACCGGCGAGGTCGGCGTCCTCTTCCTCTCCACCGGCCCGGGCGCGCTGACGTCCCTGGCCGGGCTGCAGGAGGCCTACGCCACCGGTGTTCCCATGGTGGTCGTGGCGAGCCAGATCCCGCTGGAAGGACTCGGCGCGCGCCGCAAGGGCATGCTGCACCAGCTCGATGACCAGAAGGCCTCGGCCGCGAACGTCACCAAGAGCCAGCGGCTGATCCAGCACGCCTCGGGCATCCCCTCCGCCATCCAGGACGCCTGGACCGAGGCCATCTCCTCGCCGCAGGGCCCCGTGTGGCTGGAAATTCCGCAGAACGTGCTGCTGGATCCCATCATGGTTCCCCCGGTGGAGGACGCCCTCGCCGAAGCGGCCGACAATCCGCCCCGCGTCGAACTCGTCCGCGAGGCCGTGAAATGGCTGTCGACGGCGGAACGTCCCGCCATCATCGCCGGCGGCGGCACCCGACGCGGCCGGGCCGAGGACTCCCTGCTCTCCATTGCGGAGAAGCTCCGGGCTCCGGTCATCTGCACCCCCGGCGGCAACGGCGCATTCCCCTGGAACCATGAGCTCTCGCTGCAGTCCTGGATCGAGGACCAGCACATGACGGAGCTCCTCGAGGACGCCGACGTGCTGATCGTGATCGGCTCCTCGCTGGGCGAAGTCACGTCCAACTACTTCACCTTCGAGCCGCGCGGCCGGATCATCCAGATCGACGCCGAACCCCGCGTGCTGGAATCCAACCGGCCCGGCCTGGGCATCCGGGCCGACGCCGGCCAGGCGCTCGCCGCCCTCGACGCCGCCCTGACGGAACCGCACGGGGAGCGTGCGGACTGGCACGGCACCTCGCCGGAGACGCTGGTCAAGGAAACCCTGGCCAAGGTCAAGGCCCGGCTGGAATCCCAGGACCTCGGCAAGGAACTCAAGTTCATGGCGGACATCCGGGAGGCCGTCCCCGCCGCCATGCAGACGTTCTGGGACATGACCATCTCCGCCTACTGGGCCTGGAGCTGCTGGGACGCCCGCGAGGGCCAGTTCCACTCCGCGCAGGGCGCCGGCGGACTCGGCTTCGGCTTCCCCGCGGCGATCGGCGGCGCCGTCGGCCTGGAAACCACCGGCCAGCCCGGCGGCTCGGCCCGCGTGCTCGCCGTCTCGGGCGACGGATCGGCGATGTACTCCATCTCCGAGCTGGCCACGGCCAAGCAGCACAACGTCCCGGTCACCTGGCTGATTGTCGACGACGGCGGCTACGGCATCCTGCGCGAATACATGGTGGGCGCCTTCGGCAAGGCCACCGCCACGGAGCTCGCCCGCCCCGATTTCGTCCAGCTGGCCGAGGCCTTCGGGGTTCCTGCCGTCCGGGTTGCCCCCGAGGACGTCGGGGATGCGCTCAAGGCCGGTTTCGCCGCCGACGGACCGAACGTCGTCGTCGTCGAAACCCTGCTGCAAATGTTCGCCCCCACCCATCTGGAGGCCTGAGCGACTACGCGACTCCCACTAGAAAACGTTCAGCGCGGACCGGCAGCACTGCTGCCGGTCCGCGCCGGCGTTTAAGCCGGCGGCACCCCCGAAAACAGGGTTAGTTTCCCAAAGTAACTAATTTCCTGCTATATTTGTTGCCTAAGGCAAGCAAGGCCTGCAAAGGCAAGAAGTAGGGAGCCGTGATGGCAGTCGCGCCGGACACCGCAGCCAAACTCGTCCACCAGATCTTTGATCTGCAGCGCGCCGTCCGCTGCGTAGCCGCCGTAAAGCTTCGCGGCGAGGACACAGGTGTGGCCCTCCAGGGCGTGCTGCGTTTCGTGGGGGAGGGGGAAGCCCGCGCCACCACGCTCGCGGACCGGCTCGGAGTCAGCGCCCCCGTCCTCAGCCGGCACATCGCCGAACTGGAGGAACAGGGCTACGTGGTCCGCCGGCCGGACCCCTTGGACGGACGGGCGCAGCTGATCGCGCTCTCCGCGTCAGGAGTCGAGAAGCTCCGTTTCATCGAGGAGCAGCGCGCCGCCGCACTCCTTGGCTTCCTGCAGGACTGGAGCGAGCAGGACGTCGCAGAGACAACGAACACCCTCCAGAAACTTGCTGAGTCCCTCAGGACATCAGCCCGGGCAACGACGGCCGGATCCACCACCACGACCGACATTGTTTAAGGAACGCCCCATGGCAGCAATCACAGAACAGCCCCCCGCACCGCCGGCGGTGATGACCCACCGCCAGATCATGGAAGCCCTGACCGGCCTGCTGGCCGCATTCTTCACCGCGATCATCAGCAGCACGATCGTGGCGAACGCCCTGCCCACGATCATGTCCGAGCTGCACGGGACCCAGACTGACTTCGCGTGGGTCATCACCGCGGCCCTGCTGGCCAACGCCGCGACCACCCCGATCTGGGGCAAGCTGGCTGACCTCTTCAACAAGAAGTTCCTGGTCCAGCTCAGCATCGTGATCTTCGTGGCCGGGTCCGTCATGGCGGGCCTGTCGGAGACCATCCCGCTGCTGCTGACCGCCCGCGTCATCCAGGGCGTTGCCATGGGCGGGCTCACCGCGCTGGCCATGGCCATCATCGGCTCCATCATCCCGCCCCGCGACCGCGGCAAGTACTCCGGCTACATGGGCGCCGTCATGGCCGTGGGCACCGCCGGCGGACCGCTGCTCGGCGGTTTCATCGTGGACAGCCCGCTGGGCTGGCGCTGGACCTTCTTCGTCTGCGTCCCGCTGGCCGTGATCGCCCTGATTCTGCTGCAGGTCACCCTAAAACTGCCGCACGTCAGGCGCCCCGCGAAAATTGACTGGCTCGGCTCCATCCTGCTGACCTCCGGCGTGAGCCTGCTGCTGATCTGGGTGTCGTTCGCCGGCAACCCGGACTACTACGACTGGTGGTCCTGGCAGAGTGTGGCCATGGTGGGCGGCGGCGTCGTCCTGCTGGCATTGCTCGTCCTGGTGGAATCCAAGGTGTCGCAGCCCATCATTCCGCTGAAGATCATTTCGCAGCGCACCACCGCCCTCGCCATCCTGGCCTCAATCGCGGTCGGCGTCGGGATGTTCGGTTCGTCCACCTTCCTCGGACAGTACTTCCAGGTGGCACGCGGCGCGTCGCCCACCGAAGCGGGCCTCCTGACCCTGCCCATGATCGCCGGCAACCTGATCGGTTCCGTGGTTTCCGGGCAACTGATCAGCCGGACCGGAAAATGGAAGCGGTACCTGATCGCGGGAGCCATCCTGCTGATCAGCGGCCTCGGACTGACCGGAACCATCGATCACACCACCGAACTCTGGCAGACCGGCGTCTACACCGCGATCCTCGGCCTCGGCCTGGGCCTGCTGATGCAGAACCTTGTCCTGGCCGTGCAGAACACCGTGCGGGCCAGCGACATCGGGACCGCCAGCGCCTCGGTGGCGTTCTTCCGGTCGGTCGGTGGCGCCATCGGTGTCTCCGTCCTGGGCGCCGTCATGGCCAACCGGGTCAAGGTACTCGCCACCGAGGGACTCACCTCCGCGGGGATTCCCGTCGGCGGGGGCGCCGGCGCCAGCATGGACCTGAAGGACATGCCGCAGCCCGTCCGCGAAATCATGCGGGCCGCCTACGGCGACGCGACCGCCCAGATCTTCATGATTTCCGCGATCATCGGCCTGGTTGCCCTGGTGGCGATCCTCTTCATCAAGGAACAGCCGCTGCGGCGCACCGTGGACATCGTCAGCCCTTCAGTAAAGGGCGACGGCGGCCAGGCCCCGTCCGCCGCGACTGCGGTTGAGTCGGCGGCCCCCGCCTCGGCGGCATCCGCCAGCCCCGTGGCCGGGACCGGAATCGTCGACCTCGACCGGGAATTCGTCGACGTGCTCAGCCGGGAGCGCGAAAGCCACCGCCTGGGCGACTGAGCGGGCTGCAAGCTGGCGGTTCCGCGGCCGTCCCGGACAGGGGCGGCCGCGGGCTCGACGGGAATTCGCGGAGCGAAAGTACGCCGTTTGGATGATTTTCCGCCGCAGATGTTCCCCGCGGGCCGGTCGTTTCGTACAGTTGGATGGCTATGGCTGTCGGCCCCCTCTGCTAGTAATAGGAGCATCCGGTGGATGTTCCCTCGCCAGAACCTTCTCCAGCCTCATTTATTCGGTATTTCCTTAAGGACTCGTGGGCATGCTTGTCACTCTCATACGGCGCTATTCGAAGCCGTATCTGCCATACATCTGGGCAGTCATTTTCTTCCAGCTCGCCTCTACCATCGCGGCGCTGTACCTTCCCAGCCTGAACGCCCAGATCATTGACGAGGGCGTCTCCCGCGGCGACACGGACTACATCTGGCGCACCGGCGGCGTGATGCTCGGCGTAGCGCTGATCCAGGTCGCCACCGCGATCGCCGGGGTGTACTTCGGGTCCAAGGCCGCCATGGCTTTCGGCCGCGACCTGCGCCGCGGCGTGTTCCGGAAGGTCACGAGTTTTTCCGCGAAGGACGTCAACGTTTTCGGCGCCCCGACGCTGATCACGCGCGGCACCAACGACGTCCAGCAGGTGCAGATGCTGATGCTGATGGGCCTGAACTTCATGGTGGCCACACCCATCATGTGCATCGGCGGCATCTTCATGGCCGTCCGCGAGGACCTCAACCTGTCCTGGCTGGTCTGGGTTTCGGTGCCGGTGCTCATCGTGGTGGTGGGCTACCTCGTGGTCCGCCTGATGCCGCTCTTCCGGTCCATGCAGGTCAAGATCGACCGGCTCAACGGCATCCTCCGCGAGCAGATCATCGGCATCCGCGTCGTCCGTGCCTTCGTCCGCGAACCCCACGAGGCCGAGCGGTTCGGCGCGGCCAACAAGGAACTGACCGATGTCTCGCTGAAAATCGGTGCGCTCTTCGTGCTGATGTTCCCGGCTATCGGCATGATCCTGCACATCTCCACCGCCGCCGTGCTGTGGTTCGGCGGGCAGCGGGTCGACGCGGGCGAAATGCAGGTCGGCCAGCTTACGGCCTTCCTGCAGTACCTGCTGCAGATCCTGATGGCGGTCATGATGGGTACCTTCATGGCCATGATGATTCCGCGCGCCTCGGTCTGCGCGGACCGCATCGGCGAGGTGCTCGACGTCGAACCCTCCATCCACGAGGCACTCACTCCCGTGGCGCCCGCCGCAAAGGCGGGCCGCGTCGAATTCCGGAACGTGTCTTTCGCCTACCCCGGCGCCGAAGCGCCGGTGCTAAGCGACATCAGCTTCACCGCTGAGCCCGGCCAGACCGTGGCGATCATCGGCTCCACCGGCGCCGGCAAGTCCAGCCTGCTTTCCCTGCTGCCCCGCCTCTACGACGCCGCCTCGGGGGAGGTGCTGCTCGACGGCGTCCCCGTCACGCAGCTGGACCGGGCGGAAATCACCGAGCGCGTCGCCATGGTGCCGCAGCGGCCCTACCTGTTCTCGGGGACCATCGAACACAACCTGCGCTTCGGCAAGCCCGAGGCCACGGACGAGGAACTGTGGGACGCGCTGACCGTGGCCCAGGCCGCAGACTTTGTGCGCGAGAAGAAGAACGGACTCGGCTCCCGGATTGCCCAGGGCGGCACCAACGTCTCGGGCGGCCAGCGCCAGCGGCTCTGCATTGCCCGCGCCCTCGTCACCGAGCCGAAGGTCTTCCTGTTTGACGACTCCTTCTCCGCCCTCGACGTCGCCACAGACGCCAGGCTCCGCCGGGCACTGAAGGCGAAAACCGCCGATGCCACCGTGATCATCGTCGGCCAGCGCGTCTCCACTATCGCCGACGCCGACCAGATCCTGGTCCTCGACAACGGACGGATCGTGGACCGCGGCACGCACGAAGAACTGCTGGAGACTTCCAGTACCTACCAGGAAATTGTCGAATCCCAGCTGACCGCGGAGGCAGTGGCATGAGCACCAAAGAGAACGTCTCGCCAAACGCCGGAAAGCAGGCCGAGCCGGCCGCCGAATCCCAGCTCTCCGACCCACAGGTCCCCGGCGCGGATCCGGACGACGATTTCTACGAAGAGGAATACCGGCCCGGCGAGGCCGACGGCGGCATGTTCGGCGACATTCCGGCCAAGAAGGCCCAGCACTTCTGGCCCTCCGCGAAACGGCTGATGGGCCTGCTGAAGCCCGAGCGGGCCGGCATCATCGTCGTGCTTGCGATGGTGACGGTCGCCGTGGTCCTCAACGTCGTGGCGCCCCGGATCCTCGGCCAGGCGATGGACGTGATCTTCGGCGGCGTCGTCGGCAAGCAGCTGCCGGCCGGCGGCACCAAGGAGCAGTTCGTCGAGGGCCTGCGCGCCCAGGGGCAGGACAACTTCGCGGACATGCTCTCCAAGATGGACGTCGTCCCCGGCGTCGGCATCGATTTCCAGGAGCTCGCGTTCCTGATCAGCGTGGTCCTGGTGATGTACTTCGTCGCCAACATCTTCCTCTGGCTGCAGGGCTACGTCCTGAACATCCTGGTCATGCGGGTTGTCCGCAAGCTGCGTGACGATACCGAGAAGAAGCTCAACAGGCTCCCGCTGAACTATTTCGACACCCGCCAGCGGGGCGACATCCTCTCCCGTGTCACGAACGACGTGGACAACATCCAGCAGGCGCTGCAGCAGGCCTTCGCGCAACTGGTGAACTCGGCGCTGACGGTCATCGGCATCGTCATCATGATGTTCATCGTGTCCTGGCAGCTGGCGCTGATTGCCCTGGTCGCGCTGCCGCTCTCGGCTGTCGCCGCCGGCATCATCGGCTCCCGCAGCCAGAAGCTCTTCGCCGCCCAGTGGAAGAACACCGGCGAGCTCAACGGCCAGATCGAGGAGTCCTTCTCCGGCCACGACCTGGTCCGGGTCTTCGGCCGAGACGCCGACATGCTGGAACGCTTCGACGAACGGAACGAGGCCCTCTACATGGCCAGCTTCGGGGCGCAGTTCGTCTCCGGCATGATCATGCCGGTCATGCAGTTCGTGTCCTACCTCAGTTACGTCGGCATCGCCGTCGTCGGCGGTCTCCGCGTGGCTTCCGGCGCGATGAGCCTGGGCGACGCCACCGCGTTCATCCAGTACTCGCGCGAATTCACCCAGCCGCTGGGCCAGATGGCGGGCATGGCCAACATGCTCCAGTCCGGCGTCGCCTCCGCGGAGCGGGTCTTTGAATTCCTCGACGCCGACGAGCAGGACGCCGAGACCGCCACCGAGCAGCTGCCGGCCAAGACCGACGGCCACGTCGAGTTCCGCAACGTCACCTTCAGCTACACCCCGGACAAGCCGCTGATTGAGGACCTGTCCTTCACGGCCGAGCCCGGGCACACCGTCGCGATCGTCGGCCCTACCGGTGCCGGCAAGACCACCCTGGTGAATCTCGTGATGCGCTTCTACGAGCTCCAGGACGGCAGCATCACCCTCGACGGCGTCGACATCACCCATCTGAGCCGCGCGGAACTGCGCGCCAAGGTGGGCATGGTGCTGCAGGATGCCTGGCTGTTCGGCGGGTCGATCTACGACAACATCCGCTACGGCAAGCTGGACGCCACCGAGGAACAGGTGATGGAGGCGGCGAAGGCCACCTTCGTGGACCGCTTCGTCCGCGCCCTGCCGGACGGCTACAACACCGTCATCGACGAGGAAGGCAACAACGTCAGCGCCGGCGAGAAGCAGCTGATCACCATTGCCCGGGCCTTCGTGGCCAATCCTTCGCTCCTGATCCTGGACGAGGCCACCAGCTCGGTGGACACCCGCACCGAAGTGCTCGTCCAGAAGGCGATGGCCGCCCTGCGCACCGACCGCACCAGCTTCGTGATCGCCCACCGTCTCTCCACCATCCGCGACGCCGACACCATCCTGGTGATGGAGGCCGGCCGGATCGTGGAGCAGGGTGCCCACGCCCAGCTGCTGGACCTCAAGGGCGCCTACTACCGCCTGTACATGTCCCAGTTCGCCGGTGAGGACGCCGACCAGGTGCTCGAGGACGACGCGACGGCGGTGCACAGCTGAGCACCGACGGCCGTGCGGCGGAGTCCGCAGAGCCAGCGTCCGTGCAGGCCCGGCGCATCGAGGTGCAGATCCCGATGCGCTGGGGCGACATGGACGCCTACGGCCACATCAACAACGTCCAGATCGTCCGGATCCTCGAGGAGGCCCGCATCGCGGCCTTCGGGCCGCCCCGGGGCTCCGGGCTGCCGGGCCTTGAGCCTCCGGTTCCTCTCTTCAACGAGGTCCCGGAGGGCACGCTCGCGTTGATCGTGGAGCACAAGATTCGCTACGTGCGGACGCTCGAGTACCGCAATGTGCCGGCCCTGGTCCAGCTGTGGATCGGCGCGGTGAAGGGTGCCAGCTTCGACATCCACTACCTCGTCCAGGATCCCGTCACCCGGGAGGACTGCGTCCGGGCCACGAGCCATCTGGCGTTCGTTGACGAGGCCACCGGAAGGGTGCTCAGGCTGACGCCGGAGCAGAAAGGGAAGCTCGCCCGGTTCACGCCGGTTCACTCCGGATGAGCCAAGCTTCCTCCCAGCGTGCCGGGCAGAACCGGTCCCATTGGCCTCTACCTCGCTCTACGTATCGTCCCTAGAATGAACAATCTGAGGGCAGTCAGCCCCGAAGCCAAGGAGCGCGGATCATGGCGAACAAACGAGCACAGATGATGGCGAACAAGCGCAAGAACTACGCCCGGAAGAAGGCGTGGAAAGACCTTTCGCCGGCGGCGAAGTTCGGAACCATCACCACCGCCGCCGTCCAGCTGTCGCTGCTTGTCGCGGCCCAGACGGACATCACGCGACGCCCGGCGGATCAGATCCGCGGCAGCAAGGCGATGTGGCGCGTCGCCACGCTGATCAACTTCGTCGGCCCGGGCAGCTACTTCACCTTTGGCGTCAAGCGGCATCCCGCCGTCAAATAGCGACGGCTGAATGGGAGGCCGGCCGCTCTTCCGCACCTACTTCTCAGTAGGTTCCGGGCGCACCGTGATGCGGGCTGTCAGCTTAAGCCTGTAAATTGAAAGCATGACCCCATCCAAAAAGCCTGCCATGCACCGCGCCCTCGGCATCTCCAAGGAGATCGAAGACGCTGCGTGGTTTGTCTTGGGGCCTGGGCTGCATGGCAAGCCGTCCGCCTTGGACGGACGCACCAAAACGTGGTCGGTGCAGGCCGCCGCGGAGCTGCTGGACCGCCTCGAACGCGGGGTCCCGGATCCCAAAGCCCCCATGATGACCAACCTGCGGCAGAACCTCCAGAACGCGTCCCGGGGCGCCAAGCAGCTGGCCGTGGAGCTGCTGTTCCTGCAGTCCCTGCCGCTGGCCCACGAGGTGAAATCCCTCAAGGTCAAACGCGCACGGGTGGCGGAGGCCGCGTCCTGGCTGGAGCCCCCGCTGGAACTGCCGGACGAGCTGTTCGCCGGCATGACCGATCACGGCGTCATCCGGGACCGCACCGCTGAGTTCAACTGGACCATCTGGGACCACCTGAAATGGCTCTGCCGGTTCGTGCAGCACGTCGCCCAGCGTCCGGCCGGCGCCGTCGCGGCGGCCGTGAAGGATCCGCTGGCCTTCCACCAGCTGGTGGCCGGCACCCCCGATGACCAGCCGGCCATCCGCCGCAGCATCGAATTCCTGGTCTGGCCCAGCTACTTCGAGCCGGTGGTGGCCGACGTCGAGCGCCAGGAGATCCGCGACGCCTTTGCCTCCCTGGTGGGCGGGGCGAAGGGCGACACTGACGAGGAAATCTCCGCGGACATCCACCGCATCCGGCTTCACCTCGACGAACAGGCCGGCCAACGGATCGACTGGTACTCCCGGCAGCTGGTGAGCCAATGGCGGAAGGTGGGCGACCCCGGCCGGCGTGCGTGGCTGCTGCGCACCCACCACGACAACACCGAACTGCTCGGCGCCTGGCAGGCGGAGGAATCGGTAACGCTCGACGTCGAGCACCTCCGCCTGCTGGACCCCGGCGTCACCGCCGGGCTGGTCCAGCACGCCGTGGACGAGGACTACAAGCACCTCGGCTACGTGGAGCGGGAGGACACCAAGACCGCTGTTTTCGCCTTCCTGACCGTGATGAAGCCCGGCGACCTGACCCTGTACCAGAGCGCCGGCACCGTCCGGGTGGGGGTGGTTCTCGGTGAGCCTGAGCACCACGAGGACAACCGCCGGCTGCGCCGCAAGGTCCGCTGGTTCGACGAAACCCACAACATGACCGAGCTGCCCCGCCACGTGCAGCGGCAGCTGGCCACCTCCGGCATCATCGTGGACATCACCCGTGTCATCCAGGCCCTTGAAGCGCTGCTGCCCGCGGAAGCGGAAGCCGAGCCCGGCGACGGCACCGAGCCGGCCGCCGTCGTCGAACCTGCCATTGAGGGGTTCCGCCCGCTGACGCCGGAGTTCGCCGCATCGCTGCACATGGACCTGGAGCCCCTGCAGGAGATCGCCGAACTGCTGGAGGAGAACCGGCAGCTGGTGCTGTACGGCCCGCCCGGCACGGGCAAGACCTACCTGGCCAAGCACCTGGCCGCCCAGCTCGCCGGCGACACCACCGACGAACGCGTCAAGCTGGTGCAGTTCCACCCCTCGTACGCTTATGAGGACTTCTTCGAGGGTTTCCGCCCGGACAAGACCGAAGAGGGCCAGGTGTCCTTCAAACTCGTGGCCGGGCCGCTGCGCCGGATCGCCGAAGAGGCGGCCAAGCCCGGGAACGAGAGCAAGCCGTACTTCCTGATCATCGATGAGATGAACCGGGCGAACCTCGCGAAGGTGTTCGGCGAGCTGTACTTCCTGCTCGAATACCGTGACGACCGGATCTACCTGCAGTACAGCCCCAACGAGCCGTTCACACTGCCGGACAACCTCTACATCATCGGCACCATGAACACCGCGGACCGGTCCATCGCGATGATGGATGCCGCCATCCGCCGCCGCTTCTCCTTCATTGAGCTGCACCCCAAGACCGGGCCGGTGAAGGGCTCACTGCTGCGGTTCCTGCAGGCCCGCGACCTGGATACGACGCCGGCCCTGCTGATGGACGCGCTCAACGACGCCATCGATGAGTGGGACCGGGACCTCATGATCGGCCCGTCCTACTTCATGAAGAAGTCCGCCCAGACGCCGAAGGGCCTGCGCCGGATCTGGAAGTACGAGCTGATGCCGCTGCTGGAGGAGCACTACCACGGCCAGCTGAACCGGGCCCAGCTGGAGGAGCGGTTCGGGCTGGACCCGCTGCTTGACCGCCTTGCGCGCGCCTAGCCGGCCGAAGCCCGCCGGCCACGGCGTACCGGGGTCCCAGCCTGCGCGTCGGATCGTCCTCGACGAGCTCTCCGGCGGCGTCGTCGACCGGCTGGACCCGGACAGCGCGGCCTTCCTCAACGGCAGCGGCCTGGCCAAAGCCTCGCCGATGGGCATGGGGCTGTACCGGATCGAGCCCGTGGGCAAAGTCGGTTCGGTGCGGACGCCGACGGTGCAGCTCGAAGTGCGGCCCAAGGAACGGCTCGGCCTGGACCGGCTCCTGTTCCTGCTCGGCTACGCCGGGGACCAGGGCTTCCGGGAGGATTCGGTCGCCGCGGTCGAGGAAGCGGATCTGTGGAGTGCACTGGCGGAGTCGCTCGCACAGCTCTCGGACCGTGCGCTCAGCCGCGGGGTCCTGCAGGGCTACCTGAATGTCGACGAATCGCTGCGGACGGTCAAGGGCCGGATCCGCATCTCGGACCAGATCTCGCGCCGGCCCGGGATGCTCGTGCCGCTTGAGGTGTCCTACGACGAGTTCACCGAGGACATCGCGGAAAACCGCATCCTGCGGGCGGCGCTGGAACGGATGTCGCAGGTCCCGGGTGTGCGGCCCGAGGTGCTGAGCCGGCTCCGCCAGCTCAAGGGCAAGCTCGCCGCCGTGACCCGGCTGCAGTCCGGCGCTCCCTTGCCGGCATGGCGGGCCAGCCGGATGAACACCCGGTACCAGGCTGCGCTGCGGCTCGCCGAGGTGATCCTGCGCCACGCCTCGGCGGAGGCCGGCGACGGCACGCAACAGTCGGCGTCGTTTGTCGTGGACATGTCCGTGGTCTTCCAGGACTTCGTGGGGACCGCGCTCCGCGAGGCCATGGCCGCATATCCGGGGGAGATGCGCCTACGCTACAACGCGCTGCTCAACGAGGCCGTGCGCGATTCAGACCGGATCGTGGTGCAGCCCGGCGCCGTGCACTTCCTGGGCGGCCGGCCGGTGATGGTCTACGACGCCAAGTACCAGGCCGCGGCCGATGCCGGGGCGTCCCTGTCGGGGGACCACTACCGGATGCTGGCGTACTGTACGTCCCTGCGTGTGCCGACGGCCTGGCTGGTGTATCCGGGCGCGGGCGAGATCAAGCTGCGCAGGATCCTCAACACAGATATCGACGTTGTGGAGTTTCCCCTCGACCTGTCGAGGCCGCCGTCGGAAATTCTGGCCTCCGTGGCGGATCTCGCACAGCAGTCCTGGGGCGAAGTAGTGCGTCAGGCGACCATCAGCCGCTGACATACGCTTTGGATTCGCCTCTAGCTGGCTTCCTCGTCCACGGAAACAGACAGGAGGTGGCTCAAGAGGGCCTTCTCCGGCTGGCCGGGGTTGTTGGCGACATGCCGGCGAAGTTTTTCGCGCACCTGAGCCTCTTCGGGCTTGGTGTCGGAGAGAATCGCATCAATGATCGCGGATACCTGCCGACGCAGGGGTTCGAGATCCGGATCGACTTCGGGGGACCGCCGGTACTCCTGCGGCCGAAAGCCAGAGGAGGACTTTGACGGCCAAGTGGCAGTCATGGGCGACGTAGTGGACCTCAGCAAGTGCGGCATCTGGCGCTCCCGTGGAGTAGTAGTACGACTAAGTGCGGACCCGGTAGGGTCGTTGTCCCCAGATTCGGATATTACCCGAGGCAGAACACTCTGTCTCGCATAGACGCAAAGTGATTCTTATGCCGCTCTCAGCTAATGCCGGACTGTCAGGACCGCGGCCGCGTGGCGCGGCCGATGGCGGGTCCGTTGCGCCCGGGGTCCGGGAAAGGATTCTCACGGTCGCCTACGAACTGTTCTCCGCCCGCGGTGTCCGCGGCGTCGGCGTGAACGAACTGATCAGCCGCTCGGGCGTGGCGAAGGCGAGCTTCTACCGGCACTTTGCGTCCAAGGATGAACTGGTGCTCGCCTTCCTGGCGCGAAGGGACCAGCAGTGGACCGTGGACAAGATTCTCGCCGAAGCGTTGCGGAGGGGAGCCAACCCTGAGGAGCAGCTGCTGGCGGTCTTTGACGTGTTCGCCGACTGGTTTGCGCGCGAGGACTTCGAAGCGTGTTCGTTCGTCAACGTACTGCTCGAGATGGGTCCCGGGCACCCCCTCGGCAAGGCCAGCATCGACTACCTCGCGAAGATCCGCGGCCACGTGCAGCAGTTGGCCGAGGAAGCGGGGCTGCGGGATCCGGAAGAGTTTTCCCGGTCCTGCCACATCCTGATGAAGGGCTCGATCGTTTCAGCGGCCGAGGGGGACCTTGCCGCGGCCGGCCGCGCCCGGCAAATGGCCGGTTGGCTGATCGACCACCACCGGGTGTAGTTTTCTGGGGCGGAGGCCGACGCGGGTGGTGCTGCGGCGGGTGGTTTTGGGGCTGCGTGTGCTGCGGCGGGGCGGTGGTTGCTGGCCCGCAGGAACTCGTCCAGCTGCTTTTCCAGCGCGGAAAGATCCTTGAGCCCGCACTCCCAGACGGTGAGGACTTCCCAACCAAGGCTCTCGAGCTGATCGCGCTGTAGGGCGTCGCGGTTCCGCGTCCGGGTGCGTTTGGTTTCCCAAAACTCGGCGTTGGCCTTGGGCGCGTGCTGCCCCGCCCTGCAGTCATGGAAGTGCCAGAAGCAGCCGTTGACGAAGATGACTTTGTGGCGGCCGGCGAAGACCAGGTCCGGGTTGCCGGGGAGGCGTCCGCCGCGGGTGGTGCCGTGCAACCGGTAGCGGTAGCCCTTGGCGTGCAGCAGCTTCCGGACCAGCAGTTCAGGCTTTGTGTTCTTCCCGCGGATACGGGACATATTCCAGCTGCGCCGCTCGGGTGTCAGCTTGTCCGCCATGAATTAAGTCTAGGCGGCGGTGTCCGGTCTGACGGCGGACCGGTGGGGCGGTCGGCCGGTGGAGCCCAGCGGGATTGGGCCGATGAACGCTCGACGGCGGTGGCCAAGCCGAGCAGGCGACGTTGCCGCCGTCGTACGGCTGTTAGATCTCCCGCTCCGGATGCTCGCCGAACTGGAAGTGTCGCCCGCTGACGGTGGTGGGCTCGATCTCGACGTAGAAGTCCTTCAGAGTGGGCACCCACGGCTTGAGCCCCAGGGCCTCTGCCGCTGCGATGTCGGCGGACTGGTCCAGCACCCGGGCCGTGCCGCGAAGGACAACCGACCAGGCCTCGTCTGAGAGGATGCCGTCCGTTTCGAACAGCACCTTGGCATTGATGGTCAGTTCAGCGAGTTTGTTGCCGGGGGCTGTCCGGAGGTAGAGCTTCCGGCCGCTCGCGGCGTAGTTCACCGGGAAGATGTCTGGCTCGCCGGCCACGATGACCACGAGCCGGCCGTGTTTGGTGCCCTCAATCAGCTTCCAGCACTGATCGTCGTCGAGTACGAGAACGGGGTTTTCGTCTGCATGTTCGAACATCATGGGTTCATTGTTCTGGCCCGTGTAGAAAAGCGCCAGAGGCTTGCGAGGGGAAATCGGCGGGGGCCGGGGTCAATCGAGCACCTGTGGATAACTTTGATGTCCGGAATGTGATGTCAGTTACCCTTAAGGCATTGTTTGGCTTCAGGCGTCTTGATTTTCTATCGGGGGGAATAGCTGACCATGACATCTCGCACTTCAACCTTCGGCCGCCGCCGACGCATTTGCGCCGTCATGGTTGCGATGACCCTGTTGCCAATCACAGCGTGCACTGGTGGAGGAACAACTCCTGGTGCAACAGCCGCGCCGGCGACGTCGAGCTTGGCTGCGACGCCGACTCCCACGGCTACTCCCACCCCGACGGCCAGCTACAAACCGGCGGACGCCTCCGGCAGGGCACAGAACGTGCCAGTCCCGGTGCTTCCGGAAGCGGCGAAGGCGGAGACCAAGGAAGGGCTCGAGGCGTTCGCGCGGTATTGGTTTCAGCTGCTTAGTTATGGCTACGAGACCGGCGACATATCGCGGATTGTGGAAATCACGAGTCCGGGTTGCCGAGCATGCGAGCGGGCAAAGGCAGTCATGACGGGTTGGAACGAGCAAGGGCGGTGGCTGGTTGGTGGCAGGGTGGATACACCCTCCGTCAGCACGACATTTGTCGTGGCACCCGATGGCAACTATCAGGTCGCTATCCAAGGTTCACAATCGTCGATTTCCTACTACAACGCCGGTGGAACACTGCATCAAGCCGACCCAAAGCCCGAGGACACTGGCAATTTAATGCTCGCTATTTTCCGCGATGGCGCCTGGTACGTGAATAACATTCAGCCAATAGTCGGCTAGCCAAATGAAAAAGTCATTGTGGTTCAGACTAGTCTGGCTCGCGGCAGTAGTCGCCGGACTGCTACAACCCGTGCCAGCGTTTGGTGCCAATGACTTGCCGCCTATTACCGGTGACTGGGGAGAGGACACCGTCGATGTAGGCGGCTGGACGGTCGACTCAGGCACGGGTCGATTCGTCTGGGCCGAACCGGGAGCCACGCATGCCGACCCCAACCAATACAAGTACGAGCTGCAGTGCCACCTGGGCGGCGGCGACTTTGACACGGACTGCCTTGCCGTCCTCGTGGATTGTAAGAATGGGCCCGACGGAAAAGAAGGAATTCCAGTCGTCTGGCTGAAAGCGCCGGCGGGAGTGCCGAATCCAACATGGACCTTTCACTCCGGACCCACGTGTCTCTTCGACCCGAGACCGGAGGACTTGCTTCCCAGAATTGCCGCCATGATCCAAACGGAATTCCAACGGTTGCCGGTCGCTGCAGGTTCCGTCACGGCCCAGCCGAGCCCGCACACTCTCAGGGGCGCTGAGACCAACTTCTTCGCGGCCGCGGCCGAGCAACAATTCGACGTCACCATCCTGGCCCAGAAGGTGCATGTTGTCGCCAGACCCGTCCAATACACCTGGAGTTACGGCGACGGTACCTCGTTTGGGCCGCAGACTGCCGCCGGCGGCCCCCTCCCCCAGGAGCGCTGGGGCGAAAAGACCGCCACCAGCCACGTCTACACCCAGACCGGCGACTTCCCAGTGGTGCTGACGACCCACTTCCAGGGGACTTACTCTGTCAACGGCAGCCCTCCCTTGCCTATCCCGGGCCAAGGCCAGTTCAGTTCGCCCCCACAAACTGTGAGCGTGTGGCGTTCCATCACCCGGAACTACGCCGACGACTGCCTCCGCAACCCACAGGGTCAGGGTTGCCCAGGCGTCGCGCCTCCGGCGCCTTAGGGCTTGGACACGCTGGTCCACAACACCGGCACCGCGGTGAAGATGATCGTCCACCGGCAGTGATCCGAGTCGCACATGGAATAGTTGCAGGCGCCCTGCAGTTGCCGCATACAGACTCCAATGTCTTGTGAAAGGAACTGCATGCTGTTTTCTCCGATGACCCTCGGCGAGCTGGAACTGCCCAACCGACTCGTGATGGCGCCGCTGACCCGCGTCCGCTCCGGCAGGGAAGGCATCCCCGGGCCTCTCGTGGTCGAGCACTATCGGCAGCGTGCGTCGCTCGGACTGATTGTCAGCGAGGGCACCTACCCCAGCCGCGCCGGCCGGGGATTCCCGGGCCAGCCCGGCCTCGTGACCGAGGAACAGCTCAAGGGCTGGGCCAACGTCACTTCCGCTGTGCACGCCGAGGGCGGCCGAATCTTCGCCCAGGTCATGCACGCCGGACGCGTCACGCATGAAGACACCAACGGTGGCCACGAAGTCGTCGCGCCCAGCGCCATTGCGATCGACGGCCAGACCCGTACCTACGAGGGCAAGCAGCCCTTCCCCGTGCCCCGCGCTCTGTCCACTACTGAGCTTCCGGGCATCGTCCAGGAATTCGTCACGGCGTCCCTCAACGCGATCGGTGCGGGTTTCGACGGCGTCGAGCTTCACTCCGCCAACGGCTACTTGCTGCACGAATTCCTGGCTCCGTCCTCCAACCAGCGCGATGACGTCTACGGCGGCTCGCCGGCGAACCGGGCACGTTTTGTCATCGAGGTAGCCCAGGCCGTCGCAGACGCCGTCGGAGCGGACCGGGTCGGCATCAGGATCTCGCCGGAACACAACGTCCAGGGAGCTGTTGAGATCGACGAAGCGGATGTCAATGAGACCTACCAGCTCCTCGTGGACGCACTGGCGCCCCTGAAGCTCGCCTACCTGAGCGTGCTGCACAAGGACCCCACGAGCGAGCTCGTGCGGGACCTGCGCACCCGCTTCGCCGGAACCTTCCTGCTCAACTCCGGATTCGGTGTCATCACCACCCGCGAGGAAGCCCAGGCCCTGGTTGCAGACGGCCACGCTGACGCCGTCGTCGTCGGACGGCCCGCCATCGCCAACCCGGACCTGGTCCGCCGCTGGCGTGAAGGACTCCCGACCAACGAGCCGGACCCGGCCACGTACTACACCGACGACGCCAAGGGCTACACGGACTACCCGGCGTACCAGAACTAGTACCGGCCGTCTCCCAGCAGCACACCCGCACCGCACCGCTGGACATGTCCCTCGGTTGCTACCTTCACGACTGGACATGTCCCGCGGCGGTCGCGGAAGGTGGGCAAAATGCCATTCTGCCCACCTTCCGTGCTTAAGAATGGACATGTCCCTTGGTCGCGGGTGCGAGGACTGGACATGCTCGGTGGTCTCGGGTTTGGGAGCTCGGCCGCGGCTGGTCCTATAGGATTTGATCATGAAACCTTCGTCCGGGAGCGGGACCGAGATGCGCCCCGCAGGCCGTCCCGTCAGCCGCCAGGTCCTCGCCGACCACGTGTACGAGGAACTCCTTGCATCGCTGATGGACGGGAGACTCGAGCCCGGGGCCGCGGTGAGCATCGATGGAACCGCCCGGGAGCTTGACGTGTCCCCGACGCCGGTCCGCGAAGCGCTTGCCAGGCTCGAACACACCGGTATGATCCGCCGCGTGGCGCTCAAGGGGTACCGGGTCGCGCCGGTCTTCACGCAGGAAGACTTCGCTGAACTCATGGAAGCGCGGCTGGCGATCGAGCCGGTCAATGCCCGCCTCGCATGCGCCCGGTTGACCCCGGGGCACCTCGCCGAGTTAACGCAGGCCGTCGCCGATCTCAAGAAGGCGCCCAGAGGTCCCTCTTTTGCCGAATACCGCGACTACTTGGAGGCTGACGAGCGCTTCCACCGGCTGATCGCAGAATATACCGGCAACCAGTTTATGGTTGCCGCCTACGCTGCCCTCGGCGGTCAGGTCCAGCGCTTCCGGCTCTTCGGAGGAGTGGGCATCACCGACGCCGAACACGCCATAGCCGAGCATCAGTCCGTGCTGGACGCACTGTCTTCCGGCGACCCGGAGCAGGCGGCCGACGCCATGGCCGAGCACGTGCGGAAGGTCCGCGGCCGGGCCATCGCCGATGCTCCGGCGCCGTAGTTTTTTCCCAGATCACAGACACTACGTCAGCGGTCCGATAACTTTTCTGTGATGCCCTTCACAAATGAATCACATACCCTATAGGATCTTCGATTGTGGCGGCTATGGTGCCGGCATCGGAATCACGAGGGAGTGAACAGTGCATACAGAGACTTTGGCCGCTGGGCCCAAGGAATCAGCAACACGCCGCACCATCAAGAATCTGCGGTGGTGGATCCTGGGCTGGGCGCTGGCCGCCGGCATCATCAACTACATGGACCGCAGCGCGATCTCTATCGCCGCCCCGCAACTGATCAAAGAATTCGGCATGACCCGGACGGACATCGGACTGCTCGGCACTGTGTTTTCCTGGACGTACGCCTTCTGCCAACTGCCCGCCGGGTGGCTCGTGGACAAACTTGGCGCCCGCCGGATGTACTTCCTCGCAATTGCCGGCTGGAGCATCGCCACCGCGCTGATGGCCGTCGGAGGCAAGATGTGGCACTTCGTCGCCTTCCGCTTCCTGCTCGGCGTCACCGAGGCGCCAAACGGCCCGGCGTCCGCCAAGCTCACGGCGGACTGGTTCCCCCGCGCAGAGCGTGGGCAGGCCACAGCCATCTGGGACAGCGGCTCCAAGTGGGGGCCGGCGATTGCGCCGCCGGTGTTGACCGCCATCATGCTGGCCTTCGGTTGGCAGGCCATCTTCATTTTCCTCGGAGTCGCCGGACTGGTGCTGGCACTCGCCTTCTTCATTTACTACCGCTCCCCGGAAGAGCACAAGCGCATCAGCACAAAAGAACTGGACTACATCGAATCCCAGCGCGCCTCACAGGTCCTCACGGCCAAAAAGGTCTCTTGGCTCGGACTCTTCAAGCACCGCCAGATCTGGGGAATGATGGCAGGCTTCTTCTGCGTCATTTGGATCTGGAACATCTTCATCGTCTTCCTGCCGCTGTACCTGCAGGAAGAGCGCGGCGCCAGCATCGCAACGTCCGGCTGGCTGGCAGCGGTCCCGTACCTCGGCGCTGCCATCCTCGGCATCACGGGCGGCTGGGTCATGACGCGCTACTCCAAGAAGGCCGGCCGCGATCCGCTCCTGGCTAAGCGCCACGTGATGTCAGTCGCCGCCGTCGCCGCCGGCATCCTGATCTGCCTGATTCCCTTCGTAGATTCGCTGCCGCTCGCAATCGTTGTGATGACCGTCGCGCTGGGCTTCGTCGCCACTATGCAGGCCGCCGCATGGGCAATGCCCGGCGACATCGTCGACAACTCCCAGGTGGCATCGGTCGGCGCCATCCAGAACTTCGGTGGCTACTTCGGCGGTGCCTTCGCCCCGCTGCTCACCGGCGTGATCGCCGACGCAACCGGCTCCTACGCGCCGTCGTTCGTCATCGGCGGCATCATTGCTGCCCTCGCGGCAGTGGCGTACACGGTATTGGTTCGCGGGCCCATCAAGGACAAGGATGCAGCACTCGAACCGGCGAACGGAACGGACGCATGAGCTCATCAACCGATGAATTGACGACGGCTGACTCCGCGGCTGTCGCTTCCCTGCCCTTCACTGTGGCCGTCACGGCCGACGCTGCCCGGCCCGACGGAAGCTCCATCCATGGGGACCTGGGGCTGCAGCGGCTCGGCGAGCACGGCATCAGCTGGAGCGTCCTGCCCAGCTATACAGACCCGGTGCCGCTCGCTGATCTCGACGGCGTCCACGCAGTGCTGTCGCTGGGGCACATTGCTTTCGATGCGCGCACCGTGGACCACGCCCCGGACCTGAGGCTGATTGCCCGCTTCGGGGCAGGGTACGAAACGATCGACCTGGAGGCCTGCACCCGCGCCGGCGTCGTCGTCACCAACACCCCGGACGCCATCCGGCGGCCGTTGGCAGTGGCGGGACTGACCCTCCTCCTGGCTCTCTCACACAAGCTCCTCGCCAAGGACAGGCTGACGCGGACTTCGGATTGGGCCCGGCGAGAGCACTACCGCGGCGCGCCGCTGGTGGGGCAGACGGTCGGCATCGTGGGTTTCGGCAGCGTGGGTGCCGAGCTAGCCCGCCTGCTGGCCCCGCTCGGGTTGAACGTGGTGGGCAACAACCGCAGCGGCCGCCATGCGGAGGCCGCCGGCCTCGGCGTCGAGATGCTGGGCCTGGACGAGCTCCTGGAGCGCTCCGATTACATAGTGCTCTGCGCGGCGCTGACCCCGGCGACCGAGAAGCTCATCGACGCCGCAGCGTTGGCCCGGATGAAGGCAAGCGCCTACCTGATCAACATAGGCCGCGGAAAGCTCGTGGACACGGATGCCCTCCGGGACGCCCTGCGGAACGGCCGTCTCGCCGGAGCGGGACTGGATGTTTTCGAACCGGAGCCCCTCCTTCCGGATGACGAGCTGCTGAGCCTCGACAACGTGGTCCTCTCCCCGCATTCGCTGTGCTGGACCGAGGACTTTACACGGGACGTGGCCGCCAGCGCCCTCGAGTCCATCCTGGCTGTGGCGGCGGGGGAGCGCCCCGCCAACGTCCTGAACCCGGGCGTCTTCGCGACGGAGGCATTCGCCGCGAAGCAGGCATAACCCGGGTGTGACCTTGACAACACCGCACGCGATAGTAAATCCTATAGGAAACAGGATTCCACGAAGGAGTGAACCCATGGCCTACACAGCCGAAAACTGGCCCATCACCGCGGCCCTGCTGCAGTTCCCGGGCGTCGACGCCTCGGGGACCCACATCAACGACGCCGAGGCTTCCGCCTGGGCCGACGTACTCTCCGAAGTCAAGGAGGCAGGCTTCACCAACGCGGACCTCACCGACAGCTGGGTCCGGCCCGGCGACCTGAGCCCGGCCCGCCTCGCGGAATTCAAGCAGACCGCTGAAAATGTCGGCATCGGCATCCCCGTCATCTCCGCCATCCGCCGCAGCGTGATCGAGGAGCGGAACTGGGAAGCGAACCTGGCGTACAGCCACCGCACCATCGACGCCGCCGCCGAACTCGGCTGCGAGGTGGTCTCCTTCGGCCTGCACCAGGCCATCACTGCTGAGCAGCAGAAGCAGCTCTGGTTCTGGACCGTCGAAGGATACAAGGACCCGGTGGGCGACAAAGAAACCTGGGGCAAGGCCGTGAGCCGCCTGCGGGAACTCGGCCAGCATGCGGCCGACGTCGGGATCCTGCTCTCGCTCGAAATGTATGAGGACACGTACCTGGGCACCGCGGATTCTTCAGTCCAGCTGGTCCAGGACATCGGCCTGGCCAACGTCGGCATCAACCCTGATATCGGCAACCTGATCCGGCTCCACCGCCCGATCGAGGACTGGCGCGAAATGGTGGCCAAGACGCTTCCGTACTCCAACTACTGGCACATGAAGAACTACATCCGCGATGAGGATGTGGCCCGCGACAGCTACGTCGCCATGCCCGCGCCCATGGAAAGCGGCCTCATCAACTACCGCGAGGCGTTCAAGATCGCACTCTCGGCCGGCTTCCAGGGAATCCTCTGCACCGAACACTACGGCGGTGACGGACTCAGTGTCACCGCCAGTAATCAGGACTACCTGCGGCGCCGGATCCTGCCGAAGACTGACGGCTATGCCCTCGGCCAGAGCCAGGTGGCACAGGGCCGGCAGCAGCCGGCGACCGCAGAACTCGCCGGCGTCTGACCCAGCGTCTGACCAGGCGTTCGGTGCGGCCGCACAGCCAATTGAGGGCGGCCGCACCACCGCAGTTCTCCCAGCAATACTTCACCAACACGGATTCAATGAGGAACCATGACCCAGATCTTCGACAACCCCGCTGACTTTGCGGATGAAGCGTTGGACGGCTTTGTGGCAGCCAACCGCGGGTACGTCGCCCGTGTGGACGGCGGCGTCGTCCGATCCACTGAGGTCCCGGCCGGGCAGGTGGCCCTGGTGGTTGGCGGCGGCTCCGGACATTATCCCGCCTTCGCAGGACTCGTGGGACCCGGGCTGGCCGCGGCCTCGGCCTGCGGCAACATGTTTGCGTCCCCGGCCGCCGGCCAGGTCTACCGGGTGGCCAAGGCCGCCAACGCCGGGGGAGGCGTACTGCTGAGCTATGGCAACTATGCCGGGGATGTCCTGCACTTCGGCCAGGCCCAGCTCCGCCTCAACGCGGAGGGCATCAGAACCCGCACAGTTCTGGTAACGGACGACATCGCCAGCGCCCCGCTTGACCATATCGAACAGCGGCGCGGAATCGCCGGCGACCTGACGGTCTTCAAAATCGCCGGAGCAGCCGCCGAAGCGGGACTGGACCTGGACGACGTCGAACGGCTGGCTATCCGGACGAACTACCGTACCCGGTCGCTGGGCGTGGCATTCGACGGGTGTACCCTCCCGGGAGCCGAGGCTCCGCTGTTCGCGGTGCCCGCAGGACAGATGTCCCTGGGCCTGGGCATCCATGGCGAACCGGGGATCTCGGAGCACCCGATGCCCACGGCCTCTGAACTCGCCGAACTGCTGGTCACCAGGCTTCTCGCCGACAAGCCGCACGACGCCGGCAGCCGCGTCGTGGTGGTTGTCAACGGCCTCGGCACCGTCAAGTACGACGAGCTGTTCCTGCTCTTCGGAAAAATCGAAAAGCTTCTGGTCGCGGCCGGGCTCACCGTAGTGGAACCCGAATGCGGCGAGCTCGTCACCAGCCTGGACATGTCGGGGCTCTCCCTGACCCTCCTGTGGCTCGATGACGAACTGGAGCAGTACTGGGCGGCCCCGGCCGACACACCGGCATTCCGCAAGGGCAACCTGACACCGCGGCCGGCCCGTCAGATGACCGTCGTGGACGCGGAAGTGGCGTCCGCCGTTGAACGCCCCACGGCCGCAGCGGCAGAGCTCGGACGGCAGGCCGCCGCAGTGCTCCGTCAGGTGCGGGACGTCGTCGTCGAACATGAAGAGGAACTGGGCCGGCTGGACGCAATCGCCGGCGACGGCGATCACGGCATCGGGATGCGCCGAGGCGTGGAAGCAGCGGTCACTGCCGGCGAGCAGGCGGCCGGGAACGCCGGCGGCGCTTCGCCGGCGTCCGTCCTCACGGCCGCGGGGGAAGCCTGGAGCGAACGCGCAGGCGGTACCTCCGGCGCGCTCTGGGGATCCGCAATCATCGCCGCGGGCCTGGCCCTGGGAAACCGGGACAGCTACAGCGGCGAGGATGCCGCCGACACGGTCACCGCCTTTGTCGCCGCGATCACTGAACTCGGCAAGGCAGATCCAGGGGACAAGACCATGGTGGACGCCCTGCTGCCTTTCCGGGACGCGTTCTGCTCAGCGCTCGACGGCGGCGCTTCCGCCGCTGAAGCGCTCGCCGACGCCGCGGCTGCCGCGCAGGCCGCCGCCGACCGGACCGCGGACCTCCGCCCGCTGAAGGGACGCGCCCGGCCGCTCGCGGAAAAGAGCCTTGGCCATCCAGACCCCGGGGCGGTTTCGTTCGCCCTCATTGCAGCAAGAATTTCCGCCCACACCGAAGACCGGCTCGCTAACCCCGAACTGGCCCAGCAAGGAGTACAGGCATGAGCACAACAACAGGCTGGCGCGTCGTCGTCGGCAATGACGAGGCCGGCGTCGAATACAAGAACGCACTCAAAGCCCTGCTTGAGGCGGACCCCCGCGTCGCCTCCGTGCACGACATCGGAGTCGGCGCCAACGATTCCACCGCCTACCCTCACGTCGCCGTTGACGCCGCCCGCAAAGTCGCCGAGGGCGACGCCGACCGGGCCCTGCTGATCTGCGGCACCGGCCTGGGCGTGGCCATCGCGGCCAACAAGGTCCCCGGCATCCGCGCCGTCACCGCGCACGACAGCTACTCAGTGGAGCGATCCGTGCTGAGCAACAACGCGCAGGTCCTCACGCTCGGACAGCGCGTCATCGGCCTGGAGCTCGCCAAGAAGCTCGTCGGCGAATGGCTGGGTCACCGGTTCGACGAAAACTCTTCCTCCGCCGCCAAGGTGGACGCCATCTGCTCCTACGAGCCCGAATACACGAAGGCAGTCTGACATGACCGCATCAGCTAACACCGCAGCCGGCATTAACGCCGCCCGCAAGATCGCCGTCGTCGGCTCCGGCTACATGGGCGGCGGGATCGCGCAGGTCCTGGCCCTCGGCGGAGCCCGCGTGGCCCTCGCGGATGTTTCCGCCGAAGTGGCGCAGAAGAACTACGAGCGGCTGCTGGCCGAATCGGACGAGTTCGTTGCCGCCGGGCTCTTTCCGGAGGGCTCCACGGCGATCCTGAAGGAGAACCTCTGGGCGGCCAAGGACATCGAGGAAGCCGTGGCAGATGCCGACTTCATCGAGGAAGCCGTTCCCGAAGTCATCGCCATCAAGCACCAGACGCTGGCCCGTATCAGCGCCGCCGCCCGCCCGGACGCCATCATCGGGTCCAACACCTCCACCATCTCCATCGCGGAGCTGTCCGAGCCCGTCAGCAACCCGGGGCGATTCCTGGGCGTGCACTTCTCCAACCCGTCCCCGTTCATCCCGGGCGTGGAGATCATTCCTCATGCCGGCACCTCGGCGGCAACCATCGGCGCTGTCCGTGACCTCGTCCACGCCGCCGGCAAGCAGACCGCCGTCGTCAAGGACGTCACGGGCTTTGTGCTCAACCGCCTGCAGTACGCCTTGTTCCACGAGGCCGCCCAGCTGGTGGAGCAGGAAATCGCGACCGCGGAGGACATCGACACCCTGGTCCGCACCACCTTCGGCTTCCGGCTGCCGTTCTTTGGACCGTTCGCCATCGCCGACATGGCAGGGCTGGATGTCTACAACTTCTGCTACAAGTCGCTGCAGACGGAGTTCCCGGAGCGTTTCGCGACGCCGAAGGTCCTCAGCGACCTAGTCGACGCCGGGAAGCTGGGCACCAAGACCGGTGCCGGCTTCCTCAACGTGCCGGCCGAGCGCACCCCCGAGCTGATTGCGTACCGGAACAAGGCGTATGTGGCCATGCAGAAGCTCATTGACGAGCTTGGCCCCGCCCCCATCAACTAAGCCCCGCCACTTTCAAGCCTTCAGGAGTATTCCCATGAACACCTTCCCCGCAGAACGCACCGCCATCGTCACCGGCGCCGTCTCGGAGCGTGGCATCGGCCGCGCGACCGCCAAATATCTGGCCTCGCAGGGCTGGAACGTCGGCATCATCGATCTCGACGACGCTCTGTGCAAGGCGGCTGCCAAGGAACTGGCCGCCGAGCACGGCGTGAAGGCGTTCGGAGCCGGCGCCAACATTTCCGACGAAGCGTCCGTCCGGGCGGCCATCGACGCGATCGAGGCGGAACTTCCGCAGATCGTCGCTCTGGCCAACGTGGCCGGTGTCAGCTCGCCGGTCCCGTACCTGGAACTCGACGCGGCCGAGTGGGACCGCGTGCTGAGCATCAACCTCAATGGCGTCCACTACGCCACGCGCCGGGTCGCCGAGTCCATGGTGAAGAACAGGATCGGGCGCATCGTGAACATCTCTTCCGTCTCCGCGCAGCGCGGCGGCGGCACGTTCTCCAAGACGCCGTATTCCGTGGCCAAGGCCGGCGTGATCGGGCTGACCCGCTCCACGGCCCGCGAACTGGGCGAGTACGACATCACGGTCAACGCCATCTCACCGGGCCCCATCGACACCGACATCATGGGCGGCACGCTCAGCGAGGAACGCAAGGACGAACTCACCAAAGACCTCGTGGTGAACCGGGTGGGCTCCACCCGGGACATTGCGGCCGCCATCGCCTTCCTCATCAGCGAGGACGCCGGGTACATCTCCGGCCAGACGCTGAATGTGGATGGCGGACTCTACATGCACTAGGGAAGAACAAACGTGGCACAGCCAAAAAACACCCCCGCGACAGGGTTCGCGTCATGGAGCAAAGCACGGAAGCTCTATCTCGCAGTCGGAGTTCTGGCCTGCCTGGCCGGAATCATGATCATCGCATTTTCTCGCTAGGAACTTTCCCGCTCCACCGCTTTACCCGCACCTGATTCATCCTGAGTTACACCACTGATTGCTCGACGAGGAGTTTTTGATGTCCGTAACAACAACGTCCACTAGGGACCTCCTGGAGACGCCGGTACTGAAATCGGCGATTTCCAAGGCGTCCTTCCGGCTTATGCCCATGTTGGTCATCCTCTACGTGGTCGCCTTCCTGGACCGCACCAACGTGGGCTTCGCCGAAGCCGCTCTGGGAGTGGACAGGGGCATCACGGCCGGCGCGTACGCACTGGGAGCCGGGATCTTCTTCATCGGCTACGCCCTCTTCGAAATCCCCAGCAATCTCCTCCTGACGAAGTACGGTGCCAAGGTCTGGTTGGCCCGTATCGCCATCACGTGGGGCATCGTCTCCGCGTGTTTCGCGTTCGTCCAGGGCGAGACGTCGTTCATCATCCTGCGGTTCCTCCTCGGTGTCACCGAGGCCGGTCTCTTCCCGGGCGTCATCATGTTCCTCGCCGCGTGGTTCCCCAACAAGGTTCGCGTCAAAATGTTCGCCATCTTCTACCTCGCGCAGCCCTTCTCGCAGATGATGGGCGCGCCGCTGTCCGGCTGGCTGATCAACATCGGCGACCAGGTCCCCGGCGTGCAGGGCTGGCAGGTCATGTTCTTCGTTGAAGGCATGCTGGCGGTTGTGGCCGGCATTGCCGCGTTCTTCTTCCTCATCAACAGCCCGCAGGACGCCAAGTTCCTCAACAAGGACGAGAAAAAGGCACTCCTGGACGTCATGGCTCTGGAGGATTCCGTCAAGGAGGAGACCGGACCGCGCGGTGTGCTCGCCGCGATGAAAAATGGCAAGGTCTGGTACTTCACGGTCATCTACTTCTGCCTCCAGATCGCCGTCTACGGTGTGACGTTTTACCTTCCGCAGCAGGTGGCCCAGCTGACCGGCCAGAAAGTCGGCTTCGCGGTGGGCATGATGGCCGCCATCCCTTGGTTCTTCGGCATCTTTGCCTGCTACTTCATCGGCAGGGCCGCCAACACCGTCATCCGTCGTCGCCTATGGGGTACCGGACTGTTCATCTCCACGGGCCTGTGCATCTTCGGTTCCGCATGGGCGGGCGCCAACCACCTTCCGGTGCTCGGTATCCTCTTCATCACGCTGGCTGTCTGCAGCTTCCTCTCCATCGGTCCCATCGCCTGGTCCTACCCGACGGCGTTCCTCACCGGCACCGCCGCGGCGGCAGGCATCGGCCTCATCAACTCCCTGGGCAACCTGGGCGGTTTTGTGGCCCCGATCCTGCGGACCTCGGTCAACCAGATCACTGCCTCGGACACCGGAACCATGGGCATCTACGCCCTCGGTGTGCTCCCGTTCCTGGCTGCGGCCATGATGTTCGCGACCAAGCGGTTCAAGAACAAGGCAGACGACCTGCTGGAGCAGTAGCAACCGTCCAGACCCGCCGGGCGCACCAAGCGCGCCCGGCGCGTCCGGGCATCGACCGGCTCGGCCGGGTTCGAGCAGAAAGCACCAACATGCAGCAAAGTGACACCAGCCAGACCTTCCCTCCACTGCTGGTGGGCGTCAGCTCCAAGATGTACCTCGGCTACCAGGACAGCCTGGACTGGCTGGGGCAGCTGCGCCACGAAGTGGACACCCGTCCGGCCCTCGCGGCCGGACGGGTTGTCCCGTTCGTGATCCCGTCGTTCCCGCTTCTCCCGGCGGCCGCCGCGCTTCTGGCGGG
Organism: Arthrobacter sp. 10L424; assembly: GCF_056395325.1. Lineage (NCBI taxonomy): Bacteria > Bacillati > Actinomycetota > Actinomycetes > Micrococcales > Micrococcaceae > Arthrobacter > Arthrobacter sp. 10L424. Next base: position 13,462 of record NZ_JBFTJH010000007.1, on the reverse strand, counting down.
TTCGCCGCTATTGCTGGGTGCGCAGAACTGCGGCTGGGCGGAAGGCCCGTGGACCGGGGAGGTGGCCCCGTCCATGCTCGCGGAGCTTGGCGTAAGTCTCGTTGAGATCGGGCACGCGGAGCGTCGCCGGCACTTCGGCGAAGACGACAGCATGATTGCCCGAAAAGTCCGGGCCGCCGCTGCAGCCGGGCTGAATCCGCTGCTCTGCGTGGGAGAGCCCGACCGCGGCAGCGCCGCCAACGCCGCGGAATTCGTGTATCGCCAGATCCGCTCGGCCGTGGACGGCGACTGGGAACTCGCCAGCCGGCTCGTCCTCGCCTACGAACCCGTCTGGGCCATCGGTGCGGCCGAGCCCGCCGCCGCGGTCTACGTGTCCGACGTCGTCCGGCGGCTCCGGAGCCACGTCGCCACCGCCGGACTGGAGAACCTTCCCGTCATCTATGGCGGCTCGGCCAAGCCAGGGCTTTTGCCGACGCTTGACGGCGTCTCGGGCCTGTTCCTGGGCAGGTTCGCGCACGATCCGGTGAACTTCGGCGCTGTGCTGGACGAAGCCCTCCTGCTCGCGGAAGGCCTCCCGGCGTCCCGCTGAGCATGTCCCGCCTCAGTCCACGTTTACCGCTGGACATGCCCCGCGGGAGCCACGAGCAGTTGGCAGAATGCCATGGTGTCCACTGTTCACGGCGAAGAATGAGCATGTCCCCTGGACGCCGTGACAAAAGAGTGGTCCCGTCCCGCGGGCTGGCGGGCAAAGCTCAGGAAGCCACCGACCGCTGGCACAACCCGATGAACCAGCCCAACTGCTCCAGCCCCTCGGGGTGCGGGGGGAGGTAGTTGGTCAGTTCGGGTGAACGGACCACGACGGCGCGCCACTGGCCGCGGGAGACTGCCACGTTGATCCGGTTGCGGGAGAGCAGGAACTCCATGCCGCGCGGCGCCTCGGCCACCGCCGAGCACGCCATCGATACAATCACGACGGCGGCCTCCTGGCCCTGGAACTTGTCCACGGTTCCCACCCGGACTCCGGCGAGTCCCGCCGCATCGAGCGCGTCGCGGATGACATTGACCTGGGCGTTGTACGCGGCCACCACCAGGATGTCCGCCACGCCCAGCGGACGCGCACCCTGCTCCGAATGCCAGCTCAACCCCAGATGCCGCTTCACCTGGCGGACAACCTCGTCAGCCTCCTCGGAGGACGACGTGATGTTGCCGCTGTGTTCCACCAGGACGGTCTCGATCCCGGCAGGAACCCCCTCGAGCCGCCGGAGGTCAGCGGCTGGCGCCGATTGCAGCCTGCCCTCATAGGAGAGTTCGGAGACGGCCACGCACAGCTCCGACGTCATCCGCCACGAGTCGGCCAGGAAATAGCCCAGTTCCGGCGGCAGCGTGGCGTGACCGGCGGAAACCCAGCCCAAGGCTGACTCGTCCACGGGCTCGGGGTGGGCGCCCTGGCTGACCTGCGGCAACTGCTGGGGATCGCCGAGCAACAGCAGCCGGCTGCTGGCCTGGGCCACGGCCAGGGTGTTCGCGAGGGAGAACTGTCCGGCCTCGTCGATCACCAGCAGGTCCAGAGACCCGGCCGGGACATTCGCTCCCGTCATGGTCCACGCCGTGCCGCCGACTAGCGCCCCGCCGGGTGAACTGAGCAGCCGCGCCACATCCTGCGCCGAACGCTGAGCCCAGGGAAGGGGCTCCGAGTGTTTCACGTCCTTGGCGACCACAGACGGATCGACGCCGGCCTTGGTCACAGCCGTCTTCAGCAGATTCTCCACCACTGCGTGGGACTGGCCGACGACGCCGACCTTCCACCCAAGCGCCACCAGCCGGGCGATGACGTGCGACCCCACATGGGTCTTGCCGGTCCCGGGAGGACCCTGGACCGCAACGTAGGAATGATCCAGGGCCTCGACGGCCGCCGTGATCGCGTCGATGAACCGGTCCGGACCGTCGCCGGGCAGGGGCAGCCGTGCCCCGGAGACGAGACGTGGCGAAACCCGGCGGACCAGATCCAGGGCCGGATGGCGCGGGAGGGCGGACCCAGCCTGCAACGCCGCAGTGACCCCGGCAGCCAGGGCCGCCAAGGCGTCCTCGAGGCTTTTGGTCTGGATGGGTTGGTTTTCGGTCAGCGCTACCGGAACCTGGGCATACGGCTCGATCGCCTTGCGCAGCTTGTCGCGGATGATGACGGTGTCCTTGCCGTCCTCGTGTCCCAGCTCCAGGACCTCGGTGCCGAACCAGCCGTTGCGCCCGGTCCCATCGATACCTGTGCCTTCAAGCCCGGCCGGAAGCGGCGGCTCGTACATGCGGAACCACGTGCTGCCCTCACGGAGGTCCGAGCCTGGACTGACCGTGCCGATGAGTTTCACCCTCCGCTCCGGAAGCTTGGCTCCGTCCTTCCACCAGTCCTCGAGCACCTCCGCATTTTCAACGAGGAAAACGTTGCGGTCCTGCTGGTGGTGCGTGTCGGGGCCGTTCTCGCAGCGGTCGAAGTGCGCCCACCAGAACGCCTTGCGCTCCCGGCGGTGATAGCAGACCGCTGCCGCCAGCATCGAGACCGCCTTCCGGTCATCCTCGGACAGCCCGACGCCGGGAGCCGCCAGTGCGGTCAGCGCCACTTCGAGCGGGTCCAGGTCGGCGGCACCAGGCCCGATGACTGGATCCCTGACAGCGCCGGTGACAGTGCCGGCGCCGGCCGACGTCGTGGGGGAGGCGCCGTCGCCGGGTTCGACCCCGCCGAGTGGTGTGATCCCTCGCTCCCGGGCCAGTCCCAGGAGCCAGTTCCGGAGCTCCAAGGTGGAGAGGCAGTCGTATTCGTTGTAGTCGGAGATCCCCGCGAGGATGGTGGCCGCTTCCTCGGCCCGGCCGTCGTCGCGGGCATCGCAGTAGTGGGCGTAGGCAACCACCGAGGCGCCGGCGTCCTTCACGTCCCCGGAGCGCAGATTCGTCCCCATGTAGAGCGGCTCGAGTTTCTTGATGCTGTACGAATTCTCGGAGATCCGGATGCTGTTCCGAACGGTCTGGTAAAGATCCACCAGAAGTCCGTCCCGCAGCCACTGGTCCACCGTGTCTTCGCCGGCAACGTGCATCACGGAAAGCTTCCGGAGCGCCGTCTTCTCGTAGGCGGCGTAGTGGTAGACGTGCATGTCCGGGTAGTCCTGCCGGCGCTTCTGCACATACTCCAGGAAATCGAGGAACGCCTGTTTCTCCGCCTCCCGGTCATGTGCCCAGAACGGCCTGAAAACTCCGGCGACGCCGGGACCTGTCGGTGCCTCGATGACGCCGAACAGGTACTCCAGCCCCCAGATTCCGGTGGTGCTTTCCTGCCACAGGGGATCGCCCTCGAAGTCGAAGAAGATGTCACCCTCGCTGGGCGGGGGCAGCTCGGCGAGCGAGTTCTCCGGGATCACGCCGAAGCGGATGTTGTGCTCTTCGCCGTCCTTGAGGAAGCGGACCTCACCGTCCGCTGCGCTGATGCCGCTCTGCATCCTGGCCTGGTCCTGCAGGCGCAACAGCGAGGTGCTGGGATCGACCAGGGTGGCTTCCGCGAGTTCCCGGACCGTGCGGATGCCGTCGGCGCGGAGTTTCTTGCGCTGGGCCGAGTTCATCCGCGCCACGAGCAGCAGATCATCGGTGGCCACGACCTGCTCCTGGCAGTAATCGCAGCGGCCGCAGGCGGTGACTCCGGGAGAGTCCCACCGCACGGGGCCGGGCTGCGCCAGATGCGAGGAGGTCAACGCCAGGAAGCGGTCCCGCCGCTCCCGGAACACCGGCAGGATCTCCAGAAGCTTGTGGTGGCTTCTGACGTAGTCGAAGCCGCCGCCCGGGAGCGGAACGGTGGCTCCCAGGACCAGGGTCACCGCAGGGTCCGGCGCAATAGCGGCCTTCAGCAACTGGTCGCCGTAGGCCGCAAGCTGAAGCAGTGCCGTCACCTTGGCGTGGCGCGCCAGCTTGGTGTCGAACACGGCATAGCTGCCGTCGGCCTGCCGCACCAGGAAATCGGAGCGGCCATGGAACTGGCCGTCGAAAAAAGCCGCCTGGAACACCACATCGGCGCCGGAGCGCAGGGCGTCGATGGATTCCCGGTGCTTGGCCAGCAACGTGGCGCGGTCCATGGCCTCGGCCGGCACGACGTCGTACACGCCGCGGCCGGCGGCCGGATCCCAGTGACCGAACTCCTCGACGAAGCGGTCAAGGACTCTGTGCTCGTGGAGATCGCCCAATACGGCGGCATGCCTGAGCATCTCGTCTTCTTCGAAGGATGCTTTGGGGGAGCGGCCCAGCTTCTCGTCGAGCTTCCGGAGCAGCTGGTACTCACAGCTGGCGGCCGTCACGAGGTCGCTCGCGGAGAAGACCAGGTCCGGTGCGGAACCTGGGACTTCCGGTTCAAGGAAAAACACTGTGCCCCCGATGTTGTTGCACTGCCGCGTTGCAGGCGCTGCTGCCTTGGCCGGAAGATCAATGCAACCCCGGCCGTGTGCTCTTCAAGCTATCAAAGCCCTCCGACATTTCCGGCGGGCACCCGGCGGAACGGGCTGGTTCCTGACGCAGGCCCGGCGTATGGTCTGAAAGACCATGACCGAACAGCAGCCCTTCCAGCTGGTGCAGCGCTACCCGCATTTCGAGTTGCGCCGCTATCCCGCGCATGTCGTCGCCGAAATTCAGGTCACCGCGACGTTCGACCGAGCGGGCAACGCAGCTTTCCGCCACCTGTTCAACTACATCAGCGGCAACAACACCGCCCGTCAGAAGCTGGCGATGACAGCCCCGGTGATCCAGGAACCCGGCCCGTCGCAGCAGCTGGCGATGACCGCCCCCGTGCTCCAAAGCGGTCCGTTGCCGGAAAGCGGAGAACCCGCAGACTTTGTGGTGGCCTTTGTGCTCCCCGCAGACCTGACAGCGGAGACAGCCCCGGTCCCTGCGGACTCCCAGGTCAAGATCCGGACCGTCCCCGGGTCCCTGGCCGCGGCCCTCCGGTTCTCGGGCAGCGGGTCGGAAACTGCCTTCGAAAGGCGCAACGACGGCCTGCAGGCGGCACTGGTGCTGGCCGGACTGGCAGCCGCGGGTCCGCCACGATTCGCGCGCTTTGATCCTCCGTTCAAACCTTGGTTCCTGCGGCGAAACGAGGTGGTTCAGGACGTCGAGCATGCCCACCCAGCTGCCGGCGCCGCCACACCCTGACCCCGGTGAGGCAAAATGGCTGGGTGACTCAACTTCCCCAGCGTCCTTCCCCGTCAGCTTCCACACCGTCGCCCCAGACCCGGACCAAGACCCAGACTCCGCACACCCAGGAGTCCGGCATCGCGGCCCAGATCGCCGCCGAACTTGGCGTGCAGGCCTGGCAGGTCAAGGCCGCCGTGGACCTGCTCGACGCCGGCTCCACTGTGCCCTTCATCGCCCGTTACCGCAAGGAAGCCACCGGGACGCTCGATGACACCCAACTCCGCGAACTCGAGGAGCGGCTGCGCTACCTGCGCGAGCTGGAGGACCGCCGTCGGACAGTCCTCGAAGCGATCGCCGCCCAGGGTGCGCTGACCCCGGAACTGCAGGCCGCGATCGTCGGCGCCGACACGAAGTCGCGGCTGGAGGACATCTACCTCCCGTTCAAGACCAAGCGGCGGACCAAGGCGCAGATCGCCCGCGAGGCCGGCCTGGAACCGCTCGCCGATGCCCTGCTGAAACGGCCGGAGCTGGATCCGGAACGGGAAGCGGCCAAGTATCTCAACACCGAGCACGCCATCGGGGACTCCGTCACGGCGCTCGCCGGCGCGCGCTCCATCCTGGTGGAGCGGGTCGCCCAGGACGCCGACCTGGCTGCCACGCTGCGGGAGCGGCTCTGGGCCCAGGGCCGGATGGTGTCCCGCGTCAAGAAGGGCAAGGACGCGGAGGGGCAGAAGTTCAAAGACTATTTCGAGTTCTCGCAGCAGCCGTCGGGGATGCCCTCGCACCGCGTCCTGGCGCTGCTGCGCGGCGAAAAGGACGGCGTGCTGGAGCTGGATCTTGCCGAGGCTGAACCGAACGACGACGCCGCCCTCACCGCCGCGCGCGGCCGCTACGAAGCCGCTGTGGCCCGGTTCCTCGGCGTTGCCGACCGCGGCCGGCCCGCCGACGCCTGGCTGCTGCAGACCGCACAGGTCGCCTGGCGCTCGCGGGTGCTGGCCCGGCTCACCGCTGATCTGCGGAGCCGGATGTTCGCCGCCGCCGAGGACGAGGCCGTGCGGGTCTTCGCCGCCAACCTGAGGGACGTGCTCCTCGCCGCGCCCGCCGGGAACCGCGCCACCCTGGGCCTGGACCCGGGACTGCGCACCGGGGTGAAAGTCGCTGTCGTGGACGGCACCGGCAAGGTGGTGGCGACCGACACCATCTACCCGCACGCCCCGGCCCGGAAGTGGGACGAGGCGCTGCGGACCCTCGTGAACCTGGCTACGAAGCACGGCGTCGAACTCGTGGCGATCGGCAACGGTACGGCGTCCCGGGAAACGGACAAGCTCGCCGCCGAACTGTTGAAGCAGCTCAGCGCCGGCTCGGATCCTGCCACCGACACCAAGCCGCAGAAAATCGTTGTCTCGGAAGCAGGCGCCTCCGTGTATTCCGCCTCGGCACTGGCGGCCGCGGAGCTGCCCGGCATGGATGTGTCCCTGCGTGGCGCAGTGTCCATCGCACGGCGGCTGCAGGACCCGCTCGCGGAGCTGGTGAAGATCGAGCCGAAGTCGATCGGCGTCGGGCAGTACCAGCACGACGTCACCGCCGCGAAGCTGGACCGCAGCCTCGACGCGGTGGTCGAGGACTGCGTGAATGCGGTGGGCGTGGACGTCAACACCGCCTCGCCGGCGCTGCTGAGCCGCGTGGCCGGCGTCGGGCCGCTGCTGAGCGAGAACATCGTGGCCTACCGGAACGAGCATGGCCCGTTCAGCAAGCGCAGCGAGCTGAAGAAGGTGCCGCGGCTCGGCGCGAAAGCCTTTGAGCAGTGTGCCGGCTTCCTGCGCATCACCGGGGGAGCGGAGCCGCTGGATGCCTCCAGCGTGCACCCGGAGGCGTATCCGGTGGCACGGAAGATCAGGGCCGCCGCCGGCGGGAAGGGTCCGGCTGCGGGCAGCTTCGCCGCCCTGAATCCGCAGGACTTTGTTGACGGTGCCTTCGGCCTGCCGACGGTTCAGGACATCATCGCCGAGCTGGAGAAGCCCGGCCGTGACCCGCGTCCGGCTTTCGCGGCCGCGACGTTCTCGGAAGGGATCGAGAAGATCTCCGACCTCAGGCCCGGCATGGTGCTCGAGGGGACCGTGACCAATGTGGCGGCGTTCGGAGCGTTCGTCGACGTCGGGGTTCACCAGGACGGCCTGGTGCACGTTTCCGCGCTGGCGAACCGCTTCGTCTCCGATCCCCGCGACGAGGTCAAATCCGGCCAGGTGGTGCGGGTCAAGGTACTGGAAGCCGATCCGGAACGGAAACGCATCTCCCTGACGCTGAGGCTCGACGACGAACCGCCAGCTTCCGCGGCACGCGGGGGTGGCGGCCGCGTGGGCGGCGGCCGCGCGGGAGGCGGGCGTGCGGCCGGGGGTCCGGCCGCCCCGGGTGGCCCTGCTGCGCGGCCGGATCGCCCGCGACAGGCGGCACCGCAGGCGCCGGCGCAGCAACATTCCGGGCAGAAGCCGTCCGGGAAGCCGGCGCCCGAGCGGCGGACACCCGCCAGGCAACCTCAGAAGTCGGCGCCTGCCCCGGCGCCGGCCAACACAGCAATGGCCGAAGCACTCCGGAGGGCAGGCCTCGGAAAGTAGCACGCAAAAGCAGGCCCCCAAAGGAGGCCCCCAAAGGAGGCGCCAAATGAGGCCCCCAAAGCAGGCGGAAAAGAGGCCGCAGAAAAGCAGGTCACCGAGCCCAAAGCGACCGCTCATCGCGCAATTCCTACCGCTCGTCGCAGAAGTAGTACGTTTACTGTCGATCTGCACCATGATTGCCGGAGGCAACGGCCCAATAGCGGGTCTTTCGCCTCTATGCCGCAGAGACACCGACGTCTTCGACAAGCAAGGGGAGCAATTATGGGCTGGCTGGACCGTGACCGAACAATCGCCCCGCCGGGATTCAACCGGTGGCTGGTGCCGCCCGCGGCGCTCGCCGTGCACCTGTGCATCGGCCAGGCCTACGCCACGAGTGTCTACAAGACAGCGCTGGTGAAGCACTTCGGCGCCAGCCTGACCGAAATCGGTGTGATCTTCTCGATCGCGATCGTGATGCTGGGCCTTTCTGCCGCGATCATGGGCACCTGGGTGGACAAGAACGGCCCGCGCAAGGCGATGTTCACCTCGGCCGTGTTCTGGGCCAGCGGCTTCCTGGTCGGCTCGCTCGGGATCTTCAGCGGGCAGTTGTGGCTGGTCTACCTCGGCTATGGCTTCATCGGCGGCATCGGCCTGGGCATCGGCTACATCTCGCCGGTCTCCACCCTGATCAAGTGGTTCCCCGACCGCCCGGGCCTCGCGACCGGCATGGCCATCATGGGCTTCGGCGGCGGCGCCCTGATCGCCAGCCCCGTCTCCACCGCGCTGCTGAAAATGTACGACCCCAACTCCGGCGCCAAGGGCTGGGTGGCCAGCGGCGACTCCGTCGGAAAGCTCTTCCTGACACTCGCCGTCGTGTACCTCGCATACATGATGTTCGGCGCGTTCACCATCAAGGTCCCGGCCGACGGCTGGAAGCCGGCCGGCTTCGACCCGGCCAAGGTCAAGGCCGCCACGCTCGTCACTACGGACAACGTCTCCGCCCGGAACTCCGTCAAGACCCGGCAGTTCTGGCTCGTCTGGATCGCCCTCTTCTGCAACGTGACAGCGGGCATCGGCATCCTCGAGCAGGCCGCGCCGATGATCCAGGACTTCTTCCGCCAGTCCGACGGCGTGTCCCTGGTGAGCGCCGCCGTCGCCTCCGGCTTCGTGGGACTGCTCTCGATCGGCAACATGTCCGGCCGCTTCGCCTGGTCCGCGACGTCGGACGTGACCGGCCGCAAGCGCATCTACATGATGTACCTCGGGGTCGGCGCGGTGCTCTACACGGTGCTGGCGCTGGCCGGCTCCAGCACCACCTTCCTATACGTGGCGCTCGCGTTCATCATCATCTCCTTCTACGGCGGAGGCTTCGCCACCGTCCCGGCCTACCTGCGGGACCTGTTCGGCACCTTCCAGGTCGGGGCGATCCACGGCCGGCTCCTGACGGCATGGTCGGCGGCCGGCATCGCCGGGCCATTGATCGTCAACGCGTTCCTCGATGCCCAGGGAAAGCCCGGCCAGTTGACCGCGGCGTCCTACCAGCCCGCGCTGCTGACCATGGTGGGGCTGCTGGTGATCGGTTTTGTCGCCAACCTGCTGGTCAAACCGGTCGATTCCCGGTTCCACGAACCACGCCCCGACCGTGTCCGCTCCGAAGAACCCGCCATGGAGGCCTGAGATGAGTACTGCGCAGACGACTGTGAACGCGTCCACCGGAAAGCTGGTGGTCGCCTGGGCGCTCGTGGGTGTGCCCCTCGGGTACGGCGTATACGAGACACTGACCCGCGTGGCGGCCCTGTTTGGCTGACGTCGACACAGGTTCCCTGGCTTCCCCGCGCACCGGCACGGCGGAGGCCGCGCCGGAGTCCCCGGTGGAGTTCACCCGGCCCGATGCGTTCACCACCCGCCCCACGCTCCAGGGCACCTTTGGGATGAGCGCCTCCACACACTGGCTTGCGACGGCGGCCGCCCAGGCGGTGCTGGAACGCGGCGGTAACGCGTTCGACGCCGCGACGGCGGGGGCCTTCGTGCTGCACGTTGTCGAGCCGCACCTGAACGGTCCCGGCGGGGACATGACCGGCGTCTTCGTCACCGGGGCCGAACCGGGCACGCCGGTGGTCCTCATGGGCCAGGGTCCGGCCCCTGCCGGAGCCACGGTGGAGCACTACCTCGCCGAAGGCCTGGAACTGGTGCCCGGCTCCGGTGCGCTGGCCGCCGCGGTTCCCGCCGCCGTCGACGCGTGGCTCCTGCTGTTGCGGGACCACGGGACCCTGGAACTGGGCGACGTGCTGGAATGCGCGATCGGCTACGCCCGCGACGGGCACCCGATGCTGGGCAGGGTCGGGACGACCATCGCGGCCGCGGCCGAGCTGTTCCAGACGCACTGGCCCACGTCGGCCGACCTGTGGATGCCCGGCGGACGGATCCCGGCCGAGGGGGAGCTGGTCCGGAACCCGGCCTACGCCCGGACACTGCAGCGGCTGGTCGACGCCGGGGCCGCCGGGTCTGAGGGGTCTTCGGATGAGACTCCGGGCGGGTCCCAGGGGAGCGGCTCCCGCGAGCGTGGCCGCGGGAAGAGCCCCGGCAACGGCTCAGGTGGGCACGCCCGCAAGGCCAGGATCGACGCCGCCCGCCGGGAATGGCGCGAGGGTTTCGTGGCCAAGGCCATGGTGGAGTCAGTCCTGACACCGCACCGGCATTCCTCCGGCACGGATCATCGGGGTGTCCTTGAACTGGAGGACCTCGCCGGGTTCGAGGCAGGCTACGAGGCCGCCGCCACCGTGGAGTTCCGGGGGCACACGATCGCCAAGACAGGGCCGTGGGGGCAGGGTCCGGCACTGCTTCAGACGCTAGCGATCCTCGAGGGGTTCGATGACCGGTATCTGGATCCGTCCACCGAGCTCGGCGTGCACACCATTCTCGAAGCCCAGAAGGTGGCACTCGCGGATCGGGAAGCGTACTACGGCGACACGGACGTTCCGCTGGAGTATCTCCTCTCCGCTGAGTACTGCGCCAGCCGCCGGGCGCTGATCGGGGAGCGGGCGTCGCACGACTTCCGGCCCGGCATAGTGCCCGGGTTTGAGCCGTATCTGCCGCCGCTGCGGACCAGCTACACACCTCCGGCGCTCGCGGGGGCGGGCTCCGGCTCCGCCGGGGCCGTCGGGCTTGGAGTGGGCGAACCGACCGTGGCGCCGAGCGGGGAGACCCGGGGTGACACCTGCCATATCGACGTCGTGGACCGCTGGGGCAACATGGTCTCGGCCACGCCGTCGGGCGGCTGGCTGCAGTCCTCGCCCGCCATCCCGGAACTGGGCTTCTGCCTCGGGACCCGGTTGCAGATGACCTGGCTGGAGCCGGGCACACCCTCGACGCTGACGCCGGGCAAGCGGCCGCGCACGACGTTGACGCCGACCCTCGTGCTGCGGGACGGACATGCTGTGACAGCACTCGGGTCGCCGGGCGGGGACCAACAGGATCAGTGGCAACTGCCGTACCTGCTCCGCACGATCGTTGGCGGCTACTCGCCGCAGCAGGCCGTCGACGCGCCGACCTTTCATACGACGTCTATGCCTGGATCATTCTGGCCGCGCACCTGGGAGCCCGGTGGCGCCGTCGTCGAGGACCGGCTCGGTGAGGACGTCATCGCGGGACTTGAGCGCCGCGGTCACGTTGTCACGAGGGTGGGCGGCTGGACGCTGGGACGCCTTTCCGCCGTCGTGCGGGATCCTTCGACGGGAGTACTGCAGGCGGCGGCAAATCCCCGGGGCGCGCAGGGGTACGCCGCGGGGCGGTAGCCGCGGGCTTAGAGAGTTGCGCTGGTACTGCTCTGCCGTGAGTGGCGACACTCAGGATCTCAGCCGGTGAATTCGTTGAGCGCGATCATGTTGCCTTCTGAGTCTTTCAGGAACGCGGATTTGGCCTGGCCGAAGTCCATGACGTCCCCGCTGGCTTTGCCCTCCACTCCTGCGAAGCTGGCAGGGCCGAGAGGCTGGAACGTGGCACCGCGGGCCTTGAGGGCCTCGACGAGCTCCTCGATTCCGGTGACCATAAAACTGATCATGGGGTACGGCGGTGGCGTGCGGTCGCGCATCTCGCTCAGGGCAATGCTCGAGCCCTCCGCTGCGCCGAAAATCATGGGGTCGTCGGACGGTCCGGTCAGCAGGTCGAGGCCAAGGGACGTCACGGTAGAACCTGCGGGCTCGGTCCCCGTCTTGGGCAGGCAGGATCGGGTTGACGTAGAAACGGTTGAGCATACGTGGCGTCCTCGTTCGCAGTGCGATTGCGGATGCTTCCATCGTGGCAGAGTCCTGCCGTCAGCGGTCGGGCAGTCTGGCGACGGCTGTCAGCCGGCCGCCACAAGCCGGTCCAGAAAGCGGACCGACTCCGCGGTGACCTGCTGCTGCGCCTGTTCGCGGGAGATGCCTGGCTCGCCGTCCCCGGGTTGCTCACCGTAGTCTCCGAAAAATGCGTGCACGCCGCCCTCCACCGTTGCGTAGACGGTGGCCGGCGGGAGCAGGGGCTTTGACGCCGCGACCTTGTCCGGAGTGGTGAGGCCGTCGTTTGAGCCGGAGACCGAGAGCACCGCGAGTTCAACGGACTCCGCCATGCTGTCCGCAGGATACGAGGCAAACAGCAGGAGCCCGGCGACGTCGGGGTTCGATTTTGCGAAGGTGGACGCGCTCACTCCGCCCAGTGAATGCCCACCGACGGCCCACGACGTGATATCTGGATGCCGGTCCATGACTCCGCGGGCCTGGCCGGTGTTCAGCAGAGCGATGCCCAGAGGTACTTTCAAGATGACGACCAAATAGCCAGCGTTGGCCAGTGGGCGCAGGATGTCCTGGTAGGCGCGCGCATCAACCCGCGCCCCCGGGTAGAACACGAGACCCGCGCTGGCCTTCCCTTCCGGGGCGAGAGTGATGGTGGTGGCGTCCTCGGTGGTGGTCGTCTGCGTTGTCCCGGTTGGCTCCGTGGTCTGGCCGGCAGTAGCGCTGGGCTGGTACGGGAACGGGTTGAGCCACGCCAACCCCGCGACGAGGCCCACGGCAACAATCCGAGCCACAAGGCCGCGGAACAACTGCCAGCGCGACACCCTACGCTGTGGCTGTGGCTGTGGCTGTGGCTGTGGCTGTTGACGTTGTGGCAGGATTCCCGGGTTTTTCAGGCTGAATCGTTCAGGCAGTGTCCGTCGTTTGACGAGTCTGAACATCCAGAAGATGCCCAGTATGGCCACGGCCGAGAGCAGGATGGGCAGGGCCGGGTGACCGCCGAGTACGGCGCTGTTACCGAACAACATCCAGAGCGGGACCACGATCAGCGTTAACGCGGTTGCGAGGCCGCTCCAGTAAAGGACTGCTGAACTAAATCCCGAGGAGTCGAGCTGCGCGGCTTTCGCCGGGGCGTCCGGCGGATCATGAGCAACTGAGTTTCCAGGGCTCTCCGGTCTGGCATCTTTCACAGTTCGATGTTATCTCCATGATCGAGATATTTGGTTTCCCGGGGTTGTGTCCAAACCCTCACGCGCTGCCGCCGGTCCTTTCTAACCACGGAGTCAGGCGGCGTGGTTGAGGTCTGTGGGGTGGAAGTAGTAGTTGCGTCGGGGTTTTTGGCGTGGGTCGATGTGTGGGGGCGGGATGAACCAGGGGATGCCGGTGCGGAGTTGGATGGTCCATTGTTCTTTGTGGATCAGGTGGTGGTGGTGTGAGCAGAGCAGG
>NZ_JBFTJH010000006.1:0-215661 GCF_056395325.1 Arthrobacter sp. 10L424 | reverse complement strand
AGCGTGGGGGAAACGCCCGGTCCCATTCCGAACCCGGAAGCTAAGACCCACAGCGCCGATGGTACTGCACCCGGGAGGGTGTGGGAGAGTAGGTCACCGCCGGAACATCATTACACGGTCGAGAGCCCCAACCACAGGTTGGGGCTCTCGCGCATTTAACCCACAAACCACAACCAGGACCCTCCCGCATACGGTCCAACCCCTCCCGCATACCCGAGGGCACACCGTCGAGGCAGCAGTTCACGGCAATGTCACGCACCAACACTGCCGCCAACTGCCCACTCACCGCAGATCATGCCGGCCACACCCCAACCCTCCCGCACACCCGGGGGCAAAAGGTCCAACCCTCCCGCAAATCCTGCCGGAGCGTCCAGGGGTCCACACCATCGCCGGCAACCACAGCGGCCCCACCCACCTCCGAACCGCGCGCGACAGGCCAGCAGCCGGCCGGATGCCGCCGTCGTCGGCCTCCCGAAGTTCCGGCGCTATCCGCGGCAGCGTTGCCCCGGACACCGCCGGATCTACGGGAGCATCCGGGCGGATGCCGCCGGAGCTGCAGGAGCGTTGGTACATAACCTGCCGGAGCTCGGGAGCGTCGGCAGTGCTGCCCTCCGCCTAGCCGCGCTTGCGCCTGGACGCCGTCTGTGAGACTTGCCACCGCTGCGGCCGTTTGGTCCGTTGCCGTTAGTCGCCCGCAGGGGACTCGCCTAGAATTGGATGAGATGTACGGACTTCGAAGCGCTTGATTTCGGGTTGCGTAGGAACGAGACACGGAATAGAGCGGCTGCGATTGCGCCAGTGGTCAGCTCATAACAGGAGGAATCCAGCATGGCTGAGCATAACGACGGTAATCGCGGCGGAAACGATCGCGGCAACTTCGGCGGCGGACGCAATTCGGGCGGCGGCGGATTCCGCGGCACCAACAACTCCGGCGGCGACCCCCGTGGGTACCGTGCCCGCGATGACCGCGGCGCTGGGGGATCCCAGGGCTCGTCCAGCGACCGGGATCGTAAGCCCCACGGTGACCGACCCGCCCGTGAAGGTGATCGTAAGCCGTACAGCGGTGGTGGTGACCGGGATCGTAAGCCTTATGGTGACCGTGGCCCGCGTGAGGGTGGCGGGGAGCGTCGCAGCTTTGGTGCCGGTGGTACCAGTGATCGTAAGCCGTACAGCGGCGGCGGCGATCGAGATCGTAAGCCTTATGGTGACCGTGGCCCGCGTGAGGGTGGCGGGGAGCGTCGCAGCTTTGGTGCCGGTGGCACGAGCGATCGTAAGCCGTACAGCGGCGGCGGCGATCGAGATCGTAAGCCTTATGGTGACCGTGGCCCGCGTGAGGGTGGCGGGGAGCGTCGCAGCTTTGGTGCCGGTGGTACCAGTGATCGTAAGCCGTACAGCGGCGGCGGTGACCGGAAGCCTTATGGTGACCGCGCTCCGCGTGAGGGCGACCGTAAGCCGTACAGCGGTGGCGGCGACCGTGACCGCAAGCCCTACAGCGGCGGCGACAACCGCAAGCCTTTCGGCAGCCGTGATGACCGTCCGGCGCGCAGCTTTGACCGTGATGACCGTCCGGCTCGCGGCTTTGACCGCGGCGACTCCGGCCCCCGCCAGTTCGGCCGCGACAGGGCGGAAGACCGCCCGGTCCGCGTACCCAACGCCAGGGATCTGCGCAGCGCCAACAGTCCCGACCGCGAGCGTTCACCGCAGATCGACGACGACGTCACGGGCAAAGAACTGGACCGCGCCACGCAGCACCAGATCAAGACTCTTGAGGACAACAGCGCCGAATGGGTGGCCCGCCACCTCGTGATGGCCGGGCGCCTGATCGACGACGAACCCGAGCTCGCCTTCCAGCACGCCCTCGCGGCCAGCCGCCGCGGTGGCCGCCTCGCCGCCGTCCGCGAAGCCGTGGGCCTCACCGCCTACGCTGCCGGCCACTATGGTGAAGCCCTCCGCGAGTTCCGCACCTACCGGCGGATAAGCGGCTCCAACATGCACCTGCCCGTCATGGCAGACTGCGAACGCGGACTCGGCCGGCCCGACCGCGCCCTGGAGATGGCACGTTCCGAGGAAGCCAAGGACCTCGACGCCCCCGGCAAGGCGGAACTTGCCATCGTGGCCGCCGGCGCCCGCACCGATTTGGGCCAGCTGGATGCTGCTGTCTCCGAACTGGAAATCGTCCAGCTGGACATCAACCGGGCGTTCTCCTACAGCCCGCGCCTCTTCCGCGCCTACGCCGATGCCCTTGCCGCGGTAGGCCGCGACACGGAAGCCGAGAAATGGCAGCGCCAGGCCGTCGTTGCCGAGAACGCCCTCGGCCTCGACCTCTCCGAGGACCCCGACATCATCGACCTCGGCTGGGACGAGGAAGAGGAAGCCCGCGAGGAAGCACAGCAGCGTAGGCTCGTCGCCGAGCAGACTGCCCAGCGGTCCGCTGCGGCGGACCAGGCGCAGACGCCCCGTGCTGCCAGCGCCGAGGCTGTTGCCGGGCTCCCGGAAACGAATGACTCTGCCGCGAACGCCCAGGACGCAGGATCCGACGACGCCGAATCCGACTTCTGGGAGTCCGACGACGCCGAGTCCGATGAGGACTCCGTCGAACCTGACGCCCTGGACCGCTCCGAGGTCCTCACCGGCGACGATTCCGGCGAGACCAGCCACGACGAGTTCCACGACGAAGACTCCCGCGACCAGCAGCGCTCCGAGGGCTGACCGGACATGGCCGCACCGGAGCTGATCTCTGCCTTCGACGCACTCCTCGCTGATCTCGACGGCGTCGTCTATGCGGGCCCGCACGCCATACCCGGCGCCGTGGAATCCCTGAGCCGGCTCGCCGGGATCGGCGTCGGCCTCGGCTACGTCACGAACAACGCCTCCCGGACACCCGCGCAGGTGGCACAGCACCTGCGCGAGCTGGGCGCCCCGGCGGAGGACCACCAGGTGGTCAGCTCGTCGCAGGCCGCGGGCGAGCTGCTGGCGTCCCTGCTGCCGGCCGGTGCCCGCGTGCTGATCACCGGCGGGGCCTCCCTGGCGCAGGAGATCGAACTCGCCGGGCTGGTTCCGGTCCGCAGCGAGTCGGAGCGGCCCGTCGCCGTCGTGCAGGGCTTCCATCCGGACATCGGGTGGAAAGACCTGGCGGAAGCTGCCTATGTCGTCGCCGGCGGCGCCCTGTGGGTGGCCACCAACACGGACATGTCCATTCCCCAGGCCCGGGGGATTGCCCCCGGCAACGGGACCCTGGTTGCTGCCGTGTCGGCTGCCACCGGGCAGCGTCCACTGGTCGCCGGGAAGCCGGAAGCGCCGTTGTTCCACGCTGCCGCAAAACGCCTTGCTGCCGATCGGCCGCTCGTCGTCGGCGACCGTCTGGACACCGATATCCTCGGCGGCAACAACGCCGGCTTCGCCACGGTCGCCGTGCTGACCGGCGTCGACACGAGGGAGTCGATCCTGGCCGCCCGCACCCTGGAACGGCCCGACTATCTCATCAACGACCTCACAGACCTCTACCGCCCGTACCCGGTGTTGGAGTCCGACGGCGGGCAGCACCGGTGCGGCGAGGCCTCCGCCGTCGTCGACGGGCAGACGGTAAGGGTCACCGGCGATCCGGGCGACCTCGATGCCTGGCGGGCCGCGTGTTCAGCCTGGTGGACGGCCAACCCGGAGACCGCCGCCGCCCTGGCGCCGGTCCTCAAATGGCTGGATCACTAGACGGGTTTGATTACTAGACTGGGGACCATGACCGAGCCGAACCACGTCACCGAACCGGATCCCAACAGGGGAGAAGCCCAGGTCACCCGGCCGGCGACTCCGGCCCGGCCGGCGACTCCGGCCCCGGCGGAGCCCGCCGAAGCCGCAGCAGACGCCGGCTCCCAGGATCCCGCCGTCGACGCCCTGCTGGACCGCCTCACCGAACTGCAGGACCTGCCGGTGGCCCGGCACGGGGAGGTCTATGCCGGACTGCACGATGACCTGCTGGCCGCCCTGAACGAATCCGTCACCACCACTTCACCGGGAGACTCCGCGAATGAGCAGGCTTGACCAGGCCCTCGTGAGCCGCGGGCTGGCGAGGTCGCGCACCCATGCCGCCCGCCTCATCGCCGAAGGCAAAGTCACTACCAACGGGGAAGTGCTGGCCAAGGCATCCCTCCAGATCGGCGACGACACGAGCCTCGACGTTGCTGCCTCCAACGAGGACAACTACGTCAGCCGCGCCGGGCACAAGCTGGCCGGTGCGCTGGACGCCTTTCCCGCCGTCAAGGTCGCCGGCAAGCGGTGCCTCGACGCAGGCGCCTCCACCGGCGGTTTCACCGACGTGCTGCTGCGCCGCGGCGCGGACCACGTCGTCGCCGTCGACGTCGGGCATGACCAGCTGGTCCCCGCGATCCGCAACGACCCCCGGGTTTCCGTCCACGAAGGCCTCAACGTCCGCTACATGGCCCCGGCAGAGATCGGCGGTCCCGTGGCGTTGACGGTGGCGGACCTGTCCTTCATCTCCCTCACCCTCGTGCTGGCACCCCTGGCGGCGAGCACAGAACCCGGCGGGGACCTGGTCCTGATGGTCAAGCCGCAGTTCGAGATCGGCAAGGACCGGCTGGGCCGCACCGGCGTCGTCACCTCCGACCGGGAGCGCCGCCTCGCCGTGACCAAAGTGGCCGCGGCGGCCATGGATGCCGGGCTGGAACTGAAAGGACTGGCCAGCAGCCCGCTGCCCGGCCAGGACGGAAACGTCGAGTACTTCCTGTGGATAAGACGCGGGATTGGAACAGACCTGCCTAAGATCGAAGAGCGGGACGCAGCCGTTGCTGCGTTACTCGGATCAATCTGGCCCAAGAACTAGAAACACCAGAAGGCGGAACCCGATGAGCAGGCGCGTCCTCATCCTTGCCCACACAGGCCGCGAGGAGTCCCTCAAAGCTGCCTGGGAAGCGTGCGCCCGGCTCCACGACGCCGGCATCGTTCCCGTGATGCTCAAAACAGAGCTCGGCGACATGGTCCGCTTCTTCGGACGCCTCGACCAGCCCGTCGAGATTCTCCATGACCACGTGATGCTGCCCGACGTCGAACTCGTCATGGTGCTCGGCGGCGACGGCACCATCCTCCGCGCAGCAGAGCTGGTGCGCGAGGTCGACGTGCCGCTGCTCGGCGTCAACCTCGGCCACGTCGGCTTCCTGGCCGAGAGCGAGCGGGCGGACCTCGCCCAGACCGTCGAATGGATCGCGAGCCGCGAATACACGGTGGAAGAGCGGATGACCATCGACGTCCAGGTCTGGGTCCGCGGGCAAAAGATCTGGCACACCTGGGCCCTCAACGAGGCCGCGATCGAAAAGGGCAACCGGGAACGGATGCTCGAGGTGGTCACCGAAGTCGACGAACGCCCCCTCACCTCCTTCGGCTGCGACGGCGTTGTCCTCGCCACGCCCACCGGCTCCACCGCCTACGCCTTTTCGGCCGGTGGTCCGGTGGTGTGGCCCGAGGTAGAGGCGCTGCTGATCGTGCCGATCAGCGCCCACGCGCTCTTCGCCAAGCCGCTGGTGGTCTCGCCCCGGTCCCGGCTCGCGGTGGAAATCCTGAACCGCACGAATGCCCAGGGCGTGCTGTGGTGCGACGGCCGCCGCTCGGTGGACCTCCCGCCCGGAGCGCGTGTGGAAGTAACCCGCTCCGCCACGCCCGTGCGGCTCGCCCGCACACACCAGACGCCCTTCTCCGGCCGCCTGGTCCGCAAATTCGAGCTGCCCATCCAGGGCTGGCGCGGACCCATGCCGCAGGCCGCCACCATCCACACGGGGCCGGTGCCCGTCATCCGCACACCAAGGCCGATGCCCCCTCTTCCCACGCCGCCGCAGGCCGGGCCGCCGCCCGCAGGGCCAGGCGAGACCACCGATCCATCGACTGCGAAGTGACCCATGCTTGAAGAACTGAGAATCCGCGACCTGGGCGTCATTACCGACGCCACGCTGCCCCTCGGCCCCGGCCTGAGCGTCGTGACCGGTGAGACAGGTGCCGGCAAGACTATGGTGGTGACCGCCGTCGGGCTGCTGCTCGGGGCTCGGTCCGACGCCGGCGCCGTCCGCAGCGGCGCTAAAAGCGCCTCCGCCGAGGCCACCGTGAAGCTCGACGCCGGCCACCCCGCCGTGGCACGCGCCCGTGAGGCCGGAGCAGACGTCGAGGAGTTCGACGGCGGCGCCGAACTGCTGCTCGCCCGCAGCGTCGGCGCGGACGGGCGCAGCCGCGCCTACCTGGGCGGACGCGCCGCGCCGGTGGGAGTGCTCGGCGAGATCGGCGAAACCCTCGTGGTGGTCCACGGCCAGTCCGAACAGATCCGGCTCAAGAGCCCGGTGGCGCAGCGCGGTGCCCTCGACAAATTCGCGGGGGAGACCCTCGCCGCAACCCTTGGCAGCTACCAGGAGCTCCACGCCCGCTGGAAGTCCAGCCAGGCCGAGCTCGATGAGCTCCGCAGCGCCGCCCGGGAGCGCCTCCGCGAGGCCGAATCCCTCGAGGTTGCCCTGGCAGAAATCGACGCCGTCGACCCGCAGCCGGGGGAGGACGAGTCGCTCAAGGCCGAGGCGGTCAAGCTCGCCAACGTCGAGGAACTCCGGATCGCGGCCAGCACCGCGCACCAGGCCCTCATCGCGGAGGACTTCGGCGAAGGCAGCGACGCCACGGCCCTGGTCGACGCCGCCAAACGCACCCTTGAGCACGTCGCCGAACACGACGAGGAGCTCGGCTCCGCGGCCGCCCGGCTGGCCGAGGTGGGCTTCCTGCTCAACGACATCGCCACCGAACTCGCCAGCTACCAGGCCGCCCTTGACACCGAGGGCCCGGAACGGCTCGCCGAGATCGAGGACCGCCGCGCCGCCCTGGCGAAGCTGGTGCGCAAGTACGCTCCGAGCATCGACGAAGTGCTGGTGTGGGCTGAGGAGGCCCGGAGGAGGTTCCTGGAGCTGCAGGACGACTCCACTCGGATCGAGGCGCTGGACGCCGACGTCACCCGCACCGGGGCGGAGCTGGTCAAACAGGCCGCCGCCGTCAGCAAGCTGCGGAAGAAGGCAGCCAAGGACCTCTCCGCCCGCGTCAGCGCCGAGCTCAAGGCCCTGGCGATGGCGGACGCCACCCTGGTGATCAATGTCGAGTCCGGCGGCCCGCCCGGCCCGTACGGCGCGGACGAGATTTCCTTCCTGCTCCAGCCGCACTCCGGCGCCCCCGCCCGCCCGCTGGGCAAGGGCGCCTCCGGCGGTGAACTGTCCCGCGTGATGCTCGCCATCGAAGTGGTGCTCGCCGCCGTCGACCCGGTCCCCACCTTCGTGTTCGACGAGGTCGACGCCGGCGTGGGCGGCCGCGCCGCCGTCGAAATCGGCCGCCGGCTGGCAATGCTCGCCCGGCACGTCCAGGTGCTCGTGGTGACGCACCTGCCGCAGGTGGCGGCATTCGCCGACCAGCACATCCGGGTCACCAAGACGTCCGTGCGCGGCGCCGACGGGGCCACGGCCACCGGCTTCACCTCCAGTGACGTCCAGCTTCTCGACGCCGCAGAGCGTGTCCGGGAGCTGGCCCGCATGCTGGCCGGCCAGGAAGACTCCGAATCCGCCCAGGCCCACGCCCAGGAACTGCTGGACGACGCCAGGCTCCTGCCGCAGGCATGATCACCCCGGGCTGAACACACCACCGGCGGCGGGACGCTGCCGGGATGACAATCACAGCGGCTTGCCGCGAACAGATCCCTTGAAGGACGAATTGATGATAGGCTCGAACTCCGTGGTGCAGCGATCAAATTCCCGTGTAAATTCCCGGTTTCCGGACTCGTCCAAGACGACCAAACACATCTTCGTCACCGGTGGTGTGGCGTCCTCGCTCGGTAAGGGACTGACGGCTTCGAGCCTCGGTCACCTCCTGCGGGCACGCGGCTTGTCTGTAACAATGCAAAAGCTCGATCCCTATCTGAATGTGGATCCGGGCACGATGAACCCCTTCCAGCACGGCGAAGTCTTCGTCACTGACGACGGCGCCGAAACGGACCTCGACATCGGCCACTACGAGCGCTTCCTCGATGAGAACCTCGAAGGCTCGGCCAACGTCACGACCGGCCAGGTCTACTCCACCGTGATCGCCAAGGAACGCCGCGGCGAATACCTCGGCGACACCGTCCAGGTCATCCCGCACATCACCGATGAGATCAAGCGGCGCATGCGGCTTCCCGCCGAGGGCAAGCACGCCCCCGACGTCATCATCACCGAGATCGGCGGCACCGTCGGCGACATCGAGTCGCAGCCGTTCCTCGAATCCGCCCGCCAGGTCCGCCAGGACATCGGCCGCGGCAACGTGTTCTTCCTCCACGTCTCCCTCGTGCCGTACATCGGCCCGTCGCAGGAACTGAAGACCAAGCCGACGCAGCACTCCGTTGCCGCGCTGCGTTCCATCGGCATCCAGCCCGAGGCGATCGTGATCCGTTCGGACCGCGAAGTGCCGCAGGCCATGCGCGACAAGATCGGCCGCATGTGCGACGTCGACATCGACGCTGTCATCGGATGCCCGGATGCCCCGAGCATCTACGACATCCCGAAGACCCTGCACTCCCAGGGACTGGATTCCTACATCGTCCGTGCCCTGGACCTGCCGTTCAAGGACGTTGACTGGACCAGCTGGGACAGGCTCCTGGACGCGGTCCACAACCCCAAGCACGAGGTTGAGATCGCCCTGGTCGGCAAGTACATCGACCTGCCGGACGCCTACCTGTCCGTGACCGAGGCCCTGCGCGCCGGCGGCTTCGCCAATGACACCAAGGTCAAGATCCGCTGGGTCCCCTCGGACGAATGCGACACCCACGAAGGCGCCGTCAAGTCCCTGGACGGGGTCGACGCGATCTGTGTTCCCGGCGGCTTCGGCATCCGCGGACTCGAAGGAAAGCTCGGCGCGCTGAAGTACGCCCGAGAAAGCAGGCTTCCGGTCCTGGGTCTCTGCCTTGGCCTGCAGTGCATGGTGATCGAGTACGCCCGCAACGTGGTCGGCCTCGAAGGCGCCTCCTCCTCCGAATTCGAGCCGGACTCCAAGTACCCGGTCATCGCCACCATGGAAGAGCAGCTGGACTTCGTGGACGGCAAGGGCGACCTGGGCGGCACCATGCGCCTGGGACTCTACGAGGCCAAGCTGGACGAAGGGTCCGTGGTCGCAGAGACCTACGGCACCACGAAGGTCAGCGAACGGCACCGCCACCGCTACGAGGTCAACAACAAGTACCGCGACCAGATTGCAGCCCAGGGACTGGTGTTCTCCGGGACGTCGCCCGACGGCAAGCTCGTGGAGTACGTCGAACTTCCCCGCGAAGTCCACCCGTACTACGTGGCCACGCAGGCACACCCGGAACTCAGCTCACGCCCGACCCGGCCGCACGCGCTGTTCTCGGGACTGGTCAAGGCCGCACTGGAGCACCAGCACGGCTCGGGCGAGCCCGCTGCCGCCGCTGCCAAGCCGGCGGCCAAGCCTTCCCCGGCAGTGTCGAAGTAACACCCAACTGAATCAAAGGACGGCGCGATGCCCGGTAACCCTGAGACCCCCAATGCTGCACGGCAGGTTTCGGACGAACCGAGCCCGCGCCGTCTTTTGTCTTCCCGGACGGTCTATGAAGGCCGGATCTGGGATGTGGTCAGTGACAGTTTCCAGCTCAACGACGACGGCGATCCGCTCGTCCGCGACTACATCGACCACCCCGGCGCGGTGGCAGTCCTGCCGATGAACGACGACGGCGAGGTGCTGCTGATCAAGCAGTACCGACACCCCGTCGGGATGGACCTGTGGGAGATTCCGGCCGGGCTCCTCGATGTTGAAGGCGAGGATTTCGTCGTTGGCGCGGCCCGCGAGCTGGCCGAGGAAGCCGACCTCGTCGCCGGGCAGTGGAACGTGCTGGCCGATTTCTTCAATTCCCCGGGGTCCTCCAGCGAAGCCATCCGCATCTACCTCGCCCGGAGCCTGAGCGACGTGCCCGGCCACGAACTCCACGTCCGCACCGACGAGGAAGCCGAAATCGAGTTGCACTGGATTCCGCTCGATGACGCCGTAGCAGCCGTGCTGGAGGGGCGCCTGCACAACCCGTCCGCCGTCGTCGGAATTCTCGCCGCCGCGGCCGCCCGGGACGGCAACTTCCAGGGCCTCCGCCCGGGCGACGCGCCGTGGCCCGCGCACCCCAGCCAGCGCTGATGGCGGAACCGCTGACTGTGGCGCCGCTGGCTCCTGCGCCCCTGCAGGCCACGGCGTCTTCTGCGGCCGCCAAGCCGGCGCATGCCACCACCCGCACGCAGCCTCCGGCGCGGCCGCTGACAGCAATCGACCGCGCCATCACAGACTACCTGCAACACATGGGGGTCGAACGCGGACTCGCGGCAAACACCCTCTCCGCCTACCGCCGGGACCTCGCCCGGTACGCCCGGCACCTCGCCCGGACCGGCCGCCAGCGCCCGGCCGAGATCACCCGGCATGACGTCACCGGTTTCGTCCAGGCGCTCTCAGACGGGTCCGACGGCGGATCGGCCCTGGGCATCCGATCGGCGGCCCGGACGGTGGTGGCTGTCCGCGGACTCCACAAGTTCTGGGCCCTCGAAGGTGTCACTCCCACCGACCCCGCAAGCGACGTCCACCCGCCCATGCCCGGCAAACGCCTGCCCAAGGCCATCAGCGTCGACGAGGTGACGAGGATCCTGGAGGCGGCAGGAACCGACACGGCCACGGGGCTCCGCGACCGGGCCCTCCTGGAGTTCCTGTATTCGACGGGCGCCCGCATCAGCGAGGCGGTGGGCCTCGACGTCGACGACATCTCCCTGCAGACGCCGGGAGCGGCGGAGGAGCCCGGCCCGGCGATTGTCCGCCTTTTCGGCAAAGGTTCCAAGGAACGGCTGGTGCCGCTCGGTTCGTTCGGTGCCCGTGCCCTCGATGCCTACCTCGTCCGTGGCCGGCCGCTGCTGGCCGCAAAGGGCAAGGGGACCCCAGCGCTGTTCCTGAACGCGCGCGGCGGACGGATCAGCCGGCAGAGCGCCTGGACGATCCTGAAGACGGCCGCCGAGAAGGCCAACATCACCAAGGACGTCTCGCCGCACACCCTGAGGCACTCCTTTGCCACGCACCTGCTCGAGGGCGGGGCGGACGTCCGGGTGGTGCAGGAACTGCTGGGCCATGCCTCCGTGACCACCACGCAGGTCTACACCCTGGTCACCGCGGACACCCTGCGGGAGATCTATGCCGCCGCGCATCCTAGGGCGCTGGGCTAAAGCCACGTCCCGCCACTTGGCCGGTCCGACAAAGCTTTTCCGAAGAACCCTTTTGGCTTCCCCTTGGGATTTTCGAGTTCGGTTTCCTGATTTGTCCGGTCGATAGAGAATATCCCGTATGAGCAATGACGAATGGGCATGCCCGGAGGCTGACGCGGCTCCCGCCGGCTGGATCGTGGCCACTGAAAACGGCTGGGGCGCCCTGGCCGTCTGGGCGGCAGGAGATGGCAACTTTGTCCGCGTCCGCACCGCCGCCCGTCAGCGTCACGGCATCGTCGTCCAAAGCCGGTCGGACGGCAGCGAGCAGCATGAGCGCTTCGCTCTGACCAGCGCCGACCTGAAATCGATCGACGATGACATCGACTCCTACCTCGCGGATGCCGGACTGCCGCCCCGGCCCCGGGGCTATGACTGGTTCATACGTCGCCCCACGCGCATGCCCGTTGGAGAAGATGATTTCTGGGGCGTCCTGTGGGCCGCTGCCACTGCGGACTTACCCGCCGGCGCGGTGCTCCCGTTGACGGTGAGGGGCCCCGCACGAGAGGCAATGGCCCGAATGTATGCCGCTTGAGTCTCACCAGAAGCCATTGACGGTTGCCGGATCATCTCACCATCCGGGCGGCGACAATGTCTGGAGCGCCCGGGTCGGTCTGCTCCGCCCCATCGAATTCAAATCCGTTGCGACGATAGAACGCCACTGCCCGAGGATTATCCTTCGCAACCCACAGCATCGCGGGAGCATCACCCGCCGTGGCGTCAAGCAACGCCTGTCCCACCCCGGTGCCATGGTGCGCTGCCGCTACATAGATGCTGAACACCTGACGATCGCGCGGGAGCTGCTGGCTCTCGGGGCTGAAGCTGGGGCCGGCGAACGCGAAGCCGATGATCTGCCCCCTGCTCTCCGCGATTCTGATAGTCCATTTCTCGCGTGGATTCCGGAGGATGTGAGTCCACATTTGGTGGCGGCCCTGGACGTGCTCGTCGGTGAAGAAGTCCGCCGGGAGCAAACGGGAGTAGGCCTCCCGCCAGGTGGCCACATGGAGTTCAGCGATCTGGGATGCGTCGGAAAGCGCGGCCTCGCGCAGCGTGAATGGCATCACCACATCCTGCCAGAATCCTCGGCCCGCTAAGTTTTTCTTGTCCGCGTGTAAGAAAGAACTCTTCACGGGACACTTAGTCATTAGGAAGAAGTCATCCGATGTCCGGGGGAAACACCATGCTGGCCGCCAAAGAGCAAGCGTTCATTGACCTGCACACTCAGCATTCCGCCCGGGTCTACGGCTACATTGCCTGCCGCATCAATGACCGCCACCGCGCCGAGGAACTGGCGGCGGACGTCTTCAGAATTGCCTGGCAGAAGCAACTGTCGGAGCCGCCCGGCATTGGTTGGCTGCTGGCCACCGCCCGGAATGTGATCGGCAATGAATACAAGGGACGACGGCGGCGCCAGGAACTCACCGACCGGCTGAAGGAAGAGGCCCGCAGCCAGATCCCTGGAGCAGACACTGAAGAACAGGCGGCCGTGGCAGCAGTGCTGGTGCAGCTAAGGGAGCGGGACCGCGAGGTTCTTATGCTCAGCTACTGGGACGATCTGACCACCGCCGAACTCGCGCAGACGCTGGGATGTTCTCCTTCCGCTGCCGCGGTCCGCCTGCACCGGGCACGCCGCGCTTTCGCGAAGGCCGCCCCGGCCCACCTCATGACCGAACGGATGGACTAGCCATGGACCGCATCGAACAGCTCATGAGGGATGCCAAGCCGCGGGTGGAAGTACCGGGCTCAACGCCGGTCAGCCACGCCGCCCGCTCGATTGTCTACTCCACCGATCCGAATGTTGTCAGCCTTGCAGGGCGCACCCCGGCGCGGCGCAGGCGCATGCGGACTGCGGCGGCGACCGTCCTTGCCGCTGCGGCTGTCGTGGCCGCCGTCGTCGTTGGCGGCAACCTGATGCCGCAGCCGGCCCCAGGACCGGCCCAGACGGGCAGCCCGACGCCTACTGTCTCCGCCAGCTCCACCCCGTCCCGCGCCGCCCCTACGGCGTCTCCCACGAAAGCGAGTCCTACCGCTTTGAGTACCGGCGGTGTCGCATGCACTCTGGACAACGTCGACCAGCAGCGCAGTGACCAGGTGCGGGCGATCATCCCGATTGCACCCGCGGAACAGGGCTACTACACGGTGCTGGGTTGCGCCGGCGGATGGCTCGCCTACTCCATCTCCGATGACGGGATCAGGGCACTAAAGCTCGACGGCGGCAACGCCTGGTTCAAGATCGCCAAACTGCAGAATGGCCGTTTCCTCTGCGATGTCCGGCAACCCTGGTCCAGCGTCTTTAACTGGGAGTTCCAGGCCACGAACAACGAAGGCCTCACGCCGCAGCAGGCCATGGACAAGCAATTCGGGCAGAACGGGATACCGGTCGAACTGCGTCCCCAGCTCGTGGGCGACGGGCCGGCAGCCGGATAGCCGCGGCACCCCGCGCCGGATATAGGGTTGAGCACATGACGTCCACGCCGGTCACCCTCTGCTTCCTGCTCCGTGAGTCGGAGCGCGGTACAGACGTGCTGCTGGGCCTGAAGCGGACCGGCTTCGGCACGGGCAAGATCGTGGGCATTGGCGGCCACGTGGAAGCGGGGGAGAGCGACGTCGAGGCCATCGTCCGGGAGGTCTGGGAGGAAGCCGGCGTCGTCGTCCGGCAGGAGGACCTGGCCCATGCCGGCCTCGTCGAATTCATCTTTCCCTCCAGGACGGAGTGGAACATGTCGTGCAGGCTGTTCACCGCCAGATCCTGGGAAGGCGAACCCGCGGAAAGCCCGGAGATCACGCCCGAATGGTTCGACGTTGGAGCGCTGCCGCTGCACCGCATGTGGCAGGACGCCGAGCACTGGCTGCCTCCCGCCCTGGCAGGTGAGCGGATCGACGTCGTCGTGGTCCTCAACGAGGACAACGAAACGGTGGCGTCGGTTGAGAGAATTCCCCCTCGAATGTAACCGCGGGGACCGGGCCGGACTTCAAGACGCTGGTTTTCAGGGGGAACGTGCTTTCGGAGCTCGAACGGGCGTTTGTCGCCATTCACAAAGACGGCTTTCCGCGGGTCTATCTGATCTACGACCGTGCCGAAGGCGGGTGCGCGACGCCGACCCCCTTCAGGGTCCTCGATGAGGTGGTACTGGAGATCCCCAGAAGGAAGCGAAGGTTCAGGAGCTCAGCGGTTACAAGGGATCGCGCCTCGGGCCGTCCCGGTTCACCTTGGTCAGTTGGCGGCCAGCCCGACGCCGTCTTTGGCCCAAACGCTCCGGCGCGGCGTGACAAACAGGTCCCTGCCAAACAGGTAGCCTGCAATTCGAACAAACGAAGCTAACGGGGGACTGGCATGGATTTGACCAAGGATGACAGCACGGGAACGGGCGTCTTCAGCGACGACGGAATGGCGCGGGATTCCGCCGCTCCCAACCGCCGCCGCTGGCCGTGGGTAGTTGCGATCGCGGCCGTTGCCGCGGCCGCGGCCACCGCCGGAGTGCTGGTAACCGGAAATCTTGCCTCCTCGCCGGCACCGGCGGCGAGTGCCGGCGTGGTGGCGCCGACAGCGTCCGCCGCAGGGACCACGACGCCGTCGCCTACCGTTGCGACGTCGGCATCAGTGCCGCCGTCGGCGTCTGCAGCCCCGGCAACTGACGGCGCGGGCGCCGGACCCGCGGCCGGGCGGTATGTCAGCGCCTCCGCCGGAGTCTCGTTCGACCTACCCGACGGCTGGACGGTGGAGGAGTCCACAGTCCGGCCCGTCGACTATCCGGGAACCCGCATCATCGTCTTCAACGAAGCCAGGATGCAAGTGGCGGAGCTGTATCACGGCGCCACCGGTGGCGTTGGCGGCGCCTGCGGTCCGGGTCCCTACGCAATGACCGAACTTGACAAGGCGCCCGTCCTGGACAGGCCGTGGGCCACGGCGGCCGGCGTGCGGTTTTCTTACCGCGTCCTGGATATGCGGGCCGACGGCGGTGCCTTCGACTACCAAATAGGGCTGGTCGACAGTGTCAGCGGACAGCTGAAGGACAGTTGCCTGATGTACTCCTTCGTCACCGGTGCGCCCAAGGGCACCCTGTCCTTTGCCAACCGCGCTGCCCAGAGTCCCGCGCACGATGACCCCATCTTCAACTCTATGGCCGAAGCCAAGGACTACATGCTGACTCCCGAGTACAGGAAGCTCAAGGCCATGATCCTCAGCCTGGAGATGCAGGACTAGAAACCAACGACGGCGGGCCGGCCACCTTTCCAGGTGACCGGCCCGCCGTCGTTCTTGCTGCAGGAACCGGGACTACGGCAGGTGCCGTTCCTCGACGCCGTTGTACTCGCTCAGCGGGCGGATGAGGGAGTTCGAGTCCAACTGCTCCATGATGTGCGCGGTCCAGCCGGTGATGCGGCTGGCGACGAACAGGGGAGTAAACGTCGGGGTGTCGAAGCCCATCAGGTGGTACGTGGGTCCGGCCGGGTAGTCGAGGTTCGGCTTGATGGCCTTCGCCTCGTCCATCGCCGTTTCCAGGCCGTTGTACAGCCCCAGCAGTTCCGGCCGGCCGTAGTGCGCGATCATTTTGTCCAGGGCGGCCTTCATCGTGGGCACGCGGGAGTCGCCGTGCTTGTAGACGCGGTGCCCGAAGCCCATGACCTTCTTCTTGTGCGCCAGGGCGTCCTCCATCCACGCCTTCGCGCGGGTGTGGGCCTCCTCCAGCGACTCCTCCGGCCGGATGCCGATCTCGTCGAAGGTGTGCATGACGGCCTCGTTCGCGCCGCCATGCAGCGGGCCCTTGAGCGCCCCGATCGCCCCGGTCACGGCCGAATGCAGGTCCGACAGGGTCGAGGTGATCACGCGGGCCGTGAAGGTGGAGGCGTTGAAGGAGTGCTCGGCATACAGAATCATCGAGACGTTGAAGGCCTCAACGACTTCCTGGACGGGTTCCTCGCCGAAGGCCATCCAAAGGAAGTTCGCGGAGTAGCCCAGGTCGTCGCGGGGAGCCACGACATCCTGGCCGTGCCTGCGGCGCTGGTCGTAGGCCACGATCGCCGGCATGGCCGCGAAGAGGTCCACCGCTTTGGCCATGTTGGCCTCCCGCGAGGAATCCTCCGCGAGCGGGTGCCGGGCGCCCATGACGGAGGCCGCGGTACGGCAAACGTCCATCGGGTGCGAGGTGGTGGGCAATGCGTCCACCACCTGCTTCACCACCGGATCGATCGCACGCCCGGCGCGTTCCCGCGCCGTGAACTCCGCCAGCTGCTCCGGGGTGGGCAGTTCGCCGTTCCAGAGCAGGTAGGCGACTTCCTCGAAGCTGCAGTTGGCGGCCAGTTCCTGCACGGGGTATCCGCGGTATAGCAGCGAATTGGTGTCCGGGTTCACCTTGGAGACCGCGGTGTAATCCACCACGACGCCGGCGAGGCCCTTTTTGATCTCTTGTTCAGCCATGCTGAAACTCCTTTGTTCCTGTCGCCTGTGTTGGACCGGCCGGAGCCGGAAGCCCGATGCGGGGTTTACTGTCCCGGGATCTGGAAATTGAAAACCCCGGTATCGAAGCTGTTGTAGGCCTCGTAGTCCACGAGGTCATACAAACGCGCCCGGGTCAGCATGTTCCCGACCTGGGCTTCCTGGGTACCGTCAGCCCTAATCGATTCCAGCGTACGCTCCGCAGCGCCCATGGCACTACGGAGCAGCGTCACCGGGTAGATGATCATGTTGACGCCGACGCCGGCGAGCTGCTCCACCGTGAACAGCGCGCTCTGGCCGAACTCGGTCATGTTGGCCAGGATCGGCACGTCGACGGCGTCCCGGATGGCCTGGAACTCGCTGAGGTCCTTCATAGCCTCCGGGAAGATGGCGTCGGCACCGGCCTCCACGAGCGCTTTGGCGCGGTCCTGCGTGGCCGTCAGCCCGTCCGTGGCACGGATGTCGGTCCGCGCCATGATCAGGAAGTTCGGGTCGCGCCGGGCATCGGCCGCCGCCCGGATGCGCTTGGTGGCGGTGTCCAGGTCCACGACGTTCTTGCCGTCGAGGTGGCCGCAGCGCTTCGGGTTGAACTGGTCCTCGATGTGCAGGCCGGCCAGGCCGGCGTTCTCGAGTTCCTGGACCGACCGGGCCACGTTCATCGGCTCGCCGAATCCGGTGTCGGCGTCGACGATTGCCGGCAGGTCCGTCATCCGCGCGATCTGCCCGGCGCGGGTGGCCACCTCGGTGAGCGTGGTCAGCCCGATGTCCGGCAGGCCCAGGTCGTTGGCCAGGACGGCGCCGGAAATGTAGACCCCGGCGAAGCCCTTCTCCTCGATCAGCCGGGCCGAGAGCGGGTTGAACGCGCCCGGGAACTGCTGGATCGTCCCGGACGCCAGGAGCTCGCGGAAACGGATCCGCTTCTGCTCCGGCGTGACCTTCGAGTACAGCATTTAGAAGAGTCCCTTCGGGGCTGCGGCCAGGTCGATCACGCCGTCGGCGGCCTTGATGTTGAGCTGGTCCAGCTCGCCGGCGGCCAGTTCGGGCAGGCGGGCGGCGGCGGCCAGGAAGCGTTCGATTTCCTCTTCAGCGACCAGTCCTGCGGCGAGGGTGCGGAACTTGTTCACGTACTGTTCCCGTGCGAAGGGCCGGGCGCCCAGCGGGTGGGCGTCGGCGACGGCGATCTCGTCGGTGATGACCGTGCCGTCCGTGAGTGTGATGACAACCGTGCCGCCGAAGGCCTTCTCCGCGATGTCGAGGGAGTGGTAGCGGCGGGTCCATTCCGGGTCCTCGACGGTGGTGACCTTGTGCCAGAGGTCCACGGTGTCCGGGCGCGCGGCGCGCTCCGGGGCGTAGGAATCCACGTGGTGCCAGGCGCCGTCCTGAAGGGCGACAGTGAAGATGTACGGGATGGAGTGGTCCAGCGTTTCGCGGCTGGCCGTGGGGCTGTACTTCTGCGGATCGTTGGCGCCGGAGCCGATCACGTAGTGCGTGTGGTGGCTGGTCTTGATCAGCACGGACGCCACGTTGGCCGGGTCGGTGACCTCGGGGTGCTCGCCGTGGAGCTTGCGGGCAAGGTCGATCCACGCCTGCGCCTGGTATTCGGCCGAGTGCTCCTTGGTGTACGTGTCCATGATGGCGCGCTTGGCTTCGCCCGGCGTCGGCAGCGGCACCATGTAGGAGGCGTCCGGGCCGTCCAGCATCCAGGCGATGACGCCGTCCTCGCCCTCGTAGATCGGCACGGGGGAGGTCTGGCCGCGCATGGCCCGGTCCGCGGACTCGACGGCCATCTTGCCGGCGAACGCGGGGGCGTGCGCCTTCCAGGTGGAGATCTCGCCCTTGCGGGACTGCCGCGTGGCGGTGGTGGTGTGCAGGGCCTGGCCGACGGACTGGAAGACCGTCTCGACGTCGAGCCCCAGCAGGGTGCCGATGCCGGCGGCGGCGGCGGGGCCGAGGTGCGCGACGTGGTCGATCTTGTGCTTATGCAGGCAGATGGCCTTGACCAGGTTGACCTGGATCTCGTAGCCGGTGGCGATGCCGCGGATCAGGTCCTGGCCACTGGAGCCCACGTGCTGGGCGACCGCGAGGATCGGCGGGATGTTGTCACCCGGGTGGGAGTAGTCCGCGGCGAGGAAGGTGTCGTGGTAATCGAGTTCACGGACGGCAACGCCGTTGGCCCACGCCGCCCATTCGGGGGAGACGCGTTCCTCGATGCCGAAGACCTTCGAGCCCTTGCCGCCGGTGGTGGGGCCGTGGGTGAGCGCCTGGGCGCGGGCCGCGACGATCGGCGCGCGGTTCAGCGAGGCGATGGCCACCGAGGCGTTGTCGATGACGCGGTTGATCACCATGTCGGTGACTTCGTCGGAGACGGCGACGGGATCCGCGGCGACGGTCGCGATCTTGAAGGCGAGCTGATCCTCGCGGGGCAGGTTTTCCTCGCTCTTGTAAACGCGGACGTGGTGTTCCTTGACCATGATGCTCCTTAGTTAGTGAGGTACGTGGGTGGCTTTGACGTGGGAAAGACTGCGGTGCAGGTGAAGCGTGGTTGCGGCCTCGGCCAGGCGGGGATTGCCGGCGGCGATCGCCTCGGCGATGGCGGCGTGCTCGGCGGCGGCGGCGGTGAGCCGTTCGGCGTCGTCGGCCGCCAGCCGGCGGACCCGGACCAGGTGGACGCGCAGGCTGCGCATCGCCTGGGCAAGGTAGGAGTTCTGGATCGCGGCGTCGATGGCCGTGTCCAGCCGGCCGACCAGCCCGTAGTAAGCGTGCCGGGCCGGATCCTCGCCGCTGATCAGCGCCGGGGCGTCGCGGAGTTCGTCGCGGAGCTGTTCAAAGGTGGCGGCGTCACCGCGTTCGGCGGCCAGGGCCGCGGCCCTGCCCTCGAGAGTTTCGCGAAGTTCGAAGAGTTCGTCGATGTCCTCCAGCGAAATGCCGGTGACGACGACGCCGCGGCCGCCCGCCGTCGTCGTCAGGCCTTCCGCGCTGAGCCGGCTGAGGGCCTCCCGCAGGGGTGTGCGGGAGATGCCGAGCCGCTCGGATTGCTCCACTTCGGCGAGGACCGTCCCGGGCAGGAGGCGCCATTCAATGATGTCCTCACGCAGGGCCGCATAGGCCTTGTCGCTCGCACGCATCCCGACTCCTTCGTTGACTGACGGATCCAGTGTATACACGCAAGTTCAATTTGCCCAGCATTCCGCCATTCAGCGGTTCAAGGGCGACCCTTTTGTATACATAAGTCTTGTGTAGCGTGCCCGGGCGGGGCTACCATGAGCTCCATCACAACGTCGTGGACGGGACTCACTTTCATGGTTACGAAGAACTACCGGGACAGCTACTCGCGCAGCCTGGAGACGCCCGAAGCATTCTGGCTGGACGCCGCGGAAAAGCTCTCGTGGTCCGCGCCGCCGCAGCGTGCGCTCGACTCCGGCCGGGCGCCGCTGTACGACTGGTTCCCGGACGGGATCCTGAATACCTCCTATAACGCGCTGGACCGTCACGTCGCGGAAGGACGGGGCGGGCAGGACGCCCTGATCTACGACTCCGCGATGCTCGGCACGCAGCGGCGGTACAGCTATGCGGAGCTGACGGACCTCGTCGCCCGGTTCGCCGGGGTCCTCCGCGGCCAGGGGGTCGGCAAGGGCGACCGCGTTGTGATCTACATGCCGATGATCCCGGAAGCGGCGATCGCCATGCTCGCCACGGCCCGGCTCGGCGCTGTCCACTCGGTCGTCTTCGGCGGCTTCGCGCCCAAGGAACTTGCCGCCCGCATCCGGGACGCGGCCCCCGCCGCCGTCGTCACGGCCTCCGGCGGCATTGAACCCTCGCGCCGGATCGAATACCTTCCCGCCGTCGAGGAGGCCCTTGGCCTGGCCGGAACGCCGGACGTTCCGGTCCTGGTCAAGGCCAGGGAAGGCTTCGCCTCCTCGGTGGCCGGCCACGCAGGCTGGCTTGACTGGGACGCAGAGATGGCCGCCGCCGCGCCGGCCGCCCCGGTGGATGTCAAGGCCACGGACCCGCTCTACATTCTCTACACCTCGGGAACCACCGGCGCGCCCAAGGGCGTCGTGCGGGACAACGGCGGCCACGCTGTCGCGCTCAGCTGGACCCTGGAGAACATCTACGACATCGGACCCGGTGACATCATGTGGACCGCGTCCGACGTCGGCTGGGTCGTGGGGCACTCCTACATCGTCTACGGGCCTTTGCTGGCCGGCGCCACGACCGTCCTCTACGAGGGCAAGCCCGTGGGGACGCCCGACGCCGGGGCATTCTGGCGGGTCATCCAGGACCACAAGGTCAACGTGCTGTTCACCGCGCCTACCGCCCTGCGCGCCATCCGGAAGACCGACCCCGAGGCGATGCTGCTCGAGAAGTACGACATTTCCAGCCTGCGCACCCTGTTTGCCGCGGGCGAACGCCTGGACACCGACACCTTCCACTGGGCCTCCCGGATCCTGGGCGTCCCGGTGGTGGACCACTGGTGG
Source organism: Arthrobacter sp. 10L424 (assembly GCF_056395325.1). NCBI lineage: Bacteria > Bacillati > Actinomycetota > Actinomycetes > Micrococcales > Micrococcaceae > Arthrobacter > Arthrobacter sp. 10L424. The sequence goes on along the minus strand of NZ_JBFTJH010000006.1, from coordinate 194,464 downwards.
CAGACCGAGACCGGCTGGGCCATCTGCGCCAACCCGCGCGGCCTCGATGGGCTGCCCATTAAGGCAGGCTCGCCCAGTGTGCCTATGCCCGGCTTCAAGCTGAACATCGTCGACGGGGCGGGCACGGATGTCGAGGCGGGGACCGAGGGCAACATCGTCCTGGCGCTCCCGCTGCCGCCCGGCACGCTGACGACGCTCTGGGGCAACGATGAGCGCTACATCTCCTCCTACCTGCAGGCCTTCGACGGCTACTACGCCACCGGCGATTCCGGCTACCGGGACGAGGACGGCTACCTCTTTGTGATGGGCCGCACCGACGACATCATCAACGTTGCCGGCCACCGGCTGTCCACCGGCGCCATGGAGCAGGTGATCGGCCAGCACCCGGCCGTGGCCGAATGCGCCGTGATCGGGCTCGCGGACCCCTTGAAGGGCCAGCGCCCCAGCGGCTACGTGGTGCTGAAGTCCGGGGTGGATGTGCCCGAGGAGATCCTGGTGAAGGACCTGGTCGCCCTGGTCCGGCGCGACATCGGCGCCGTCGCAGACTTCAAGCACGTCACCGTGGTCGAGGCCCTGCCGAAGACCCGGTCCGGCAAGATCCTGCGCAAGACCATGCGCCAGATCGCCGACGGCGAGGATTACGTGGTGCCCTCGACGATCGAGGACGCCGGCGTGATTGACCAGCTGATCGGGACCCTGCGGCCGGCCGCCACGGGGGAGTAGCTGCGGAGTAGCGGTGTTACCTGTCACGCTGAGCAGGCTTTTGGATGCCCCGCCGGCTCCGACGGCATGGTTCCGCTGCCGGGACATCAACCGTGCGTAGGCGCCGAACGGCATCTCGTGGGGTATAGGCTTCGTGCCATGATGACCAACCAGCGCCTCAAGCCACTGCTCGAGCAGTACGACTGGGCGACGGAACGACTTCTCACTCGCCTCGCCGGGCCCACCAGCAACTCGGGTGATGACAGCGACGTCGACGTACCGGTAATGACGGACGCCGAGTACCTCTGGGAACCGGTCGACGCGTGCTGGTCGGTACGGAGGCGCGCCGATGGGCCCGGACCGGGCGCCATCAAGCTCATCGGCGCCGGGGAGTGGGGGCGAGACGGCGCCCCCGAAAGTCCGTGGCCTCCGCCCTTCACAACGATCGCCTGGCGGCTTGACCACATCTCCGAGACGCTGCTGGGCCGATCCAACCACCTCGGGGGCGACCGAACGTTCGATCGAGCGACGTACGAGTCACGACCAGATGCAGCCGGCGCTATCGAGAGGTTCCGTCAGGCCGCAGCCGACTGGCGCCGGGTACTACTCAGTGTCGATGAGTCCGACTATGACCGGACCGGGCTAAGCAGCTACCCGTACGGCAGCGATCCAGAGGAGACGTTTCCGTCGATCGTGTGGTGGGAGAACCAGGAGATCCTGCACCACGGAGCCGAGATCGCGCTGCTCCGCGACCTCTACGTTCACCGCGCTCAGTAGCGACGAGCGCGCACCGCGGGCGGCTCAGCTGCCGGAGTCTCTGCGAAGCCGGCAATTCCATGAATGTGTCCCGCGCCATATACGGGCCCGATCACGCGGTCTAATTCCCTTGCTTGCGCGCCAGATGCCGTGCGAATAAGCGAATGGATATGCCGACACCGATCCCTATGGGAACCACCTGTAGCACTCCCGACCGCGGGAAAAGCTGACCTAGGACGGCGCCGACGACAGCCGCGGAAATTACTATGAGTAGCTGTCTCAATCGTCAGCCCTTGGTCGCGCCCTCCTTCACGTGCGCCTCGAGGACGTCACGGACGCTTGTCCAAGCCTGCGGCCCGTAGCGGTCGTTGTTCACGTGATGCAGCTGAGCCTCGCCACTGAACATACTGACGAAGTACTGCATACCCTGCCAGGCAGGGAAGGTCGCCTCCTCGTCCTTTGATACGCGACGCCCAATCCGGGCCATGCCGGACAGCATTCCCGTGGTGCCGGCCCACTGGGTGGTGAACGCAGCGCCGGTGAGCTCGGTCATGATCCGCGCGATGCCTCGGGCTGTTACGCGGTCCCCGGCCACCTCGACGACGCGGGGTGCGGCGTCGTCCAGTGCCACAAGCGCGACGGTGCGGGCGACGTCGTCCTTCGTGGTGAAGTCCAGCAGCTGGTCCGGCGAGGACCAGTAGAGGATCTTGTGCCGCCTGAAAAGGATCATCGGAGCCTGTCCGGTCAGCATGTCCGCGAAGGCGCCGTTGAGCACGGACGTGGCGTGGAGCGGCGTGGCATCGAGGTCGGCAGCGAACTCCCTGCGCAGTTCGAAGTTGCGGTTGCTGCCCGGGGTGACACGGCGATAATCAGCCGAGTAGTCGGACGGGATGAAGCGTTTCACACCGGCCCCAACGGCCGCAGCTAACAGAGCCTGCTGGGCGTCGAGGATCACGGAGCGCGCGCCGCTGACTGCGGACACGACGATTTCAGCGCCGGAGAGGGCGTCGACGAGGCCGACGTGGTCCGTATAGGCGGCCTCGCGAATCTCCACCCGGTCACGCTCCCCGTACATCGCTTGGGCGGTTGCGCCGCCCGGGCGGGTCAGAACACGAACGACGGCTTCGGGGTCGGCGGCGAGCAGCTCGCGGACGATCCGGTGGCCGAGGTCACCGGTGGCTCCGGCGACGAGGACGGTGGTCATGATGAGGTGCTCTTCTCTGTATAAGTGGTGTCGCGGGAATCCCAATAACGATCCCACGACGGGACATATGAACTGCAGAGCGTCCGGTTGTCTAAGATCGGCATAGTAAAATCTACGGTCTTGGGGGAGATATGAAACTGATTTTTAGGCGGATTCCGTCCCCGGCGGACGATGAATGACGCGGCGTGAAGGCTGGGGCGCGGCGCTTGTTGGTGCGGCCGGTTTCACCTTCTGGTGGGCAACGGTTATTTGGGCCGCGTCCGCCTCGGACGCCGCTGGCCGGCAAGTCGTTTTCTTTTATCGAGGTGTTTCCGGCTCCGAGATTACTGGATGGATTCAGCTGGTAAGTCTGCTTGGAGGCGCTGTGGGCTCGTTTCTGCTTGCCTCCTCGCTGATAGGCCGAATCCGCCAGCGATGGCTGCGGCGAAGCCTGGGGTGGTCAGCCTGCGCCGCCTCCATCCTGGCGGCGCCCTATCTGGCAGTGGTCGTTCTTGTCGCCTATCTAGGCGCTGCCGGTATCGGCGACGATGTCGAACTGACGGCTCCTACTGGCCAGTCCGTACTCGTGACCCAGGATGGGTTCGATGGCGATGTCGTAACGGTCTACACCAGGTACGACGAGTTTCACTACGTCATGCACCGGAGCGCCGACGAGTTGGCTGGTTTCCCGCGAGTCAAGGACCGGGACTGCCACCTTGTCGCCTTGGACGGCAGCCTCCGGCTCACGTGCGGCGAAGACTCCGTCACCATCAACGCCCAGCTAGATGCTTCACACATCAGCGTCGCTCCTGAATGATCGATTTCTTGGTCCCCGGATCCCAAGATCCAACCCGCGGAGGACCCACACGGGCAGCTATCGAAGCGATCCGCAGCTGCATCGGCTCCCGTGTTCCGATTCCGCTCCGGTCACGATTTTGCGGGCATAACCCTTGTCATGGCCCACAACCCCGCCAGGATGAACCCCACAACCACCCGTCCTATGATCCAGCCGAAGGTCCGCCAAAAGCTGTTGCCTCTGCCGTCTGTCACATTGCCACAATTCATACTTCCCTGACGCTGCTTGGTGCCTAAGCGTAGAGCGTCCTGGCGATTCTCGATGATTATTGTTGTGCCGCCACCAGGCGTCCCGCTAGCGAGGGGCGCCTAGAAACGGCATTTACTGCCGGCCCGGTGGGGAACCCTGATCGGGCGCTCCGCAGACGGCCGCATCGTCGGCCCGGATGAGGATGGCAAGCAGCCGCAGCCATCAGCGGGTGTGCGGTTTCCTCAACGACCCCATTAACCAGTGCAGCAAGGTATGGGATCTAGGAGAGATGAACCCCGGCGGCACAGGAATTGGGGGCGACAGGACGCCCAGGCTTGGCTAGTTGACTCCGCGGGGATCGCCACCTTCGTTGTAACCAACAGGTTCCGTTATGGGAACCCTTACCGGGGACACCCGGACTTTTCGGATCCGCTTGAGGTTCTGGAAGGGCCAACTAGACTCGCTTGAACAACGAGGTTTGGGGAACCGATATGAGTACGCCAATAGTGCCGGCTACGACGTCGAAAAATCGACTGAACCGGCTGTCCATCGCGGCCATCATCTTCGCCTTAATCGCCGCCTCCGGCGTCTGGATCTTTGGCACCGCAGTTGTCGCTGTCTTTGCGGTGGGGTCCGGACACATGGCCCTCAGCCAGATTGGGTTGAAGGGAGAACGCGGCCGCGGTTTTGCCGTTGCTGCCCTTGCCATCGGTTACGGCATCGCCACGTTCGCGTTGATCAATACATTGATGTTCATTCCCGGCGCGCTCCAGTAGCTCGTTGGCTAGCGTCGATCCCGACCGGCTTCAGTCTCCACCGCTGATTCGCCTATGTCCGACAGCACGCTGAAAAGTACCCATTCCAAAACTGGACCATCATGCTCAAGCAAGCGGGACGGTCTAGGATCTTCAGCGAGGGTTACCAGGCAGTCTCCGACTGGCGTGCAGGCCACGAGGAATTCTGGCATAGCCAGCGTTTCGTGCCGTGATGCGTGATCCACCTTGACTGTTTCGGACTCGACGGAAGCTGTTTTAGTGCGTTTCGGTGTGCTCGTCCAGCGCTAAGCTGCCAGCAAAGTCCGGCTTCACCAGTGAACTGTGACGGATCCCTAACCGGGCGGGGCTGCCGAGTGATCTACGGTTCGCCGGTAATGTTCTAGGGTCGAGGGGCGGGACCGTACTTCAACGCTGCAGGGGGACTCATGGAGAAGACACCGACAGAACGCTATGGCACGCGGCTTGCCGGGTGGCTGGGAATCTTCGTTTCGACGACGATTGCTGGCCCGGCATTTTTCCGCCTCTCGGAGCGGGGCTTCAGCTGGCCTGACGTTCTGCTCCTGGCGGCTGGGGCATTCCTGTTCGTGTTCTGGGCTGTCCGGCTTGTCCGGCTTGAACGCTGGCTCCGGGCGGACGCTCGTCACAGCAGCCGGTGACGCTGCTTCAGCCGATGGAAAGTTTCATTGGCCATCGCTGGAGCGGCTCTCCTTGAGGACCCTGACCGGTCTTGCCTCAAAGGTGCCGCAGGTATCTTTCAGGTGATTCCAGGAATGATCGCCAGTTGGAAACCAGATCGAGGTCGGACCACCTTTGCTGCCGAAGTCCCCACGGGCCGACTTCGAGAATCTGCGCGCCCGGAAGCGCTGCAAGAACCGGGGAGTGCGTGGACATGATGACTTGCGAGGAGCCTTCGGCGAGGAGATCTTTCAAGACCGCGAGGAGGCTGAGGCATCCCGCGAAGGACAACGCCGATTCCGGCTCATCGAGGACCCATAATCCGCGTCCCCGGAAGCGATCCACCGCCAGTTCCAAGAACGATTCGCCGTGTGACATGTCGTGGAATGAAATGTCCGGACCCGAGGTGCTCGGGTTCTTCTCGAGGTAGGTGAAGAAGCCGTGCATGGTTTCGGCGCGCAGGAAGTAGCCGCGTCTTGAGCCACCGGCGTTGCGGACAAGCTGCAGGTGATCGGCAAGTATGGACTCCGTGGATCTAGTGCTGTGGCGGGCTCCTGTAGATCCGCCTTCAGCAGACAAGCCATAGGCAAGCGCGATGGCTTCCACGAGAGTGGATTTTCCCGACCCATTTTCCCCGACGAAGATAGTCGCCGGGGTCAGATCGAGCCCGTGATCTAGAACCTGGGCGACAGGCGCCAAGACAGCCGGCCACCGACCGCGGTCGAGGAGATGGGCCGGGTCTTCGCCCACACGTCTGATCGGATAGTTATGCGGAGGCATGCCCCATTCTTGCAGGCAACTCTCGCTGTATTGCTCCAACACAAATGGGCTGAACGGGGACCAAGAAGCGACCCGAACCATCGAAGGTATCTTTCCGGGCACCCACCACCCCACAAAGCGCAGCCAATCATGTCTCACACCCCGCCCGCCCCCCCGTTCAGACCGTCACGGAAGTCGGCGGGCCGTCGAACGCCAAGCGCCAGAGGTGACTGCCCCAACTAGGAAACTAAGACGACCGCACCCGACTCGCCATAGGTCTGCCGATCTACTACGCCATCGTGGGGGTTCCATGAAGCCGATCTGAATCCCTCGATCCTCAAAGCCGGAGATTTCTCGAACTCCGTCTTGACGATGGTCACGTTGCCTTCAAAAATCAGTTCCCTTCCACCTTCAATCTCGATTTTGAGCCCATCCGGAAGATCCGCGGCGGAGGTGAGAGCGACGAGGGAATCGAAAGGCCTCCCGTACCAACCGTCAGGTAGCACGAGGCCAGCCCGTCCGTGCTTTGCGAAGAAACGCTCAACTATATGGGCAGGCGGACCAAGAGCCATCCAGGGCTTACGGGTCATAGGTCGATCCTACCGACGGGCTTCTTTCACCGGACCCGCACTCCCTCCGCCCGGCGATGTTCGTCGCAACGCCATTGTGCGGTTGCCGCAGTCCGCCCTCACGGTACGACTTTCGGCGGTAAACGGCGGCGTTTTCACAGCGTTATTTGGCGCGTGGTGCAGTCCGGGAGGAGATCCCTGTCTGCACCAATGCCGAACGCACGGTCTGGTCACTATTACTCGGCCGTACCTCTGAATGGGCTCCTACAAGCCCACAGGCCGTGTAGCGCGGCCGGGGCTTGACGTCGTACTTGCATTTTGCAAGTATAGCCGCATGAGCCTTTTCATCACCTGCCCGGTTGAGAGCGTTGAGCGCGCGACCGCCTTCTATACCGCCCTCGGCTGGACCCTCAACGCCAAGATGTCCGATCACAACGTGTCGTGCTTCGCGATCGCGCCCGAGCAGTACGTCATGCTCGGCAGCCGTGAGATGTACGCGAGCGTCGGCGGCGCCGAGGAGCTGGTCGGCGGACCCGACACCCCCTCGAAGGTCACGGTCTCATTCGACCTCGACAGCCGCGAGGCGGTCGACGAGCTCACCGAACGCGCCGGCGCCGCCGGCGGCCGGATCGGTGACACCGACGACTACCCCTTCATGTACCAGCGCCAATTCGACGACCCCGACGGCTACCACTACTCGCCGTTTTGGATGAAGCCGGACGCCGATCCGACCGCGTGAGCAAGCTCGCCGCGGCCCTCGACATCGTCGGAGCGCGGTGGGCCCTGCTCGTCGTGGAGCGGCTGCTCGACGGGCCACAGCGCTACGGCGATCTGCAACGCGACCTCGGAGTGCCGACCAACATTCTTGCGACCCGCCTGCGCGAGCTCGAGGCCGCCGGCATACTGTCCCGCCTGCCCCTCCGGCACAACACCCGGGCCTACGCGCTGACCGATCGCGGGCTCGCCTTGCGCGAGGCGATCGTCGCGCTAGCACGCTGGGGCGGGGACGAATGACCTAGGTGTGGCACGGAATCGCGATGCGCTCCGGCAAGCTCCCCGGCAGCTACGCCGCGCCGCCACCAGACTCTCCGCCACCCTGGTATGGATCAAATCAGACTCGACTAAACGGCCTAGGGGCGCCCCAGAAACTTAAAGCTTCTAAGACACCCGAACGGGCTGGGCACCGCGCACCCACTCCCTGTGAGTTGCAGCGGTGGTGGCCTCGTTTCCGCAGCGCTTTGTTGGCCGAGCGACAAGTCCCGTAGGCCCATCGGCCTACGGGCGGGCTCCAGACACCGTGCGCGGGCGCACGGGGCCGCAGGGCATCCCGCTACCGCCGAACCCGGCACGGCCGAAGAATACGCGAAGCAGTTCCCGGAGAAAGGACGCGGGAAGATCATTCCGACCATCCATTGACCCTTTCCACCAGCGGGTTGCAGCATTTTGACTCACCGACAGGCGAGGATTTAGGCATGAGCTCACAAATGCCGATTGCTATCCGAGCCACCGCACATTGGAAGACACGTCGCTGGTTGAAGACCCGTTATCTCAGCACTCGATATGACGCGCGGTTCGCGGACGGGCGTGAGGAGTGCGACGTCAATTTGGACGCAGTGCTTCAGGGATCCCGCTACCCCGCGGACTACTGGTCCACGAAAAAAGGGGCAGACCATGCGTGCCCGAAAGAAGGTACCGGAGCCTGGGTGGACTACCCTTACGGTCGGCCACTCTGACCCTCCCAGAGCATTCTTGGATCCCAGCCATCGGCGATTTTAGGGCGGACGTGTCCCGCAGAGGGCTGCTTTCAACCTGGGCCACATACCGGGGCTGGCATTCTGCTTCCAACGCTCTGGGGCCCAATTTCCGCCCGCTCAAGGTTCCCTTCACCGGACGCTTCGGTTGCCGTGCGAATTTTTGGGTGAACGCATCACCCAAACCCGGGCAGTCCTCTTCAATATCGTCGTAACGTTGTGCCGTATAGCTTTGGAAAGGGGTTGGTGTTGTGAAGGCATGCGAGGTGACCTTTGGGTGTTATCCACGTGATGACGTCTCATGGGTGAAAGATGGCAAGGTTCGGGAAGGTCGCGCGACCATATTGGTCCGCCAGGCTGACGGGACTCTGAAGCCCGCCGGCGAAGTTACCTTGGGCGACTTGGGTGTTCTGCATCCTGATGTGGAAGTCGGTGGCGAATTCATTGTTGAGCTATACGCCCGCTTCGAGTCGGAGATATTCGACCGCCGGGTGACCTTCATCGCCAGTGGTGACGAGAACAGCGATGTCTTCGTGTCGGCAGTCGGGCCCGGCGCGCACGCTGAGCCGAAGGCCGGCCTATTTAGGCGGACGCGGTATTCAGGCTTCGAGTTTGGTGTGCTTGTAATGGCCGCCACGACTGAGCAGGGTACCCGCATCAGCGGCGCGTCGGGCCCGCTCGTCGAGCATGGACCCGGCGATGGCGTAGTAGCTGCTTCTGCTACCTAGCAGCGGCAGTAGACGGTGGCGCTGTCTTCCATAGTGTGTAGATTTGATCGCTACATGGCGGGGTTTTGTGATCGGCCGGTGCGCATAAGTGCCCGAAAGTCGAACGACCCGCGGACGCGCACAAGTCCCTCGAACTGCTCTCACTCGTCCTTCTCAGGCTCCGCATGACTCTTAAGTGAGGGGGACGGCCCGCTCGTCTGCTCCGGCACGTCGCTTCGGGCTTGACCGTCCTGAACGAAAGTAATCCTGATTTGGCTCCCCCGTTCAAGGACCGACCCTGCGGAAGGATCTTGGGAGGTCACCCAGAACAGCCCCGGCCACGTACGCGAACGGAGCCCCGGCCCGTCAGGGTCCCCGGCCGCGAGACCAAACCCAATGTTCGCCGCCATCTCTTGTGCAATATGCATAGGCTGCCCAACAAGATCGGGAACAGTCAGCCTCTGACGTTCAACCATCTCTGCATCTCCCTTGAGGCTGAACAGCTAGAACGGTGAAACCAAACCTTCTTCCCGCCAGAATACCGCCGGTGGCTTAGGCGTGACTCTCATCGGCCCCGTCTAACATGCGTCCCAATGAGGCAGCGATCTACCGCCAAAACTGGTCTCAAATCAGATTGACGTTCTCAAAGGGTTGTTCCACTTGAGGAACTTTGAGCGGGACAGTGAGTCACGCCAAACCGAGGCAGTCTGCAACTAGGTGGTCCATGGGGTGGACTGCGTTGAATGTTCTGCTCGCGTAGTGTTGTCGGATGCGATCCAATCACGGAATGTTCAGCTGGAAAATGACACGCTTTCTCTTCTCCCTCGGTAGTTTCGTTGCCATGGCTGGAATTCTCCGAATCGTGACGACGGGCTCGTGGGGGTACATCTGGTTTGTCCTGCTCGGGCTTGCGCTCTTGGCACTGTCCACCCGTGGTCCATGGGATAGTGAAGCAAGCGGCCGCAATCGGTCAGTTTTGGGTTTTCGAGTTCGTCAATAGCAAGTCCGTAACGACATGCTGACTCCAAGCCACGGGGTTAGCATCGATAGCCCGCAACGGAACCCTGACCGGGCGGATACTGGCTGACCGTCCCTCCTAGTCGGCACAAAGTAGCCCTTGGCACGAGGTGACTATCATCGGTGACATGTATGAACCTTGGAGCAAGGGAACCGTGAAGACCTGGCACCGCGAAGAAGGGTGGGGATCCATCCAAGTTGAAGGTGTGGCCTCAGAATGCTTCGCCCATTTTTCTTCCATCGTTCAGAGGGCGAGTGAGTTTCTTGAGCTTGTCCCAGGCGAAACCGTAAGGCTCACCTGGCACGAGGCGGCGCAGGACGAATTCTCCATCGTTGCCGACCGTGTGGAGCGTTCCTAGCAGGAACCTCGGCGGCACGGTCCGCTAGGGGGATGCTCCGCGACAACACCCACTACCAACAGCCTTCGGCATCAGCTGCCTGACCGCAGCGATACTTGCAGTCCGGCTGGGACTCGGCAATCACCCGAGGCTAGTTCCCGTCAGCACCAGGGCGAAGAACACGCAAAGCGGTGGAATGACGAGCGTAGCCAGCCCCGCACACCATGCTGACACTCGGGACAGCTGCTTCTGCTTGAGCAGAACGACAAAGCTCGCAATAAGGAAGGGCACCACAACGAAGACGAAGAGTATGCAGCAAATAAGAAAATTTGTGTCGTCCTGACCATAGCGGGCATCCGGATAACCGCCGTTTTCAGTAATTACGAAGGCTGCATTAATGGCAATGATGGCTGTAAGTGGGACCGCGAGAATATTGGTAAACACTACCGGTGCGTAGCTCGTCCATCGTTGCCCGGCTGCTTGCTGCCCGGCTCCCGGCACGACAACCCCTTGTGTACTGGTCCTCATTGCCCGCGCCCCCCACATAGTTATTAACCTTGCCGATGCTAACAGCCCCCGAGCCGCTGCCCACAGCCGGGGACAATCCTCAAGGGGTTATCCACCGCTACCACTACCGAGGGAGCTAAACCAACGGCTCCCAGAAGAACAGCCGTGGAGAACCCGGATTGCCCCCAACTGTGGACAGCTCAACCTCACCCTGAGTGCCTGCAGCCAAGGTCAGCAAACATGAATCACCCTTGACAATCCCTATTGAGAATCCTCCGGGCTTTTCCCGCACACACCTGGACGACGGGACCCAGCTAACCGGCTGCACACGATCGCGAGGTCGCCACCCGCACAAAGCCACCTAAAGTGACGGCGAGTAGGCGTCAGTATCGTCAACTATGCAAAATCGTCCCGCAAGAGGGTGGCCCGCGTTAGGTCCCGCAAGCCGGTCGATCTACGGCCGCCAAGCCCGCATCCAGCAACGGCGGTAGCGAGAGTGATGGTGATGTCCGGGCGGGAACCCTCACCGGGACACATCCGCCGAAATTATGCTCACGGCTACGATCAGGGCACAACGGGTTGAAGCCGGTCCAAAATTGGGGGAGATATGAAGATGGTCATTCTTGCTATAACCGCGTGGCTCCTGACTGGCGTGATCGCATTACTGGGTGTGAGCGCCGGCTCCACCATTTGGTTCTACATGGAGCCAGTAGTCGATACAGTGCCCGATCCGGCAAGCTACTATGTCGCCGCCGCAGCCGGATTCCTGGCCCTGTTCCTGAGCTTGTTAGTAAGTGTCGGCGTGACTGTCCACGCAGCCCGCTGCAACGCCAACGGAAAAGCCTGATCCATCTGACTACCATCACCGCTGACCGTTCCAATCGGGAAACCCCATGCGGTACAAGTGTGGTCAGGAGAGACGGGGGTTGGAGCGCTCATACGGCGATTAGGCTGGCGCCATGGAATCGTTGCCCGATGCTGCCCCTGGTGAATGGCTCACACCATTGATGGATACCGTGTGGCATGACATGCACGCCGTCGTGCCCCGGGGCTTCCCCGCCTACGCCAGGATCTTCCATCCGGTGACGCGGGACCGCCCGCAGGACACCGGCACATGGCACGGACATCCCCGGACCGACGTCTTCGCCCTCGCCGAGGAACAGGCCCGCTGGTCTGTTGTGGCGGCCGCGTTCGGGACCAAGATGCACCCATTAGCCCAATTCCACCGACTCCTTGGGCCAGCACCGAGCCGGCAGGACATGTTGGACAGCGAGGGCTGGCGGTATTCGGAACCCCTAACCGGCAACCTCGCACCGGACACACTGGCAGCGGTGGCGGCCCGTCTCTGTGAACACACCTCCACCCCAACCAAGGGCGTGTCCGCCATCTGGGAAGGTTGGGGAGGCCTGACAAGTTCCCTCGGCTATGCCCAGCTCACTTTTTCGAACGACTCGACTCCCGGGGAAAATACTTCCGATTCTGCCGCGCTGGACAGCGGACCTGGTTCGGGCCTGCTACCGGCAGAGGTGGTCAACGGAGAAACACTGAACCTCCCGGGGCGCGCCTACTACCTCTTCAATGCTGCGCCACAGTTCTACCGTCACCCCGGGTGGGTGAATCAAGCTCCCTGGCACCATTCCCCGCAATTCCCGCAGTCACCGAGCATCCTGTGGCCGGCGGACAGAAGCTGGGTCATGGTGACGGAAATAGACTTCGACTCCACGGTGGTCGCCGGCAGCCATGAACTCGTGGCGGCACTGGTGCGGGACCCCGCCATCGAAGCGCTGCTCTTGAACGAGAGTGCAGACCTGACGTGGGACGCCGACGTTCCCAACCGCCCCGGGCAGTAGCCAAGCCTTCACTTCAAGGCCCGGCCATGGTGCAGGCACCCGTAGCAACTAAATCCGGCATCCGCCCACTGCAGCCATCCCGAATGGGGATCCCTCAGCGGGCAAACCCTGACGTCTTCGTACGTGTCTGTTTGAAGCCGTGACGGAGCGGCCCGGAAGCCGGTGCGGCACGACGGTGGCATGCTCGTGGAACAGATTCAGCACTGGGGTAAGGCAACTTTCGGTGTCCCAGCATCGGCGGACGCTCTCCGAGCGTGCGAAGCCCAACTTGGGCACAAGCTCCCTGACCAACTTCGACAACTCCTGGCAGCGACGAATGGCATCGAGGGTGAGTACGGGCTGTGCCTGCTTTGGACCGCGGACCGAATAGCCGAAGACAACGCCCATTTCCGGAATAACTCAGACTTTCGGCCGCTCTACATGCCCTTCGCAGGACTCGTATTCTTTGCTGACGCCGGCAACGGTGACCAGTTCGCCGCCTCTCTCAGTGGAAATCACGAGGTCTACGTCTGGAACCACGTGGATGACAGCCGCGTATGGGTCGCGCCGACCGTCATGCGCTACCTCGAGGATTGGATGACCGGGACACTGAAAGTCTAAAAAGCACGATGTCGGCGGTATCGTCTGACAATTGGAGAATCCCAGTGGACGACGGCTGTTCGCAGCCGACGTGTCAGCCACTCAGTGAGATTGCCCTACGCCGGACGTATTCCAAGCGCGCACCGAAGCCTGCCGGCACCTGATCGGGCAATTCGTCGATTGGGAACCATCGGACGTACTCGCTTTCATCGCTCGCGGCGATCTCGACATCAGGGTCGATGGTTGCAGCGAATCCAATATCCCAATGGGCAGTGCATGAGAATCCCGCGTGCAGATCGTGGCGGTCAAGATCAACGATCGCGGTAGATAGCAGGACAACGTCGACAATTCCGGACTCTTCGCGGGCCTCCCTTTGTGCCGCCTCCGCCACCGATGCATCCTCCGACTCGATGTGACCCCCGAATTGAACCCAGAACTGCCCCTTGCGATGGAAGCACAGAAGAACACGATCGAAGGCAGGCGAAAAAACGAAACAGGACCCGGTGACATGCTCCGGACCGCCATCGCGACGCAACGCCGCGTCCCCGGCAAAGGTCACGAACCGCAGATAGGCGTCTCGCGATCCTGACTGAGGAACTTGTCGGAGGCTGGCGAGCAGATCGTCAAGAGGCATACCGCCATCTTGGCGCACAACACAACGAACAACTCAATGCCGCGACAAAGGGACCGGTTTCGGTTGTCGAGTCGCGCCCGATAGTCGATTCTTCACCGGGGCGGGTTTAGGTGATCTATCAGCCTTCTTAGGACTTCTAATTGACCGGTTGCTGAGTGGTGCCACTCCGTATCAGACACTTCTAGACTGTGGTTTCCGTCCTCGACGATGATCGTCTCAGTGTGGGAGTTTGAAATTTCCTCCGGGAGCCAGGTGGGGTCAGCTGTCCCTCCGACGAAAAGGTGCCTGTCGGACGCTCTGCGGGCCGCCTCGGCGATGCGGGCGTCTGAGAGGATGGGCGTTATCCACGCGGCCTGAATTTCCCAATCCAGGAAGTAGGGTAGCGCGTAGGTCCCGAGGGACTTGCCCACTACTGCAGTGGGCGCGTCGGGCATCTCATGCAGAGCCTGTGAGACGGCGTCTTCGACAAATTGCCCGGTGTCCTTTGGTGGAGGGCCTTGGGCGTCGGCATGCCAGTTAATTGACCACACGTCCCAACCTGCCCGAGTCAGAGCGAATACGGGCCAGTAGAGCAGCGGCCCCTGAACCGTGTATCCCGCCCCTGGGAGTAGTAAGGCGACAGGAGCGGGTTTCGAAGGCTTAGAGTTCAACCTCTCAATTTTCGGCATGCCTGGAACGCTAACACGTGCCAGGTCAGGGATCCCTTACCGCCCACCCTCGGGTCACAACGATTGCAGGAACGCCATGATGTCGCCAGCGAGGAGCGCGGGTTCTTCGTGGGGAGCGAAGTGTCCGCCGCGGGGCATGACCGTGTACCGCTTCACCTCATACGTCCGTTCCGCCCAACTGCGAGGTGGGCTGGCAAGATCGTAGGGGAAGAGCGCCACTGCGGTCGGAACGAGCACACGGTCTACGCGGGTCGTGAAACCCGCTGCGAACTCGTAGTAGGGACGGAATGACGTCCCAATGGAGTTTGTGAACCAGTAGACGGAGGCGAGGGTGATCAGATAGTCGTCGCTGAACCGCGTCGAGACATCTCCCCCGCAGTCGCTCCAGGCCCGGTGCTTTTCGAGTAACCACGACAATAACCCCACCGGCGAGTCAGACAGCGCTGGTGCAAGCGTGAGAGGTCGCGTCTGCTGCTGGTGTTGGTACGCGCCCTCTGCTACGACCCATGCGTCAACCCGGCCCAGGTGCTCTCGTTCCTGTGCGGTAAGTGACGTCACCTCGACGTGGCGTGGGGCTGCGACCGCCAAGAGGTGGATACCCGCGACCGCATCGGGATGGGCTTGCGCAAGGCGTGAGGTGATGCCCGCCCCGAGATCGCCTCCATGTGCGGCGTACCGCGTGAAACCGAGGTGGTCGGTCATAAGTCGATGCCAAAGCTCGTGGGTCTGCTCACCAAACGTGGGGCGCTGCGGGGAGAACGGCAGCCCCGGGAGGGCCGGGACAATCACGGGAATGGAACTACTCGGGTCGCCTCCGAAACGGGACGGCGTCGCCAAGCGCTGGGCGAGTTCGACGAGCTCAAGTGCCGTGCTTGGCCACCCGTTAGTAAGGACGATCGGGAGACCCCCTTCCGTCTCCGCGTCGAATCGGAGGAACGTGATGGCGGTGCCCTCGATGTCGGCCGTACACCAGGGCAGCGAATCGATCCGACGTCGTTGGACATCCCAATTGAAACCGTCCAGCCAGTAAGAGACTAAACAACGAAGCTCTCCATCGTCAGTCCCCGCTTCCCAACTCGTGGACGGCCAACGCTCCGCCCACCGCGTGCCGCGGAGCCGGCGGTACAGATCGTCGATGTCCTGATCGCTGGCACTTAAGGTAAGCGGAGGAGGCATGGGTTCTCGTTTCATATCGCAAGGTAAACCACTCTTCATAACGAATCTCTCACAGGCGGGCACCCACGGCGGGCGCCACCCCCTGTTCGATAACGGATCCCTTACCGGACGTCACGCAGGCAACATTGCCGCCTCGATTGAATTCCTATCTGACCCTCGACGGGTACGCATTTTCGAAAGTAGGCTCGGCCAAAAGATGACCGCTGCCTCGAAGAGGAAGCGGCCGCTGGTTTCAATTACCAAGGACGATAGGTATGAGTGGTTTGCGAACGACCGTGATAGTCGGAGTCTCAATTAGCTTTGCTGCGTCTGCACTATTGGTGGCATTCGGCATCTATTTCTTGGCCGCAGGAACTTGGGTTCTCGGCATTGCCATGATCGTGGGGGCCGTAGTGTCGCTCGTGGGAGGTATAGGAGTCCTTCGCGGTTTTCGCCCCATCATTGGCAAAGCACGCGACGGGTCAGCTGAACCATAGAGGCGCCCTCAGCGACGGGCGGACTCAGTTGGCGTTTAGTCCGTTAAGGCTCGAAATGTGGATCCATAATGATGCGCGGTGAAGGATGGGTACCCGGGAACCATCGACTTCGTCGTGTAGGTCGGGGACACTGATGCAACAGCGCAGGTACTGGGTGCTGACTAGCAGATTGGAGTCACTCAGTGATCAACGTTTACTTGTACGCAATCGTTGGCGTCTTTGGTCTCGTGCTGATGGCTCTCAACCTCAACATATGGTCCTTGCTATCTGGGGCGGGTATGGCGCTTATTGGCCTGGTTGCTGCTGTTGGCCAATATCGTCGAGTCAAGGCAGCCGGAAGTGCAAAGGGCGGCTGATATTCGCGGCTGCCGGTCCCTATGAGGAACCCTGATCGGGGGCCGGAAGTTGGCATGCGTTGCCTTGCCGCGTTCCCCTAGGGTGTTGTCATGACTGAGTGCTATTTCTTCTCCGCCGAAACGGACAGAGTTGATCGTGCCCGCGTGCACCAGTGGCTCAGCGAGCAGTCTTATTGGGCACAAGGTCGGGTTCGTGAGAAGCAGGATGCAGCTATCGATGCCTCTCGGAACTACGGGGTGTACGACATCGGGTCTGGAGAGCAGGTGGCTTACGGTCGCGTGGTGACGGACGGCGTTACGTTCGCTTGGCTATGCGACGTGTTCGTCTCGACCGAGGCCCGCGGTCAAGGCATCGGCAAGATGCTGGCCGCTGGTGTAATGGCGGACCTGGAACCTTTAGACCTAAAACGGATTCTGTTGTCAACGGGCGATGCTCATGGGCTTTACGCCCAATACGGCTTCACCGAGCTGACCGAGCCATCACAAATGATGGCTCGCGTCCGCTGACCCATCGTTAGAGGAAACCTCGCCGGGACATTGGGGCCTGAAACTCATTCCCATTTACAGGCACCCTCGTTTGATGGTTTCCTCCTGCGGCCCGACGCTAGTCGTTGACGGTGCGCTCGGGGCTGAGGTCGCGGAGCATGACTAGCTCACGCCGGCCATCCGATAGCAGATCGCCGGGTTCGTGGGACACGGTAAAGTCGTTCTTTTCGTAGGTGCGTCGGGCTGCGACATTGTCCGGCATTACGGACAGGGTGAGCGTGATCGCACCAATGCTCGCCGCCCAATGCGCGATCGCTGTGATGAGTACAGTGGCGACACCACGACCGCGAACGGCAGGGTCGACCCACATCGAGATGAGCTGGGCGCGGCTGTCGTTGTCCTCGTCGGGGGTTCCGGTGGCCATGCCGACTGGAGCGTTCTCATCTGCATCGAAGGCCAGCAGATCGATCGCTCCCGGAATAGACAGGCGCTGACGCCAGCGGTCCTCGGGCGCGTCTGCCCACTCTTGCAGTCGTGAGCCGAAAGCACCGGGCGCGTCGGTCAACGCCGCGAGCCTCACCGACCGCCAGGATCGCCAGTCGTCGGCAGACAGGGGGCGAAGGTCGATGGTCATGTCGCCACTTTACCGACGTGTGCGACGGCGTGAGTCGAGAGGGTCACTGATAAGGAACGTACATGTCCGGATGGGGGAACCCCAAAGCGGGACAGTAGAGGCGCGTGGGCCTGAGTAGCTATGTAGACCGGCAATCCGCAGCCCGCTGTACCCGGCGGCGCAGGAGCTCCTAGCGCCCGCTGCGCCTTTTCTGCCCGGGGCCAACAGTCCTGCCGTCCAATCTGCCTCTCCGGCCACGGACCGGCCCTCGTAGAGCCCTCCACCCGGCTTCAACTTTGGGAGTACCGCGCCGCGGGCGGAAAGGGCGTGTCCACACCGGCAACGGAAATTGGTGACAAAAATTCGACAGTATGCTTAGTATCTCTTTGGGGGATCAGTTGCACGGAGATCGATTCTGCCGGGTTGGCCTTTCCATCCGCAGACAATTAAGGGAGACCATCATGTTGCTTTGGATTGCCATCATTCTCGCGGTTCTTTGGCTTCTCGGACTGCTTGGAAGCATCGGCGGCGCGTTCATACACCTGCTCTTGGTTGTGGCCGTGGTCGTCCTGGTCTTCCACTTCATACGTGGCAGGTCCCGCGTTTAGGTACTGGTGTGGAGCGATCCGGGTCTTCGAAACGGCGTCCTGTAACCGCTGGGCGGCGTCGCTGCCGATGATATTCATCTGGGTGTAATCCCGGAACGGGTCAAGCCAAACCGCACTGACCGTTACCGGCGTCAAAGGTAACTTCGCCGCGACTGCCGTCAAAGCAGGGCCAGCGGTAACTCAGGCGGCGTCGGCCGAGCTGATCAACACGCTCCTCGCCCACGGCTGACCACATTCTGTTGGTCCAGGCTTCCGCGGTGGAATCTGGACCAACAAACGTGGAGTACCGACGCGCCCGGCAACGGATCGGCAAACGGGCACGTCCGCTGCCCAGAAGCGGGAGTCGCTACATTGAGCACATGGATCACTCAGCGTTGGAGTTGCGCCCCATGAACCGCGCTGATGCGGACGTGTTGGGGACATGGGCCGAGGACGAACTCTTTTGTCAGCACGCTGGCTGGACAACAAGGTCATCGGCGGACGTAAGGGACTTCTGGGTGCGACAGGTAGAAGCGCCTCCCATTGACCTAATCCGGCTGGCTTTGACAAATGCTGACGACGATCTTGTGGGATACGTGGATCTTCATGGTGCGCAACCACAGGAACGAGAACTTGGCTTCCTGATAGGACCATCAACGCGATGGGGGCGTGGCCTAGGGGGTCGAGCCGCCAAGGCCGGTCTCGCCTATGGCTTCGAAGAACTTTCGCTTGATTCCATATGGGCGGAAGCGCTCATCGCTAATGTTGCATCGGTTCGAATCTTGCGCTCCCTTGGCATGCAGGAGACCGGCCCAGGATCTGACGAGACCTTTTTGGAGGAGCAGAGCTACTACCTGCAGTTTCGCGTCAATCACGACGAGTGGAGTGCGAGCAGGATGGAGCGCTGAGGGATCGGCTATCGGGCCGCCGGGGTGACATTTATCGCTGCGATTCGTCCTGCTGGCTAACCCCATACAGAATGACTCAAATTAGCCCCTATTTTGCGAGACAGCACGACGCGCTCTCGTTGAGCTAACCCCGGCACTACTGTGAGGTGTGTCAGCAACTACTGAATATGGGGAAGCGCATGCGCAGTCGAGCGATCCAAGTGACATTGAAAGTTGTGCTTGTTGCCAGCGTGGCTGTATGCATCGTTGCTTTGGCTATGGGTCGCCCGGACACACTGTGGGCGCCAGGCATATCCCTGGTCGTGGCGGCTGGGCTATTAGTTTCACTCTCAAGGCAGGCCAGGTAGGCCAAGCGCGGCCCATTGCCAGAACCGTCCCGCCAGTCGATCCCGCCCGGACATCGCAATCACTCTCGCTACCGCCGCTGCCGGATGCGGGATTGGCGGCCGTAGGACGACCGGCTTACGGGACCTGACGCGGACCACCGGCTAACGGGACGCCTTGAGGGCCCTATACGGGATGCCCCCATATGAGACGGCAGGCTAGTCGCCAATTGCTTGGCGGTGCTTGGCTTGGGCCGTGGGAATGATTCAATAATGCGGCAACTTTCTGCCGATCATTGGTGCATATAGCTTGGTTCATCTATAAGCACTAGGGTTCCGCATATGACCCCTCGGCTGCTCGGGATTTCTCTTCTATGTGTTGGCACACTCATGGCCCTGATTGCAGTGGTGGTCGTGATGCAACCCCCGCTGACGCACATCCACTGGGCTTTCCTGATCACGGGATCATGCGGTGCAGGGGTGATGATTTGTGGCTACTTCATCGGAAAACGCAAGAGCTGGGACTGAAACCGAGCCGCCGGAAGGATGCTTGGAGCTCAGCGATCAGACTGAGAGCCCCCGTCCGGTCATGGTTGAGCCAACGGGCGGGCCGTGAAGTAGAACTATTTGCCGCTAGAGTTCGGTCCATGATTGTTTGGCTCAACGGCACCCACGGGGCGGGAAAGACGACGACGAGCGCGCTCGTGCAGCAATTGCTGCCCGACGCGCGCGTCTTCGACGCTGAGAAGGTCGGTGAGGTGCTCATGGACATCAAGCCGGGACTTCCTGAGACGGACAACTTCCAGCACTGGGAGCCGTGGCGAAGGCTTGTTGTCGAAACCGCTCGGCGCGTGCTCGAGTACACCGGAGGCACACTCGTGATGCCGATGACTGTCTTGGTCGAGAGCTATTGGCGGGAGATCAGCGATGGGCTATCCGAGCACGGCATACCGATCCAGCATTTTGTGCTCCACGCCGACCAGGCCACGCTCCGCGACCGTATACAGAACGACCAAGACCTTGGCCCCTCGACGTTCCGCTTCGCTTACTTGGAGCCATACGCCGAGGCAGCTCATACCTGGTTGCACAATGAAACCGAGGTCATCGACACCACACACATCACAGCGGACGAAGCCGCGCAGCAGATCGCGGACGCGGTGCTTAATCGCTGAGAGCGCGGAACGTCCGGCATGCTTGTGCCCGGTTGAGGATCGCCCTGCGGGGCAGCAGGACCTTTGTCCTACTCTGACCAGATGATGTGTCTCGTTTGTCCCGGGCCGTCAGTGCTCTAGGACGGGTGTCCTAGAGTGGAGGGCCGATGTGCCTGCTGGTTCAGCCACATTCTGAACCTTTGGAGCGTCAGTTTCCTTGGCGGCGGCCGCGTGATAGACCGCGAACCTGCCGGCTGCGCTGGACCAGTCCAGGACGGCCCTGGGACGGCTGTTGATCTCCTGAGCGGCGAACAAGACATCTGCCGGTTCGACCGCGCTCAGGTCGTCCCCTTTCCGGAAGTATTGTCGTAGCAAGCCATTGGCGTTTTCGTTTGACGCACGCTGCCAGGGGCTGGCCGGATCGCAAAAGTACACGAGCGTCCCCAGCGCTGTAGTGACCTCGGCATGTTTGGCCATCTCTGATCCTCGGTCCCAGGTCAAGGTCCTGCGCAACGTGGCCGGCATGACTCCGAGCACCTCAATGAGCTGGTCACGCATGCTATCGGACCTGGTTCCGGGGCGGAGGGCAAATGCGACGAGGAACCGGGAGGAGCGTTCAACCAGGGTCACTATTGCTGATCTTTTTCCCTTTCCCATGATGAGATCGCCTTCCCAATGCCCCGCTTCTTCCCTGGTAGCGATGTGGGCTGGGCGGTCACCGATCTTCAGAGCATCGGCCATGTACTGGCGTGGCTTCATCTTGGTCCTGGACCGCGGTCGCCGGCTGAACTTACCCGAGCGGAGCAGCCGGGCAGATCCCGTTGGGACGGGCCGGATGCTCAGATGGTAAAGCGCACGGTAGACCGTTTCATGCGCCAAATGTCGGTGCCTTTCTCCCGGAAACCGTTCCCTCAAGGCACGGCATACCTGCTGAGGACTCCATCGCTTCGACAGGCACTCCACAACGTATTGCCGCAACGCGTCGTCACCAACGAGCTTGGGCTGCCTTGGCCGGGGCCTTCTCTTCTGCGCCATTTTCTGGGCACGGAACGGATGATAGCGACGTGAGGCGGGACGATTCCGAGCCGCCTCCCTGCTGATGGTGGCCGGCGACCTCCCAAGATCATGAGCAATGGACCGGAGACTCGCCCGAACCAGCAAACGGTCAGCAATGTAGATGCGTTCGTCCTCTGACAAATACCGGCTGGATATAGCTGCCGCAGGAGCGGCCTTACGGGGCCGCGGATCCAAGCCCTGCTGCACTAAGCCTTCAACCCCGTTGCGGCCATTCAACCATCGAAGGCCCGTGTTCGGGTTGATTCCAAGAGTCCTGCATGCCGCCCGATTTGAGTGCCCTTCTTTCATGAGCTGAACGTACAAGGGCTTCTTCTCAACCAAGCCCGGAGGGCCCATTTTCCTCGATCGGCGCGTCGAACTGCGCATGAAGCAACACCACTTTCAGTCAGTGTTGCGACGATCGTTGGAAACCGCCCAGCCATGAGCTGGACTCAGGGCTCCACCTGCCCCCAATGGGCACAACGCCGTCCGCTTAGGGTCCGCGCAAGTTGCATGAACGGCAAGCGTGCTTAGGCAACGCCGCCGCCCCTACGGCAGGAGGCCGCTGTTCCGGGCGGCCCTGGCATACTGCAGTCGACGTTCGAGAGGGCATCGAGCCGTGTGTCACCTGTGGCGATCTGACCACTATGGCCCTCCAGTGAGAAGGAAAGGGCCGCCGCAGAATTGCAGTTCAGACAACTCAAGGAAGCCGTAATCAGTCGCCACCCCTACTGATAAAAGCCCTCGGGAAAGCGGTGCTCCTCCATGAATTACGGTGTTACTAAAACGTTGTGATAAACAGCTTCCAATAGTCCCGTTTACGTCTATTGTGGCCCTTGTCAGCACATGAACAATGGCGCACTTTGATTCCTTGTAAGCAGTGACTGACGCGCTCCAAAAACCCCAACTCCCATCCAGCCAACAGGAAAGATCCATGCGCGCCATCCAACGGTCAGTCGTTGCCCTGACCACCTTGCTCCTTAGCGCTGCTTCCGTCATGGCCGCAGCAGTCCCCGAAGCCAACGCAGCGGCTCCCACCGGTTCAGTGTCAGTTCCCGTGACGGCCCAGACGGTCGACTCCCGGAACGCCTCAATGGACGCGGTCGCCATTCAGTACAGACTCGGCGGGCCGGTGGGCCCGGTAGTTGAAGGCCTCAAAGACAACGGCGCCTACCGGGTGTACCAGCGGGGAGTCGTCGTTTACTCCCCGGCGACCGGCGCCCAGGTCTCCTACGGAGCCATCCGCACCGTCTACGCGGGTCGGAGTTTTGAAACGGGTTTCCTGGGGTACCCGACCACCGGCGAACTCCGCACCGCAGCGGGTGTGACCTACCAGAACTACCAGGGAGGGACGATCGCCTGGACCTCCGTCGGAGGCGCCCATATCCTCTTCGGCCCTGAACGGGATCTGTGGTTCAGCGAGGTCGGAAACAGGGTCCTCGGGTACCCCACCTCCGAAGGGTACGGACTTCTTACCACCGGCGGCGTCGTGGGCCAGAACTTCCAGGGCGGTCTCGTCGTGACCTGGTACGGACGGATCAGCGTTCTCACCCCGGGGGCGATCAGGGACAAGTACTTCGCCAGCGGCGGGTTCTCCAGCGACATTGGCCTTCCCGTGTCGCTGTACGAGACCACCGGGCTGACGGGCGGCGGCGCCGCCCAAGGGTTCAGCAACAGCTGGATCGTGTGGTCACCTGCCACCGGAGCGCACGTCTCCAAGGGTGCTATCCGTGAAGCATGGATCAAGAACGGCGCCGAGAGTGGAGTCCTCAATTATCCGCTCACGGACGAATACCGGTACTCCGGGGACGGTGCGGTCGCCCAGGACTTCGTCGGTGGCAGGATCATTTGGTCCGCCCGAGGCGGCATAATCGTCAATCGCAAATAAGCAGCAGCTGGGACCGGAACGCGCGCCTTCAATGTAGGGGCAGGCACGTTTCGGATATTTCCACCTGAGCATTCCTGAGGTCTTCAACTGAGAGGGCGGCGGGGTTAGTTATGGCCCCGTCGCCCTTCTCGCCAACGGGCACTGCCTCAACATGCCTAATCACAAGCTAAGGCTCAGGTGGTTTCCGGGGCAGGACAAGCCTGAAGGCATGAATCAACCTTTGCATGCTGACCAACGACTTGGCTCGTGCGAATGCAGCCGCGCATCCCCAACATCGAGAATCCTCTGCCCATCAGTCAAAACCTGGGAGGAGTACTTGCCTTTGCGGCGGGCGACCAGAAGCCTCGCGTCCGGCGTACACTACGGCCAGACGTAGTTCAAGGTAGTCCTCAGAGGCCGGGTTGCACACCGGTGGGGACGGGGCGGAGGGCTCCACCTGCCCCCAATGGGCGCAACCCTCGGATCTTTGGGGTGGGCTGGGCCGGTAGTCGGGCAGTGACGCGGGGCGGGGTATGAGGAAGCCTCCACGCGGATCCGTGGACTCAAGCGTGAAGGCTCCCGGCTCTCCACGCTGGGGGACTGGAGAGCCTTTCTCAGTTTAGTGGCAGCGGCAGTGCCTAAGCCGCGGGGCAGGGCAAAGATCGCTCCCTTGCCTGCCTACGCCACAAGCCGGAGCGGCAAGCCTGAGTGAATGTGTGCTGTCGCTGCGGCGACTGGCCGGGCCTTCGGACTCGTGGGTCCATTGGCACCGAATGGGCCCAGGCATCCACCAGGACCGATGAGGGCCGGCCGGACTAACGTCATGCCGACGGCGGTGGCACGCTGATCAGTGCCTTGGCTCGTGTGGATGAAGCCGCGCTTCCTCAACATCCAGTATCCTCTGCGCATCGGTCAAAACGCGGGAGGAGTATTTGCCTTGGCGGCGGGCGGCCAGGAGTGGCTGTGACAGGTTTGGATGGCCCCGGTAGGACGGATATATTTGGCCCCACTTCGTGACTCGCCGGGCACCAGTGACGGTTATTCGTGGCCCCACCTTCAACGTTGGATTCATCAGTGCATGGATCCAACGGAAGGCTGGTTTGGATGACGTCGGGGTCCACAGCTGTTGCCGGTCCGAGGACGGCGCCGGGTGTCTCGAGAACCTGCAGTCCTGCGTCAGCGATCTGGTCGAACAGGGCTGCGGACTCGTGCAGGTCGGCCGAGGCATCGATGCCGCGGATCCCAAGGACACGAATAAGTGCCGGAAGCGTGCTGCCCTGTAGGAGCAGGGTGACGATAGCCACGGTAAAGGCGATGAGGACGAGCTGCTCCCGGTAGGGCACCGTTTCCGGCAGGGATTGGGCTGCGGCCAGGGTGACCACCCCGCGCATCCCGGACCAACCCAAAACCGTGGCGCCTTTCCAGCCCAGGCCCTCACGGCGTTCCTGCTCCAGATCGGCGCGCCGTTGGTCGTACAGCCGTTGCCGGAGATGCGCCCGTCGATGTTCACGGGCGTCCTTGGGGTGCAAGAGGTGACGGTCCAGGCTGAGCCAGAGACGCATGAGCCGGTGCTCCGCCCGGGCAGCATGTCGACGCAGGAGAAACACCAGCGGAAAGACCCGCACGAAGCGGACGATGATCAGGATGGCGGTGCATGCGGCGCCGCTCGGACGAATGACTCCCTGACCACCAATCAAGCCTGGAAACCAGTGCTGTGGTCGTCTCGGCATCCGTCCTCCTACGTGATCTCGCGGGGAGTGCTCCGTGCCATCCGCGGGCTGAAACGGGTCACTCGACTGCCTCACAGTAGCCCGCGCGGCCCTTCCTCAAAAGGAAGGGCCGCGGGCTAAACCTGATTCGCGAATTCAGCGCAAGATTTCCGCGCCTCACTCAGCAAAATCGTCCCGCAAGGGGGTGGTCCGCGTAAGGTCCCGCAAGCCGGTTCTCCACCGGTCGCACACGCTGCTGAACTGCACCATTGCGAGCTGGGGTCCCTTAGCGTCCCGTAAGACCTGTCCGGTGAACTAATCGGTAAGGGGGTGCTATGTGACACACTATTTTCCATGTCAGTAATACTGGTCGGCTACGCGCGCGTGTCCACCGAGGCGCAAGACCTCACTGCCCAGCGTGATGCCCTGGCTGCCCTCGGCGTTGAGTCTGAACGAATCTATGTTGACCACGGCTTTACTGGCACAAACAAAAACCGAGCCGGACTCCGCGAAGCCCTGGCCGCGTGCCGGGCGGGGGATACCTTCGTCGTCACGAAACTTGACCGTCTTGCCCGTTCCGTCCGGGATGCCCACGAAATTGCAGATAACCTCGCCAACCGCGGAATCAAACTCAGCATTGGTGGCTCCGTCCATGACCCCGTTGACCCGATGGGCAAACTGCTGTTCAACGTGTTGGCGATGATCTCCGAGTTCGAAGCCGACCTCATCCGCATGCGCACCCGTGAAGGAATGAAGGTTGCCAAGGCCAAGGGGCGGCTACGAGGGAAACAGCCGAAACTCACCGTCAAACAGGAAAACCACCTCCTCGAACTAAACGCCGCGGGGGAATATAGCAAGGCCGAGCTGGCCGAGCTGTTTAGCGTCGGTCGCTCCACTGTGTACCGGGCAATTGAACGCGGAAAACGTAGGGCGGCCGAAGCAAGACACCCCTGAGAATCGGGTGCATAGGAGTGCTGAGCGAGGGGTGCGAAGCGCGCAGGAATTACTGAAAACTCATCGCTCAATACTGGCCCGCACAACCTTGGAATCACGCGGGACGCTGCGCAGGGGAGTACTGAAAAAACAGGCAGCTAATGTGGCGGTATCACTGAAGAACGGGCGTCCGCCTAGTTCTGCCTCCAGCGGTATTCGTTCTCCGGCCGGCCCGGCGCGCCATAGCGGGCCGTCCGGGTGACCGTGCCGGCGTCGGCGAGGTATTCCAGGTAGCGCCGCGCGGTCACCCGGGACATGCCCAGGGCATCCATGACCTCGCTGGCGGACACGGCCCCGGCCTGCAGCTTCATAAAGTCCTGCACCGAGTCCAGCGTGGACGCGGCCAGGCCCTTGGGCAGCGGCAGCTCGGAGGGGGCCCGCAGGCTCGCGAAGGCCTGGTCCACGTCGCTCTGCGAAGCCCCGGGACCGGCCTGGCCGGCTGCGGGGGAGGCCAGTTGCTCCCGGAACAGCCGGTAGCTGGTGAGCTTGTCCGCGAACGTGGCGAAGGTGAACGGCTTGATCAGGTACTGGACCACCCCGGTGGCCACCGCGCTCCGCACAATGTTCAACTCCCGGACAGCCGTGATGGCGATGATGTCCGCGAACAGCCCGGCGGCCCGCATCCGCCGGGCGATGTCGAGGCCGTGCAGGTCCGGCAGGTTCATGTCCAGCAGCACCAGCTCCACCGGGGTGCCCGCCGCCGCGAAGTCCGTCATCAGCCGGAGTGCGGACTGCCCGTCCGGGGCCGAACCGGCCAGCTTGAATCCCTCCAGCCTGCCGATATAGGCGGCGTGGGCTGCCGCGGCGATGGGCTCGTCTTCGACGACGAGTACACGGATGTCGCTCATTGCTGTCCCTCGGTGGTCAGTGAGCCCGCCGGTGACGCCGGCGGCCCTGTCGGTGGCTCTGTCGGCGAGGCAGCGGGCAGTGTGACGCGGAACAGCGCCCCGGCCGGGCTCGTGATGGTCATGGTACCGCCGAGCCGCTGAACCGCCTGGCGGACCAGGGCCAGGCCGAGGCCCCGCCCGAACGGGCCCGGGGACTTGGTGCTGAAGCCGTGCCGGAAGATGTCGTCCACGGCCTGCGGATCGATCCCGGGCCCGCTGTCCTCCACCGTGATCTCCAGTGCATCGCCGGACGCCTCCACTGTGAGCTCCACGAGCCGGGGCGCCGGCGCCTCCGCGGCGGCGTCGATGGCGTTGTCCAGGAGGTTGCCCAAGATCGCCACGAGGTCCTGCACCGCCAGCCCGGTCACAGGAGCGGGCCCGTGCCCGTTCCCTCCGGTGTTGAGGGTCAGCTCAACGCCCCGCTCGTGGGCCTCGGCGGCTTTGCCCATGATGAGGGCGCCGAGCACGGGTTCCTCGATGGAGCTCACAAGGTCATCGGTCAGCCGCTGGCTGAGCTCAAGGTCCTGGGTGGCGAAGTCCAGGGCTTCCGTGCCGCGTCCCAGCTCCATCAGGGACACGATCGTGTGCAGCCGGTTGGCGTGCTCGTGGGTCTGGGCGCGGAGGGCATCGGAGAGGGTGCGCATGGTCTCCAGCTCGCTGCCGAGCGATTCGATCTCGGTGCGGTCCCGGATCGTGGCCACGGTCCCGTAGACCGGTGCCCCCGGGCGTCCGCCGGCGGAGCCGGGCCCTACGGCGGGCCCCTGGTTCACCACGAGGATCCGCGAGCCGGTCAGATGGATCTCGTCAAGTGCGGTCCGGCCCGATTCGAACAGCTCCCGAAGGCTGGGAGTCAACGGGAGTTCCGCGAGCGACGGCGCCTCCTGCCGCCCGCCGTTGGCAGCTGCGCCGTCGACGTCGGACGTGCGGGGGGTGAGGCCCAGCAGTTCAGCGGCCTGGTCGTTGTACATCACCACCTTGCCCTTGGGATCGATCAGGATGACGCCTTCGCGGACGGAGTGGAGGACCGATTCGTAGTAGGCGAAGAGCTGGGCGAGCTGTTCCGGGCCCCAGCCGCGGGTGACCTGCCGCAGGTACCGCCCCAGGAGCCACGACGCCGCCGATCCGCCCGCGAGCAGGGCCAGGCCGATGGCTACGAGCGCCGGCAGCCTGCCGGAGACGGCGATATCGACGGTGCTGACGGTTACCCCTGCCGCGACGAGGGCCCGCACCGTGCCGTCCGCATCCTTGACCGGGGCGATGGTGCGGACGGAGGGTCCGAGCGTGCCGGACGTGATCTCGGTGAAGACCTGGCCGTTCAGTGCGGCATCGATGGAACCGATATAGGGCTTGCCGAGTTCCTCGTCCCGGGGATGGGTCCACCGCGTGCGATCCGGCGCCATGATCGTGATGAAATCCGCGCCGGCGTCCTGCATGACTTTGAGGGCGTACGGCTGCAGTAGGGCTGTGGGATCCGCGGCGCTCGCCGCGTCCAGCACGAGGGGGTTGTCCGCCATGGTGGTCGCGACGGCGGCCATCCGCCGGCCTGCCTCGTCGTAGGCGTGGTCGCGGGCATCAACGAACGTGGCCGTGCCGACGACGGCGGTCAGGGCCAGCATGAACAGCAGATGAGCCACAAACAGCCGTCGGGCGATGCTCCAGCGGTGGATCATCAACACCTTCCATGACCAATATGAACGCAACGGTGATGCGCGTCACTCCATCCCCAATGATGGTGGAACACGCAGAACGGACGTGATGGGCCCACAGCCTGTGCCGCACCGACGTCCCCAGCCTATCCAAGGAGAACACCATGGCCTCTCAACGAGGAGAGTCAACGGCCACGGCCGCGACGCCGGTCAAGAAGCGCAAGGGGCTCGACAAGTCCCACTATCTTTACATCGCGGTCATCGCCGCCGTTATCCTGGGCGCCCTGGTCGGGTTGCTTTTCCCCGAGTTCGCCAAGTCCTTGAAGCCCCTCGGTGACGGGTTCATCAAACTTATCAAGATGATGATCGGCCCGGTCATCTTCTGCACCATCGTCCTGGGCATCGGCTCGATCGCGAAGGCGGCCACGGTCGGCAAGGTCGGCGGACTGGCTCTGGGCTACTTCATGGTGATGTCCACCTTCGCGCTGGCCATCGGCCTCGTGGTCGGCAACCTCATCCACCCGGGCGAGGGCCTCAAGCTGGCACCGTACGATCCGAACAAGAAGGCGGCCACGGACAGCACGGTCGACTTCCTGCTGGGCATCATTCCGGGCGACATTCCGGTCCTGCCCACCCTGCTCGCCGCGCTGCTGGTTGGCTTCGCCCTCCAGCAGATGGGCAAGCAGGGCGCCCCGATCCTCAAGGCCGTCGGCTACGGCCAGGCCCTCGTCTTCCGCATCCTGGTCATGATCATGTGGCTGGCCCCGGTCGGTGCCTTCGGCGCGATCGCCGCCGTCGTGGGTGCCACGGGCATGCAGGCCATCCTCAGCATGGCAACCCTGATGGGCGCGTTCTACGTCACCTGTGCCCTGTTCATCGTGGTGATCCTCGGCGGCCTGCTCAAGATCGTCTCCGGCGTCAGCATCTTCCAGCTGATGAAATACCTCGGCCGCGAATACCTGCTGATCTTCTCCACCTCATCATCTGAGGCCGCACTGCCGCGCCTGATCGCGAAGATGGAGCACCTGGGCGTGTCCAAGCCGGTCGTCGGCGTCACGGTCCCCACGGGCTACTCCTTCAACCTCGACGGCACCGCCATCTACCTGACCATGGCATCCCTGTTCGTCGCAAACGCCATGGGCACCCCGCTGGACCTCGGCGCCCAGGTTTCCCTGCTGGTCTTCATGATCATCGCCTCCAAGGGCGCTGCCGGTGTCACCGGTGCCGGCCTGGCCACCCTGGCTGCCGGGCTCCAGGCCCACAAACCGGAACTGCTCGGCGGCGTCGGCATGATCGTCGGAATCGACCGCTTCATGTCCGAGGCCCGCGCCCTGACCAACTTCACCGGCAACGCCGTGGCCACCGTGTTGATCGGCACCTGGGTCAAGGAGATCGACGGCGGACGGGTCGAGCGGGTCCTCGCCGGCAACGAACCCTTCGACGAGCGGACCATGATCGCCGGCCACGATGCACAGGATGATGCTGCGGAAGATGCCGCTGAGCCCGCCCGCCCGGCTCTGGCGAACGCCTGACCCAAGGCCGGATTCAGCTGGAACTGAAGCAGATTTGAAGCATCAGGGCCCGCGAAGCCGCCCGGACGCCTCCCGGCGTCCGGGCGGTTCTTTGTGCCAAGACAGTAACCTTCGACTTCTACCAGAAGGTTGAGGCTCAAATATTGCCCGCTGTCAAGGTCCGTGGAATACCGTGTCGGGCGCTGTAACCTTGGGAGGAACAAGCTCGGCTTGATCTCCAACGCCCTGATCTTCAAGGCTTGATCTCCAGGGCGCAGTGATCACGCAGGCAGCAATATCAAGCACGACAATCACCGTCATCGAAAGTGTGGATAGATACGTGAGCAGCGAACAGGGTTCAGCAACTCTGGAAGGCACCGAACTCGATCTGGAAGACGCCGTCATGGGCCCCACCGGGCGCCCTCAACGCGACTTTCCGGAGCCCGCGCCGCTGTCATCCCACGGCCCCGCGCGGGTTATCGCAATGGTCAACCAGAAGGGCGGGGTGGGTAAAACCACCTCCACCATCAACCTTGCCGCCGCGCTTGCCGAGTACGGCCGCCGCGTGCTCCTCGTCGATTTCGACCCGCAGGGCGCCCTCTCCGCCGGCCTCGGCATCAACCCCCACGAGCTGGATCTCACGGTCTACAACGTCCTGATGGACCGCAAGGTCGACATCCGCGACGCCATCCACAAGACCGGGGTCGAAAACGTCGACCTGCTCCCCGCCAACATCGACCTCTCCGCTGCGGAAGTCCAGCTCGTCAACGAAGTGGCCCGCGAGCAGGTGCTGGACCGTGCCCTCAAGAAGGTCGAGGACGATTACGACGTCGTCCTGATCGACTGCCAGCCCTCCCTTGGCCTGCTCACCGTCAACGCGCTGACCGCGGCCCACGGCGTGATCATCCCGCTCATCTGCGAGTTCTTCGCCCTGCGCGCCGTCGCGCTGCTGGTAGAGACCATCGACAAGGTCCAGGACCGCCTGAACCCCCGGCTGCAGGTCGACGGCGTGCTCGCCACCATGTACGACGCCCGCACCCTCCACAGCCGCGAGGTGATCTCCCGCCTCGTGGAGGCCTTCGGCGACAAGGTCTTCGAGACCGTCATCAAGCGGTCCATCAAGTTTGCGGACGCCACCGTCGCGGCCGAGCCCATCACCAGCTACGCCGGCAACCACATCGGCGCGGACGCCTACCGCAACCTCGCCAAAGAGCTCATTTCGCGCGGCGGCGCGCCCTAGCCAGGGTCGTGGCAGGGGCAAGGACCCCGACGGCGGAGCCCGCGCCGGCGGACATGGAGGACGGCGCCGGGACAGCGGCGGAAGACACGGCTGCGGGCACACCGCAGCCGGAGGTTCAGGCCGGCAAGAAACCCGGCTTTGAGGTCCGGCTGTCCAACTTCACCGGACCGTTCGATCTGCTGCTGGGCCTGATTTCCAAGCACCAGCTGGACATCACCGAGGTGGCGCTGTCCACCGTCACCGATGAATTCATCAAGTACATCAAAGGGCTCCAGAAACTGGGCGAAGAGTGGGCCCTGGATGAGGCCAGCGAATTCCTCGTCATCGCCGCCACCTTGCTGGACCTCAAGGCGGCCCGGCTGTTGCCGGCCGGCGAGGTTGAGGACGAGGAAGACATCGCCCTCCTCGAAGCCCGCGACCTGCTCTTCGCCCGGCTCCTGCAGTACAAGGCCTTCAAGCAGGTGGCGGGCATGATGGGGTCCACCCTCGAGCTTGAGGCCGGGCGGTATCCCCGGCAGGTCGCGCTCGAGGGCCACTTCGCGGCGCTGTTGCCGGAGCTCCTCTGGCGGCATACCCCGCAGCAGTTCGCCAGCCTGGCCGAGGCCGCGCTCAAGCCCAAGGAGGCCGCGCCCACCGAGGTCGGCCTCGCCCACCTCCATGGCACCCCCGTCAGCGTGAAGGAGCAGGCCGAACTGCTGGGCCATCGGCTGCAGCTTGGCGCCCCGCTCACCTTCCGGGTGCTGATCGCCGACGCCGAATCCACCCTCGTCGTCGTGGCCCGCTTCCTGGCGCTGTTGGAGTTGTTCAGGGACAAGGCCGTGGCCTTCGAACAGCTGCTCCCGCTGGGGGACCTGACGGTCCGCTGGACCGCCGACGGCGAAGCCTGGAGCAGCGCGAACCTGAGTGAAGAATATGAGGAGCAGCCGTGAACGAAGCACCCGACGCCGGTCCCGGCGCCAGCAGCCTTCCCGACGCCGGCAGCCTTCCGGACGTCAGCAGTCTTCCGGGCGGCGCCCGGGCGGCCCTCGAAGCCGTCCTGATGGTCATCGACCAGCCGGCGACGGCGGTCGAGCTCGCCGCGGGGCTGAACCTGACGGTCGACGTCGTCGAGGGGCTGCTCGTGGAACTGCAGCGGGAGTATAACGGCTATACTGTTAATGCCCCGGATGTGGACGATGCCAGTTTCGCTAGCAATAGTGCTGGCTTCAGTGCCACCGCCCGGGGTTTTGAATTGCGGAGTATTGCCGGAGGCTGGCGGATCTATTCGCGCGCTGAGTTTGCTGACATTGTCGGCGGATTCGTGCTTGAAGGACAGACAGCCAGGCTGACGCAGGCGGCGCTCGAAACGCTCGCCGTCATCGCTTACCGCCAGCCCGTATCGAGGGCGCGGGTGTCTGCAATTCGAGGAGTCAATGTTGACTCTGTCGTGCGGACGCTGACGCAGCGGGGGCTGATCGAGGACTCGGGAACTGATCCCGAATCCGGGGCCATCCTGTACCGCACGACGTCGTATTTCCTGGAGCGAATGGGAATCGGCTCGGTGGCGGAATTACCGCAACTTTCACCCCATCTTCCGGGGCTCGAAGGCATCGAAGAGTTTTACGACTCAGGAAGAATGTAGGCAGGAACAACTGCCTGCGCAGAAGTATCCACCGGGGCAGAAGCTTTTTGTCCCAGCCGGCGGGTGCTGTCGGGAGACAGCGGCCGTGGCCAACAAACGAAGGACGGGTCATGACACAGGCGGGACGCCAGGGTTCACCACGTAACGGTTCGGGACGCAACAGCGCCGGACAAAATTCAGCGCAGGGCTCAGGCCGCGGCGCACAGGGCGGCGCCGCCCGCAGCGGCGGAGCCGACTACAAGGGCGGCTCAGGCCGCGGCGCGCAGGGCGGAAGCCGCACCGGGGGAGCAGGCTACAAGGGCGGCGGCGACAGCCCCTTCAAGCACCCCAAGCCCCGAGAAGAGGCCTTCATCGATCCGGACCTGCAGGGACCCGACGGCGCGCCCTCAAGCCGCCCGGCGTCCGGGGACTGGAAGTCCAAGGCGCCCTCCGGCAAG
Organism: Arthrobacter sp. 10L424; assembly: GCF_056395325.1. Classification (NCBI taxonomy): domain Bacteria; kingdom Bacillati; phylum Actinomycetota; class Actinomycetes; order Micrococcales; family Micrococcaceae; genus Arthrobacter; species Arthrobacter sp. 10L424. The sequence continues at coordinate 160,905 of NZ_JBFTJH010000006.1, read as the reverse complement.
GAGGCTGCCCGCAAGGCTGCCGCCCGCAAGCCCGGCTTCGGCAAGGCCCCCGGCACGCCGGGAGCGCTCAAGCCCAAGCCCCGCGTCGGCGCCGGAGCGGCGAAGGCCACCGGTTCCCGCGCCTTCGGCAGCGAACGCTTCGGCCAGAGCCTCGGACCCGTGCGCAAGCCGGCCCGCAAGCGCGGACCCCGCGCCGAGGTGCCCCAGTCTGACCTGCACGACCAGGACGGCATCCGCCTCCAGAAGGTCATGGCGTCGGCCGGCGTCGCCTCGCGTCGTGTCTGCGAAGAAATGATCGCCGAGGGCCGTGTTGAGGTCGACGGCCAGGTCGTCACCGAGCTCGGCGTCCGGATCGACCCGAAGACCGCCGTGGTCCACGTGGACGGTCTGCGCATCCAGCTCGACGAGAACATGGTCTACATGGTGTTCAACAAGCCCAAGGGCGTTGTCTCCACGATGGAAGACCCGGACGGCCGGCCCTGTGTCAGCGACTTCGTCCGCAACAACCACGGCGAACGCCTGTTCCACGTCGGACGCCTCGACGTCGCCACCGAGGGACTGCTGCTGCTGACGAACGACGGCGAACTCGCCAACCGCCTGACGCACCCCTCCTACGAAGTCCCCAAGACCTACCTGGTGCAGGTCCGCGGCCCGTTCCCGCAGGGCATCGGCGCGGAGCTGAAGGCCGGCGTCGAACTCGAAGACGGCATCGCTTCGGTGGACTCCTTCCGGCTGGTGGACTCCACCCCGGGCCACGTGCTGATCGAGGTCGTGCTGCACTCGGGCAAGAACCGGATCGTCCGCCGTCTGTTCGACGCCGTCGGTTTCCCGGTGCTTCGCCTGGTCCGCGTGAAGGTCGGCCCCATCGGCCTGGGCGACCAGCGCCAGGGCAGCATCCGCAACCTCGGCAAGCAGGAAGTCGGCCACCTGCTGGCATCCGTAGGGCTGTAAGGCATGTCCGCCTTTCGCACCCACGGCCGCGGCCACCTCAACGGTCCGGTGGTGGTCGTGGGGACCGGGCTCCTGGGCACCAGCATCGGGCTGGGGCTGCGGGGCCGCGGAGTGGCAGTCTTCCTGTCCGACCCTTCGCCCACCAACCAGGCCGTCGCCGTCGACATCGGCGCAGGCCTGCCTTTGGCGCGCCTCGACGGCGAGCAGCCTGAACTCGTTGTGGTCGCCGCACCGCCGGATGTCACCGCGGATGTTGTCCAGCGCGCCCTCACGGACTACCCCGAGGCAACCGTCGTGGACATCGCCAGCGTCAAGGCCGGCATCCAGGCCGAGCTGCGCGAACGCGGCGCCGACCTCGGCCGCTACGTGGGCACCCACCCGATGGCGGGCCGGGAAAAGTCTGGTCCCGTCGCCGCCCGCGGCGAACTCTTCACCTCGATGCCGTGGGTCCTGTGCCCCTCGGAGGAGACCCTGCCCCAGGCGCTGCAGGCGGCGCGTGCGCTGGCCGGCGACCTCGGCGCGGTCGTCTCCGAATTCGGGGCCGAGGAACATGACGAGGCGGTGGCGCTCGTCTCGCACGTGCCCCAGGTGGTGTCCTCCCTCGTGGCCAGCCGGCTGCAGGGCACGCCCCTGCATGCGCTGTCCTTGGCCGGCAACGGGCTGCGGGACGTCACCCGGATCGCGGCCAGCGACCCGACCCTGTGGGTGCAGATCCTTGGCGCCAACGCAGAAAAGGTCGTGGAGATCCTGCACGGCGTCCGCGAGGACCTCAACCGGCTCATTGGGACGCTTGAGAACCCGACGGCGCCCGGCGCCCGGCTCGATCTCGCCCAGCTGATCAGCGAAGGCAACGCCGGGCAGTCCCGCATCCCGGGCAAGCACGGCGGACCCCCGCAGGCGTACTCCTGGCTGACCGTCCTGGTGGACGACACGCCCGGACAGATCGCCAAGCTCCTCACGGAGATCGGCGAGATCGGCGTCAACCTCGAGGACCTCCGGCTGGACCACTCGTCCGGACAGAACGTGGGCATGGTGGAAATCTCCGTCCTGCCCAACAAGCACGAACTGCTCATCGAAGCCCTCAACGACCGCGGATGGCAGGTACTCCAGTAATGACCCAGGAACTTATCGAAACCGTGGACATTCTCCGCCCCGGAAAAAGCCTCGTCGTCGCCATCGACGGGCCGTCCGGATCGGGCAAGTCCAGCGTCAGCAAAGAGGTGGCACGCCGGCTCAGGCTGGCGTACCTCGACACGGGCGCCATGTACCGTGCCCTGACCTGGTACTGCCTGGACAGCGGCACGGACCTTGAAGACGCAGCCGCTGTCGAGGCCGCCGCGGAAAACCTGCCGCTGGAGATCAGCACCAGCCCCGCGGAGGAATACGTCCGGGTCGGCGGCACCGACGTCACGCTCGCGATCCGGGAGCCGTCCATTTCGGCTGCCGTCAGCTCGGTCGCCACCACCCTTGGCGCCCGCACCGAACTGATCCGCCGGCAGCGCGTGCTGATCGAAAAGCACCACCGCCGCATGGTGGTAGAAGGCCGGGACATCACCACCGTCGTCGCGCCCCACGCCGAAGTGCGGATGCTGCTCACGGCGAGCGAAGAGGCGCGCCTGCGCCGCCGGGGCATCCAGCTCGGCGGCAGCCAGAACGCCGAACAGCTCGCAGCGCAGGTCACCCAGCGCGACGCGAAGGATTCAACCGTGGTGAACTTCACCCGGGCCGCCGACGGTGTGGTGACGCTGGACTCCTCGGAGCTCGACTTCGCCGAAACCGTCGAGGCCGCACTCAGCATCGTGAACCGCATCGCCAACCATCAGGACCTCGACCGTGACTGACGCCCGGCAGGATGCACAGACTCAGGACGAGTCTCCGGCGCAGTCTCCGGCCCGGGCCACGGTGCCGGCCCTGTGGACCACCGTCTGGAGCCGGCCCGTTGGCTGGGTCCTGAACCACGTCCTCTACCGGACATCGGTCACGGGACGCGCCAACGTCCCGGCGGCCGGTCCGGTCATCTTCGCCGGCAACCACATCAGCTTCCTGGACGGACCGGTGATGTTCGGGGCATCGCCGCGTGCCATGCACATCCTGGTCAAGAAGGAAATGTTCAAGGGCTTCCTTGGCCGCGTGCTCCAGGCGTCCGGCCAGCTGGCGGTGGACCGCACGGGCGACCGGGCTGCCCTCCTCACCGCCAAAAACGTGCTCGACGCCGGACGGTGCGTCGGCATCCTTCCCGAAGGGACGCGGGGGAGCGGCGAAGCCTCCGCCATCAACAAGGGCGTCGCCTGGCTCGCGCTGAACTCCGGCGCGACCGTGGTCCCCGTGGCCATCCTCGGCACCCGGACCGGCAGCGAACACCTCGACGCCGTTCCACGGCTGCGCCGCCGGCTGCACGTCAGCTTCGGCGGGGCCCTCAACGTCAGCCGCAGGCCCGGTGAGACCGGGCGTGTTTCAATGGACAGGGCCGGAACCGAGATCCGCGCCGCGCTGGCCCGCCATGTCCAGGACTCGATCCAAAGAACAGGGCAGCCCTTGCCCGACGCGGATTCCCCGCAAGAACGTCATGAAGCAGTAGCCGGGACGCCGGCAGATCACCCCATAAGGAAAGTGCAATGAGCGATACGACTCAAACCTCCGGCCCGTTCGGCGCCGGCGAAGACGAATACACGCCCACCGGCACGGACCAGGTGGCCGAGCACCTCGCCGCCCTGGACGACGAGGAAGCAGAGCTCCGCGCGGCCTCCCTCCGGGCCGGTCTGGACGATTACGATCTGGATGAAGACGACGCGGCCCTCCTGAGCGGCGACTACGACGACGAGGACTTCGACGGCCCGGTCAAGCTTGACCCGGTCCTGGCCATCATCGGCCGGCCCAACGTGGGCAAGTCAACGCTGGTGAACCGTATCCTGGGCCGCCGCGAAGCCGTGGTGGAAGACACCCCCGGTGTCACGCGTGACCGTGTCATGTACTCGGCCACCTGGAACGGCCGGAACTTCACCCTGGTCGACACCGGCGGCTGGGAGCACGACGCCCGCGGCATCCACGCCCGCGTTGCCGAACAGGCCGAGATGGCCGTGGAACTCGCCGACGCCGTGCTGTTCGTCGTCGACTCCGCCGTTGGCGCCACTGCCACGGACGAAGCCGTCGTGAAGATGCTCCGCAAGTCCAAGAAGCCGGTCATCATTGTGGCCAATAAGGTGGACGACTTCGCACAGGAAGCGGACTCGGCAACGCTCTGGGGCCTCGGCTTCGGCGAGCCGTACCCGGTTTCGGCACTGCACGGACGAGGCGTTGCCGACCTCCTGGACCACGTTATGGACACCCTCCCCGAGTTCTCCACGATCGAGGGCCTGGAGCGCTCCGGCGGTCCGCGCCGGATCGCGCTGATCGGGCGTCCGAACGTCGGCAAGTCCTCGCTGCTGAACAAGCTGGCAGGTTCCGAGCGCGTTGTTGTGGACAACACCGCCGGCACCACGCGTGACCCGGTCGATGAGTTCATCGAACTCGGCGGCCGCACGTGGCGCTTCGTGGACACCGCCGGCATCCGCCGCCGCCAGCACATGGCCCAGGGCGCTGACTTCTACGCCTCGCTGCGCACGCAGAGCGCCCTCGAAAAGGCCGAGGTCGCCGTCGTGCTCCTCGCAGTGGACGAGGTGCTCAGCGAGCAGGACGTCCGCATCCTGCAGCTGGCCATCGAATCCGGCCGGGCACTGGTTCTCGCGTTCAACAAGTGGGACCTGCTCGACGACGAACGCCGCACCTACCTGGAACGCGAAATCGAGCAGGACCTCGCCCACGTGGCCTGGGCGCCGCGCGTCAACATCTCGGCGCTGACCGGGTGGCACAAGGACAGGCTGGTCCCTGCCTTGGATACCGCCCTGGAAAGCTGGGACAAGCGGATCGCCACCGGGCGGCTCAACGCCTTCCTTGGCGAACTCGTCGCGGCGCACCCGCACCCGGTCCGCGGTGGCAAGCAGCCCCGCATCCTCTTCGGCACCCAGGCGTCCAGCCGCCCGCCGAAGTTCGTGCTCTTCACCACCGGGTTCCTGGACCCGGGCTACCGCCGCTTCATCACCCGCCGGCTCCGTGAGACCTTCGGTTTCGAGGGCACGCCGATCGAGGTCAACATGCGTGTCCGGGAAAAGCGCGGCAAGAAGCGTTAATTCCGACACAGTTGCCCGTGACATGCTGAAAGTGTCACGGGCACCCTCCGGAATCGTGTAAGCTTTTCAAGGTGGTTCGGCCGGACTGCTCAGATGAAATCCACTGGATACCAGCGGGCGGCATCGGGAGCGGAGAACGGCGGAACCAGCGGGCTGTAGCGCAGCTTGGTAGCGCACTTGACTGGGGGTCAAGGGGTCGCAGGTTCAAATCCTGTCAGCCCGACCATAGAAACAGCAGGTCAGAGGCCGTTTCCGGAGAATTCCGGAGGCGGCCTTTGCTGTTTAACCGTCCGTGGTGGCATCGGGCATGGCCTCGGGGAAGGACTCACGAAGTGCCGCAAGCAGCCGGCCGAAGATGTCATCCTCGCTTCCCAGGCCGTCGACGCTCAGGAGGATCCCGCGCTGTAAGTAGGCGGAGGCCACGGGCGCTGTCTCCTGCTGGTAGAGCTCCAAACGGTGCCGGATGACGTTCTCGGTATCGTCGCTGCGTCCGGTCATGGTGGCGCGGTGGAGCAGCCGCCGGACGAGTTCGGCGTCGTCAACCCGCAATTGCAGGGCAACGTCCAGCTCCTGCCCGCTGGCGGCAAGGATGACGTCGAGTTCAGCCAGCTGTGCCGTGTTTCGGGGATACCCGTCCAGGAGGAAACCGCCCTTGACGTCGCTGTGGTTCAGGCGCTCACGCACCACACGGTTTGTCAGGGTGTCGGGTACCAGGTCGCCCGCATCCAGATGCCCCGTGACTTCCCGGCCCAGCGGCGTCTGATTCTTCACGTGGTCACGGAAAGCCTCTCCGGTGGACACCCCGGTGATGCCGAGGCGCCGGGACAGTCGCTCGGCCTGGGTGCCCTTGCCGCACCCCGGGGGTCCCATAATCAGCATTCGCATCGTTGAGGCAACTCCCTATGGCGGCGTACACAAGCGTCCTTGTATCGTGTCCGCCCGGAGGCGCCAGCGCAAGGGAGCTGGGAACGACGGCGGGCTCCGCACCCTGCACGCCCGCGCCTTTTCGGGAAGCGCCTATTTCAGAAAGGACCTATTTCAGGAACCGCGACGTCCGGCGGTCGGCCAGGATCTTCCCCTGGGTCTGGCAGCTCGGACAGTACTGCAGGGCCGTATCCGCAAACGACACTTCCCGAACCGTGTCACCACACACCGGGCACGCTTCGCCGGCGCGGCCGTGGACCCGCATGTGGCTGCGCTTCGTGTCCTTCAGTTCGCCGGGCGGTTTCCCGCTGGCTTCCTCCACCGCGGTCCCCAGGATGTCGTGGATGGCGTCGTAGAGCCGCTGCACCGCATCCCGGTCCAGGGATTTGGCGATCGCGAAGGGCGACAACCGGGCCGCGTGCAGGATCTCGTCACTGTAGGCGTTTCCGATCCCGGCGATCACGCTCTGGCTCCGCAGGACACCCTTGACCTGCTGGGAACTGGCGCCGAGAATCCCGGCCAGGGTATCGACGTCGAACCCGGGACTGAACGGGTCGGGTCCCAGTGCGGCGATGCCGGGGACATCGGACGGGTCCCGGACCACGTACACCGCGAGGCTCTTCTTCGTGCCGGCCTCAGTCAGGTCGAGACCGAGCGGGCCGGAGCTCCCGGAAAAGGACAGCCGCGCCGCCAGGTAGCCCTTGCCCATTTTTAGCTGGGTCCCGGTGGGCGCGTCGGTGAAGCGGACCCAGCCGGCCCGGGCCAGGTGGAAAACAAAATACAACCCGTCGGCTTCCAGGCTGACGAACTTCCCGAAGCGGCGCACCCCGGTCACGGTCCTGCCCTCCAGCCCGGAGAAAGGGGGATCGGCCGATTTGAGCACCGCGAAGGAGACGATCTGGATCCCGCTGACTACCGTCCCGAGCAGCTGCCCGGCCAGATAGTCCGTCAGGGCGGCTACCTCCGGAAGTTCGGGCATTGCCGGCCTGTTTCGGCTTGTTCAGTCATCGCTTCATCATGGCAGAATCCTCCCCGGGTAGGGCCGGATATGCCTATACTTTCACCGGCGGACAGTTCACCTGCCTGCCGAAGACAATGGTGATTGACCCGATGAAAGGCCCGTCATGAGCAACATTCCCGAAGAGCTGTCCTACACCGCAGAACACGAGTGGGTTTCAGCCCCGAACGCAGACGGTGTCGTGCGCGTGGGCATCACCGATTTTGCCCAGGACGCGCTGGGGGACGTCGTCTACGCCCAGATGCCGGAGGCCGGCACCACGATCAAGGCAAACGACGTCGTCGGCGAGGTCGAGTCCACCAAGAGCGTCAGCGACATCTACGCCCCCGTTTCCGGCGAAGTGGTGTCCCGTAACGAGGCCCTGGACACCGATTCCGCCCTGATCAATTCAGATCCCTACGGCGAGGGCTGGCTGATGGAAATCAAGCTTGCGGAGGCCGACGCGGTCGAGTCGCTCCTCAGTGCATCTGAGTACGAACAGCAGGTAGGCTAAAGCAAAGGCCTTTTCGGGCCGGGTCGTTGGCACAGGCGCTGGGAAACCAGCCGGACAACGCCCCGCCGAAGGGCTGAATCCCGGATTTGCCAGGCTTTTCCGGACGGCATGCGTTGTTTGCAGGGGGGACACCTGCAGCGAATGGAGGAATCAATGTTTGGGCACGAACGCAACAACACCGGTGACGGTTTTGGCACGGGTGGAGTGAAGGCTTCGGAGACCACGTCGATCAACCTCACCCCGGTCCGCGATGAACCCACCATCACCCCGAAGCTTTCGGCTGAGGAGCGGACCGCCGTTGAGGCGCTGCCGTACGGCTCTGCCCTGCTGGTGGCGCACAGCGGACCCAACACGGGCGCCCGTTTCCTGCTGGACTCGGACACCACGACGGCGGGCCGGCACCCGGATGCCGACATCTTCCTCGACGACGTCACGGTTTCGCGCCGCCACGTCGAGTTCCGCCGCACGGCGCGCAGCTTCGAAGTCGTGGACACCGGCAGCCTGAACGGCACTTACGTCAACCACGACCGCGTCGACAGTGTGGAGCTGAAATCCGGCAACGAAGTGCAGATCGGAAAGTTCCGCCTTACCTTCTACCTGAGCCCTGCCCGCGCAGCAGGCAACGTCTGATTCCGGGGTAGCTGCCTGTGGCCATGGCACACGCGGAACGGCGCGGACCCCAGGTCCTGAACATCGGGGAAGTCCTGGCTCAGTTGAGCGATGAATTCCCGAGCATGACCGCGTCGAAAATCCGGTTCCTTGAGGAAAAGGGGCTGATCAACCCCCAGCGGACCCCTGCCGGCTACCGGCAGTACGCCGAGAACGACGTCGAGCGGCTGCGCTTTGTGCTGTCCCTCCAGCGGGACCAGTACCTGCCGCTAAAGGTCATCAAGGACTATCTTGATGCCATCGACCGCGGAGAGCGCCCCGACAACCTGCCTCCGGGCGTCACGGTCTCGCCGCGGATTGTCTCCGAGGAACTGGCGTCCGAACTGCAGAACCGGGTCCGCCGGCTCAGCGAGGAACAGCTCCGGGCCGAATCCGGCGCGAGCGTGCCCCTGGTTGAATCGCTCCTGAGTTTCGGACTGATTGGCCATGTCAACGGAAAGTTCGATGAGAACGCCCTGCAGGTGGCACGCGCCTGCGTCCAGCTGGAGAACCACGGCCTGGAGCCGCGGCACCTGCGGCCCTTCCAGGCCGCCGCCGAGCGCGAGTTCGGACTGGTGGAGCGCGCGGTGGCCACCCTGACTTCCCGCAAGGATGCCGCGTCCCACGCCCGGGCCGCCGAGGCTGCCCGGGAGATCAGCGAGCTGTGCCTGACGCTGCACCGCGCCCTGGTCCAGGACCGCATCTCGAGGATGGACATCTGATGATTGAGGTGGAGATCGTAGGCGTGCGGATTGAACTTCCGTCCAATCAGCCGCTGGTCCTGCTCAAGGAGATCCATGGGGAGCGGCACGTGCCGATCTGGATCGGCACGCCGGAGGCCAGCGCCATCGCCCTGGCCCAGCAGGGGGTCGTTCCGCCGCGCCCCATGACGCACGACTTGCTGGTCGACGTCGTCGAGTCCCTCGGCCACAGCATTGTCAGCGTCAACATTGTGGCCGTGGAGGACAACATCTTCTACGGGCAGCTCCAGTTCGAGAACGGGACCACCGTCAGTTCCCGCGCCTCCGATGCCCTGGCGCTTGCCCTTCGCGCGAAGTGCCGGATCTGGTGCGCCGACGCCGTGATGGAAGAGGCCGGCGTCCGCATCACCGAACACGACGAGGGCGAAGACACCCACCCGGGGCCCGCCGTCGACGAAGAGGGGGAACTGCGCCGTTTCCGCGAGTTCCTCGACGACGTCGAGCCTGAGGATTTCGCGGGTTGACCCTTCGCCAACGTTAAAGTCGAGGATGAAAGTTTCGACACGCCCCGGCAATACCTCGAACGTCTTTGACCTTGGGCCCCGTCGGGCCTAACGTCAGAAGTACAAGTTCCCATTGCACGCGACAGCCGCTCAGGTCACACTGGAAGGTGGAGCCCCGGCAGAATTACACGGATGAATTTTATCCATCCGTGGAATGATTTAGCCAGGGATAACCGGTTGTTACTGCATTTTCCGCAGGGGAGCCAATACGAGGAGGATCCACGTGAGTCCGAAAGGCGAAGCAGGCGAGCTCAAGCAGTCCGCGACGGCTGGTGTAGCTGTGCCCGCTAGCGGTGCCCAGGGCCTGCTGTTCACCGAGGATCTCCCTGTCCTGGACGAGGATGCGGGCTACCGCGGTCCTACCGCCTGCAAAGCGGCCGGCATCACGTACCGCCAGCTGGACTACTGGGCACGCACCGGGCTGGTGGAGCCCGCTGTCCGCGGCGCCGCCGGTTCAGGCTCGCAGCGCCTCTACGGTTTCCGCGACATCCTGGTCCTCAAGGTCGTCAAGCGTCTCCTGGATACCGGCGTTTCACTGCAGCAGATCCGCACCGCCGTCGAGCACCTCCGGGAGCGCGGCGTCGAGGATCTCGCCCAGATCACCCTGATGAGCGACGGTGCCAGCGTGTACGAATGCACTTCCGCGGATGAGGTCATCGACCTCGTCCAGGGCGGACAGGGCGTCTTCGGCATCGCCGTCGGCCGGGTCTGGCGGGAAGTGGAAGGCAGCCTCGCGGCCCTTCCCAGCGAACACGCCAGCGACCAGTCGTTTCCCGACGACGAACTCAGCAAGCGCCGCGCCGCCCGCAAGATCGGCTAGGCTGCAGCCCCAGGAATTCACCAACGGCGAAGGCCGCCTTCCCTAAGGAAGGCGGCCTTCGCCGTTGGTGCCACTCTGCAGGGTTTGGTACCTGCGGGCGCCGAGCCGGACACTGCTCAGCGGTGCACGCGCTCCCGGACCGGAGCGCCGGCTTGGCCGCCGTCCGTGGCCAGCAGATTTGCCAGCAGCGCATCGAACAGGGCAGCGGCGTTCTTTGCCGATTCCCCGGGCCAGTGGTGGATGGAGTGGGCGGCACCCTGGATCTGCTGCCAGTTGGCCTGCTCCGGGATGTGCGGGGACAGCAGCAACCCGCCGAACATGGCCTCCATCTCCGACAGCCTGAAAGTGTGCTCCGCGGAACCGGTGCGCACCCGGTTGGCGACAATGCCCGCGGGGGAGAGGTTCGGGGCGAATTCCTGGCGGAACAGCTGGATGGCGCGCATAGTGCGTTCCGTGCCTGCGACCGAGAAGAGCCCCGGTTCGGCGACGAGGGTGACCTTGTCACTGGCGGACCAGGCCATCCTGGTGAGTCCGTTCAGCGAGGGCGGGCAATCCACCAGGACCAGCTCGTAGTTCTGTGCGCCGGCCAGCACCGCGGAGAGCCGGCGGAGGTCGCGGCGGCCCAGATCGGGGCGGTCGTAGATGCCGGTGTACGCGGAGCCGACGGCGACGTCAAGGACGGGTGCCGCAGTGCCGGCGGAGACGCCGCCGTTCGCGGCCGCCCGTTCCACCCAGCCGCTGGGGACCACGTTGTCGGCCAGCTTGGCCCGCCGGGGAGCCTTGAGCATCCGGCCGATGTCCAGCTGGTCTCCCGGCCGGACGCCGAGGGCCGTACTCGCATCCGCGTGGGGATCAAGATCGACGACGAGGGTGGGGATGCCGGCGGCCAGTGCCGCGGACGCCAAACCAGTGGTCACCGATGTCTTGCCGACACCGCCTTTGAGGCTGCTGATGCTGACTACTTGCACTTGAAAAACCAATACCTAACGCCGGTTGCCGGGACGGGGTCCTGCCGGCTCCTGCGTTCTCCGGAGCCGGGGCGTGCATGCGCCACCCACCTCTTCATCATATGTTGCCGCCCTGCCGAAACCCGCCTCATCCGATGCCGGGGCGGCAGATGATGGATAAGCTTCAATCGGGGCCGGATCCGCCCCTGCCTGATGTACCTGCCTGATGTACGTGTCTAATCCGGCATACGTGACGCCGGCCTCTGTGACGGTCGCCACAATAATTTGTGTTTGCCCGTTACGGTCTTGGACACTGTGACCAATTACCGATACACCCGCAATGATGCAGGAGAAGTATGTTTTCGAAGATTCTGGTGGCCAATCGCGGCGAAATCGCGATCCGTGCCTTCCGCGCCGCCTACGAACTTGGCGCCAAGACCGTAGCCGTCTTCCCGCATGAGGACCGCAACTCCATCCACCGCCAGAAGGCCGACGAGGCTTATCTGATCGGCGAAGAGGGCCACCCGGTGCGCGCCTACCTCGACGTCGACGAGGTGGTCCGCGTCGCGAAGGAGGCCGGGGCCGATGCCATCTACCCCGGTTACGGCTTCCTCTCCGAAAACCCGCGCCTGGCCCGCTCCGCCGCCGCGGCCGGCATCACCTTCGTGGGCCCGCCGGCCGAAGTGCTCGAACTCGCCGGCAACAAGGTCGCAGCACTCGAAGCCGCCCGCAAGGCCGGTGTTCCGGTCCTGAAGTCGAGCCAGCCTTCGAAGGACGTCGACGAGCTCATCGCCGCCGCGGACGTGATTGGCTTCCCCATATTCGCCAAGGCCGTCGCCGGCGGCGGCGGGCGCGGCATGCGCCGCGTGGACACCCGCGAGGCCCTGCCCGAGGCCCTGCAGGCAGCCATGCGCGAAGCCGATGCCGCGTTCGGTGACCCCACGATGTTCCTGGAGCAGGCCGTCCTGCGCCCCCGCCACATCGAGGTCCAGATCCTGGCCGACGCGGAGGGCAACGTGATGCACCTCTTCGAGCGGGACTGTTCCATCCAGCGCCGCCACCAGAAGGTCATCGAGATCGCCCCGGCCCCGAACCTTGACGAAGGCATCCGGCAGGCGCTGTACCGCGACGCCGTGAAGTTCGCCAAGGCACTGAACTACGTCAACGCCGGCACCGTCGAATTCCTCGTCGACACCGTGGGGGAGCGGGCCGGCCAGCATGTCTTCATCGAAATGAACCCGCGCATCCAGGTCGAGCACACCGTCACCGAGGAAGTCACCGACGTCGACCTGGTCCAGGCGCAGCTCCGCATCGCCGCCGGCGAGACCCTCGCCGACCTGGGCCTGTCCCAGGAGACGGTCCAGCTCAAGGGCGCGGCCCTGCAGTGCCGCATCACCACGGAGGACCCGGCCAACGGCTTCCGGCCCGACGTCGGCAAGATCACCGGTTACCGTTCGGCCGGCGGCGCCGGCGTGCGGCTCGACGGCGGAACCGTCTACTCCGGCGCCGAGATCAGCCCGCACTTCGACTCCATGCTGGTCAAGCTGACCTGCCGCGGCCGCGAGTACCCGGCCGCCGTGGCCCGGGCCCGCCGTGCCCTCGCCGAGTTCCGCATCCGCGGCGTCTCGACCAACATCTCCTTCCTGCAGGCCGTGCTGGACGACGCCGACTTCATCGCGGGCAACGTGGCCACCTCGTTCATTGACGAACGCCCCGAACTGCTCAAGGCCAGGGTGTCCGCGGACCGCGGCACCAAGCTGCTGACCTGGCTCGCGGATGTCACCGTGAACAAGCCCAACGGCGAGCTCACGGTCCACAGCGATCCCGCCGCCAAGCTCCCCGCCCTGGACGACGCCGCTGCCCGGCCGGGTTCGCGCCAGCGGCTGCAGGAGCTGGGTCCGGAGGGCTTCGCGGCTGCCCTGCGCGCGCAGGAGGCCGTCGCCGTCACCGACACCACCTTCCGTGACGCCCACCAGTCGCTGCTCGCCACCCGGGTCCGCACCCGCGACCTGGTGGCTGCCGGCCCCGCGGTCTCCAAGCTCCTCCCGGAACTGCTCTCCGTCGAGGCGTGGGGCGGTGCCACGTACGACGTCGCCCTGCGCTTCCTCGGCGAGGATCCCTGGGACCGGCTCGCGGCGCTGCGCAAGGCGCTGCCGAACGTCTGCCTGCAGATGCTCCTCCGCGGCCGCAACACGGTCGGCTACACCCCGTACCCGGAGGAGGTCACGGTGGCCTTCGTCAACGAGGCCGCCGCCACCGGCATCGACATCTTCCGCATCTTCGACGCGCTCAACGACGTCAATCAGATGGCCCCGGCCATCCGCGCCGTCCGCGAGACCGGCACGGCCGTCGCTGAAGTGGCCCTCTGCTACACCGCGGACATGCTGGATCCGGACGAGACGCTCTACACCCTGGACTACTACCTGGAGCTGGCGCAGAAGATCGTCGACGCCGGTGCGCACATTCTGGCGATCAAGGACATGGCCGGCCTGCTGCGTCCCGCCGCCGCGGCCCGGCTCGTTACGGCCCTGCGCGAACGCTTCGACCTCCCGGTGCACCTGCACACGCACGACACCGCGGGCGGGCAGCTGGCAACATTGCTGGCCGCCGTCGACGCCGGCGTGGACGCCGTGGACGTGGCCTCCGCGTCGCTGGCCGGCACCACCAGCCAGGTCTCGGCCTCGGCCCTGGTCGCCGCGCTGGCCCACACGCCCCGCGACACGGGCCTCAGCCTGGCCAGTGTCTGCGCCCTGGAACCGTACTGGGAAGCGGTGCGCCGGGTCTACGCACCCTTCGAATCCGGCCTCCCGGGCCCCACCGGGCGCGTATACCAGCACGAGATCCCCGGAGGCCAGCTCTCCAACCTGCGCCAGCAGGCAATCGCACTGGGACTCGGTGAGCGCTTCGAGGCCATCGAGGACATGTACACCGCGGCGGACCGCATCCTCGGCCGGCTCGTGAAGGTCACGCCGTCCTCCAAGGTCGTCGGCGACCTCGCCCTGCACCTGGTGGGACTCAATGCCGATCCCGCGGACTTCAACGAGAATCCGCAGAAATACGACATCCCGGATTCCGTCATCGGGTTCCTGTCCGGTGAACTGGGCGATCCGCCCGGGGGCTGGCCGGAACCGTTCCGCACCAAGGCCCTGCAGGGCCGCACGGTCAAGGTCCGGGACGTCGAGCTCAGCGCCGAGGACAGCGCCGCCCTTAAGGGGGACTCCAAGACGGTGCAGCAGACGCTGAACCGCCTGCTGTTCGCCGGGCCCACCAAGGACTACCAGAAGAGCGTGGAGAACTACGGCAACCTCTCGGTACTGGACACCCGCGACTACCTGTTCGGACTGCAGCGCGGCGCCGAACACGAGATAGAACTGGAAAAGGGCGTCAACCTGATCGCCTCGCTCGAAGCGGTCTCCGAGGCGGACGAGAAGGGCATGCGCACCGTGATGTGCACGCTCAACGGGCAGTCCCGCCCGGTGGTGGTCCGCGACCGTTCCGTGGTCAGCAATGTCAAGGCCGCCGAACGCGCCGACACCTCCCAGCCGGGCCAGGTCGCGGCACCGTTCGCCGGCGCCGTCACCCTGACCGTCAAGTCCGGTGATGCGGTCAAGGCCGGAGACACGGTCGCCACGATCGAGGCCATGAAGATGGAAGCCTCCATCACGACGCCGGTCGCCGGCACTGTCTCACGCCTCGCCGTCGGCGCGATCGAACAGGTCCAAGGCGGGGACCTGCTGCTCGTCGTGGAATAGCCGCCACGCAACGCAACACCGGACAACACAGCACGACAACGAAGAAGGGTCCATCCGGCCGAAGCTGGATGGACCCTTCTTCATAAAGCAACGCGGGGTCAGACACCGCCCATCCGGAGCTCCCGGACCGGCGGCAAGTGACCCCGCGTTGCTGTACTGCTGTTAGACCTTGGTGGGACGCGGGGCGCCGTACATTTCCTCGATGACGTTCTCGAAGTCCTTCATCACCTGGGCGCGCTTGACCTTCATCGACGGCGTCAGGTGCCCGGAGGCTTCCGTGAAGTCGGCGGGCACGATCCGGAAGGACTTGATCGCCTCGGCCTGGGACACCGACTGGTTGGCGCCGTTGATGAGTTCCTGCACAGCGGCCTTGACCACCGCGTTGTCGGTGGCTTCTGCAAGGGTCGTCGAGGCGGGCAGGCCGTGGCGGTGCAGCCAGCCGGGCAGGGCCTCCTCGTCGAGGGTGACCAGGGCGCCGATGAACGGGCGGTTGTCACCCACCACGAGGACCTGGGACACCAGCGCGTCGGCGCGGATCTGGTCTTCCAGCAGGGCCGGCACCACGTTCTTGCCGCTGGCAGTGACGATGATTTCCTTCTTGCGGCCCGTGATGGTCAGGAACCCCGCCTCATCGAGCTGTCCGATGTCGCCGGTGCGGAACCAGCCGTCCTCGAAGGACTCGCTGGAGAGGTCCTCACGCTTGTAATAGCCGCGCATGACGCACACGCCCTTGGCGAGGATCTCGCCGTCGTCGGCGATTTTCACGGCGTTGCCGGGAATCGGGGCGCCGACGGTGCCGATCTTGATCAGCTCCGGCGTGTTCACCGTGACGGGGGCCGTGGTCTCGGTCAGGCCGTAGCCCTCCAGGATCTGCATGCCGATGCCCTGGAAGAAGTGCCCCAGCCGCTCGCCCAGCGGGCCGCCGCCGGAGACGGCGTGCGCCACCTCGCCGCCCATGGCGGCGCGGAGCTTGCTGTAGACGAGCTTGTCGAAGAGGGTGTGCTTGAGCTTGAGGCCCAGGCCCACTTTGCCGGCCTGGCGGGCGCGGGAGAACTCGATCGCGGTGTCCGCGGCGCGGTGGAAGATGGCGCCCTTGCCACCGTCCTCCGCCTTGGTGAGGGCCGAGTTGTAGACCTTCTCGAAGACGCGCGGCACCGCGAGGATGAAGGTCGGCTTGTAGCTCTGCAGGTCCGGCAGGAGGTTCTTGATGTCGGGCGTGTGCGCCACGGTCACGCCCGCGGCCACGGCGAGCACCGAGATGAACCGCGCGAACACGTGGGCGAGCGGCAGGAACATGATGGTCCTGGCCTGCTCGTGCACGATCTTGTTCAGCGAGGTGGCCAGGGCGTTTTCGGAGAGTTCAACGAAGTTGCCGTGGGTCAGCTCGCAGCCCTTCGGCCGGCCGGTGGTGCCCGAGGTGTAAATGATCGTGGCGAGGTCCGCGAGGGATGCCTGGCTGCGCCGGGCCTCGAGTTCCTCGTCGCTGACGGCCGCGCCGGCGGCGCGGACCTCGTCGAGGCCGGCCCCCTCGAGCTGCCACACGTGCGCCAGGTCGGTAAGGCCTTCAGAGGTGGCGGCCTGACGGATGATGTTTTCGTGGTGGGCGGACTCACCGAAAGCGGCGACGGCGCCGGAATCGCCAAGGTTCCAGGCAACCTGGGAGGGGGAGGAGGTCTCGTAGATCGGCACGGAGACGGCGCCGGCGAACCAGACGGCGAAGTCAATGAGCGCCCATTCGTAGCGTGTGCGGGACATAATGCCCACCCTGTCGCCGGCGGCGACCCCGCTGGCCATCAGGCCCTTGGCGAGAAGCGAAACATCGGCCAGGAAATCGGTGGCCCGGATGTCCTGCCACTGGCCGGCGGCGTCGAGGCGGGAGAACAGGGCCGGGTTGGAGGCCTTGGCGGCCTGGCGCAGGACCAGGTCCGTGACGTTCGATTCCGGGGGGACGTTGACCAGGGGCGGGACACTGATTTCTCGCACGTTAGCTCCTTTGATATCCATAGACCCGCGAGGGGTACGACTAACACTAGTATGTCGTTCAAGGCATGTGTGTTCCACCACACCTACTGGCGAGTAACATTAACGTTTGTGGACGCCGCTGCAGCCTGACAAGCAGCGGCAGAGCAGTGGAACCCGCCGGCCGACAGCCCGACGGTGCGGCCCGGTGGTGCGGCCCGTGCGGGGGCGCTCCGGCGAATAGGATGGGGAACCATGCACACACCTACACCCGGACAGCAGCCCGGCCCGTACCGCAGGACAGCAGCATGGCGCCGCCGGGCCTTTGCCGGATCTGCCGCCGGAGCGGCCGCCGGGCCGGCCGCGCAGGGGTTCCGTGAGCATCTGCGGCTGGGCCGGAAGGGCCTCGCCATCGGGGTGGACATCGGCGGCACCAAGGTGGCGGCCGGCGTCGTCGACGCGGAGGGCAGGATCCTCTCCCAGGCCAAGCGCTCCACTCCGGGCAATGACCCCCGGGCGGTCGAACAGGTCATTGTTGAACTCGTCGAGGAGCTCGGAGCGGGCCACCGGATCTGGTCCGTCGGGATCGGCGCAGCCGGCTGGATGGACCTCGACGGCGGCACCGTGCTGTTCAGCCCGCATCTGGCGTGGCGCAACGAACCCCTCCGGGACAACCTGCAGCGCCTCCTGCGCAGGCCCGTGCTGCTGACCAACGACGCCGATGCGGCCGGCTGGGCGGAATGGCGCTTCGGCGCAGGGCAGGGCCAGAACCGCTTGGTCTGCATCACGCTCGGAACCGGAATCGGCGGTGCCATGGTGATGGACGGCCGCCTCGAGCGCGGACGGTTCGGTGTGGCCGGGGAATTCGGCCACCAGATCATCATGCCCGGCGGCCACCGCTGCGAGTGCGGCAACCGGGGCTGCTGGGAGCAGTACGCGTCCGGCAACGCGCTCGGCCGGGAAGCCCGGGAACTTGCCGCCGCCAACTCCCCGGTGGCCCAGGAACTGCTCAAAGCGGTCGACGGCAACGTGGAGCGCATCACCGGAGTGATAGTCACCGAGCTGGCCAAGGCCGGGGACCCGACTTCCCGGGAGCTGCTCGAAGATGTCGGCGAGTGGCTCGGACTTGGCCTGGCTAACCTCGCGGCCGCGCTGGATCCGGGCAAGTTCGTGATCGGCGGCGGACTCTGCGATGCCGGCGAACTGCTGGTCGGCCCGGCCCGGAAGGCCTTCGCCCGGAACCTGACCGGCCGCGGCTTCCGGCCCGCGGCGGAAATCGAGCTGGCGGCCCTTGGCCCGAACGCGGGCCTGATTGGTGCTGCGGACCTGTCCCGGGTCAGCAGCCGCATGCACAGCTAGGCGAGTTAGAGGCGCGCGCCGTCGTCGTGCTCGTCTTTTTCGCCCGGCAGCTTCATGATCAGGAAGACCACCGACGCCGCGAAGGCTGCCACCATGCCGAGGATGGCCAGCAGCGGGGCGGAGCGCCAGAACATTGCGGACATCAGGAGCGCCACGGGACCGCCCACCGCCCCCAGCCAGGCCAGCACGGTCATCGGGTCGGCCCCGGCGAGGCTGGGCGGCTCCTCCGGCACGAACTCGCCGGGGATGAACGGGTCATCGTCATCGGCGTCAAAGTCCCGCGGCCCCGGGGCAGCCTGCCGGCCATCCGCCCCGGCCGCGTTGGCTGTGGCCCTCCCGGCCGCCTGGCTCTGCGCCAGCCGCTCAGCGGCGGAGAGTTCGACCGGCGCCTTGGCGGCAAGGCCCAGCGGGTCGAAGTCGCTGAAGGGCCGTGGGGCTGCAGGGCTGTCGACGTTCGGGCCGTCCGTCGGGGATGCCTCTGGGTGCGCCACGTCGTCCCCGCCGGCGTTGTCGTCCTTGCCGTCCGTGGCTTCCCGGATTTCCGGAGTCCCCGGGCCTGCGGCCGGTTCCCTTCCCTCCAGCCTCGCGACCAGGTCAAGCCAGACCGCGTCGTCCTGGTGGGCACGGGAATCCGATGAATCGGGGTCGGGAGAGTTGGAGTCCGGTTTAGTCATCTGCCGTGTCCTTCTGGCTGGCGCGGGCAGCGTCCGGAGTGCTTCCCGGGGCCAGCGACCGGATGAATTCGGCCGAGCCACGGAAGATTTCGGGCGCATCGTTGTCCATCGTAGCGACGTGGTAGCTGTTTTCGAGCCGGATCACCTCCAGCGGGGCGTGGGTCAGTCCGCGGCGCAGTGCCCGCATGCTCGAGTCGGAGACCACATGGTCCACCGCGGACCGGTAGACCCGCACCGGCGCGGTGACCCGGGGGAGCAGCCGCACGGTGTCCTTGAACATCTTGTTCAGCTCGTGCGCGGCGGCGACCGGCGTCCGGGCATAGGCGCCCTCGTCGATGCCCTCCTTCAGGATGTCGTTGGCGATCGCGGGGGTGCTCTTGACCACGAATTTGAGGAGGCCCGCCAACGGTGCCCGGGGATCGTCGATGACGAGTCCGGGATTGACCACCACGACGCCGGTGACCGGACGGTTGGCGGCGATCCGCAGCGCCAGCGCCCCGCCCATGGACAGGCCTGCCACGATCACCTGGTCGCATTCCCCGGCGAGTTCGAGGTAGGCGGCGTCAATCGCCGCTTGCCAGGCCTGCCAGCGCGTCCGGGCAAGATCCTGCCAGCTGGTGCCGTGCCCGGGCAGCAGCGGCATCCGCACGGCGTAGCCCGCGTCGGCCAGCGATGTGGCCCAGTCCCTGACGCCGTTTGGGCTGCCGGTGAAGCCATGCGAGACCACGACGCCGGTGCGGGGCCCGGTGCCGGTGAAAGGTCTGCTGAACGGCGTGTGGTCCGGGGGGAGTGTCATGGGGTCTCCGGGGTTGTGGCGGGCCGGCCCGGCGAGGGCGCGGAGGCTGCGTGCTGCAGGAAGAACTGGACGGACTGCCCGAAGATCAGGGGAGCATCGACGTCGAGCGTGGCAACATGGCCGCTGTCCGGCAAACCGACCACGTCCAGCTGCCGCGACCCGAGCCGCTTCCGCAGCAGCTCCATTGAGGACGGCGGAACCACGATGTCGGTCGCGGATTTGAAGACCAGCGCCGGAGCGGTGACGGCCGGCAGGTCGCGCAGCGCAGCCTTGAAGAGCCGGCTTAGCTGGTGCACGGCCTCCAGCGGGGTGAGCGAGTAGTCACCGTCCTCGGTGGTGACGGGCGCCGGGTTCGGCTCCTGGACCGGAACCGTGGTGCGCTGGACGTGCTTCAGCAGGCCGATGTAGCGCACCCGGCGGTCGTAGAAGCTCAGTCCCGGGTTGACGACGGCGACGCCGGCGACGTGGTGGCGGGCCGCGGTGCGCAGGGCGATCGTCCCGCCCATGGAGAGCCCCGCCACGTAGCAGTACCGGGTCTTTGCGGCGAGTTCCAGATAGCAGTCCTCGAAGGCCCGGTACCAGTCCTGCCAGCCGTGGCGGGCCAGGTCGCGCCAGTCCGTGCCGTGGCCGGGGAGCAGCGGGACGGACACGGCAAAGCCCTGCCGGGCCAGGTGCTCGGCCCACGGAAGGACACTCAGGGGGCTGCCGGTGAAGCCGTGGCAGATGGCCACACCGATGCCCGCGTTGCCGCCGTGGCCGGGATAACTGAACGCTGCGGGCGCCAGGGGAGTACTGCTTCCGGTCATGTGCCCATCGTGTCACTGTTCCCGATAAAACTCACTAGAGTAGGGTGTCATTGAAGTCCTGGCCGGGTCCGATGCAGGGCCGGCCAGACGCCTTCCGGAGAGGTACACCACGTGTTTTATTGGTTCATGAAGACCTTCGTTCTGGGGCCGGTGCTGAAGACGCTTTTCAGGCCCTGGGTCAAGGGCCTGGACAACGTTCCCGCCGAGGGCGCCGCCATTCTGGCATCCAACCACCTCTCCTTCTCCGACTCCATCTTTATGCCGCTCATGGTGCCCCGTCCGGTCGTGTTCCTCGCGAAATCGGAGTACTTCACCGGCAAGGGGATCAAAGGCAAGCTGACGGCCACCTTCTTCCGGCTCACCAACCAGCTGCCGATGGACCGCTCCGGCGGGGCGGCATCGGCCCTCTCGCTCAACGCCGGCATGGACGTGCTGAAGAACGGCTCGCTCCTGGGCATCTACCCCGAAGGCACCCGCAGCCCGGACTCCCGGCTGTACCGCGGCAAAGTGGGGGTGGCGCGGCTGGCCCTGCAGGCCCGCGTCCCCGTGATTCCGGTCGCTATGATCGGCACCGACAAGGTCCAGCCGATCGGCAAACGGATGCCCAACATCCGCCGGATCGGGATGATCTTCGGCGAGCCGCTGGACTTCAGCCGGTACTACGGCATGGAGGACGACCGGCTGATCCAGCGCTCCGTGACCGACGAGATCATGTATGAACTGATGCGGCTCTCCGGCCAGGAATACGTCGACGAGTACGCCGCCGTCGTCAAGCTCCGGCTCGCCGGCAAGGCCACGGAACTTCCGGAGGACGGCGCGGCCGGCTCCGGCCCGGCCGCGACCGGAACTGTCTGACCGAAGCGTGTGACGGTTCCGGCGCAGTCAATGACGCCGCGGGGCCGACGATCGCCGCGGGGGCAACTATCCTTAGAAGGTGACTGAGCTATCTGCGCCTTCGGCCTCCCCCCTGAACAGTTCCCTGAGCGACCCGCCCCCGGCGGGGTCCGCACTGACCAGCACCGCACTGACCAGCACCGCCCAGAGCGGTGCGGCGAACTATCCCGGCCTGGACCACTGGCGGGAGCTTCCTGCCTCCCAGCAGCCGAATTGGTCGGATAAGTCCGTCTTCGAATCCTCGGTCAAGGAACTTTCCGTCCTCCCGCCGCTCGTCTTCGCCGGCGAAGTGGACATCCTGCGCGAACGGCTCGCCGCCGCCGCACAGGGAAAGGCGTTCCTGCTCCAAGGCGGCGACTGTGCCGAAACCTTCGAGGCCGCGACGGCGGACAAGATCAGCGCCCGCGTCCGCACGATCCTGCAGATGGCGGTGGTCCTCACCTACGGCGCGGCGATGCCCGTCATCAAGATGGGCCGCATGGCCGGGCAGTTCGCCAAGCCGCGTTCCTCCAACGACGAGACCCGCGAAGGCGTCACGCTGCCGGCCTACCGCGGCGACATCGTCAACGGCTACGACTTCACGCCGGAATCCCGCGCGCACGACGCCGGCCGGATGCTCAAGGCGTACCACACCTCCGCTTCCACACTGAACCTGATCCGCGCGTTCACCCAGGGCGGCTTCGCTGACCTCCGGCTCGTCCACCAGTGGAACAAGGGCTTCACCGAAAACCCCGCCCACGCACGCTACGAATCGCTGGCACGGGACATCGACCGCGCCATCAAGTTCATGGCGTCCTGCGGCGCGGACTTCGAGGCGCTCAAGCGGGTGGAGTTCTACGCCAGCCACGAAGCCCTGCTGCTCGACTACGAACGGGCCCTGACCCGGATCGACTCGCGCACCGGCTTCCCGTACGACACGTCCGCGCACTTCCTGTGGATCGGTGAGCGCACGCGCGAACTGGACCACGCCCATGTCGATTTCCTCTCACGGGTGCGCAACCCGATCGGCGTCAAGCTGGGGCCGGGCACCAGCGGCGACGACGCGCTGCGCCTGATCGACAAGCTGGATCCGGACCGCGAGCCCGGCCGCCTGACCTTCATCACCCGGATGGGCGCGGGCAACATCCGCGAGAAGCTGCCCCCGATTGTGGAGCGCGTCACCGCGTCCGGCGCCCAGGTCCTCTGGGTGACCGACCCCATGCACGGCAACACGGTCACGTCGCCGAACGGCTACAAGACCCGGAACTTCGACGACGTCATTGATGAGGTGCGCGGCTTCTTCGAGGTCCACCATGCGCTCGGCACCGTCCCCGGTGGCCTGCACGTCGAGATGACGGGCGACGACGTGGCCGAGTGCCTTGGCGGCGCGGATCCCGTGGACCAGGAGGCGTTCCTGGACCGCTACGAATCGGTCTGCGATCCCCGGCTGAACCACATGCAGTCTCTCGAGATGGCTTTCCTGGTGGCAGGGGCCCTGTCCAAGCGCTAAAGACTGGCCCGCCCATCAAACAGCTCCGCCCCGGCTGATGCAGCCGGGGCGGAGATGTTTGTCAGTGGTGAGGGCGGGGGCCGTCAGACTACGGTCAGCGTGACGACGGAGCCTTCCGGGACGCTTGTGTTCACCGGGTCCTGGGCTCGGACCGTACCAAAGAATCCGCCGAGGATGTTGTCGACTTTGACCGTGAAGCCGAGTTCCTCAAGGGCCTTCTGCGCTTCGGCGGCCTGCTTCCCGATGAAGCTTGGCACCTGGACCATCTTCGGTCCCTTGGAGATGGTGAGCGTCACCGATCCGCCCTTGGTCAGGTTGCCGGAGGCCGGATCCTGCGCCACGACCGCGCCCTTGGGCACCTTCCGGTCGTGGACGGTTTCATCGGCGACCACGGCTTTCAGCCCGGCAGCTTCGATCGCCGCGACCGCGTCTGCCTGCTTCTGGCCGCGCACGTCAGGCACCGGAATGGGCTGCGGTCCCTTGGAGACAGTGAGGTCCACGGGCGTGCCGTGCCGGACCGGGTTGCCGCTGGGCGGTGCCTGCGCCAGGACCGTCCCGGCGGCCGCGGATTCATCGAAGGTCTCGGAGATGTTCCCCAGTGCCATGCCCGCGCCGTTGAGGGCCGTCTTGGCCTCGTCCAGGGACTTTCCGGTCAACTCCGGCAGGGGGAACAGCTCGGGGCCCTTGGAGACAGCGAGGGACACCGGCTGGAACTTCCGGATGACCTCCCCGGCCGCCGGCTCTGAGGCAACCACCAGTCCGGGGGCGACGTCGTCGTCGAAAACGTCTTTGGTGGTGGACTGGAACCCGGCCGTGCGGAGCAGCTGCTGCGCCTCGGCCACGGTCTTGTTCGCGAGTTCCGGAATCGTGCCGGGGGAGCCCGGCCCCATCCCGAAGAACCAGCCCGCCCCGCCGGCCAGCAGTGCAGCGATGACGATGACGAGGATCCAGAGCAGTCCGCGGCGCCGGGGGTTGCCCTCGCGCAGGCTCCGGACCGGGGTGGCCGCGGCGCGCTGCCGGGCTTTTTCCTCGTCGCGGTCGTGTTTGCGCTGCGCCCGTTTGCCGGCCGGAACGGCGGAAGCTCCGTCCTCGCCGTCGTCGCCGTCGTAGTCGCCGGCCGCGTATGGTGCTTCGTCCGGGGCGGACAGCGGGCCGTAGCCGGGGTGGCGGGGGGCCGCGGACATCACGGTGGTCGGGTTGTTGCCGCGCGCGATGAATTCCGTGGGCTGCTGCCGGCCGCCGATGACTTCGGTGGCGCCGTTGGCGGCGAGCGGATCCGGGGCGCCGCCGGGGCGTCCTGCCGGCGGAAGCGGCACGGCCGGCAGGGCCTGACGCGCAGCCGGGGGCTGCAGGTCCAGTTCGGCGTCGCTCAGGTTCCGCCGGATGTGCCGGAGTTCGGAGAGCAGCGCGTTGCCGTCGACGGGGCGCTTGTCCGGGTCATTGGCGGTGCACCACTGCACCAGCTCATCGATTTCGGTGGCGAGGCCCGGAACGTGCTCCGAGGGGGCGCCGACGGCCGAGTTGACGTGCTGGTAGGCGACCTGGATGGGTACCTCGCCGTCGAAGGGCTGCCGGCCGGTAATCATCTCGTAGAGCATGATCCCGACCGAGTAGATGTCACTGCGCGCGTCCGCCTGGCGGCCAAGCACGAGTTCGGGGGAGAGATACGCGACGGTGCCGATCAGCGCGCCGGTGCTGGTCGACGTCGAAATGGCGCGGGCCAAGCCGAAGTCGCCTAGCTTGATGCGCCCGTTGTCGGCAATTAGCACGTTCTCGGGTTTGATGTCCCGGTGGATGAGGCCGGCATCGTGGGCCGCACCCAGCCCCTCGACGACGGGGTCGATCAGCGCAAGGGCCAGGCGCGGCGGGAGAGCGCCCTTGTCCCTGAGGACGTCGCGCAGCGTGTGGCCCTTGATGTACTCCATCACCAGGTAGGCCACCCGGTCGTCCTCGCCCTGGTCCAGAACTCCTACGACGTGCGGGTGCGACAGCCGGGCGGCAGCTTTTGCCTCGCGGCCCAGCCGGTCAAGGAATTGGGGGTCGCCGGTCATGTGGGGATGCAGCACCTTCAGCGCCACATCACGCTCCAGCCGGCGGTCGGTGGCCACGTAGACCGTGGACATCCCGCCGCTGGCGAGCCTGGACTGAATCAGGTACCGGCCATCCACCAGGGTGCCAACAAGAGGGTCCGACGAGTAATCCTGCACTATACGATCCTAATCGCTGCACGGAAACGGGTCCGAATCCACCTGCGATTCGGACCCGTTTCGTTATCCGTCGGGGCTTGGCCAGGGCGGCTGGACGCCGCCGCGTGGCCCGCCGGAACTCCTAGCTGAAGTTCTTCTGGTGGGCCTTGATGGATTCCACGTACTGCTTCGTGTCGTCGTACATGCCGTACTTGCTGACCGAGTACTGGCCCTGGTAGTAACCCGCGATGGCGGTGTCCAGGTCCGGGCTCGTGCGGGTCAGCTGGCGGATGATCGCGACGCCCGCCGTGGCGTTGTCATAAGGGTCCAGCAGGTTCAGCTGGCGGCCCACCAGGTCCGAGGCCCACTGGCCCGAGGACGGGATGACCTGCATGGTGCCGATCGCGTTGGCGGGGGAGACCGAGCGGTGGTCGAAGCTGGATTCCTGGAAGGCGAAGGCCAGGGCCAGCGAGGGGTCAACGCCCATGCGGCGGGCGGTGTCCGCCACGATCGTCTTCATCTGTTCGCGGCTGGGCACCGGCGAGGCGTTCAACAGGGCCTTGTTCTGGTTGGCGGAGCTGACGACGGCGGCCGGGTAGGTGAAGCCGAGGAAGGTACTCGGGACCAGCGGCGTCACCGTGGCAGGCGGCGGGGTGGAAGGGGTGGAGGCCGG
This sequence comes from Arthrobacter sp. 10L424, assembly GCF_056395325.1. Taxonomy (NCBI): domain Bacteria; kingdom Bacillati; phylum Actinomycetota; class Actinomycetes; order Micrococcales; family Micrococcaceae; genus Arthrobacter; species Arthrobacter sp. 10L424. The sequence goes on along the minus strand of NZ_JBFTJH010000006.1, from coordinate 135,086 downwards.
AGCGAGGGACGACCCCGAGAGCGCGAGCTTCTGGCCGGGGTAGATGATGCTGCTCATCGTCAGGCGGTTGGCGGAGAGGATGTCCGCGAGCTTGACCCCGTTCCTGGCGGCAATGCCGGAAAGGGTGTCGCCGGACTTGATGGTGTACGACCCTGACGCGGGGGCCGCCGGGGCCGGTGCGCTCGGGGCGGGGGCCGGAGCAGCGGGGGCCGACGGGGCAGGTGCAGCAGTGCCGCCGCCGATCTTGATCTGCTGCCCGGGATAAATAATCGAACCCATGTTGAGCCCGTTCCAGCCGAACACCTCGGAGAGCTTGACGCCGTGTCGGGCCGCGATAGCTCCGAGGGTGTCGCCCGGCTTGACGGTGTAGACGCTGCCGCCGGCAGCTGCTGCCGGCGCTTCAGGGGCTGCCGGCGCCGCCGGTGCAGTCGCCGGGGCCGAGCCGTCGAGCTTGATCTTCTGGCCGGGGTAGATGATGGTGTTTGCCTGCAGCCCGTTCAACGCCAGAACCTGTGTGGTGTCCAGGCCAAATTTGCCGGCAATTCCGCTGATCGTGTCACCGCGGGCGATTGTGTACTCAGCCGGGGCGGAAACCTGGGCAGGACGGAACGAGGACGGAACAGTGACCGGGACGGAACCGGCAGGAATCAGGGCCGACGCCAGCGCCCTGACGGTCTGGCCCTGAGCCTGTGCCTGAATGGCCGCGGCCAGCGTGGCCGGGATGGCGCGGGGGCGCGACTCCGCCGCAGCCGGCTGTGCGATCGCCAAGGAAGAAAGGACGACGGCGGGAAGTGCCGCCGTCGTGGCCGCAATCATCGGCAGGCTGGGCCTCGGGTTGGGCTTTGGCGAACGTGACGTCGTCATGGGGGAAGATCCTCTTCTCAGCGTCCAACGCTGCGGGTCTGGCCTGGCTTACTCGTAATTATCGCTGTGACTGGTGTTACCAATGTGACTCAAGTTATCACTGTTACAAATGTGATCCATGCGAATCTCTCACAAATGGGCAAATAGCACAAGAACTGTTTGACATTCCGAAAATGCGCGCGCGTGGAGTGTCGGTCGGGGGAGGCGGCGCTCGGCCCGTGGGCCGCGTCCGGAGACTGGCCATTTAATAGCCGGGCGCCGACTAGGCGCAGGGCCCGCCGGCATGGCAATCTTGATCCGTGAGTAATGTAGAAAGCCTGGTGGGCGAATGGCTGCCCCTTCCCGATGTCGCGCAGCTCCTGAACGTTTCGATTACTAAGGTTCACGCACTTCTTGATGAACGTGCGTTGGCTGCATTGAGGGTCGGTGAACGCCGGATCCGTTGCGTTCCTGCCGAATTCATTCAGGACGGTCATGCGGTCGAGAGCCTTAAGGGAACGATTGTGGTCCTCGCGGACGCAGGCTATTCCGACGAGGAACTCATTACCTGGTTGTTTACCCCGGATGAATCGCTGCGTGGCCGGCCGATCGATGCCCTGCGCGAGGGGCGCAAAACTGAAATCCGGCGCCGGGCGCAGTCCCTGGCCTGGTAGCCCCCCGGAATTTCCCGGTCCCTAAACAAAATGCGGGCCCTGCACCTCGAATCTGAGGTGCAGGGCCCGCATTTGTTAATGCCGCCGCGTTGCGCGTGGAGCTGAGTAGTGAGTGCCGCTGCGTGGATCAGGCCGCGCGGCTGACCGTGGCCTCCGCCAGCTTTCGGAGCGCAGTCTTGGGCAGCTCATCCAGCGGCAGGAGGTCCAGGGCGGAGAAAGCCGCGTAGCCGAATTCCTCGATCAGTGTTTCCGTGGCCTGGAGTGCGCCGCACTCTACGATGATGCGGCGGATTTCGTCCACGTCGGCGTCGTCCAGCCCGGGGCTGCCGAGCTTCTCGTCGATGAAGGTGGAGTCGGCCTGACTGGCCAGGTCCAGGGCAAAGGCGATCAGTACGGTCCGCTTGCCCTCACGGAGATCGTCTCCGGCCGGTTTGCCCGTGGTGACAGGGTCGCCGAAGACTCCCAGGACGTCGTCGCGGAGCTGGAAAGCCTCGCCAAGCGGGAGGGCGAACGCCGAGTAGCCCCGCAGCAGCTCGTCGTGGGCGCCGGCCAGTGCGCCGCCCAATGCCAGCGGATGTTCGGTGGAGTACTTGGCCGACTTGAACCGGATGATGGACTGGGCCCGGCTGACTGCTCCCGCGCGGTCCCGCCTGGGACCCGCGACCTCCTCGAGGATGTCCAGGTACTGTCCTGCCATCACCTCGGCCCGCATTAGGTTGAAGATCAGCCGGGCCCGGCTTCCGGACGCCGCGCTCTGCCCGATGTCGGTAAAAGATTCCTCGCTGAAGGACAGGCACAGGTCGCCGGTCAGGATGGCGGCCGCGTGGCCGAACCGTTCACTGTCCAGCGCCCACCCCTGCGTCTCGTGCAGGTCGCTGAAGCGCCGGTGCACGCTGGGGCCGCCCCTGCGGGTGTCCGAGCGGTCGATGATGTCGTCATGGATCAGGGCCGCGGCCTGGAAGAGCTCCAGCGCGGAGCCTGCTGTCACCACTTCGCCGGCTCCGGCCTCGCCACCGGCGCCGCGCCAGCCCCAGTAGCACATCAATGCCCGCAGGCGCTTTCCGCCGGTGACCAGGTTCGAAATGGATCCCATCAGCGGATCAATGTCCGGTGAGATCGAGGACATCACCGCCTGGCGGGTGGTGAGGAAATCGGTGAGCTTTCCGGCGACGGCGGCAACAAACGCGGTCTGCTCCAGGCGCAGCTGCTCCGCGAGGGTCACTTGACGGACTCGGCGGCGACGTTCGCGCCGATCGTGAACGTGGAAACCCCGGCGGTTTCCACCACCGAGATGTTGACCGTTTCGTTGTCACCGCGGAGGAAGTCCTTGGACGGTACCGCGCCCACTGCTTCGCCCGGAACGGCCTTGAAGCCTTGTGCCTCAAGTTCCTTCGTGTAGTAGGCGAGCACGTCGGCGGACGGCGCGGAAATGCTGCCGACAAGCGCCACGGTGGCGGGCGTAGTGGTCTTGTCAAAACTGCTGGAGACGACCTTCGCACCAGGCATCACAGGCAGGAGCTTCTCCGGGAACCCGGGGACCATGGCGCCGACCGTGGCCGAGGTGCCGGGTGCGGCGGAGGGGCTGGCCGGAGCTGTGGTGGAGGGCTGGGACGCGGAGGGAGCCGGCGAGGCCGACGCGGAACCCGAAGGAACGGTCCCGGGGTTGGGGGGCGTGCATGCGGCCAGAGCCATCAGCGTGCCCGCCGCCATAACGGCTGCCGCAGCACGGTTGCGCGGTCCAAATACCTTCACAGGGACTTTCCTCCTGGTGTTGACGCCGGATTCAGCCTCCAGTTTAGTCAGTCCCGGGGCATAGGATTGAAGTTGTGTGGCCGGACCAGGATAAACAGCAGCGGGAGCAGTCTCCCCAAGGCGCACCCAGGCGGCTTAGCGAAGCGCAATTGCGCGAGTTCCGGCGGAGCAGCATCATGCACGTGGACATGGACGCTTTCTTTGTCTCGGTGGAGCTGCGCAGCCGGCCGGAACTCGTGGGAAAGCCCGTTATTGTGGGCTACCCCGCAGACCGTTCTGTTGTGCTGTCCGCCTCGTACGAGGCCCGGAAGTTCGGCGTCAGGTCGGCCATGCCGATGGTGGTCGCCATGCGGATGTGCCCCTCCGCAGTCGTCATCGAGCCCAGACACAAGCTGTACTACGAGGTCTCCGGCCAGATCATGGAGATCTTCGGTTCGATTACCGAACTCGTGGAGCCCCTCAGCGTGGATGAGGCATTCCTCGACGTTGGGGGAGCGATCCGGCGCCTCGGCCCGCCCCGCGAGATCGGTGAGCTTATCCGCGCCCGGGTCCGCAGCGAGCTGGGCATCACCGCGTCCGTGGGAATAGCCGCCAGCAAGTTCGTGGCCAAGATTGCCTCCACCCGGTGCAAGCCGAACGGACTGCTGCTCATTGGGCCCGAGGAGACGGTCCCTTACCTGCACAGCCTTCCGGTCAGCGCCCTCTGGGGTGTCGGGGCCAAAACCGTCGACGTGCTGGCCCGCATGGGCATCCGGACAGTTGCGGACGTCGCGGCGTCCCCGCTGCCGTCCCTGCGGAAGGTCCTCGGCATGTCAGGGGAGCACGTCTACCGCCTGTCGTGGGGGATCGACCCCCGCCCGGTCACCCCTGTCCGGCTGGAGAAGAGCATCGGCGCCGAAGAGACCTTTGCTGTTGACACCGCCGACGAGGCACTGCTGCACCGGGAATTGCTCCGGCTCTCGCACCGGACCGCTGAGCGGCTCCGCAGTGCAGGCATGCACGCCCGTACCGTGGCCCTTAAGCTGCGCTACGCGGACTTCTCCACCATCACCCGGAGCCGCACGGTCAGCACGCCGATCGACAGCGCCCAACTGCTCTACGCCGTCGCTGTCCAGCTGCTGGAATCACTCGGTGACCGGCCCATGACGGTGCGGCTGGTGGGCATCCGGGCCGAACAGCTCGAGGAAGCCGCGCAGGCGCCCCTGCAGCTGAGCCTTGACCGCAGGGACGACAACTGGCGGGCGGCTGAGCAGGTGTTGGATCAGGTCACCCGGAAATTCGGCACCAAGTCGGTGCTTCCGGCCCGGCTGCTGGACCCCGGAAGCAATTCGGGGTGACTTCGGCGGTCCAAAGTCCCCGTCACGAAGTCAAGGGGACGTTCGGCATCTTTCAGAACAGGGCGCAACAAACTATCCTTATTTATACGTAAGTTTGGAACGACTGGATCGAGCGTTCGGACTAATGCAGGACCAGCTGAACACCCCGCAAGGGGCCGTGGAAAACCCCATTCGAGCAACGGCGGCGAATGGGAACCACGCGCGAATCCCGCACGTTGTGGGTTTAGGGACACTGGCCGCGTCAGTCTGGACGTTGGCCGACTTAAGGAGGTCGTGATGCCGCTCTCGGAGCACGAACAGAAGTTGCTGGAGCAACTTGAGAAGCAGCTGCATGAGGACGATCCCAAGTTCGCCAGCTCGATGGGCTCGGACGCGGGACGTTCATGGTCAACCCGCCATCTGGTGATCGGTGTCCTGGCCACGCTGGCCGGCGTCGTAATCCTGCTCTTCGGCGTGACGATCCAGAACATCTTCGTAGGCGTTCTGGGCTTTGTGGTGATGGGCGCAGGCGTCTACTACGCCACCATGCGCGCTTCGGCTGCCGGCAAAGCCAAAGCCGCGGGCACGGCCCGGAAGTCCGGGAAGCCCAGGAGTTCGTTCATGAGCAATCTTGAGGAACGCTGGGACGAGAGGCACCGCGGGGAATCCTGAGCCCCGAAGGGGCGGCCCGTTCCTCCGGTACTGGCCTACCGGTTCCAGCTTCCAGCCCCCGCCCTCCATTCCGCACCACAGGGACACCACAGGTGGCATAAAAGACCCGCTTCGGCGGGTCTTTTGCCGTTAAACAGGGTGTTCCTGCCGCATACAGCGCCGCAGGAACACCGAAAGAACCACCGCGGCCCCCTGCCTGGGCCGTGCCAGGCAGCGGACGGCTGACGCCCTCTCCAGTCCCTCCACTGCGCACCACCGGGCCCACATCCCTGCCATTGCAAGGAACCTGGAGGCAGTCAGTCCCACAAATAGACGCGAAAATCTTCGGCGTGTCGTTGACTGTGGAGGGATGTGGAGTAATGTGGAGGACGTAAGAGGGTAGTGGCAGCACAGGGGACGTTGGGCTTCCTACGAACAGACAGGCGGTGGGCCGTGTTTCTCGGCACACATTCGCCGCGTCTGGACGAAAAAGGTCGAATCATCCTTCCCGCGAAGTTCCGTGAGGAGCTTGCCGGCGGACTGGTTCTCACAAGGGGCCAGGAACGCTGCATCTACGTTTTCAGTGAGGCGGAATTCGGCCGGGTTCACGAGCAAATGCGGGAGGCTCCAATCTCCAACAAGCAGGCTCGTGACTACATCCGGGTCTTCCTCTCTGGAGCCTCCGACGAGGTACCTGACAAGCAGGGGCGCGTGACGATTCCGCCGGCGCTCCGGGAGTATGCAGGACTCGGCCGGGAACTCGCCGTTATTGGTGCAGGAACCCGCGCTGAGATCTGGGACGCCCAGGCCTGGAACGAATACCTCGCAGAGAAGGAAACGGCCTTCTCGGAGACCGACGACGCCATACCGGGGATTCTCTGAAGCCCCACAGGAACCAAGCAGTGCAGCACGATTCTTGATCAAGATCTCCAGCCGCCCATCCAGCTGATTTCCTGGCTCACTTCCCCGGAGCCAGGCGGACGCAGGATAGGCGCGGATGGGGATCTGGACCAAGAAGCGGCCAGCACGGCCCGCAACAGCACTCCAACAATTCAGCCGGACAACGAAAGGACGCAGGCATGACGGACCCTGACCAGGCGAAGCCTACGTCCGAACGGCATGTACCGGTCCTCAAAGACCGGTGCATCACTTTGTTGGCACCCGGATTCGAAGCAGCCCGCAGCCGCGGCGAGACCCCCGTGGTCATCGACGCAACTCTGGGCATGGGCGGCCACTCCGAGGCAATGCTGCAGCGCTTCCCGGAACTGCACCTCATCGGCATCGACCGTGACGAGGAAGCACTGGCCCTGGCGGGGGAGCGGCTCAAGCCCTTCGCCAACCGGACCGACCTGGTGCACGCCGTGTACGACGAAATCCCCGACGTCCTGGTGGACCTCGGCTTCGCGGAGGTCCACGGAGTCCTGATGGACCTCGGGGTCTCCTCGCTCCAGCTGGACGAACGCGAACGCGGCTTCGCGTACTCCTTTGACGCCCCGCTGGACATGCGCATGGACACGAGCCGCGGCCAAACCGCCGCCGACGTCGTCAACAACTACAGCGAAGAGGACCTGGTCCGGATCATCCGGAAGTGGGGCGAGGAGAAGTTCGCCGGCCGCATCGCCAACCGGATTGTCACCGCACGCGCCGCGAAGCCCTTCACCACGACAGGGGAACTGGTCGAGCAGATCCGCGATGTAGTCCCCGCCGGTGCCGCCAAATCCGGCGGACATCCCGCCAAACGCACCTTCCAGGCCCTCCGGATTGAAGTCAACGAGGAACTCGACGTCCTGGAACGTGCCATCCCCGCAGCCATCGACGCGATCGCCGTCGGAGGCCGCGTCGTCGTGATGTCCTACCACTCGCTGGAAGACAAGATCGTCAAGGGCTTCTTCCAGGCCGGATCCAAGTCCTCCGCGCCTCTCGGCTTCCCCGTCGAGCTGGAAGAGCACAAGGCGGCACTGAAAACCCTGACGAAGGGCACCGAAGTGCCCACCGCCGCCGAAATCGCCGAAAACCCACGCGCTGCCTCCGCCAGGCTCCGCGCCGTGGAACGTATCAAAGCCAGGAGGGCCGTATGAGCACCGCCGCTGTCAGCAGATTCCCCGTTGCCACAGGCGCCACGGCCCGCGCCCTCCCCGGGATCACCCCCGGTACCGGTCCCTCCCGGAAGGCGCGCACTCCGCTCTCTCTGGTCCAGTCGGCCCCGCGGAAACGGCGCGCCCCGTTCGTTGTGCTGTGCTTCGGCCTCCTCGCCGTTGCCCTCATCGCAGTGCTGGTCCTGAACATCTCCGTCTCGACGGCGCAGTACCAGCTGGTGCAGCTGCGGAGCCAGCAGTCCACCCTGACGAAGCAGAACCAGGACCTGACCCAGCAGGTGCAGAACTTCGACGCCCCGCAGAACCTGGCCGCGAAGGCCACCGAGCTGGGCATGGTCACCTCCACCGGCAAGGGCCAGATTGATCTGTCCACCCTGACCGTCACGGGCAAAGCCAAGCCGGCGGTGAAGGGCGACGCCCCCGGGGCCGTTATCGCCGCCCCGGCGGTCGCGGGCCAGCTCAACGTTGTTCCGCCCGCCACCGTCAATGAGCCTCTCGCGAACCGCAAGCCGGCAGCCGCCGACCCAGCTGCTGCGGCAACGACCCCGGCCGCCGCAGCGCCGGCAGCCGCGGAACCCGCGCCCGAGGCTGCACCCGCCCCCGCCGCACCGGCAGTCGAACTCCACGGCGGCTCCGTTCCTGCCCCCGCGCAGAAGGTCCCGGGACAGTAAGCAGGACGGACCACCAGCCAGGCAAGAAGCAAGGAAACATCGTGGCGCAGAACACCGGCAAGGCACGCAAGGCGAAAGCGCCGAACGCGACCCGGCGGCTGCGCCTGGGCCTTGGCGTCATGCTGACGCTCCTCCTGGTCGTCGGCGGAAAGCTCTTCCTCGTCCAGGGCCTCGACGTCGGAGGCATGGCCGAGGCCGCCCTCCAGAACAGGCTCACACCGGTCGAACTTCCAGCCGAGCGCGGCAGCATCCTGGACGCCAACGGCACTGTCCTTGCCAGCAGCGTGATCCGCTACAACGTCGTCGTCGACCAGAGAGTCAACACCAAAACCGAGACGTTCCGGCGTTTCGACGAGGCCACGGAAGAGCTCGTTAAAGTGTCCCGGGACGAGGGCATCTCCGAGCTCGCCGCACTGCTCGGCATGGAGAAGTCCACGCTCAAGGATGCTCTCACCGGGAACCAGCCGTACTACATCGTCGCCAAGGACGTGAAGCCCGACGTCGAGGACCGCATCTCCAAACTCCAGATCCCCGGCATCGTCACAGTAGGCACCAGCAAGCGTGTGTACCCCAACGGCTCGGTGGCCGGCGGGATTGTGGGCTTCCTGAGGGACGGCACCACCGGCCAGGCCGGCCTCGAGCAGACGCAGGACGAGATCCTGAAAGGCACCCCCGGCAAGCGGCTCTTCGAGATCGGCGCCGACGGGCTCCGCATCCCGGTCGGAGTGGACCAGCTGACCCCCGCCGTGAACGGCAAGGACATCAAGCTCACCCTGAACTCGGATCTCCAGTACTTCGCCCAGCAGGCCATTCAAAGCCAGCGGGACAAACTCAGTGCCGAGTGGGGCGTCGTCATCGTCCAGGACATCAAGACCGGCGACATCATCGCAATGGCGGACACCAACGCCCCGGACCCCAACGATCCGGGCAAGGTCGATGCGAAAGACCGCGGCGTCCGTGCCGTCACGGCCGCCTACGAGCCCGGCTCGGTGGAGAAGATGATCACGGCCTCAGCCCTGATCGAGGAGGGCAAATCCAGTCCGCTGGACAAGTTCACCATCCCGCCGTCGTACACCGTGGACGGTCAGACGTTCAACGACTCCTTCACCCACGGCACCGAGGACCGGACCCTGGCCGGCATCCTGGGCTGGTCCATGAACACCGGCACCGTCATGGCCGGCCAGCGGCTCAGCAAGGAGCAGCGCTACGACTGGCTGAAGAAGTTCGGCATCGGGGAGGCGCCGGACATTGGACTCCCTGCCCAGACCAAGGGCATCCTGACACCCTACGAGCAATGGGACGGCCGCCAGGAGTACACCGTGCTGTTCGGCCAGGGCGTCTCGCAGTCCACGCTCCAGACCGTCCGGGCCTTCCAAAGCATCGCCAACAACGGCGTGATGCTCCAGCCGCGGCTGATCGACAGCTACATCACCCCTGACGGCACAGAGGAGAAAGTGCCGGCGCAGGATCCCCGGCAAATTGTCTCCCCGGACACCGCCCGGCAGGTCCGGGACATCCTCGAGAGCGCCGTCACGGAGGGCCAGATCAAGGAAGCGGGGCTGGACGGCTACCGGGTCGGGGCCAAGACCGGCACCTCGCAATCGCCGTGTGACGACGGCACCGCCGGGTTCTGCGGCTTCACGGCGTCGATGGTGGGGATGGCGCCGATGGACGATCCGCGGTTTATTGTTGAAGTGGTCCTGCAACGGCCCAAGGGCGATATCTACGGAATCTCGAACGGACCGGTTTTCCGGTCCGTGATGAGCCAGGCGCTGCGGACGTACAACGTCCCGCCGTCCACCGGAGAGCCCGTCCGGTTGCCGCAGTACGCCAAGTAGCACGCGCGAGAAACCAGCACCAGCCCGTCCACCACGAACCTGTACCGGGAAAATGAGCCTGCGGGCCGGAGTGTTCCTCCGCGCGCAGCGCCCGATCCGCCAGCACCACCAACGGAGATCCACTTGTCAGATCAGAATGCCCCCGGCGCTTCCGCTGCGCCGTCCGGTCCCGGATCCACCGCGGGCTTCCGGCCCTCTGCGGTGGCTCCCGTGCCGCTGGCCACCATCGGCGAATCGATCGGCGTCGTTGTCCCCGGTGCTTCCGGCTCTGTCCTGGTCACCGGGATCTCCCTGAATTCCCGCGCCGTGTTGCCCGGCGACCTGTACGTCGCACTGCCCGGCGCGAGCCGGCACGGTGCCGACTTTGTCTCCCAGGCCGTCGAAGCCGGAGCGGCGGCCGTGCTGACGGACGACGCCGGCGCGCGCCTGCTGGCGTTCTCGCACGACATTGCCGTTCCGGTGCTCCTGGCAGAGGAACCCCGAAGCCTCGTGGGCGGACTATCCGCCCTGATCTACCAGAGCCGCCCCCAGGATGCGCAGACGCCGGCCCTCTTCGGCGTCACGGGCACCAACGGCAAAACCACCACCACGTACTTCATCAACGCCCTGCTGCAGGCCCTCGGGCAGAAGACCGGACTGATCGGCACCATCGAGATCCTGGCCGGCGGCGCGCCGATTCCCAGTCTCCTCACGACACCCGAATCCACCGATGTCCACGCCCTGCTCGCGCTGATGCGCGAACGCGGCCTCGACGCCGCCTCCATGGAGGTCTCCTCGCACGCCGTCTCGTTCCACCGCGTGGACGGGGTCGTTTTCGACGTCGCCGGCTTCACCAACCTGACCCAGGACCACCTCGACCTGCACGGAAGCATGGACGAGTACTTCCAGACCAAGGCCCGGCTCTTCACCCCGGAACGGGCCCGCCGCGCCGTCGTGACAGTTGACGATGAGTGGGGCCGAACGCTGGCAGCCACCGCCGGCATCCCGGTCACCACACTGGCCACCCACGGCGACGGCGCGGCGGCCGGGACGCCGGCCGCGGCGGACTGGACGGTCATCAACCCGGTCCCGCGCGGGCTCGGCACGGACTTCACCCTCCGCCACAGCAGCGGCACGGAACTGCGCGTCCATGCCGGGCTGCCCGGCAGCTTCAACGTGGCCAACGCCGCGCTGGCCACGGTCATGGTGCTCGACGGCGGCCACGACGCCGCTACCGTCCAGGCGGCCCTCGACGCGGGCGACCCCTTCACGGTCGCCGTCCCCGGCCGCATGCAGCTCGTCTCCACCGCCCCCGCCGCGGTGGTCGACTTTGCCCACAACCCGGACGCCCTGGCACGGGCACTGGAGGCGGTACGTTCCCCGGAACCGGGATCCCGCGTGATCATCGTCTTTGGCGCCACCGGACAACGCGACCAGGGCAAGCGCCCGGCCATGGGTGCCATCGCCGCACGCCTTGCCGACACCGTCATCGTCAGCGACGACGACCCGCACGACGAGGACGCCGCGGCGATCCGTGCCGACGTGATGGCCGGCGCGACCGGGGCCAAGGAAGACGAGGGCCTCGGCTGCACCATCCTGGAGGTTTACCCCCGGGACGCCGCCATCCGGAAAGCCGTGGAACTCGCGGGCCCGGCAGACACCATCCTCGTCGCGGGACGGGGCCACGAAGTGTGGCAGGAAGTCAAGGGTGTCAACCTCGCCCTTGACGACAGGGTGGAGCTCCGCTCCGCCTTGACAGCTCGGGGATTCACCGTTCTCGAAGACCAGCGGATAGAGTCCTAAACCGACATGATTGCATTTACCGCGGCGGAAATCGCCGACATTACCAACGGCCGGCTGGCCGCGGAACCGGGGATTACCCCCGGGTCCGTGGTGACCGACTCCCGGGAAGCCGCACCGGGATCCCTCTACGTGGCCAAGGCGGGGGAGACGGCCGACGGCCACGACTTCGTCGCCGCCGCGTTCGACCGCGGCGCCGTACTGGCGCTCGTCGAGCACGACGTCGCCGACGGGGCCGGGGTCAACTACCCCGCCGTTGTGGTCCAGGACTCGGTCCTCGCGATGGGTGCCCTCGCCGCGGAAGCCGTCCGACGGATCCGTGCCAGCCGCGCGGCCGACGGCGAGCCGCTGACCGTGATCGGCATTACCGGTTCCGCCGGGAAAACCACCACGAAGGACCTGCTCGCCGGAATTCTCGCCGCGGAGGGTCCAACCATTGCCCCGCAGGGTTCCTACAACGGCGAAGTCGGCGTTCCGCTCACCGTTTTCAAGGCCGGCGTCGACACCCGTTACCTCGTGATCGAGATGGGTGCCACGGGTGTAGGACACATCAGCTACCTTGCGGAGATGGTCCGCCCCGATATCGGAGTGGTCCTCGGCGTCGGCACTGCCCACGCCGGCGAGTTCGGCGGAGTGGAGAACATCGCCCGCGCCAAGGGCGAACTCGTTGAGGCGCTGCCGTCCGAAGGCACCGCCGTCCTCAACCTGGACGACGCGCGGGTCGCCGCCATGGCGGAGCGCACCCGGGCCACCGTCCTTGGCTACACCGCCCAGGCTGCCGGCGACGCAGCAGGAGCCGGGCGGGTCCGCGCGGAAGGCGTCGAGCTGAATGCCGGCGGCTGCCCGGAATTCGAACTTTTCCTGCCCGGTGAGAGCACCGGCCACCACGTCACGGCCCGGCTGATCGGCGCGCACCACATCGCCAACCTGCTGGCGGCCGCGGCTGCCGCGCACTCGGCCGGCGTCCCGGCGGCGCGGATCGCCGCGTCCCTCAGCGCCCAAACGGCCGCCAGCCGCTGGCGGATGGAGCGGACCGAGCGGGCCGACGGCGTCACCATCATCAACGATGCCTACAACGCCAACCCGGAATCCATGCGCGCAGCCCTGCGCACGCTCGCCGACCTCGGACGCGGCCGGCGGACCTGGGCCGTGCTGGGCGCGATGCTCGAACTGGGCCCCGATTCCATCCGCGAACACATGGCGGTCGGCACCCAGGTGGTGCGGCTCAATATTTCCCGGCTCGTCGTCGTGGGACGCGAGGCACGCTCGCTCTACGTCTCCGCCGTCAACGAGGGATCCTGGGGCAACGAATGCGTCTTCGCCGAGACCCCGGACGAGGCCTACGAACTGCTGCAGGCGGAACTGGAACCCGGTGACCTGGTGCTCTTCAAGTCTTCCAACAGCATCGGGCTGCGTCATTTGGGCGATCGGATAGCATTACCCCCAGACACTGCCGGAACCGCCACTGAAGGGAGTGCGCTGCTGTGATTGCACTGCTGATGGGCGCTGGACTGGCCCTGCTGTTTGCCTTCCTGGGCACCCCGCTCTTTATCCGCTTCCTGGTCCGGAAGAGCTACGGGCAATTCATCCGGGATGACGGCCCCACCTCCCACCACACCAAGCGCGGCACCCCCACGATGGGAGGCACCGTCGTCGTCCTGGCGGTGCTCGCGAGCTACGGCATCACGCATCTGATCATGTGGCTGATCAACCCGGCGTCGCCGGGCCCGTCCGCCTCGGCCCTGCTGCTGCTGTTCCTGATGGTCGGCATGGGGCTGGTCGGATTCCTGGATGACTTCATCAAGATCTCCAAGCAGCGGAGCCTGGGCCTGAACGCCAAGGCCAAGCTGATCCTGCAGGCCGCCGTAGGCATCATCTTCGCGATCCTGGCCCTCTATTTCCCGGACGAGACCGGGGTGACGCCCGCATCGTACCAGATCTCCCTGGTCCGCGACATCCCGTGGCTGAACCTGGCCTTCGCCGGCACGCTCCTGGGCACCATCCTCTTCGTGCTGTGGTCCAACCTGATCATCACCGCCGCCACCAACGGCGTGAACCTCACGGACGGTCTGGACGGACTCGCCGCCGGCGCCTCCATCATGGTGTTCGGCGCCTACACCCTCATGGGCATCTGGCAGAGCAACCAGTCCTGCGGTTCGCCGCGGCAGGCAGGCTCCGGCTGCTACACGGTCCGTGACCCGCTGGACCTTGCCCTGCTCGCCGCCATCCTCAGCGCGGCCCTGGTGGGCTTCCTGTGGTGGAACACCTCACCGGCCAAGATCTTTATGGGGGACACCGGGTCTCTGGCCATCGGCGGCGCCGTCGCCGGCTTCGCGATCCTGTCCCGGACCGAGCTGCTGCTCGCCTTCATCGGCGGCCTCTTCGTGCTCATCACCCTCTCGGTGATCATCCAGGTCGGCTACTTCAAGCTCACCAAGGGCAAGAGATTCTTCAAGATGGCCCCGCTCCAGCACCACTTTGAACTCAAAGGCTGGGCGGAAGTCACCGTCGTCGTCCGGTTCTGGATCCTGTGTGGCCTCTTTGTCGCCGCCGGACTGGGCATCTTCTACGCCGAATGGGTGGTACTGCTGTGACTGGTCCTATTCCGGTGCCCCTCACCACCTCACCCAGGCTCCAGGACCTGGTCACCTGGGACTCCGACTGGGCCGGACTGCGGGTCGTCGTCACCGGCATCGGGGTCTCCGGCTTCGCCGCCGCGGACACCCTGATCGAACTTGGTGCCCGCGTGGTCGTCGTGGACGCCGCCACCGGCACCACGGCGCAGGCCCAGGCCGACACCCTGCGCATCGTCGGGGCCGTGGACGTCCTGCTGGGCGAGGACGCCGTGGAGACCGTCCCGAAAATCGACGGTGCAAAGCCGGACCTGATCGTCACCTCCCCGGGCTGGCGGCCGGACCAGGCCCTGCTCGCCGCAGCCGCGAGGGCCCACATCCCCGTCTGGGGCGACGTCGAACTCGCGTGGCGGGTCCGGGAACGCAAGGGACGCAAGACCGCGGACTGGCTCACCATCACCGGCACCAACGGCAAGACGACCACCGTCGGGCTGACCGAATCGATGCTGCAGGCCGCCGGACTCAAGGCGATCGCCGTCGGCAACGTCGGCACCCCGATCCTGGACGCCCTGCGCGATCCGGTGGACTACGACGTCTTCGCCGTCGAGCTCTCCAGCTTCCAGCTGCACTGGAGCGATTCCGTCTCCCCGGTGGCGAGCGTCTGCCTGAACGTGGCCGAGGACCACGTGGACTGGCACGGCTCCTACGCGTCCTACCTGGCGGACAAGGCCAAGGTCTACGAAAACACCCAGAAGGCTTGCGTCTACAACGCCGAGCAGATCGAAACCGAACGCATGGTCGAAGAAGCCGACGTCGTCGAAGGCTGCCGCGCGGTGGCCTTCACCACCGTCACGCCGGCCGTCAGCATGCTCGGCGTCGTCGAGGGTCTCCTGGTGGACCGCGCCTTCATCGCCGAGCGCAAGGACAGCGCCGCGGAACTGGCGTCCGTGTCCGACCTTGGCGCCGTGGCCCCGCGTCACATGGTGGCCAATGCCCTGGCCGCGGCGGCGTTGGTCCGGGCCTACGGCGTCGAACCGGCCGCCGTGCGCAAGGGTCTGCTGAACTTCCTGCCGGGGGACCACCGCATCCAGGTTGTTGCCCGGCACGACGGCGTCCTCTGGGTCAATGACTCCAAAGCCACCAACCCGCATGCGGCCGCGGCATCGCTCTCCGCGTTCGAGGACGTCGTGTGGATCGCGGGCGGGCTCTCCAAAGGCGTGAATTACGACGCGCTCGTCCAGGAGCACGCGCGCCGGCTCAAGGCCGTGGTCCTGATCGGGGCCGACTCCGGCGATCTGCGCTCCGCGCTGCAGCGACACGCACCGGATGTCCCCGTGATCGGTGAGGGGAAGGGCGAAACTGAACAGGTGCAGACTGCCGGGACGGCCGACGCCGAAGCTGGACCCTCACCGATCTTCGGCGAGACTGTGATGGCTCGGGCTGTTGCCTCGGCGGCGCAGCTAGCCGCCTCCGGGGACACAGTGCTCCTGGCCCCGGCGGCTGCATCCATGGACCAGTTCTCTTCCTACGCTCACCGTGGCGACGCCTTCATTGAAGCTGTCCGCGAGCTCGTGGAAGGGCAGGCTCAGACCAGCAAGGAGTAACTATGGTCAGCACGCCCACACGTTCCCCCGCGGCCTCTTCGGCTGCAACCAAGCCGTCCGGAACACCGTCGTCAGCAACCTCGTCGTCGGCAACCCGGCCTTCCGACGTGCCGGCCCCAGCCGGCGTGCAAGCAGCCGGCGTGCAAGCAGCCGGCCGTAAGGTCCGGGGCTGGTATCGGGGGTTCTGGTCCGCCCTCGAAGGAACGGGCAAGTCCCGCAACGGCTCCACGTACTACCTGATCCTGGGTTCCACGCTGGCGCTGACGGCGATCGGCATCATGATGGTGCTCTCGGCCTCCAGCGTCGAGGCCATCGCAGCGGGGGAGTCGCCCTACACGGCGGCCCTGAAGCAGGGGCTGTTCGCCGGGATCGGGCTGTTTGGCATGTTCCTGCTCTCGCGGGTCAACGTCGTCTGGCTCAAACGCGGCGCCTGGATCGCCATCATCGTCGCCTTCGTCCTGCTGGTGCTGGTGCTGCTGGTCGGCCGCAGCGCCCTCGGCAACAAGAACTGGATCGACGTCGGGCCGTTCACGTTCCAGCCGTCCGAGGCGGCCAAACTGGCGCTTGCCTTGTGGATGGCCACGGTCCTGGACCGCAAGGCCAAGCTGCTCTCCCAGGCACGGCACGCCCTGGTCCCCGTGGTTCTCCCGGGAGCCGCAGGAGTGATCGGCCTCATCCTGGTGGGCAACGACCTCGGCACCGCCATGATCGTCATGATGATCACGGCCGCCGCCCTGTTCTTCGCCGGGGTGCGGCTGTACCTGTTCGGCATCGCCGGCGCCGTCATCGCCGTGGGCACGGCCGTCATGGCGATCACCAGCCCCAACCGGATGTGCCGGATCCTGTCCTGGTCCGGCCAGACCTGCGCGGATGGCTCCGACCTCAACTACCAGTCGACCAACGGCCTGTACGGCCTGGCCTCCGGGGGCTGGTTCGGGGTGGGGCTGGGGCAAAGCCGGCAGAAATACAGCTGGATCCCGGAAGCCCACAACGACTTCATCTTCGCCATCATCGGCGAGGAGCTCGGACTGGTCGGAACACTCGTGGTGCTGGTGCTCTTCGCCATCCTCGGCACCGCCATCTACCGGGTTGTAGTAGCCCAGAAGGACATGTTCCACCGCGTCCTGGCCGGCACCATCATGGTCTGGCTGCTGGGCCAGGCGACGGTCAACATGGCCGTGGTCACCGGACTGGCCCCCGTGGTGGGCATCCCGCTCCCGTTCATTTCCTACGGCGGCTCGGCGCTGCTCATGTCCCTGTGCGCGATCGGCGTAGTCTTGTCACTGGCCCGGGCTCAGATGGCGCCCGGGCTCCAGCCCAAGGGGTTGTTCAGGTACGGCCCGGCCGGGCTGGCGGCGTCCCTGCGGAAGCGGAACGCCGAGCGCGACGCAGCCAGGAACGCAACCAAGAGCACAGCCAAGAACACAGCCAAGAAGAAGTCCGGCAACACAGCCAGCAAAACGGCCACAACGGCCAAGGCGACTGCCCCCGCCGCGGCCGCCCCGAAATCCGTGGCCCCAAGATCCGCCGCGCCAAGATCCGCGGTCACCACGGACTCCCCAGGGACGCCGGCCAACCGAAAGCCGGCCACCAGAACTCCCGCCCCCCGCAATCCTGCACGAAAGCGTAAATAGGCCTCCATGAACACCGAGTCCCCTGTATCCCAGTTATCCGTCGTCCTCGCCGGCGGCGGAACAGCCGGGCACATCAGCCCGCTCCTGGCCATCGCCAACGCCGTCCGGGAAGCCCGCCCCGATGCGCGGCTGCTGGCCGTGGGTACACCGGGCGGCATGGAAGCCCGGCTGGTTCCGGCCGCCGGGGTCGGCCTCGTCACGATCAGCCGCGTTCCCTTCCCGCGACGGCCCTCCCTGGACCTGCTGCGGCTGCCCGGGCGACTGGCAGGCGCTGTCAAGCAGGCCGGGGTCATCCTCGAGGAGGCCAAAGCCGACGTCCTGGTCGGCGTCGGGGGATACGTCTGCACGCCGATGTACCTGGCCGCCCGGCGCCGCAAGATCCCCATCGTCATCCACGAGGCCAACACTCGGCCCGGGCTCGCGAACCGCGTGGGGGCACTGCTGGGCGGACACGTGGCCGTGGCCTTCGGCGCCACCAGGCTGGGTGCCTCCCGCCACGTCGGCATGCCGATGCGCAAGGAAATCTCCGGCCTCGACCGGGCCGCCGCCAGGACCGCGGCCCGCGCAGCACTCGGCCTGGACCCGGACCGCCCGGCCCTGATTGTCACCGGCGGCTCCTCGGGCGCCCAAAGCATCAACCGCACCATGGCCGCGTCGGCAGGCCTCCTCGCGGAGGCCGGCATCCAGACCCTGCACATCACCGGCCGCGGCAAGGCAGTCCACGACGCCGACGGCAAGCCACTCGCCGCCCCGGGCTACCAGCAGCTCGAATACGTCGACGGAATGGAAACGGTGTACGCCGCGGCGGACCTGCTGCTGGCCCGCTCCGGCGCCGCGACCGTCAGCGAGGTGGCCGCCGTCGGCCTGCCCGCCGTCTTCGTACCGCTGCCGATCGGCAACGGCGAACAGGCGCTCAACGCAGCCGGACTCGTCGAGGCGGGAGGGGCCCTGCTCGTCGAGGACAGCACGTTTTCTCCCGGTTGGGTCAGCGAGCACATCATCCCCCTGCTGCAGGACCCTGCCAGGCTTGCACGGATGGCTGACAGCGCCGAGAAGCTCGGCATTCGCGACGCCGACCGGAGCATGGCGGATCTGGTCCTCGAGGCGGCGGCCTCTGTCCAGGCGAAGTCAGCGAAACCCGTGAAACACGTCAAACCCGGCAGGAAGCAGTAGAGCAATGACTCAGCCCGAGCACCAGCACACCACCTCGGCCGTCCGCTCCGCGGAATCCCTCGGCCGGATGCATTTCATCGGTATCGGCGGCGTAGGGATGTCCGCCGTGGCCCGCATCATGGTGGCCCGCGGCCTGCCGGTCAGCGGTTCCGACGCCAAGGACCTGCCGGTCATGACGGACTTGGCAGCGGCCGGCGCACGGATCTGCGTCGGCTACGACGCCGCCAACCTGGGCGACGCGCAGAGCGTCGTTGCCGGCTCCGCCATCCGCCCGGACAATCCCGAGCTGGCTGCGGCGCGGGCGGCCGGACTGCCCGTGCTGCACCGCTCGGAGGCACTCGCGGCCGCAATGGCGCAGGACACCGCCGTGACGGTGGCCGGCACGCACGGCAAATCCACCACCACATCGATGATTGCAGTGCTTCTGCAGGGCGCGGGGCTGGACCCGTCGTTCGCCATCGGCGCGAACGTTCCGGCGCTGGGCGTGAACGCCGCCAGCGGCAGCTCGCCGGTCTTTGTCGCGGAGGCCGACGAATCCGATGGCTCCTTCCTGAACTACCGCCCGCAGATTGCCGTCGTGACGAACGTCGAACCGGACCACCTCGACTTCTACGGCACGGCCGAAGCCGTGTACGCCTCCTTCGACCGCTTCACCGCGCTGCTTCCGGCAGACGGCGTGCTTGTCGCCTGCGCTGACGATCCCGGCGCCAGGGCCCTGGCCCTGCGGACCCTGGAACGCGGCAACACGCGCGTCGTGCTCTACGGCACCAGCGATGACGCCCAGCTCGTTCTGCACGACGGTGGCCCCGGGGACGTCTCGATCACCACCCCCGCCGGCCGGTTCCCCCTCGACCTCCACGTGCCCGGGCGGCACAACGCGCTCAACGCGGCGGCGGCGTTCGCCGTCGCCCTGGAACTCGGCGTCGACCCCGCGACTGCCGCCGGCGCTCTGGCGCACTTCACGGGCGCGTCCCGGCGCTTCGAGTTCAAGGGCGAGGGCCGCGGCGTCCGGGTCTACGACGACTACGCCCACCACCCCACGGAAGTGCGGGCAGCCCTGTCTGCAGCACGGTCGGTGGCCGGAGGCCACAAGCTGCACGTCCTCTTCCAGCCGCACCTGTTCTCTCGGACCCGCGAATTCGCCGAAGAGTTCGCCGCAGCGCTCAACGCCGCTGACACGGCCCTGGTCCTGGATATCTATCCCGCCCGCGAAGACCCGATTCCGGGCGTCAGCAGCCAGCTGATCGCCGACCACCTTGGCGCCGGCGGCCGGCTTGTCGGGCCGGGCGGTGAGGCTGTGCAGGCCATGGTGTCCGCCGCCGCGCCGGGGGACATCGTGCTCACGGCCGGAGCCGGCGACGTCACGGCCTACGGGCCGCTGATTGTTGCGGCCCTGAACGACGGTGCGGCCCTCAACGACAGTGCAGCCCTGAACGGCGGTGCTCCCGGTGCCTAGCACCCGCCGCCCCAGTTACAAGGCAGGCGCGGGCCGTTCGCCGTCCGCGCGCCAGACGGCGACGCCCGATGTCATCTCGGCATCCAAGGAGAGCCCAGGCGGGCCCAACAGCACCGCCAGCGGTGCCGGGGCCGCCCCGGTGGCCCCGGCGGCCCGGGACAATGTCCTGTCCTTTCCCGAACCGAAGGCCAAACGCCGAAAGCGCATCCTGCTGGGCACGATCGGTGCCCTGGCCGCGCTGGTCGCGGGGATCCTCGCCGCGGCTGTCTACTCGCCGGTCCTGGCGCTGCAGACCGTAACCGTGGAGGGCACCAAACTGCTGACCACGGAGCAGATCCAGACCGCCCTCGCGCCGCTGCAGGGCAAGCCGCTGCCGCAGATCAGCGACGGCGACGTCACCGCACTCCTGCAGCCGCTGGTCCAGGTCAAGGAAGTCAGCACGCAGGCCCGCCCGCCGTCGACGCTGCAGGTCAAGGTGACCGAACGCGTGCCGGTGGCGCTGGTCAAACAGGGTGACGCGCACCAGCTGGTGGACGCCGACGGCGTGACGCTCAGCGACTCAGCAGACCCGGCTGCCACGCAGCTTCCGGTTATCGACGGCGGAGGCGGCACCCTGCCGAAGGACCTGTTCCATGCCATCACCGGGGTCCTGGGGGCGCTGCCCGCCGATGTGCTGGCGCGGCTCTCCAACGCCTCGGCGAAGTCGGTGGATGCCGTTGAGCTCAAACTCGTCGACGGCCAGACCATCGTCTGGGGAAACTCGGGGGAGAAGGAGCTCAAGGCAAAGGTCCTCGAGGCCCTGCTGAAGGCACCTGCGGACCCGAAGAACCCCGTCCGGATCTACGATGTGAGTGTGCCGCGGCACCCGGTCACCCGATAGCTGCCCAGCACTTGGCCGGCAAAGGGCAGGGGCGCCCGCAACCCGCTGGGCCCTCGGCCGGCCGCCGCAGCGACACCAGCAGCAACGCCGTCCGAAGCACGGTCACTAGGACGGCACCAAAAGAAGCTATTTCGGCGGTATTACCGCGACACGCGGCGGCGGTTATTGAATGTCACCACGCAAGGAAATAGCGTCACAGCATGAGTTACTTGACATAACTATAACCTTCAAGTCGAAGGTTAAGGTTCAAAGCTTCAAGCCCGACTCCAACAGTTTTCGCAATAGAACACGAACAAGGGACACGTAACGTGGCAGCTCCGCAGAATTACTTGGCCGTCATCAAGGTCGTCGGCATCGGCGGCGGTGGCGTGAACGCAGTCAACCGCATGATCGAGGTCGGTCTTCGAGGCGTCGAATTCATTGCTGTCAACACCGATGCGCAGGCATTGTTGATGAGCGATGCAGACGTCAAACTCGACATCGGGCGTGAGCTGACGCGCGGCCTGGGAGCCGGTGCGAACCCTGAGGTCGGCCGGCAGGCTGCCGAGGACCACGCCGAAGAAATCGAAGAGGTCATCCGCGGCGCTGACATGGTCTTCGTTACCGCCGGCGAAGGCGGCGGCACCGGCACTGGCGGCGCGCCCGTCGTCGCCCGCATCGCCCGTTCGCTCGGCGCGCTGACCATCGGCGTTGTTACCCGCCCGTTCACCTTTGAAGGCCGCCGCCGCGCTGGCTCCGCCGAGGCCGGCATCGACGCCCTCCGCGACGAAGTCGACACGCTCATCGTCATCCCGAATGACCGCCTGCTGTCCATCAGCGACCGCAACGTCTCCGTTCTGGACGCGTTCCGTTCCGCTGACCAGGTCCTCCTCTCCGGTGTCCAGGGCATCACCGACCTGATCACCACCCCCGGCCTGATCAACCTCGACTTCGCCGACGTCAAGTCCGTTATGCAGGGCGCCGGTTCTGCGCTGATGGGCATCGGTTCGGCGCGCGGCGAAGACCGCGCAGTGAAGGCCGCGGAGCTCGCCATCGCCTCCCCGCTGCTGGAAGCGTCGATTGACGGAGCCCACGGCGTCCTGCTGTCCATCCAGGGCGGCTCGGACCTGGGCCTCTTCGAAATCAACGAGGCCGCCCGCCTGGTCCAGGAAGTGGCCCACCCCGAGGCCAACATCATCTTCGGCGCGGTCATCGACGATGCCCTTGGCGACGAGGCACGAGTCACCGTCATCGCGGCCGGCTTCGACGACGTCAAGGCCACCTCGCCGTCCATGGACCAGTCCCTTCCGCAGTCGGCACCGCAGCGCCCGGCCGCCCCGGCAGCAGCTCCGGTCCAGGCTCCGTCCTCCGCCCAGGTCCAGCCCCTGCACGCCACGGTCGGCGCGTCCGGCTACGGCGGCTGGGGCCAGCAGCGCCCGTCCGCAGTCCCGGCTGACTCCGGCTTCGACGTCGACCTGCCGTCCGTCGTGGAGCCGGACCTCTCGGGCCGCCACTCCGACGATCTGGATGTCCCTGACTTCCTCAAGTAGGTCCTGAAGCACCATGGCACTGCCGGATGGCAGTGCCATGGTGCTTTCTCGTAGGATCGAAGTTCTGCAAACAAGTTCGGCAACGATTTGGGGTTTAGCGTGTTCTCCTGGCGGGCGGAAGTCCGGCCCGGCGTCTGGGTGGCCTTCACCGACGCCGGGGCCGGAAACCTGGCGCTCCATGTCGGCGACGATCCGGTGGAGGTCCGGCACCGGCGTGCGGGCATCGAAGCGGCGGTGGGACTCGGCGGCCGGCCCTTCCGGTACATGAACCAGGTCCACGGCAGCGACGTCGCCGGCATTGGCGCAGCGGCTGCCCCCGGCAGCGGTGGTGACGGCCTTGGAGCCGATGCCCCGACCGCTGACGCCATGGTCTCCCTCGGGGAACCCCTCGCCGTGATGGTGGCGGACTGTGTGCCGGTTGTCCTGGTCGGAGACAGGGCCGGAGGCGGAACCCCGGTCCTCGCCGTCGTCCATGCCGGGCGCCCCGGCGTCGCATCCGGCGTCATCCCTGCGGCCGTGGCCCGCATGCGCGACCTCGGTGCGGCGGGGCTCAGCGCCTGGATCGGCCCGTCCGTCTGCGGAGGATGCTACGAGGTCCCCGCGGACATGCGCGACGACGTGGCCGCCCGCGTTCCCGCTGCCTGGTGCACAACCTCCCGCGGAACGCCGGGCCTGGACCTGCCGGCCGCCGTCCGCAGCCAACTGCAGGACGCGGACGTGAGCGTCGAATACTCCGGCAACTGCACCCTGGAAGACGAGAACCTGTTCTCGTACCGCCGCGACCCGAACACCGGACGATTCGCCGGACTGGTGTGGACCCTACCCACGACGGCCAACGATGGGCGATCAGGCGGGCCAGCCGATGAATGAGCAGCAGCCCCCCGGTGTTAAGTCAGACGCTGTTCAGCCAGGCGCTGTTCAGCCAGGCGGCGGGCAGCCCGATCCCCGGCTGGAGCAGCTCCGGGAGCGGCTCACTGCCGTCCGGGAGCGGATAGACAACGCCGTTGCCGCTGCCGGGCGTGCGGCCCGGCCGCCGCGGCTGATCGTAGTCACCAAGTTCCACCCCGCCGAGGATGTCCGGCGGCTCGCCGCCCTTGGCGTCACCGACGTCGGGGAGAACCGGGACCAGGAGGCGGCGGAGAAGGCGGCGCAGCTCGAAGACCTTGGCCTGAGCTGGCATTTCGTCGGCCAGCTCCAGAGCAAGAAAGCCAAGTCTGTGGTGAAGTACGCGTCTGCCGTGCACTCCGTGGACCGGGAGGCGGTGGCGTCCGCACTCGGCAAAGCGATGGCAGCCGAAAGCGAACGCACCGGGCGGGCGCCGCTGGACTGCTTCATCCAGGTCAGCCTCGACGACGACGCCGGCGCCCACCGCGGCGGCGCGGCCCCGAACGAGGTGCCCGCACTGGCCGAACAGCTGGCTGGTGCTGCGGGACTGAGGCTCGCCGGCGTCATGGCCGTAGCCCCGCTCGGGGCCGATCCGGCCGCTGCCTTCGAGAAGCTCGCAGGCATTTCCGGGCGGCTGATCGAACAATTTTCGGACGCCACGGGCATTTCCGCGGGCATGAGCCAGGACCTGGAACAGGCCGTCCGGTTCGGGGCGACACACCTTCGCGTTGGCTCCGATATTCTCGGTCCGCGTCCGGCGTTGCGGTAGGTTCAACGTATTGGAAGGTAATGGCGGGGATTCCAAGGCTGTTAAGTCGTTGATCGGCCCGCTCACGGACACGATTAGGAGTCGACCATGGCCGGCGCTCTGCGCAAGACAATGATCTATCTTGGGCTCGCCGATGGCGATGAACATTACGAGTCCGAGCACCAAACATCGCATAAGGATGAGGACGATTCCATGGAGCATGACCGCGAGGAACGCCGTGCCCCGGCGCCCGTCCGCGAGGCCCCCAGGGAAGAGCCCTACGCCGCTGAAGAGGAATATCGCGCACCTGTGACACCCATCAAGCGAGCGGCATCGAGCCGCGAAGAGCCCACCGGACTCCGCCAGATCACCACGATCCACCCGCGGTCCTACAACGATGCCAAACTCATTGGTGAAAGCTTCCGTGATGGCATTCCCGTCATTATGAACGTCACGGACATGGGGGAGGCGGACGCCAAGCGCCTCGTCGACTTCTCCGCCGGGCTGGTCTTCGGACTGCGCGGCAGCATCGAGCGCGTGACCAACAAGGTCTTCCTGCTGTCGCCGTCGTATGTTGAGGTCATCGGCGATGACAAGAAGGTCAGCGAGACGCAGGCGAGCTTCTTCAACCAGAGCTAGTCCGGGATTTTTCGGCCAGGATGCCAGGCAGGGACACCCTGTCTGGCATCGCTGCTGAATTATCCGTGTTGAAATAGAGGCGTAACTATCACGAGGACACTGCGGTATCCGGAATGAACATGGAGATATGAGTTAAGTCATGGGAATTGTTTTCGGACTTGTCTATATCGCGCTGCTGTTGTTCTTTGTTGCCCTCATCGTCCGGCTGGTCTTCGACTGGGTGCAGATGTTCGCACGGAGCTGGCTGCCGCGCGGCGTGGCGCTCGTCACCGCCCATGCTGTGTATTCGGTCACAGACAGACCCGTCAAACTGCTCCAGCGGCTGATTCCGCCGCTGCGGCTCGGCGGACTATCCCTGGACCTCGGATTCCTGCTTCTGTTCGTGGCTGTCACCATCGCCATGGCAGTAGCCAAGTTCCTGGTGTTCTCCCAGCCGATCGCGGCGTAGCCGGGCGGCGGACACGGTCCGCAGCCGAAACAGATAGAAACTCCGGTTTGACACTGCGGTGTTGAATTAGAGGAACCAGACCATATTTAGGTACCGTAGTTTTGACGGCCGGAAGGCCTACTGACTAACTAGACCAACGAGGTGACCAGATGGCTTTGACGCCAGAAGACGTTGTCAACAAGCGCTTTCAGCCGACCAAGTTCCGCGAAGGCTACGACCAGGATGAAGTTGATGACTTCCTGGACGAGATCGTCGTCGAACTGCGACGCCTGAACCAGGAGAACGACGAGCTGCGCAAGAAGCTCGCCGAATCCGGCGCCGGCACGCCTGCCAGCTCCGCCGCCGCGGCTCCCGTCGTGGAAAAGGTTCCGGCACCCGTCAAGGCCGAGAAGGAAGACCGCGCCAAGGCAGAAGCCGAGGCAAAGGCCGCTGAGGCTGCCAAGGCTGCTGAGATTGCCAAGAAGAAGGAAGCCGAACAGGCAGCCGCCCCGGCCCGCGGTGCCGCTACTCCGGCAGCAGAGTCCGCCGCCGGCCTGCTCGCCATGGCGCAGCAGATGCACGACAAGCACGTCGCCGACGGCGAGCAGCAGCGCGACAAGATCATCGCCGAAGCGCAGATCGAGGCCAGCAGCCTCGTCAACGACGCCCAGGAGAAGTCCCGCAAGATCCTCGGTGCCCTCGAGCAGCAGCGCTCCGTGCTGGAACGCAAGGTTGAGCAGCTCCGCGGCTTCGAACGCGACTACCGTTCACGCCTGAAGGCCTACATCGAGGGCCAGCTGCGCGACCTGGACGCCCGCGGCTCCGTGGCTGCCCCTGAGGTTGAAGCCAACAGCTAGGACGTTAAGCAAGTATTCTGAAAGCCGGTGGCTGAGGATTCCTCGGCCGCCGGCTTTCGGCATTAACCGCAGGTTCCGCCGGCGGCAGTGCCCCAGTACCCAGCTCCCAGTGCCCGCACTGGCCCGTGAACGAAAGCCTTATGACTGACGCACCCTCACCCGACGCCGTGCAGCCCGCTGAGTCCGCCCCGGCGGGTACCCCCAAGCCGCGGCCGCGGCGGGCCCTGCTGCTTTCCGTATTCTTTGGCCTGGCGGTGTTCGCCTACGTCTTCGACCAGCTGACCAAACTGTGGGTGACCGCCAACATGACTGAGGGGGAGCGGATCCCGGTGCTGCCTCCGCTGCTCCACTGGTACTACATCCGGAACTCCGGCGCGGCCTTCTCGATCGGCGAGAACGTCACCTGGGTGTTCACCATCATCATGACCGCCGTCGCCATTGCCATCCTGCTGCAACTGCGGAAACTCGGGTCAGTCTGGTGGGCCCTGGCGCTCGGGCTGCTGCTCGGCGGCGCCCTTGGCAACCTCACGGACCGGCTGTTCCGCGAACCGTCCTTCGCGATGGGCCATGTGGTGGACTTCATCCAGCTGCCGAACTTTGCGATCTTCAACATCGCCGACTCGGCCGTGGTGTCCTCCGTGGTGATCATCTGCCTGCTCACGCTGCGCGGGATCTCGCTGGACGGCTCACACCTTACGAAAGACACAGTGAAGCATGACTCCTGACATGGCGCCCGGCCACACGGCCCCCGAGGACCTCACTCCTGAAGACCTGACACCGGCAGGTCCGCAGGAAGGCGTCCTGCCGGAAGATCTCCTGCCGGACGACCTCCTGGAGGAAGACATCGACGGTGACGCCGGGGGCGGAACGGGCGCGACGCCGGCGTCGTCCTTCCGTTTCGTGGTGCCGGATGAACTGGCGGGGAGCAGGGTGGATGCCGGACTGGCGAAGCTCATGGACATTTCCCGTTCCCAGGCCGCCGCGCTGATTGCCGAGGGCAACGTCAGCAGCAAGGACAAGGCGGTCGGAAAGTCGCTCAAGCTTGCCCCCGGCGCCGTGCTCGACGTCGTCGTCCCGGCACGCCGGGACCCCCTGGAAGTTGTGGAGGAAGTAGTGGAAGGCCTGAATATCCTGCTGGACGATGACGAGTTCGTTGTCATCGACAAACCGGTCGGTGTGGCCGCGCACCCCTCACCCGGCTGGGTGGGGCCCACCGTGGTCGGTGGCCTCGCCGGCCTCGGCTACCGGATCTCCACCTCCGGGTCGCCGGAGCGCGCGGGCATCGTCCACCGGCTCGACGTCGGGACCTCCGGGGTGATGGTGGTCGCCAAGACCGAAGAGGCGTACACGGCGCTCAAGCGCGCCTTCAAGGAACGCACCGTGGACAAGGTCTATCACGCGGTCGTCCAGGGCCTTCCGGACCCGCTGGCCGGCACCATTGATGCGCCGATCGGCCGCCACCCGGGCCACGACTGGCGCTTCGCCGTGATCGAGGACGGCCGGGATTCCATCACGCACTACGAGGTCCTGGAGGCGTTCGGGAAGGCATCGCTCGTGGAAGTCCACCTCGAAACCGGCCGCACGCACCAGATCCGCGTCCACTTCTCTGCCCTGCGCCACCCCTGCGCCGGTGACCTGACCTATGGTGCGGACCCGCGGCTCGCCGCCACGCTGGGACTCACCCGGCAGTGGCTGCACGCCCGGCAGCTGTCCTTCGCCCACCCCCGGACGGGGGAGCAGGTCACCGTCACCAGCGAATACCCGCAGGACCTGCGGTTCGCGCTCGAAGTCCTGGAGTCCGGACAGGCCTGAGCGGCCGCCCGGTCCGGCTGCCCTGATCCGGGCGGAGTCGCGCCTGGCCGGAGTGCCGCGCTGAAACGTTCGTGCACGGCACTAGAATGATTCGGTGACTTCCAGCAACAACTCGTTCGTTCATCTCCACAACCACACCGAATACTCGATGCTGGACGGTGCCGCCCGGCTCGGGGAGCTGTTCGACGAAACCGAACGGCTGGGCATGCCCGCCCTGGCCACCACCGACCACGGCTACCTCTTTGGCGCCTTCGATTTCTGGAAGCGGGCCACGGACCAGGGCATCAAGCCCATCATCGGCGTCGAGGCCTACGTCACGCCGGGCACGGCGCGCGGGGACAAGACCCGCGTCCGCTGGGGCGAGGAAAACCAGCGCAAGGACGACATCTCCGGCGGTGGCTCCTACACCCACATGACGCTGCTCAGCTACAACAACGTGGGCATGCGGAACCTGTTCCGGGCGTCCTCGATCGCCTCACTGGACTCGGTCTTCGGCAAGTGGCCCCGGCTCGACCGGGAACTGCTGAACACCTACTCCGAAGGCCTGATCGCCACCACCGGCTGCCCGTCCGGCGAGGTCCAGACGAGGCTCCGGCTTGGCCAGTACCGGGAAGCCGTCGAGGCCGCCGCCGAGTTCCGCGACATCTTCGGCGCCGAGAACTACTTCTGCGAACTCATGGACCACGGGCTGGACATCGAGCGGCGCGTCACCGGCGACCTGCTGCGCCTGGCCAAGGAACTGAACCTGTCGCTGGTGGCCACCAACGACCTGCACTACACGCACGAGCACGACGCCAAGGCACACGAGGCCCTGCTGGCCATCCAGTCCGGTTCCACCCTCCTGGAGCCGACCTACGACAACGGCGGATCCCGGTTCGCCTTCTCGGGCAGCGGCTACTACCTGAAGTCCCCGCAGGAGATGCGCGAACTCTTCCGCGACCACCCCGAGGCGTGCGACAACACGCTCCTGATCGCCGAGCGCTGCGAAGTTTCCTTCAACACCGGCGCCAACTACATGCCCCGGTTCCCCTGCCCTGAGGGTGAAGACGAAACGTCCTGGCTGGTCAAGGAAGTCGACAAGGGACTCCAGTACCGCTACCCCAAGGGCATCCCGGACAAGGTCCGCACCCAGGCCGACTACGAACTCGGCGTCATCAATTCCATGGGGTTCCCGGGC
Organism: Arthrobacter sp. 10L424; assembly: GCF_056395325.1. Lineage (NCBI taxonomy): Bacteria > Bacillati > Actinomycetota > Actinomycetes > Micrococcales > Micrococcaceae > Arthrobacter > Arthrobacter sp. 10L424. Next base: position 106,072 of record NZ_JBFTJH010000006.1, on the reverse strand, counting down.
TACTTCCTCGTGGTGGCGGACTTCATCAACTGGGCCAAGAACAACGGCATACGGGTGGGGCCGGGACGTGGCTCCGGCGCCGGGTCCATGGTGGCGTATGCCATGCGCATCACCGACCTCGATCCGCTGCACCACGGCCTGATCTTCGAGCGCTTCCTCAACCCGGACCGCGTCTCCATGCCCGACTTCGACGTCGACTTCGATGACCGGCGCCGCTCCGAAGTGATCGACTACGTCACGCGCAAATACGGCGACGAACGCGTCGCGATGATCGTCACCTACGGCACCATCAAGACCAAACAGGCCCTCAAAGACTCCTCGCGCGTGCTCGGCTACCCGTTCAGCATGGGCGAGACGCTGACCAAGGCGCTGCCGCCGGCCGTGATGGCCAAGGACATCCCGCTTGCGGACATCCAGAACAAGGACTCCAAGCGCTACAGCGAGGCCGGTGACTTCAGGCAGCTGATCGCCACCGACCCGGAAGCCGCCAAGGTGTTCGAAACGGCCCTTGGCATCGAGGGCCTGAAACGGCAGTGGGGTGTCCATGCGGCCGGCGTGATCATGTCCTCGGACCCCATCATCGATGTCATTCCGATCATGCGCCGCTTCCAGGACGGCCAGGTCATCACCCAGTTCGACTATCCGACGTCCGAGGGCCTCGGCCTGATCAAGATGGACTTCCTCGGCCTGCGGAACCTCACGATCATTTCCGACGCCCTCGAGAACATCAAGATGAACCGCGGCGTGGACCTGGACCTGGAGTCCCTGGAGCTCGACGACGCGGCGTCCTACGAGCTGCTGGCCCGCGGCGACACCCTGGGCGTTTTCCAGCTCGACGGCGGCCCCATGCGGTCGCTGCTCAAGCTGATGAAGCCTGACAACTTCGAAGACATTTCCGCCGTACTGGCGCTCTACCGTCCGGGGCCGATGGGCGCCAACGCCCACACCGACTACGCCCTGCGCAAGAACAAGATCCAGGAAGTCATCCCGATCCACCCGGAGCTCGAGGAACCGCTCGCCGAGATCCTGGGCGGGACGTACGGCCTGATCGTGTACCAGGAGCAGGTCATGGCCGTGGCGCAGAAGCTCGCCGGCTACACCCTGGGCCAGGCCGACATCCTGCGCCGCGCCATGGGCAAGAAGAAGAAATCCGAGCTGGACAAGCAGTTTGCCGGCTTCTCCCAGGGCATGCAGGACAACGGCTACTCGATGGCAGCGGTCAAGACGCTTTGGGACATCCTGCTGCCCTTCTCCGACTACGCGTTCAACAAGGCGCACTCGGCCGCCTACGGCGTGATCTCCTACTGGACCGCCTACCTCAAGGCCCACTACGCGCCGGAGTACATGGCCGCCCTGTTGACTTCCGTCGGCGATGACAAGGACAAGTCGGCCATCTACCTCAACGAGTGCCGGCGCATGGGCATCACGGTGCTGCCGCCGGACGTCAACGAGTCCGCGCTGAACTTCACCCCGGTCGGCAACGACATCCGCTTCGGCATGGGCGCCATCCGTAACGTCGGCGTCAACGCCGTCGAAGCCATGGTGGTTGCGCGGGAGAAGGAAGGCGCCTACACGTCCTTCAAGGACTACCTGATGAAGGTCCCGGCCGTGGTGTGCAACAAGCGCACCATCGAGTCCCTAATCAAGGCCGGCGCCTTCGACTCCCTGAACCACCACCGCCGCGCCCTGGCGATGATCCACGAAGAAGCTATCGACTCCGTCATTACGCTCAAGCGCAACGAGGCGATCGGCCAGTTCGACCTCTTTGCCGGCTTCGATGAGGCCGAATCCGAGGCGTCCCTGAGCATCGAGATCCCCGACCTTCCCGAATGGGAGAAGAAGGACAAGCTGTCCTTCGAACGGGACATGCTGGGCCTCTACGTCTCGGACCACCCCCTGCAGGGGCTGGAGGGGCTGCTGAGCCAGCACGCCGACCAGTCCATCACCTCGCTCATTGCCGAGGACGGCCCGCACGACGGCGCCATCGTCACCATCGCCGGCATGATCACCTCCCTCAGCCGGCGGATCGCGAAGGCCAGCGGCAACGCCTACGCCCGCGCGGAGATCGAGGACCTGGGCGGCTCCGTCGAGGTTATGTTCTTCGGCCAGGTCTACGGCCCCATCGCGTCCGTACTGGCCGAGGACCTGATCGTGGTGGTCAAGGGCCGGCTGCAGCGCCGCGATGACGGCGCCGTAGCCCTCAACTGCATGGAACTCTCCGTCCCGGACCTCAGCGAGGGGCTCAACGGGCCGCTGGTGATCACCATGGCGACGCACAAGGCGACCGAGGCCGTCGTGACCGAACTCGGGGACGTGCTGCGGACCCACCGCGGCAAGTCCGAGGTCCGGCTGCACCTGCAGGGCGACTCCCGAGTGGAGGTCATGGGCCTGCCCGTGCACCTGCGGGTCAACCCGAGCCCGTCACTGTTCGGGGACCTGAAGGTGCTCCTCGGCCCCACCTGCCTGGACAACTAGGAGCGGCCGGCGGCAGCCCGCCCGCCGGGGTGACAGTTCGTCGAGGTGACAGTTAATGCCCATGCCCCTCAGGGACATGGGCATTGACTGTTACCTCGGCGTTGCCGCTCAGATCTCGTAGTCGAGCGGTGCCGGCTGGCCGTACGCGCCGGAGTGGTAGAGCAGGGGAGCGCCGTCGGTGCCCACTTCACCTTCGACGACCTCGACCACCACCACGGCGTTGTTCTCGAAGGAGAGCCGCATCTGGACCTTGCCGATCAGCCAGCCGGCCACGCCATTGAGGACCGGCACGTCATGGGGCCCGAGCGCCCAGTGATCGCCCTCGAAGCGGTTGCTGGTCCGCGCAAAGCGGTCGGCCAGCTCCTGGTTGTCCAGCCCCAGCATGTGGACGCCGATGTACGTGGTGTTGGCCACGGCCGGCCAGGAGCTGGAGGTCCGGGCCATGTTGAAGGTGAACCGGGGCGGCTTCGCCGAGAGCGAGGCCACGGAGGTCGCTGTGAAGCCATAGGGTACCCCGTTGAAGTTGGCGGTGATGATGGCCACCCCCGCCGCGTGCCGCCGGAACATCTCCCGGAAAGTTCCCTCGAAGGCTTGGTCCTCTGTGGCCACTGCTATCCATCTCCCTGCTGCACGTGTGTGGTGTTCCTACCCTGCCAGCGTATTCCGCTGGCGGCGGGCCGCGGTACTTGTGTATCCGACGGCGTCATCTGGACTCATACGGGGACGCGCGGTGTCATGTGCCGGCGGACGCAAAGCTTGTTAAGGTTTGTTCCATGACACAGCCCGCAGTGCACGGCCAGTTCCCGCAGGACGCCCCGCTCGACGCCGACCAGGCCGAGGGCCGGACCGCCGCCCATGATCCGGCCCGGGGTCCCGGGCCGGAGGCCGCCCCGGACCAGCCGGCACTTGCCGCGACCCGCCGTGCCGTTACGTGGCGGAAGGCCGCGGTGATCGCAGCTGCCGGCATCCCGGTGGGGCTGCTGTGGTGGCTCCTGGCCCCCTCGGGCCTGAATCTGCTCTCCGGCAATCCGGAACTGCGGGGCGGGAGCAACACGGAGGGGTGGCTGCCGCGGGACCTGGTACTGGCGGGACTGTTCCTGCTCGCCGGCTGCATTTCAGGCGCAGTGGCATCCGGCAGCCAGAACGCCGAACCGTCCGGGCGGGACGTCCTTCTGGCGGTGGGTGCCGGGGCCGCGGGCGCCCTCGCAGCCTGGGGTACCGGCGTGCTGTGCGGTCTGTGGTGGGCAGCGCCGGAGGACACCTCGGCCAATGCCAGCATCGCCTTTTCCCTGCGGTCCCTCGCCGTGCTGGCGATCTGGCCGGCCGCCGCCGCACTCACCCTGTTCCTGAACACCGTATTCGCAACGCCGAAGCCCGGGGCCAAAGACGCAGCCGCGGAACAGTCTTCCACGCAAGCCTCCGAGTAACAGGGGCGGGACTCTCCGGGGCGGCACGTAAAATGAACGGGTGACCCCTTCAGCTGACAGCACTGTGCCCGCCAAACCTGTGCCCTCGAATACCGTGCCCGCCATTGCCGTGCCCTCCGTTACCGGGTACCCGGTTTCCACCGACCTCGACTTCCGGACCGTCGATCTGCGCGGCCAGCGGCTTACCCTGGCCGGTCTCCGCGCCGCTGTGCCCCGGGCGCAGGCCGGCACCATGGCAGATGCCGAGCAGAAGGTCCTGGACATCATCGGCGCCGTCCGCACCCGCGGTTTCGAAGCGCTCAGCGAGCTGGCCCGGACCTTCGACGGCGTCGAGCAGGTACACCCGAGGGTCCCCGCCGAAGCGCTGACGGCGGCCCTCGCAGGGCTGGATCCCGCAGTGCGGGCGGCACTGGAAGAGTCCATCAGGCGTGCGCGGCAGTTCGCCGACGCCCAGCGTCCGGCCGACACCGACGTCGAACTCGGCGAAGGCGCGGTGGTCAGCCAGAACTGGGTCCCCGTGGCGCGGGTGGGCCTCTACGTTCCCGGCGGCCTGGCCGTCTACCCGTCCTCCGTGATCATGAACGTCGTCCCGGCCCTCGCCGCCGGCGTCGAATCAATCGCCCTGGCCTCACCTCCGCAGAAGGACTTCGGCGGGCTCCCGCACCCCACGATTCTTGCCGCAGCGTGCCTGCTCGGGATCGACGAGGTCTACGCCATTGGCGGCGCCCAGGCCATCGCGGCCTTCGCCTACGGTATCCCCGCCGTGGGGGACAACGCCGGACTGGACCCGGTGGACGTCGTCACCGGCCCGGGCAACGTCTTCGTCGCCACGGCAAAGCGCCTCGTCAAGGGCGTCGTGGGCATCGACTCCGAGGCCGGCACCACCGAGATCGCGATCCTCGCCGACGCCACCGCACAGCCGGGACTGGTCGCCGCCGACCTGATCAGCCAGGCCGAGCACGACCCCAAGGCGGCGTCCGTGCTGATTACGGACTCCGAGGCCCTCGCGGCCGCCGTCCGGGTGGAGCTGGACCGCCAGGCGTCAGCGACCAAGCACGGCCGGCGGGTCCGCGAGGCCCTCTCCGGGCCGCAGTCCGGCGTGGTGATGGTGGACGACCTCGAACAGGGCATCGCGGCGTGCAACGCGTACGCTGCCGAACACCTGGAAATCATGACGGCGGACGCGGCCGCCGTCGCGGGCCGGATCCGCAGCGCCGGTGCGATCTTCGTGGGGGACTACAGCCCGGTCAGCCTGGGCGACTACTGCGCCGGCTCCAACCACGTGCTGCCGACCAGCGGCACGGCGGCGTTCTCCTCGGGGCTGAACGTGACCACTTTCCTGCGCTCCATCCAGGTGGTCAACTACACCCGCGCCGCCCTCGAGGAGGTCAGCGGGCACATCGTCAGCCTGTCCGGGGCGGAGGACCTGCCGGCCCACGGTGAAGCTGTCACGGCCCGCTTCACAGCTGGCCCCTGACCACAACATGTAGTAATTACAGGCTTGTTATTCAGCTACATCTAGTCGTAGACTGGTCCCGTAGGCACCGCCAGGGTGCCTGGCTTTTAAGGTGACCCGGCTCTTAAATTGAACCGGCTTCTTAGACGGTGTCCAGCCATGCGACAGGGGAGGAAATAACGTGTATTGCCCGTTTTGCCGGAACCCTGATTCCCGCGTGGTGGACAGCCGGATCGCCGACGACGGCTCAGCCATCCGCCGCCGCCGGCAGTGCCCCGAGTGCGGACGCCGCTTCACCACTGTTGAAACCACCAGCCTTACGGTGATCAAGCGGTCCGGCGTCGGCGAGCCCTTCAGCCGGAGCAAGGTCATCAACGGCGTCCGCAAAGCCTGCCAGGGCCGTCCCGTCACCGAAGACGACCTGGCAATGCTGGCGCAGGAGGTCGAAGAAGCCATCCGGGCCTCCGGCGCGGCGGAGATCGATGCGCATGAGGTTGGCCTCGCCATCCTCAACCCGCTCCAGAAGCTGGATGAGGTCGCCTACCTTCGCTTCGCGAGCGTCTACCAGGCCTTCGAATCCCTCGAGGACTTCGAAGCCGCTATCTCCCTGCTCCGCCATGAGGCCGCGACCAAGGGGCGCGAAGGCACCAGCCAGCAGAAGAGCCCGCTCTAGATCTGCCCACACACTCCGGTGGTGGCAGCGGAGGGGAAGCCGCAGCCACCACCGGCACCAACTTCCCGTTTAGCCCCGCGACGGCAGGATAAAGCCGCCGGGGCAAACAACCGTCAGCGGCCGCCGGAGACCGGCAGCACGGCCCCGGTGATGTAGCCGGCCTCGCCGGAGAGCAGCCAGAGCACGGCGGCGGCTACTTCATCCGGTTCGGCGCCCCGGCCCATGGGGATCGTGGGATTGAGCCGCTCCACCCGGTCCGGCATCCCCGCGGCCGCATGCAATCCAGTGTTGGTGCTGCCCGGCGCAACACAGTTCACCCGGATGCCCTGCGCGGCGACCTCGGCCGCGAGCCCCGCCGTCAGCACATCGACCGCCCCCTTGGACGCCGCATAGTGCACCCAGGTTCCCGGCGAGCCTGCCTTGGTGGCGGTCGAGGAGATGTTGATGATTGAGCCGCCGCGGCCGCCCCGCTCCGTGCTGAGCCGCCTCACGGCCTCCTGGCAGACATAGACGACGCCGGCGACGTTGACATCGAGCACGCGCCGGACGGTCGCGGCCGGGACGTCCGTGAGGGGGCCGATCAGGTTGCCGGTGATCCCGGCGTTGTTCACGACGGCGGCCAGGGTCCCGAGGGCAGCCGCGGCGTCGAACAGCCGTACGACGGCGGCCGGGTCGCTGACGTCCGCCTGGACGGCCACCGCCTCGCCTCCGTCGGCAATGATGCCTTCCACAACTGAGTCCGCCCCGGCAGCGTCGGCGGAATAATTCACGACGACGGCATACCCGGCCCGGGCGGCACGAAGCGCCACCGCCGCGCCGATGCCCCGGCTGGCGCCCGTGACGATGACAACCCCGGGCGCCGGTTCCGTCATGGTGCTACTTGGCCAGTTTGTGCTTCAGTGCGATCTCAAGGGCCGCGCCGACGATGCCGGCGTCGTTCTTGAGCTCCGCCGGAACAATCGGCGTGCGCAGCTGCAGCCGCGGCAGGTATTCGTCGGCGCGCTTGGAGATGCCGCCCCCGATGATGAACAGTTCGGGGGAGAAAAGGAACTCCACATGGGACAGGTAGCGCTGCAGCAGCACGCTGTACTCTTCCCAGCTCAGGCCATCCCTTTCGCGGGCCACCGCCGAGGCCTTGGACTCGGCGTCGAACCCGTCGATCTCCAGGTGCCCCAGCTCGGCGTTCGGGACAAGCTTGCCGTCGAAGATAAAGGCGGAACCGATCCCGGTGCCGAGCGTGATGACCAGGACGGTCCCCTTCACGAACTCGCCGGCGCCGAACCGCGCCTCCGCGAGGCCGGCGGCGTCGGCGTCGTTGATGACCTCCACGGGGCGGCCCAGCCGCGCGGTCAACATGGCGTCAATGTCCATTTCCAGCCACGACTTGTCCACATTGGCGGCGGAGTGGACCACGCCGTGCTGGATGATGCCGGGGAAGGTGACGCCCACGGGCGAGTCGGGGGCCGGCGCGTCGGGCCGGGCGGACAGCGCGGCCACAACCTGGGCCACGACCTCGGCCACGGATTCGGGCGTGGAGGGCTGCGGGGTGGGAATGCGCAGGCGGTCGCCGATCAGCTTGCCCTTCTTCAGGTCCACGATCCCGCCCTTGATCCCGGTACCGCCGATGTCAATGCCGATCAGCGGGGCGTTCTTCTTCGACTTCTCGTCCTTCTTGGCCAATGGAGTTCCGTTCGTGGCAGGGGGCGGGGCTGGCGGGGTGCGGCCCAGGGCCGGCGGGTGAAGACCGGAATCTTCTGGTGGGGCGGGAATCAGGGCAGGGTCAGGACTTCGGCGCCGGACTCCGTGACAAGCAGGGTGTGCTCGAACTGCGCGGTGCGTTTACGGTCACGGGTGACGACGGTCCAGTCGTCGGACCACATATCCCAGTCCACGGTGCCGAGCGTCAGCATGGGCTCGATCGTGAAGACCATGCCGGTCTCAATGACCGTGTTGTACGCGGGCGCTGCATCGTAGTGGGGGATGATCAGGCCGGTGTGAAACGCTTCGCCGACGCCGTGGCCCGTGAAGTCGCGGACGACGCCGTAGCCGAAGCGCTTGGCGTAGGACTCGATGGTGCGGCCGATCACGTTGATTTCGCGGCCCGGTGCCACGGCGCGGATGGCGCGGTTCAGGGACTCCTGCGTGCGCTCGACGAGCAGCCGGGATTCCTCGTCGACGTCGCCGACCAGGAAGGTGTAATTGGTGTCCCCGTGCACGCCGCCGACGAAGGCCGTGATGTCGATGTTGAGGATGTCCCCGTCCCGGACCACCGTGGTGTCCGGGATGCCGTGGCAGATGACTTCATTTAAGGACGAGCACAGGGATTTGGGGAATCCCCGGTAGCCGAGGGTGGAGGGGTAAGCGTTGTGGTCGAGCAGGAACTCGTGGCCCACCCGGTCCAGCTGGTCAGTGGTGACGCCGGGCTCGATGTGCTTGCCGACCTCAACGATCGCCTGGGCGGCAATCCTCGAAGCGGTGCGGATTTTCTCGATGGTCTCAGCCGTCTTGACCTCGGAGCCGGTGAACTTGGCCGGTCCGGGCTTGCCCACGTATTCGGGGCGCGGGATCGACGCCGGAACGGGGAGTTGCGGGCTGACTGTTCCCGGGACCAGGGTGCCGATGGGTGCAGTCGAGGCTAGAGAAGGCATAGATTGATCATATAAGGCGATGCCGGGGGCAGATAAACAAACGCCAAGAATCATCAGCGTAAGGAGCTTTCATGCCGGAGTACTGGTACAACGTCAACACCCACGAGGTCGAAGAGGACGCCATGTCCGACTGGAGCCAGCTGATTGGCCCCTACAAGACGCGCGAAGAAGCCGAACACGCCCTGGAGAAGGTCAAGGCCCGCAATGAAACCTGGGAAAAGGGCGACGAGGACAATTAGCACCGGCGGATGAACGGACTGATCCTGGTCAACGGGTTGCCGGGGTCCGGCAAGACGACGCTCGCCCGTGAACTGTCGGCCGTCCTGGAGCTGCCGCTGTTCTCCAAGGACGCCTGCAAAGAGGGCTTGTGGGACAGCGCCCGGCCGCCCGGCGCGGCGGAATCGACGGCGCTGGGGCGCCGTGCGCTGGAGCTCATGTGGGCGGGGATCGCCGCCGCATCGGGGCCGGCCGTCGTCGAATCCTTCTGGTTCGCGCCCCGGGACCTGGAGTATCTGCGCGCCGATCTCCGGAACGCCGGCGGGACGGCGGCGGCAGAAGTCTGGTGTGTGCTGGATCCGGCCACGGCGAGGCAGCGCTGCCGGAACCGCGAACGGCATCCCGTGCACCACGCCGCACACGACGACGATGAGCTGTGGTCCCGGTGGGTCCGGCAGGCGGGTCCACTGGGGCTGGGACCGGTCCTGGAGGTCAACACCGAGGGCCCTGTCGACGTCCCGCCGCTGCGCAGGCAGCTGGAATCCCTGCTGGTCCCCGGGGACTGATTTTCTCACCCGGTGCGGATGAGGGCCGGCCGGTTATGCCCGGCCATACTGGGGAAATGCCGACGAGCGTCACCCGCAGCCGCGGCGTCCGAATCACCGACCTGGCCAGGCTGGCAGCCGCCTGGGCTGCCTCGACCGTGGCACTCATCGTCACCGGCGCGCTGGTGCCGGGATTCTCTGCAACGAGCTGGTGGGATTACGCCGCCGTGGCGGCGGCGGCCGGAATTGTCGGACTGGTCTTCCGGCCCCTCCTCGTGGAAATCTCGGCCAGGGTGGGCTGGCTGGCCGTGCTGCTTGCCGCCCTGCTGGGGCAGGCCCTGATCATGTACGCCGCCATCCGCCTGGTGCCCGGCATTGAATCGACGCCGTGGACCGCCTTTGTCGCCACCTGGGTCAGTGCCGCCGTGGGCACGCTCCTCTCGTGGACCACCACGGCCGGAACGGATGACGGCCTTATTACCTCGTTGGCCGGCAGGACACGCCGGCAACCAGCGCTGACTGATCCGGAGGTCGACGGCGTGCTGTTCGTGCAGCTCGACGGTGTCCCCTTCCCGGTCCTTCAGTGGGCGGTCCAGTCCGGGGGAGTGCCCCACATCCGGCGCTGGCTTTCCTCCGGCGAGTACACGCTCCGCGAATGGACTCCCCAGCTGCCATGCACCACGCCGGCCAGCCAGATGGGCATTCTGCACGGCACAGTTGACGGGATCCCCGCCTTCCGGTGGTACGACCGTGAGCTCAACAGGGTCCTCGTGGCAAACCGCCCGGCAGACGCCCGGGTGATCGAGGGCCGGCACAGCAACGGCCGCGGCCTGCTGTGCGACGACGGCGTCTCCATCTCGAACCTGTTCACCGGTGACGCGGCCAGGTCCCTGCTGACGATGAGCAGGGTGGAGATTAGCCGCGGCTCCACTCAGACCCGGCGTGCCTTCGCCTGGTTTTTCACCTCGCCGAACGGGTTCATGCGCAGCTTTACCCGGACCGTCGGGGAGATCCTCAAGGAGCGGTGGCAGGCCCGGCGGCAGGTCAAGCGTGACCTCGACCCGCGAGTGCACCGGGACTGGACCTTTGCCCTGCTGCGGGCCGTAACCAACGGAATCCTGCGTGACCTGAACACCGCCCTGGTGGCAGAGGAGCTGCATCGCGGCACGAAGTGCATCTACGTCGACTACGTTGACTATGACGAGATCGCCCACCACGCAGGCATGTTCCGGCCCGAGGCGCTCGCCTCCCTGGATGGCCTGGACCGCACGCTGGGGTCCTTGGCCCAGCTCGCCGGTTCTGCTGCGCGCCGCTACCGGCTGGTGGTGCTCTCGGACCACGGCCAGTCCCAGGGCACGCCGTTCGCCGACCGGTATGGCCAGACGCTCGGCGACCTGTGTGCGGAACTCATGAAGGAGACCGTGCAAAATGTTGACGCGTCCGTCGAAGGTCTGGGGCGCGCGGACTCCATCGCGGGCGACATCGCGACTGGAGGTTTGACCGGGAAACTCGCCGTCCGCGCCGGGGAGGGGCTGGCCAAGGCGCAGCATACCCAGACGTCGGCGCCCGGGGACGGCGCGGAGGAGCCGGTTGTGGTGCTGGGCTCCGGCAACCTGGGCCTGGTCTACGTGCGGGGTGACCGGCGCTGGACGCTTCAGGGCCTTGCGAAGGAATGGCCGGCCCTGGTGCCGGGCCTGGCCGGCCATCCCGGAATCGGGTTCGTCGCCGGCATCGATGAGGAAGGCCGGGCGTGGGCGGTCGGGAGCAGCGGGCGCCGCAACATTGGCAGCGGTGACGTGGAGGGGACGGATCCGCTGGCAGACTTCGGGTTCCACGCCCCGCGGGTGCTGCTGCGCGCCCTCCGGCAGCCCGAGGCGCCGGACCTTTACGTCAACAGCACGGTCGATCCGATGACCAACGACGTCGCTGCGTTCGAGGGGCTGGTCGGATCCCACGGAGGCCTCGGGGGCTGGCAGGACCGTGCGGTGCTGCTGGGCCCGGCGGATCTTATGGCCGGGCTGCCGGAGCGGATCGAGGGTGCCGATGAGCTCCACCGCGTGCTGGTGGCGATGCTTGAATCCTGTGGCCAGCGCGCCATGGTGCGGGATGCCCCGCCCTAAGGAGTGCGTGCGTGTTGAGGCCGGTTCAAGGCCTTGAGCTCACGCGGGGGCAACCCATGACTGGCCAGGTGCAAGGACGACGGCCGTGCAGCCCGGTGCCTGCTCCGCCACGGCCTCGGCAAACCGGCGTCCGGGCAGCTCAAGCCAGCTCCGGGCGAAGTGTGTGACAAACGGCGGGTGCAGGGTCCCCCAATGCACGGGTATGGCGAACCGGGCGCCGCTTAAGGCGACGGCCTGTGCGGCCGTCTCCGGGGTCAGGTGGCCGGCCGAGAGCCTGGGCCCCCACCCCCAGACCGGCACCAGCGCAACATCGATGGTGCCGCCCGCCATCGCGGGGATCGCGGCCATCGCCGGAAACAGCCCCGTGTCGCCGGCGATCCAGGCGGTACCCGATGCGCCCCGGACCAGCTGGCCGTTGGCGGCGTTGGGACGGTGCGGCATGGGGCGCTGCCGGTGGTCGGCGGGTACCTGGCGCACCTGGATCGTGGCGGTCATGTTGCCTGCTGCGGTCCAGGAGTCCCCCAGGGGAACAGTGTCCGGCAGCCGTCGTCGTCGTAACCAGGCGACGTTCGCCGGGTCGCTCATCAGGGTTGCTCCGGGCAGCATACGGAGGGAGCGCAGTTCGGCGTGGTCGTGGTGCAGATGGGAGAGGAGCACGACGTCGGACCGGCTCCAGGACGCCGGGTCCGGCCGGGGCGCCAGGCGCCGCAGCAGTCCGGCGTGGGGGCGTAGCAACGGATCGGTCAGGATCCGGACCCCGTCAAGGTCCAGCACCACCGAGGAATGGCCCAGCCACGTGACTCTCATGGACGCACGGCTGATCGCGGCGCGGCCCCTTCCCAGTTCAGCTCAGGCCATCGCCTTTGCCTTGAGGGAATCGAACTCGGCCTGGTTGATGGCGCCCGAGTCGAGCAGTGCCTTCGCATCGGAGATCTGGCTGGCCGGGCTGGTCGACTTGCCGGCCACCTGCTGGATGTAATCCTGCTGGGCGGCCTGCTGTTCGGCTATTGCCTTCATCTGCCGGCCGGCCATGCTGCGGCCCCTAGCGATCAGGTAGATGAGCGCGCCGAGCCACGGGACGAAGATCAGCAGTATCGCCCAGCCTGCCTTGCCCCAGCCGCTGAGATCGGGGTCGCCGAACAGGTCAAACAGGCAACGGAACCACACCATCAGGGCGGAAATCCAGATGAAGAACCAGAAACTCCACAGCAGGATGTCCCAGAAGTTAGTCGAAATTGAGCCCATGGCTACTCCTCCACTAGTGCCCGCCGGTGTCCGGCCTGTCGCTTCGCGCACGAAGCGGGCAGGAACGGCGGAACATCTGCCGGGGCCCGATGCAGGCCCTTAATGGCCAGACTGCCCGGGCGCGCGGAACTCCGCATCGTTCGAAAAGGATGAGGTGGCCCGGCCAACCCGCGGCGGCGGCCGGGAGGCCGGCCCGCGGTGACCGCTTAGAAGGAGTGCTCGGGGCCGGGGAACTGGCCGGAGCGCACGTCCTCCCCGTACGCCTTCGCGGCGTCGCTGAGGGAGGTGCGCAGGTCCGCGTACTGCCGGACGAACTTCGCCATCCTGCCGCCACGAAGGCCGGCCATGTCCTGCCACACCAGCACCTGGCCGGTGGTCGCGTTGCCGGCGCCGATGCCGACGGTGGGGACCTCGACGGCGGCGTCCACGGCCGCCGCCGTCTCCGCCGGAACCATTTCCATCAGGACGCAGAACGCGCCGGCGTCGGCCAGGGCGACGGCGTCGTCGATCAGCCGCTGGGCGTCATCGCCGCGGCCCTGGACCCGGTAGCCGCCGAGGGCGTGCTCGCTCTGCGGGGTGAAACCGATATGCGCCATCACGGGAATCCCGGCCTGGACCATGGCCCGGACCGTCTCCGCATAAAACTTGCCGCCCTCGATCTTGACCGCGTGGGCGAGCCCTTCCTTGAGGAACCGCACACCGGTGGCCACGGCCTGCTGGGCGGAGACCTCGTAGCTGCCGAAGGGCAGGTCGGCCACCACCAGGGCGCGCCGGGCCGAACGGGTGACGGCGCGGCACAACGGGAGCAGTTCGTCCACGGTGACGGGCAGGCTGGTTTCGTTGCCGAACACATTGTTCGAGGCCGAGTCGCCGACGAGCAGGACCTCGATGCCGGCCTGGTCGAAGATTTCCGCCGTGTACTGGTCGTAGGCCGTCAGCATGGCAAACCTCTCACCGTTGAGCTTCGCCTGGTGCAGGTGGTGGGTGCGGATCTTCGTCACCGGCTTCCGCCCGCCAGGTGCCGCTGCAGTTTCCGACGCCGCACCGGCGGGCTGCGCGGGGCCTGCGGCCGAAGGACCGTTGCCGTAGGGTGCCGCAACTTCGGCTGCGGGCATGCTGGAATCGGGGCTTTTGCTTGTGGCCATGGCACGAGCGTAGTGCGATACCGCGCGTCCTAGCTACCGGGCCCCGGACGCCGGGCCGGTGAATCACATCACACGGCCGGGTGAACAGCCTCCGTCGCGGGTCCCGGTGCGCAGGCTTCCGGCTACCGGATCCCGGGAAGTTATGTTAACGCTGTGTTACGTGAGTCGGCTGCTCCAGCAAACGATGGCAATGATTAGTAAAGTGAATCCTGAGCAGCTGCGGGACCCATGCCTGGCGGGAGTCAGGACGGGCCCGGGCACGGACGTTGAACCCGGAAAGAGGCCACTATGGACCGCCAGCAAGAGTTTGTCCTGCGGACAATCGAAGAGCGCGACGTGCGGTTCGTGCGGCTGTGGTTTACCGACGTCGTGGGCTCGCTGAAGTCCGTCGCGCTTGCCCCGGCCGAGGTTGAAGGCGCTTTCGAGGAAGGCCTGGGCTTTGACGGCTCCTCGATCGAGGGCCTCGCCCGGGTCTTCGAATCCGACATGCTGGCCCAGCCGGATCCCGCCACCTTCCAGATCCTGCCTTGGCGCGGCGAGACGGAAGCGACGTCCCGGATGTTCTGCGACATCCTGACCCCCGACGGCGAACCCTCCGCCGCGGATCCGCGCAACGTCCTCAAGCGCAACCTGGCCAAGGCCGCCGACATGGGGTTCACCTGCTACACCCACCCCGAGATCGAGTTCTACCTGCTGAAGTCCCAGCATCCGGGCCCCGACGGCGCTCCCGTGCCGGTGGACGAAGGGGGCTACTTCGACCACGTCCCTGGCGGCGTCGCCCAGGACTTCCGCCGCACCGCCGTCACCATGCTCGAATCGGTCGGCATCTCCGTGGAGTTCAGCCACCACGAAGCCGGCCCCGGCCAGAACGAAATCGACCTGCGCTACGCGGACGCGCTGCAGACCGCCGACAACATCATGACGTTCCGCACCGTGATCAAAGAGGTCGCGCTGCAGCAGGGCACCTACGCCACCTTTATGCCGAAGCCGTTCACGGCCCACCCAGGCTCCGGCATGCACACGCACTTCTCGCTCTTTGAGGGCGACACCAACGCCTTCTACGAAGCCGGTGCCGAGTTCCAGCTGTCCGAGACAGCACGGCAGTTCATCGCCGGCATCCTCAAGCACGCCCCGGAGTTCACCGCCGTCACCAACCAGTTCGTGAACTCTTACAAGCGGCTGTGGGGCGGGGGAGAAGCCCCCAGCTACCTCAGCTGGGGCCACAACAACCGCTCCGCCCTGGTCCGCGTCCCGCTGTACAAGCCCGGCAAGGGCCAGTCCGCCCGCATCGAGTACCGCGGCATCGACTCGGCGGCCAACCCCTACCTGGCCTACGCCGTGCTGCTGGGCGCCGGGCTCAAGGGCATCGAGGAGGGCTACCAGCTCCCCGCCGCCGCCGAGGACGACATCTGGTCGCTGAGCTCGGCCGAGCGCCGCGCAATGGGCCACGACCCGCTCCCGGCCAGCCTGCACGACGCCATCCGCACCATGGAGGATTCCGAACTCATGCCGCAGATCCTCGGCGAGCAGGTGTTTGAGCACTTCCTGCGCAACAAGCGGGCCGAGTGGCAGGACTACCGTCTCCAGGTCACGCCCTACGAGCTGCAGCGCAACCTCGGCATCCTTTAGGCGTCCCGGGTGAGCCTGGCACGTCGTCTCATCGCCGCCGGTTTCAGCGACCTGGAGAAGGGCGAGCGGTTCCTCGCCGCCCCCGAACTGGAGGGCCTGGACCAGGACGTCCTGTTCGCCGGACTTCAGCTGGCCGCGAACCCGGACACGGCGCTGCAGTCCCTGGTCCGGCTTATCGAGAAGCACCCGGACCTGCGCAAGCTCGCGGCCGCGGAGTCCGAACGCAGCGAGCCGCTGTACCGGGTGCTTGGGGCCTCCGAGGCGCTGGGCGAGTTCCTGATCCGCCACCCCGAACACCTTGACGCCTTTGAGGTGACGGCCAGCCCGGAACCGCGCGCCGCGGACGCCGCCGTCCTGCGCGCCAGGCTGCTGCAGTCCGTGCGGGCCGATCCGAAATCGGGCCGGCCGGTCGCGGCGTTGACCGGGCAGGAAGGCTACGAGGCGCTGCGCACGGAGTACCGGCGCGGGCTCGTCGAACTGGCCATCAAAGACCTCTGCGCCGCCGACCCCCTGGACTTCATGCCCGCCGCGGGTGCAGAACTCGCGGATCTCGCCGGCGCCGCGATCGAGGCGGCCCTGGCGGTCTCCCGGGCCGAGGCCGCCGAGCACTTCAGCGCCACCGAGGTGGCCGACGTCGGGCTTGCCGTGATCGGCATGGGCAAATGCGGCGCCCGCGAACTGAACTATATTTCCGACGTCGACGTCATCTACGTGATCGAATCCGGCGAGCTCGACGATCCGCGCGCCAACACGATCGGCACCGCCCTGGCCTCCGGCATTTCCCGGGCGATCATGTCCATCGGCCGCGAACCCGGGCTGTGGGAGGTCGACGCCAACCTGCGCCCGGAGGGCAAGTCCGGGCCGCTGGTCAGGACCCTCGCGTCGCACGAAAGCTACTACGCCCGCTGGGCTGAGAGCTGGGAGTTCCAGGCCCTGCTGAAGGCCCGGACCATCGCCGGGGACACCGAGCTAGGGGCCCGGTACGAGGCCGCCGTCGCGCCGCTGATCTGGTCCTCCGCCGGCCGGGAAGGCTTCGTGGAGTCCGTCCGTTCCATGCGCCGCCGGGTCACCGAACACATTCCCGTCGACGAGGAGCAGCGTCAGATCAAGCTGGGCCGCGGGGGACTGCGCGACGTCGAATTCACCGTCCAGCTGCTGCAGCTGGTCCACGGCAAATCCGACGAAACCCTGCGCTGCCGCGACACGACCTCGGCGATTGCCGCGTTGTCCGCCGGAGGCTACATCGGCCGCTCCGACGCCGCCGAATTCGACCGCGACTACCGCTACCTCCGGCTCCTCGAACACCGGATCCAGCTCTTCCAGCTGCGCCGGACCCACCTCATGCCGGTCAAAGACGACTCGCTGCGGGCGCTGGCCAAAGCAGTGCTGGGGCCGTTCTCCAGCGAACGGCCCAAACCTGACGCCCTGGCCGAGGCCTGGCGCAAGACCAAACGCTCCGTCCGCGAACTGCACGAACGCATCTTCTACCGCCCGCTGCTGAACACCGCGGCGGCGCTCAGCAGCGAGGAAGCCAGGCTGAGCCCGGAAGCGGCGCAGGGCCGCCTCGCAGCGCTGGGCTACCTCGACCCGAGCGGCGCGATGCGGCACATCGAAGCGCTCACCGGCGGCGTCAGCCGCCGCGCCGCGCTCCAGCGCCAGCTCCTGCCGATCCTGCTCGGCTGGCTCGCGGAGGGCGTGGACCCCGACGCCGGCCTGCTGGCCTTCCGCCGCGTCAGTGAAGCTCTGGGCACCACGCACTGGTATCTCGGCATGCTGCGGGACTCGACGGCGGCGGCCGAACGGCTCTGCCACGTGCTGTCCAACTCCCGGCTGATAGCAGACCTGCTGGAGGTTTCGCCTGAATCCGTGGCCTGGCTCGGTTCGGACAAGGACCTGGTGCCGCTGACGTTTGAGGCGCAATGGCTGGAGATCGTCTCCAAGATGTCCCGCCACGCCGAGCCGGAAAGCGCGATGCGCCTGATCCGGCTGATCCGGCGCCGCGAGATCCTGCGGATTGCGATCGCGGACAGCGCCGGGCTGCTGGACCAGGATCAGGTGGGCGCGGCGCTGGCCGACACCGACCGCGCCGCCGTCCTCGGCGCCCTCCGCGTGGCGGAAAACGTTGTCACCGCCGTGGAGCCGCTCAAGACCCACGTGCTGGTGGTCGCCATGGGGCGGCAGGGCGGCCGGGAGATCGGCTACGGCTCCGACGCCGACGTCATGTATGTGCACCGCGGACTGCCCGGCGTCCCGGAGGACGAGGCCCAGCAGCAGGCATTGCAGATCGTGAGCAGGCTCTCCAACCTGCTGACCCAGCCGCTCAAGCCCGCCATCCTCGCCGAGCGCGTCCTGATGGTCGACGCCGACCTGCGGCCCGAGGGCAAAAGCGGCCCGATGGTGCGGTCGCTGGAATCCTACGCCGAGTACTACCGCCGCTGGTCGCTCGTGTGGGAGGCGCAGGCGCTGCTGCGGGCCCGGCCCATGGCGGGCGACGACGAGTTGGCCGCCGACTATGTGGCGCTGATCGACCCGATCCGCTACCCCGAGACGATCTCCGAACAGGACGTCCGGGAGGTCCGCCGGGTGAAGGCACGGGTAGAGGCGGAACGGCTGCCGCGCGGCGCGGACCCCGCCCGGCACCTGAAACTGGGCCGCGGCGGCCTGAGCGACGTCGAATGGCTGGCCCAGCTGCTGCAGTTGCAGCACGCCGGACGCCACCCCGGCCTGCGGACCACGTCCACCGTGGAGGCGCTCGAGGCCGCTGCCGCCGTCGGACTCCTTGAGGCGGGCGACGTCGTGATTCTGCTCCGGGCCTGGCGGCTCGCGAGCCGGATCCGCTCGGCCAACGTGGTCTGGACCGGGCGGGCGTCGGATGTCCTGCCGTCCTCCCGCCGGGACCTGGAAGCGGTCGCCCGCTGGTGCGGCTACGGTCAGGGCAACGCCGCAGAGCTTGAGGAGGACTACCTGAGGCTGAGCCGGCGGGCCCGGGGCGTGTTCGAACGGGTCTTCTACGACCAGTGAGCGCCCCCCGGCCCTCCCGCCCGGAACCGGCGGGAGGGCCCGGGGGCTGACACCCCACGGACGCGGTGCTACCTTAGCCGGATGGCCAGAAAACTGTTTGTGAACCTCCCCGTCAAGGACCTCGACAAGACGGTGGAGTTCTTCACCGCGTTGGGGTTCTCCTTCAATCCTGACTTCACCGATGAGAACGCCACCTGCATGATCGTCAACGACGACGCGTTCGTGATGCTGCTGGTCGAGGCGTACTTCAAGACCTTCACATCCAAGTCGGTTGCGGAGGTTTCCGCGGCCGCCGAGGTGATCATGTCCTTCTCGCTGGACAGCCGCGAGGCGGTCGACGAGCTCGTCCGGAAGGCACTCACCGCCGGCGGCTCACCGTCACAGGAAGCGCAGGACTACGGCTTTATGTATACCCACAGCTTCCAGGACCCGGACGGCCACCTCTGGGAAGTCTTCTGGATGGACCCGGCCGGACCGCCGAAGGACGCAGCGCTCTAACCCGGCCGGCGGCACTCTCTGGCCCGGTCTGTGGCGGGGATAGCCCGCCGGTTTGGGTACGCTTCTGTTATGCCTGAACATGTGTGGCTGCTGCCGCTGAAGAACCTCGACGACGACGCGCGTGCCATCAAACTGGGGGAGATCGCCGAACTTTCGGTCACCGGGGAGCAGCGGCGGTTCGTCGGCGAGCCGCTGCGGATGATGCTCATCGGGCTGGAAGAGGAATCCCGCCACCCCATCGCTATTGACGCCAACGGCGCCGCAGTTGGCGTGCTGACGCTGCAGACAGGAGCCGCGACGCTGGCCGGCTGGCCCGACGACGACTCGGTCTGGCTGCTCCGCGGCTTCCTGGTCGACCGCCGGCAGCAGGGCAAGGGCCTCGGTTCCCTGGCGGCCGACGCCGCCGTGCAGGCAGCCGCGAAACTCAACGCCGCCCTCGGCGGGGAGCAGACCGGCGTCGTGCTTTCCGTCAACGAAGAGAACCCCGCCGGGCAGGCCGCCTACCGCAAAGCCGGCTTCGAGGACTGCGGACGGTACCTTGGCAGCGACGCCGGCCCGCAGCGGACCATGTACCGGCCCTTCTGATCTGGTCTTCTTGCCCCCGGCAGGATTACGTCAACATTCATTGACGACGCCGGCGGCGTCATCTAAGGTTGACGCCAGGAGGTTCTTGATGGAAACCCTGATCGGATCGATGGACGGCAAGAGCCCGGCAGAGGCGCTCTACGCGGTGTCGGAACTGCGCAAGGAAGTGGCGCGTACCGAAACTGAGGCCGTGCTGCGCGCCCGCCGGGCCGGCCTGTCGTGGGAGGCCATTGCCGCGTGTCTGGGTGTGAGCAAGCAGGCCGTGCACAAGAAGTACGGAAAACGCTGAGCGGCGACCATCTGGCGAGGCCCGTTAACGACGGCGGCCCCCACCGGAATGGTGGGGGCCGCCGTCGTCATTTCTTGGGCGACTAGACGCCGTAGTACAGCTCGAACTCGTACGGGTTCGGGCGCAGCGAGAGCGGACGGATCTCGTTCTCGTACTTGTACTCGATCCAGGTGTCGATCAGGTCCTGGGTGAAGACGCCGCCGGCCTGGAGGAACTCGTTGTCCTCGGCCAGTGCATCCAGTGCCTCTTCGAGCGTGCCGGGAGCCTTGGGGATGTCCTTGGCTTCCTCGGCCGGGAGCTCGTAGAGGTCCTTGTCGATCGGAGCCGGCGGTTCGATGCGGTTGCGGATGCCGTCAATGCCGGCCATCAGCTGGGCCGCGAAGGCCAGGTACGGGTTGGAGGAGGGGTCCGGAGCGCGGAATTCGATGCGCTTGGCCTTCGGGTTGGAGCCCGTGATCGGGATACGGATACCGGCGGAGCGGTTGCCCTGCGAGTAGACCATGTTGACCGGAGCCTCGAAGCCCTTGACCAGGCGGCGGTAGGAGTTCACCGTCGGGTTGGTGAAGGCCAGCACGGCCGAGGAGTGCTTCAGCAGGCCGCCGATGTACCAGCGGGCCATGTCGGAGAGGCCGGCGTAACCCTTTTCGTCGTAGAACAGCGGCTCGCCACCGTTCCACAGCGACTGGTGGCAGTGCATGCCGGAGCCATTGTCACCGAAGACCGGCTTCGGCATGAAGGTGACCGACTTGCCCCAGGCATCGGCGGTGTTCTTGATGACGTACTTGAACTTCTGCAGGTCATCAGCCGCGTGGGTCAGGGTGGTGAACTTGTAGTTGATCTCGGCCTGGCCGGCGGAACCGACCTCGTGGTGGCTGCGCTCGACCTCAAGGCCGGCCTCGTCCAGGGCGATGCACATGGCGTCGCGCAGGTCGGCCTGCTTGTCGGTGGGGGAGACCGGGAAGTAACCGCCCTTGACCGGAGTCTTGTAGCCGAGGTTTCCACCCTCTTCTTCGCGGCCGGTGTTCCAGTGGGCTTCCTCGGAGTCGATCTTGTAGAAGCTGCCCTGCGGGGAGGACTGGTACTGGACGTTGTCGAAGACGAAGAACTCGGCCTCGGGTGCAAAGAACGCGGTGTCGGCGATGCCGGTGGAAGCCAGGTATGCCTCTGCCTTTTCGGCCACGCCGCGGGGATCGCGGTGGTACGGGTCACCGGTGCGCGGGTTCACGATCGAGAAGTTCAACGCAAGGGTCTTCTCCATGCGGAACGTGTCGAGGAACGCGGTCGTAACATCCGGGATGAGCTGCATGTCCGACTCGGCGATGCCCTGGAAGCCGCGGATCGAAGATCCGTCGAAGAGCTGGCCGTTGACGAAGAAGTCGGCGTCAACGCTCTTGGCGGGCACGTTGAAGTGCTGCTGAACGCCAGGGAGGTCGGTGAAGCGAATATCGACGAACTTAACGTCTTCGTCTTTGATGAACTTGAGGACTTCGTCCGCAGTCTTGAACATCTATGCTCCTTATGCATGTGAAAGATCTGGCCGTCAGGCCGTGTGGTCCAGCGCAGTCCGACAGCGGGGTAAACACAAAGGTCTGCCCCGCTCCTATGCCGCTAGCAACTGTTACC
Organism: Arthrobacter sp. 10L424; assembly: GCF_056395325.1. Lineage (NCBI taxonomy): Bacteria > Bacillati > Actinomycetota > Actinomycetes > Micrococcales > Micrococcaceae > Arthrobacter > Arthrobacter sp. 10L424. The sequence goes on along the minus strand of NZ_JBFTJH010000006.1, from coordinate 84,477 downwards.
ACCCTAAGGACACGGGATTTCCCCATGGTGTCCGCTTTGTTTCCGGCAGGTTACAGAATGCCCTGACATGTAAACGGTAGTCGTTGTCCACAACGTGGCCTATCCGTGACCAGAGTGTGGCCCTAGGATGTCCACACTCTGAACAGCGCGGCAGGGCCCGCATTGCCGATAGTCTTGGAGAGTGGTTGATCGTAAAGACATAGGCTCATGGCTCAGCGGGCCGGACACGTCCGGCATCTCGAAGTACCCGGGGGAGCGGCTGGGCCTGCCCGAGTCCGGGCCCGGGTCCATTGCCCGGGCCGGCCGGCGCATCGTCGCCATCTGCATTGACTGGGCAATCGCGCTGGTGATCAGCAACTACGCGTTCGCCGGCAACCCGTGGGCAACCCTGGCCGTGTTCGCCGTCGAACAGGCGCTGCTCGTCGGCACCCTGGGCTACAGCATCGGCCACCGCATCATGGGGATCCACGTCGTCCGGCTCGGCGGCGGCCCGGCCGGCCCGGTTCCCGCCTTGGTCCGCAGCCTGCTGCTGTGCCTCGTGATCCCCGCCGTCATCTTCGACCCGGACCACCGCGGAATCCACGACAAGGCCATGAACACGGTGCTCGTCCGCATGTAGCTCCTGCCGGTGTCCGGCGGCGGGCACAGTCCCGAGGCCGCCCACGCGGCTGGTTGCCACGAACCTCTTCGGTTGGCCACCAATTTCGTCAGCTGGATGACGCGAGTGTGGCAGGACGCAGGGAGCCCTCGTCCGTTTGCCACGAACGGCCGTTAAACCTCCCGCTTAGCGGCCATTCGCGTCAGATGGGCGCCGGGAGGTTGCCAGGGCCGCGGCGATCCGGCGTCCGTTTGCCACGAATGGCCGCCAAACCTCCCCGCTTAGCGGCCATTCGCGTCAGATGGGCGCCGGGAGGTTGCCTGGGCCGCGGCGATCCGGCGTCCGTTTGCCACGAATGGCCGCCAAACCATCCCACTTAGCCACCAATTTAGTCAGCAGGATGACGCGAGTTTGGCAGGACGCAGGGAGCCCTCGTCCGTTTGCCACGAACGGCCGCTAAACCATCCCGCTTAGCGGCCATTTGCGTCAGATGGGCGCCTCGAGGTTGCCTGGGCCGCGGCGATTCGGCGTCCGTTTGCCACGAATGGCCGCCAAACCACCCCGCATAGCGGCCATTTGCGTCAGATGGACGTGTTCGGCTAGCCGGAACTCGGCCGGATCTCCCGCAGGACGGCGCAGTCGACCGCGGCTAGACTCCGGCCGTCTCGCCGACGGTTTCCTGCGCCACAACGGAAGCATCCTGTCCCGCTTTCACCGTCAGGTAGCCGCTACGGCCGGCCCAGCGCTCAAACCAGACGGTGGCGAAAGGGAACACCGCGGAGAGCCCGGCGAAGAGCGCCACCCGGAACGGCCAGCGCTGCAGGCCCCATAGGCTCAGTGCTGCAATCCCGTAGCCGATGAAGAGTGCCCCGTGGATCGGCCCCGCGATTTCCACTCCCAGTTCCGTGGTCCGGGTGACCCATTTGAGGAACATGCCGACCAGCAGCGCGGCCCAGCTGAAGGCCTCGGCGATCGCGAGGACCCGGAAAATACGGATCACGGCAGTGGTGGAAGGCAGTTTCATAGTGGAGTCTCCGGTTCTGTCCGAGGGACGTATAAGAAGGTCGTGAGCAAAGAAAACGCCCCGGCTGCCGGCCTGAAAGGCGGTTACCGGGGCGTCTCTTGAGTCTGGCGTGTGGCCTAGCGTCCGCGGGCGGCTTTGCGGTCCGGGCGGGCCTTGTAGGGATCGATGCCCTTGGGGATGGGCAGGCGGCTTCCGAGCGAGGAGATGCGCTTGGAGACGGTGCTGACCTCGAGCTTGGTCAGTTCGTTCTTCATCTTGGTCATCTTCTTGGCGACCTGGCTGATGGGAACCTGGCCTTCGCCGCGGCCGGTTTCGATCACGTGGATGGTGACGTTGGGCAGGATGCGGGCGAGACGCTTGCGTTCGGCGTCGAGCAGCGGCTTGACGCGCGTGGTGGGGCCTTCGCTGACGAGCACGACGCCGGGGCGGCCGATGGCGCGGAAGACGGCGTCCTGGGTGCGGGGGTTCACGGCGACGGGCTGCTCTTCGACGATCCAGCCGCGCTTGAGCGTGCCCAGCGCAGCGCCGGACGCGCCGGGCTGGTTTTCAATCCGTGCGAAAGCCGCGCGCTCGGCGCGGCGGGACAGGATCAGGGTGGCGGCCAGGATGCCCAGCGGGATACCGATGATCAGGCCGGTAATCCAGTTGTCCAGCGCGAAACCGACGCCGAAGCTGACAGCGACGACACCGAGGAACGCCAGCAGCATCAGCCACGGAACCATCGGATCGTGCTGGCGGGTCATCTGGAAGACCTCGCCAATCTGCTTCAGGCGGCTCGGCTTCTTGACCTTGGCCGCCTTGGGCTTACGGGAAAAGAGGCCGCGCTTCGGAGCATCAGAAGCCGGTGTGGAGTTGCTGGAATCAGGGGAAGTCGCCATAGTGCCTTAATTCTACGTGATGGACGGCGAAGGGCCGGACGCCGAATTAATCCGGTGCCGGCCGTGCGCCGCAATCGTTACAGCTGGATTCAGGAGTGCGCTGCGAGCAGTGAGCTGGCTTCCTGGCGGGTGCTGCCGGAGCTTTCGATGTGGGCGAGCTGGGCCGGAATTTCCCAGCCCTTCTTGCGCATCGCGGTTGCCCAGAGACGTCCGGCGCGGTAGGAGGAACGCACCAGCGGTCCGGACATGACGCCGAGGAAACCGATCTCGTCGGCTTCCTGCTGCAGGTCCACGAATTCCTGCGGCTTGACCCAGCGGTCCACCGGCAGGTGCCGCTCGGACGGGCGCAGGTACTGGGTGATGGTGATCAGGTCGCAGCCGGCCTCGTGCAGGTCGCGGAGCGCCTCGGAGATTTCCTCGCGGGTCTCGCCCATGCCCAGGATCAGGTTGGACTTGGTCACCATGCCGAGCTTGCGGCCCTGGGTGATGACATCCAGCGACCGGTCGTAGCGGAAGGCCGGACGGATGCGCTTGAAGATCCGGGGCACGGTCTCGACGTTGTGCGCGAACACCTCGGGCTTGGAGTCGCAGATCGCCTCGATGTGCTCGGGCTTGCCGGAGAAGTCCGGGATCAGGAGCTCGACGCCGGTGCCCGGGTTGAGTTCGTGGATCTTGCGGACGGTTTCGGCGTAGAGCCAGACGCCCTCGTCGGCGAGGTCATCGCGCGCCACGCCGGTGACGGTGGCGTAGCGGAGCTGCATCGACTGGACCGAGCGGGCCACCTTGGTGGGTTCGAAAACGTCCACGGGGGAGGGCTTGCCGGTGTCGATCTGGCAGAAGTCGCAACGGCGGGTGCATTCGGAGCCGCCGATCAGGAAGGTGGCTTCCTTGTCTTCCCAGCATTCGAAGATGTTGGGGCAGCCGGCCTCTTCACACACGGTGTGGAGGCCTTCCTTCTTGACGAGGTTCTTGAGCTGCACGAACTCCGGACCCATCTGGACCTTGGCCTTGATCCATTCCGGTTTGCGTTCCACCGGGGTGGCCGCATTGCGCTGTTCGATGCGCAGCATTTTCCGGCCTTCTGGTGCCAGGGTCACAGTAGAGCTCCTTCATGGGTTGCAACTAGCGCTTCTTCATTGTTGCGCAGTTCTTCGATGATCCGTGAAACGAGGTCGGCGGGAGTGACTTCCCGGCCCGTCTCCTGGGAAATAGTGGTGACGCCGGCGTCGGTGATGCCGCACGCGATGATCTGGGCATACGGGGCAAGGTCGTTGTTGCAGTTGATCGCGAAGCCGTGCATCGTGACGCCCTCGTGGACGCGGATGCCGATCGCGGCGATCTTGCGCGCCGGACCCTTCTCGTCCTGGTCGATCCAGACGCCGGCGCGGCCCTTGATCCGGACGGCCTCGATGCCGTAGTCGGCCAGGACGGCGATGATCACGGCTTCGAGCCGCTCCACGTAGTCGCGGATCCCGGCCGGGTTCTTCAGCTTGATGATGGGGTAGCCGACGAGCTGTCCGGGACCGTGCCAGGTGAGCTTGCCGCCGCGGTCCACCGGGACCACGGGGGTGCCGTCAAAGGGGCGCTCGTGGTCTTCGGTGCGTTTGCCTGCCGTGTAGACGGCGGCGTGTTCGAGCAGCAGGACCGTGCTGGGGGCCGCGCCGGCGGCGACGCGCTCATGGAGTTCGCGCTGGATGTCCCAGCCGCGGGTATATTCGACGAATTCCGGGGCGAGACCCAGCTGGGAGAACTCAAGAGTCATGGCATCCAGCTTAGACCCCGGCCGTCCCAGCAGCTGATTCTGTGGTGAAGCTCTCACCGTCCTGTGGATAACTTCTGCGGGATTTCCGCAGATCCGGTATTCCTTGGACATGGAGGATTACGCACGGACCAGCGGTTCGGCGCCCGAGGTGCCCGGGTTCGACGTCGGCCGCTGTTTGGGGCGCGGCGGCAACGCCACCGTGTGGCTGGTGACCGAACGCCAGACAGGCAGCGAGTACGCCCTGAAGTGCTTCCCTGCCGGCGATGGCCTCGAACGGGGCGACGCGGAGGAAGCCATTCGGCGCGAGGTGAGGATCCTGTCCGTCCTTGACCATGAGCACCTGGTGCGGGCGCACTCGGTGGTGCGCCTGCCGGGCGGCCAGGTGGGTCGTTCGGGCGATGACGACGCCGACGCCGACTGGGGCGAGGCGATCGGGCTGATCATGGACTATGCGGCGGGCGGTTCAGTGGAGCAGCTCGTGGCCGGCCGGGGGGAGCTGGGGCCGGGGGAGACGGTGACGGTCCTGACTCCGATTGCCCAGGCCCTCGCGTACCTGCATGGCCAGGGATTCACGCACGGCGACGTCTCGCCCGGCAATGTGCTGTTCACCGCGCACGGCAAGCCGCTGCTGGCGGACCTTGGCGTGGCGCGCATGGTGGCTGACGCCACGGCCGTGGCCGGCGCCGGGACCGACGGCTTCCGCGACCCCGCGCCGGTGGACGCCGTCCGGGCCGGACTGCAACCGGAGCGTGACGTGTATTCGCTCGCGGCGCTGGGCTGGTACTGCCTGACCGGACGGTCTCCCGAGCCTGGTGCGCAGCGGCCGCCGCTGCCGCTGCTGGTTCCCGGAGTTCCGGCGGAGCTGGCCGCAGCGCTGGAATCCGGACTTCATGAGGACCGCAGGCTGCGGCCTTCTGCTGCGGAGCTGGCTATTGCCGTCCACCGCAGCGCCGTGGCAGCACCGGTTGACCTGTCGGTCTCCGTCCACCCCACGGTCATCCCACAACTGCTGACGCGGCGCTCCTTGCCCGCCACGGCGCGGGAACGGCGGGTCGAACAGTTCCGGGTCTTTCGGCGACGCTTCCACAAGCCCCGCGTGGCCTGGCCCCCTCCGCCGGGAGGGCCGTCCGGCACCGGGAGACCCTCCCGGAACGCCGGCGCGCGCCACTCGGCCCGTTCGGGCGTGGAAGCCTCCGATGCCGCCGGTTCAGGCGCAGTCCACTCAGGTGTCGTCCGCTCAGTTGGTGTCCACTCAGGCGCCCCCCGCTCGGATGTCGTCCGCTCGGATGCTGTCCGCTTAGGCGCCGCCCGCACTGGCGCAGCCCGCCGAAATCCGTTGGGCCTCCGCGGTTTCCGGGCCGCAGCTGTGGGACTGGCCGTCCTGGCTGTCCTCGTTGCAGGGTGGGGCCTCGCGGGATGCCCGGTACCCCCGGCATTCCCGGGTTTCGCCGCGATGGAGGCTGAGGCTGCGAAGGAGCCCGCGCAGGCTGTCCCGGACCCCGCTCCGGAGCCTGCGACGCCAGCCATGGATGCGGCCGCCGTTCCGCCCGAGGTGCGGGCGCAGCTTGACTCACAGAACCCCGAGGAAGCGGTCCGTGGGCTGGCTTGGCTTCGCTCTCTGGCGTTCAGCACGGGGGACTTCCGGCTGCTGGATCAGGTCAACGTCCCGGCGTCGTCTGCGGCCGTGGCGGACGGACGCATCAGCTCCGGCCTCGAGGAGTCGGGCCGGGTGCTGGCAGCGTTCACCACTGTCGTGACCCAGGCGGCGGCCACCGAAGACAGCGGCGGACTGCTCGCCGTGGTGGCCGTCACTGTCAGCACGTCCGCGTATCAGGAACGGGCCGCCACCGGGGTTGTGGTGGGCGAGGCTGCTGCCGTGCCGGAACAGCGGCTGCGGCTGGTGTTGGCCCCGGTCGAGGGCCGCTGGCGGATCCAGGACATTCTTCCCGCGAGTACCGGCACCCCCGACGCCGGCGGTGCCGCAGCTGGCACCCCCGACGCCGGCGGCTAACGGACGTCGGGGATGCTCAGGATTTCGTACCGCGTTCCGCCACCCAGGCGGCGGCCTGCGCGAGGGACGGGTGCTGCCATTCGAAGCCTGCCCCGCTGAGGGCTGCTGGCTCCATCCGCTGGCTGGCGAGCAGCAGCTCGTCGGCGAGCTGGCCCATCACCAGGCGCAACACCGGCGCCGGGACGCGGAGCACCGCCGGCCGGTGCAGGGCGCCGGCCAGTTGCGAGATCAGGGAGTTCACGTCGGCGCTCTCCGGGGCGCAAACGTTCACCGGCCCGGACAGCGGACTCTCAAGCAGGAACGCGAAGGCGCCGGCGACATCGGGCAGCGTGATCCACGGCCAGTACTGCCGGCCGTTGCCCAGCGGGCCTCCCACGCCCAGGCGCAGCAGCGGCATCAAGCGTCCCAAGGCGCCGCCCGAACGGCTCAGCACGACGCCGGTTCGGGGCGTGGTAACCCGGACGCCGGCGGGAGCCTCGTGCGCGGCTGCCTCCCAGTCGGCGCAGATCCGGGCGAGGACGCCGCTGCCGGCGGGTGAGTTCTCGCGGAGCAGCTCGGGACCGGCACTGCCGTAGTAGCCGGACGCGGACTGGCTCAGAAAGACCGCGGGCGGGGTATCCAGGCGGGCCATGGCCGACGTCAGTGTCCGCGTCGCGTCCAGCCGGGAGCTGCGCAGTTCGCTGATCCGTGCCCGGGTCCACGGCCGGTCGCCGATGCCGGCGCCGGAGAGGTTGATCACGGCGTCCGCTCCCTTCAGTGCGGCGTCGTCGATGCGGCCCTCGCCGGGATTCCACTGGAACTCGCCGGGTGCGGCGGGGGGCCGCCTGACTAGGGCGCCGACGTCGTGCCCGGCGCTGCGCAGGGTGCTGGAAAGGGCGGTTCCGATCAGCCCGGAGGCTCCGGCAACAATGATTCGCATGATCCATCTCACCATGCCCGGCACGGCCGGGACACCTCCCGGGCGGGAGGGCCGGTCTTGACTATGATCGGACGATGACTTCTTCGCGCTACTTCCGTTTCCCGCATCTGCACGGCGATCTGGTCACCTTCGTGGCCGAGGACGACGTCTGGATTGCGCCCCTCGGCGGGGGCCGCGCCTGGCGCGTGTCCTCGCTGCAGCTGCCCGCCCGGAACCCCCGTTTCACGCCGGACGGCAAGAAGCTGGTGTGGACGGTCGTTCAAGGAACGGCGCCGGAAGTTGTCACCGCGGATGTCGACGGCGGCGGCTACCGCCAGTTGAGCTACTTCGGCCACGCGTCCACGAAGGTCAAGGGCTTCACGCCCGACGGCGATGTCCTGGTCACGAGCGCCTTCCGCCAGGCCGACAGCCGCCTCACCCATGCCTACAGCCTTCCCGTCACGGGCGGCTGGGCCACTGAACTCCCGCTGGGCCCGGTGGAGTCCGTTGCCTTCGGGCCGGTGGTCGGCGACGAACGTCCCGTTGTCCTGGCCAGCGTGCTCTCCCGCGAACCCGCATGGTGGAAGCGCTACCGGGGCGGCACCGCCGGCAAGCTGTGGATCGACGGCGACGGGAACGGCGAATTCGAACGCCTCGCCGCAGAACTGGACGGCAACCTGACCGACCCGATGTGGGTCGACGGACGGATCGCCTTCCTCTCCGACCACGAGGGCTACGGCAACGTCTACTCCGTGCTGCCCAACGGCTCCGACCTGCGCCGCCACACGGACCGCGAGGACTTCTACGTCCGCCACGCCGCCACCGACGGCAGGCGCATCATCTTCGAATCGGCCGGCGAACTGTGGCTGCTGCCGGACCTCGGCTCGGACGCCGTCAAACTCGAGATTTCGCTGGGATCGGCTTCCCAGGCCCGCCGCGCGGCGCCGCTGAAGACCTCACGGCATCTGGGAGACGTGGTTCCGGACCGCACCGGCGGCTCCAGCGCCGTGGAATCCCACGGCACGCTGCACTGGCTGCGGCACAAGGACGGGCCCTCCCGCGTCCTGGAAGCCACCCCCGGCGTCCGGGCCCGCCTGCCCCGACCCTTTGGCGAGGGACGGATCGCCTACGTCGCCGATCACGACGGCGTCGAGGCCCTGTACCTGCGGGCAATTGCCGGCAACCCCGATTTCGGCACGAAGTCCGGCAGCCAGCCAGCAGCTCCGGCACAGCAGGCCCCCTCGTCTATGCAGGATTCCGACGCCGGCGCGCCCCTGCCCAGGCCCGTTTCGGCTGCAGCCCTCACCCGGCCCGACGCCGTGACCGCCGTCCCGGCGGCAGGAGCGGACGGACCGGACCGCCACCCCGCGAACACAGCCGACACCGCCGGCGGCAACGCAGACGACGCCGCTGGTGCGGCGGAAGGCTACCCCGCTGCGCAGCAGGGGCAGTCACGCCAGTCCAGCCAGTCCACCAGGATCGATTTCCCCAAGCCCACGCGGGCCAGCGCCATCGAGGCCAGCCCGGACGGGAACTGGCTCGCCGTCGGCACGGCCTTCGGCGACATCTACCTCGCCGACACGCGCACCGGCGCACTGTCCCTCGTGAGCAGCATCGGCGAGGGCAGCATCGAAGGCTTCAGCTGGTCCCCGGACTCCGCCTGGCTGGGCTGGTCCGAGCCGGTCACGTCCTTCGGCTCCCGCAGCCGGCTGCGGATCACGGCCGTGGACGACGCCGGCAACGCAGCGGACGGGAAGCGCGCCATCGTCGAGGTCACCGACGGACGCTTCCGCGACGAATCGCCGTCGTTCACCCCCGACGGCAAGTACCTCGCATTCCTCTCCAACCGCAGCTTCGACCCGGTCTACGACGGGCACTCCTTCGACCTGTCCTTCCCCAGCCCGATCAAGCCCTACCTCGTGGCCCTCGCCGCGGACACCCCCTCGCCCTTCGGCCCGAGCGTTGACCTGCAGGAAGACCTGCGGGACCCCCTGCGGGACGACACAGCCGGGACTCCGGCGGAGAAGTCCGTTGGGCAGCACGTTCCGGTAGTCCGGGTCGACGCCGAGGGCCTGGCCCACCGCGTCATCAGCGTGCCGGTTCCGCAGGGCAACTACTCCGCCCTCACCGCCGCCGCCGGGGCCCTGCTCTGGCTCGACAGCGAACTCTCCGGTGCCACCGGCGAGGGCCGCGCCAGCGTCGAGGACAAGAACGCGGCACCCTGCCTCGTCCGTTTCGACCTGGCCCGCCGCAAGACCACCACGATCGTGGACGCGCTGGACAGCTACCGGCTCTCCGGCGACGGCGAAAAGGTTGTGGCCCTGCACGACAAGCAAATCCGCGTCTCGCCCGCCGGCGCCAAGGCGGACGAGGAGTCCGGCCAGCTGGTCAAGGTGGACCTCAGCCGCATCCGCGTGCAGCTGGATCCGCTCAGCGTCTGGGGGCAGGCCTTCGATGAAGCCTGGCGGCTCCAGCGGGACTTCTTCTGGACCGAAGACATGGCCGGGCAGGACTGGGACTCCGTGCACGCCCGCTACCGTCCCATCGTGGACCGGCTCGGCTCGCACGATGACCTCGTGGACCTGCTGTGGGAGCTCCACGGTGAACTGGGCACCTCCCACGCCTACGTCCGCCCGGCCGCCGTCACCGAGAACGGCAGCAACGGCCAAGGTCGCCTTGGCGCGGACCTCGTCTTCGCCGGGGAGGGCTGGGAGATCACCCGGATCCTCGCGGGGGAGTCCTCCGACCCGCTCGCCACCTCGCCGCTGACCCGGCCCGGTGCTGACGCGAAGCCCGGCGACGTGCTGCTGGCGATCGACGGCGTCGAGCTCACCGAGGCGCGCACTCCCGCCATGCAGCTGGTCGGCGCCGCAGGACGCGCGGTGGAGCTCACCCTGCGCAACGGTGCCGGGCACGGCGACCAGGCCGGGAAGCAGCGCCGCGTCGCCGTGGTCCCGGTCAAGGACGAGGAGCGGCTGCGGTACCAGGAATGGGTGGCTTCCAACCGCCGGACTGTCCGGCAGGCCTCGCAGGGGACCTTCGGCTACCTGCACGTTCCGGACATGATGGCGAACGGCTGGGCCCAGCTGCACCGCGACCTTGACACCGAGACGGCCCTCGACGGGCTGATCGTCGACGTCCGCCGCAACCGGGGAGGACACACCTCCCAGCTTGTTGCCGAACTCATCGGCCGCAAGGTCACCGGCTGGAGCATGCCGCGCGGCGAGAGGCCGCGGACCTACCCGCACCACGCGCCGCGCGGTCCCGTCATCATCCTGACCGACGAATTCGCCGGTTCCGACGGCGACATCATCACCCAGGTCTCCAAGCTGCGGGGGATCGGCCCCGTCATCGGCACCCGGACCTGGGGCGGCGTCGTCGGCATCGATAACCGCTTCGCCCTGGCCGACGGGACCGGCGTGACCCAGCCGCGTTACGCCACGTGGTTCTCCGGCGGGGTGGGCTGGGGGGTCGAGAACTTCGGCGTCGCGCCCGACATCGAAGTGACCTTCCCGCCGCATGCCTATGCCGCCGGCACGGACCCGCAGCTGGAATACGGCATCGGCGCGCTCAAGGAAATGATCCAGGAGCTGCCCACCGACCGGCCGCCGCTGCGCGAAGGCTACCGCCTCGTCCGGCCTGCCCCGCTGCCGGCCCGCCGCCAGGGCAGCTAGCCAACACCCCCAGACGGGCACCCCCGACGGGCACACCCCCCGACGGCGAAGGCCCCCGTTCCCTGACCAGCAGGGAGCGGGGGCCTTCGCCGTCTAGCGGCAGGTGCTAGGAGACCAGCGTGGCGTCCAGGGTGATCTTGATGCCGGTGAGGGCGGCCGAGACGGGGCAGCCCACCTTGGCTTCCTCGGCGAGGCGCTGGAATTCGTCCTCGGAGATGCCCGGAATGCGTGCGCTCACGGTCAGGTGGCTGTCCGAGATGCCGGTCCCGGGAACGAACGTGACGTCCGCCTTGGTGTTGACTTCTTCGGGCGTGTGGCCGGCGCCGGCCAGGGCGTGGCTGAAGGCCATCGAGAAACAGGCCGAGTGCGCGGCGGCGATGAGTTCTTCGGGGCTCGTCTTGCCCTCGGCCGCTTCAGCGCGTGCCTTCCAGGTGACGTCGAAGTTGCCCAGTCCGGAGCTGTCCAGGGTGGTGTTGCCGGCGCCTGACATCAGGTCGCCGTTCCAAACGGTGTGTGCGGTGCGTGTTGTTGCCATGTCCACTCCTCGTCATAGTTCAATGCGTGATCCGGCGCGTGCGCCGGTCGTGCCGTGTCCCATCCTAGGGATTCAGCCGGGCCGGCGCACGGGGGTTCCGCTGTCAGTGGATTGTGACCCGCGCACGGCGCCACCGGCAATGGGCCATCGGTACAGTGTCGGCATGGAAATCACTGAACCCGATGCGCCCGCGGCGCGCATCGCCACAATCATGGTCAACGCCGTGGATGCCGAGCGGCTGGCAGAGTTCTGGGCGGCTCTGCTGGGTACCGCGGTATCTTCGCGCTTCGATCAGTTCGTCTGGCTCCAGCCCGCCGGCCCCGGAGCACCACAGCTGGCCTTCCAGCAGGTCGAGCAGCCCACGGAAGGCAGGCGCCGCCTGCACCTGGATATCCACGGGCCCGATCCCGCGGCGCTGCGCGCTCTCGCCGAGTCGCTCGGTGCCGGCTTCGTCGAAGGCAACGACATTGGCGATTTCCACTGGGACGTCATGCAGGATCCCGAAGGCAACGAGTTCTGCATTGCCGGCGATTGAGCTTTTGAAACCGGGCTGCGACGCGGCTTAACGACGACGGCGACGCACCCCGCGCGGGATGCGTCGCCGTCGTCGTTAAGTCGGGGGACTACTGCCAGAGCGTGGCGATGGCCACGTTCAGCAGTGCCAGGCCGCCGACGCCGTGCGCGAGGCCCTTGCTGATCGGCTCGTCCTTCTTGTACTTGCGGCGGCCGATGAACGCCAGCACGAAGACCACCAGAGCAATCCCGAACTTGACGCCGAGCTTGGGGTAGTTCGCCTGCATGTCCAGGGCCGGGATGAGACCCATCATGACGACGCCGGTGATGAGCTGCAGGGACGCGCCGTCGAACTGGCGCGGGTGGACGGTGGGCTTTTTCATTTGGCCGATCCAGATGCCGACGATCATGGCGGCGCCGACGATGTGCAGGAAGACCATGACGTTATAAGCGATGTTCATGGCATCAGTCTAGCCAGAGTCTTCTACGCACCGTAGTAGGACCCGCGGTGCGGCTCACAATGGACCAGCAAGCGGCGACGGCGGCACGGGCACTCCGGTGGTTTCCCACCGGCGCCCGCACCGCCGTCGGCGTGCTTTTTTTGGAGCCTACAGCCCGAGGTCGGCTTCGAAGGCGCCTTCCTCAAGGCGTGCCTTCAGCGTCTGCAGGAAGCGTCCCGCGTCGGCGCCGTCCACCAGGCGGTGGTCGTACGTCAGGGAGAGGTACATCATCGAACGGATCGCGATCGAGTCGTCGCCGTTCTCATCGGCGACCACGACGGCGCGCTTGACGATCGCGCCGGTGCCGAGGATGGCCACCTGCGGCTGGTTGATGATCGGGGTGTCGAACAGGGCGCCTACGGAACCGATGTTGGTGATGCTGAAGGTTCCGCCGGAGAGCTCGTCCGGGCCGATCTTGCCGTCGCGGGTGCGGCCGGCGACGTCGGCGATCTTGCCGGCCAGGCCGGCCAGGTTCAGGTTGCCGGCGTCGTTGATGACCGGAACCAGCAGGCCCTTGTCCGTGTCCACCGCAATCGCCAGGTGCTCGGCGTTGTGGTAGGTGATTTCCTGCTTGTCCTCGTCGTAGGAGGCGTTCACCTTGGGGTGCTGCTTCAGGGCCTCGGCAACAGCCTTGGCGATGAACGGCAGGAACGTCAGCTTCGAGCCGTTCTGGGCCTGGAAGGAGTTCTTGGCCTTGGCCCGCAGCTTGGCGACCTTGGTCATGTCCACTTCGTGCACCTGGGTCAGCTGGGTGGAGATGTCCAGCGACTCCCGCATGCGGCGGGCAATGACCTGGCGGATCCGCGGAGCCTTCTGCACGGTGCCGCGCAGCGAGGACTGGTCAGCGGACGGGCGCGCAGCCGGGGCAGCGGAAGCTGCAGCGGCCGCGGGAGCCGGGGCTGCCTTGGCTTCTGCTGCTGCCAGCACGTCCTGCTTGCGGATACGGCCGCCGACGCCGGTGCCGCTCAGCGAGGAGATGTCCACGCCCTGCTGGTTGGCGAGCTTACGGACGAGCGGAGTGACGTAGCCGGACTCTGCGGCAGCAGCAGGAGCTGCGGCCGGGGCCGCTTCCTTGGCCGGTGCGGCGGGGGCTTCCTGCTTCGGAGCCTCCTGCTTCGGGGCTTCAGCCGGAGCAGCTTCCTGCTTGGGGGCCTCTTCCTTGGGAGCTTCCGCTTCCTTCGGGGCTGCTGCTTCTTTCGGAGCTTCCGACGACGGTGCCGCAGCAGGGGCGGCAGCGCCGGAACCGATCACGGCGAGGACGGAGCCGACCTCGGCCGTTTCATCCTCGGCGACGCGGATTTCCTGCAGGGTGCCGGCGACCGGGGACGGGATCTCGGTGTCGACCTTGTCGGTGGAGACCTCGAGCAGCGGCTCGTCGACCTCAACGGTGTCGCCGATGCTCTTGAGCCAGCGGGTGACGGTGCCTTCGGTGACGCTCTCGCCCAGGGCGGGGAGCGTGACTTCGTGGCCTTCTCCGGCGGGAGCGGCCTCGGCGGCGGGTGCCGGCGCGGCGGCTTCGGCAGCCGGTGCTTCGGCTTCCGGAGCCGGAGCCTCGGCAGCGGAGGGGGACTCGGCGGGCGCCTCTTCGGCGGCCGGGGCCGCAGCCTCGCCGGAACCGGAACCGGAGCCGTCGCCGATGCGCACGAGCGGTGCGCCGACTTCAGCGGTCTCGTCTTCGGCGACGAGGATTTCCTCGATCACGCCGGCGATCGGAGAGGGGATCTCGGTGTCTACTTTGTCGGTGGAAACCTCGAGCAGCGGCTCGTCCACTTCTACCCGGTCACCTACCTGCTTGAGCCAGCGGGTGACGGTTCCTTCGGTGACACTCTCACCGAGGGCGGGCAAGTTAACGGATTCAGACATGTCGTCCCCGTTCTCCTTATTGATCTGTAGTGCGGATGATTGCTGCCTTGGTTGAGCTTAGTGCACCCGGCATTTCGGACCGGGTGCACTAAGCGCAATGTTCTTGCGGTGGTGCGGGCGTAACTGCTAGCCGTGAAGGGGCTTGCCGGCCAGCGCCAGGTGCGCCTCGCCCAGGGATTCGTTCTGGGTCGGGTGGGCGTGGACCAGCTGGGCCACGTCCTCCGGGTAGGCTTCCCAGTTCACGATCAGCTGGGCTTCGCCGATCTGCTCGCCCATGCGGGCGCCGATCATGTGGACGCCGATGACGGGGCCGTCCTTCTGACGGACCAGCTTGACCAGGCCGGACGTGCCCAGGATGGAGCTCTTGCCGTTGCCGGCGAGGTTGTATTCCTGGGTCTGGATCTGGTCGTCGCCGAACTTTTCCTTGGCGGCCTTCTCCGTGTACCCCACCGTGGCGATTTCGGGCTCGGCGTAGGTGACCTTGGGGATGTTGACGTCTTCGACGATAACGGGCTTGAGGCCGGCGATTTCTTCGGCGACGAAGATGCCCTGCTGGTAGCCGCGGTGCGCGAGCTGGACGCCGGGGACGATGTCGCCGACGGCGTAGACGTTGCCGACGCCGGTGTGCAGGCGTTCGTTCGTGATGACGAAGCCGCGGTCAATGGTCAGGCCGGCATCTTCGTAGCCGAGGTTGGCCGTGACCGGTCCGCGTCCGACGGCGACGAGCAGGAGGTCGGCTTCGTAGGTCTTGCCGTCCACGAGGGTGACCTTGACGCCGTCGGCGTTCTGTTCGACGCCCTGGAAGAAGGTGCCGGTGGAGAACTTGATGCCGCGCTTCTTGAAGGCGCGCTCAAAGGCCTTGACGATCGTGGCGTCCTCGTTCGGGACCAGCGACGGCAGGCCCTCGATGACGGTCACGTCGACGCCGAAGGACTTCCAGACGGAGGCGAACTCGACGCCGATCACGCCGCCGCCGAGGATGATGGCGCTCTTGGGGATGAAATCCATGGTGAGGGCTTCGTCGGAGGTGATGACCTTGCCGCCGATTTCCAGGCCCGGAAGGGTGCGGGAGTACGAGCCGGTCGCGAGGACGATGTTCTTGCCCTTGTACGCGGTGCCGTTCACAACGATGGTGTCGGTGCCCTGGAGCTTGCCTTCGCCCTCGATGACGGTGATGCCCTTTTTGCCCTTGATGAGGCCCTGCAGGCCCTTGAACTTGCCGGCGATGATGCCGTCTTTGTAGGCGTTGACAGCGGTGATGTCGATGCTGTCGAGGGTGACGTTGACGCCGTACTTCGCCGAGTCACGGGCGTGGTCGGCCAGTTCCGCGGAGTGCAGCAGGGCCTTGGTGGGGATACAGCCGTTGTGCAGGCAGGTGCCGCCGAGTTTGCCCTTTTCGATCAGGCCGACGGTGAGGCCGAGCTGAACGGCACGCAGGGCAGTTGCGTAGCCGCCGCTGCCGCCGCCGAGTACCAGGATGTCGAATTCTTGCGCAGTTGCCTGATCGGCCACTAAAACGCTCCCTCGCGTGAACGATGACACGAGAGTACGCATCATCTGGTCTTGGAACTTCCCTGCCGTGATTATGCCAGCAGGCCAGTTCCCTTTCGTTTGGAACTACCGGAGTTCACCTTAGCGAACCACTAATACATGCTCCACCTTGCCGTGGCGTTTGTGGAGCGCTTGTGTCCAGTGTCACGCGGGTTTGTGGCCGGGGGATCAGCCCCGGTCACAAACCCGCGAGGACGGTTGGATGTCCGCGGTCAGGCGGATTTGGCGATGATGTCCTCGGCATATGCCACGAGCGTGCGCACCGTGCAGCCGGTGCCCTGCTTGTGGTTGTAGCCGTAGGGGCTGCCGTTGTTGAAGGACGGGCCCGCGATGTCGACGTGGGCCCAGGGGATCTGCTCGCCGTCCTTGCCCTTGCCGACGAATTCGCGCAGGAAGACGGCTGCCGTCATCATGCCGCCGTGGCGTTCGCCGATGTTGGCGATGTCCGCGACCTGTGAGTCAAGGCTGGGGCGCAGCTCCTCCGGGAGCGGCATCGGCCAGACCAGCTCGCCGGCGCGGTCGGCGGCGGCCTTGAGCGGTCCGGTGACGGAGTCCGAACCCATGAGGCCGGCGGTGCGGTCACCCAGGGCGATCAGCTGCGCGCCGGTCAGGGTGGCGACGTCGATGATGGCGTCCGGGAATTCCTGGCTCGCGGCGACGATGCCGTCCGCCATGACCAGACGGCCCTCGGCGTCGGTGTTCAGGACCTCGACAGTCTTGCCACCGAAGATGGTCATGACGTCGGCGGGACGCTGGGCCGCTCCGGACGGCATGTTCTCGGCGATGCACAGCCATGCGGTCGCCTTGACGGGCAGGCCCATGCCGGCAAGGGCCAGCACAGTGTTAAGGACGACGGCGGCGCCCGCCATGTCGGACTTCATGTCGCCCATGCCGAGGTGCGGCTTCAGCGAGATGCCGCCGGTATCAAAGGTGATGCCCTTGCCCACGAGGGCGATCTTGGCGGCGGCCCTGGCGGGGGAGTACTCGACCTTGACCAGGCGCGGCTGCCGGGTGGAGCCCTTGCCGACACCGAGGATGCCGCCGAAGCCTTCCTTCTCGAGGCGCTTCTCGTCCCAGACGGTCACCTTCACGGGCAGGCCCTTGGACAGTTCCTTGGCCGCTTCCGCGAAGGATTCGGGGTAGAGGTGGCTCGGGGGCTGGTTGACCAGCGTGCGGGTGGCGTTCACGGCCTTGCCGATGTGCGCGGCACGGTCCAGGACCTCCTTGAGGCCCTTGTCCGCGGCGAGGTCGGTGACGATCAAGACGTTCTTTACCGGGTCCTTGAGGCCGTCCTTGGAGGAGCGGTACTCGGTGAACGAGTAGGCGCCCATCGCGGCGCCCTCGGCGACGGCGGCGACATCGCCGAGTGACGACGTCGGGAGGGCCAGTGCGACGGTGCTGACGCCGGCCAGCTGGCGGACGGCCGAGCCGGCGGCGCGGCGGAGGGCTTCTTCGGTGAGCGGCTGCGTGGCGGATACCTTGCCGACGCCGGCGAGCACCAGGACCTTCGCCCCGGCTTCTGCCAGGCCGGGGAGGCGGTGGGCCTGGTCGGCTGCGCCGGTGATGCCAAGAACACTCAGTGATTCCGCCAGGGCCTCGGCGGCCTTGGCCGTCAGGGGGTTGCTGAGCAGGACGGGGCCGTCCGTTCCCTGCCCGACGCCGATGACGAGGGCGTCGCTGGGGGACTTCTTGAGATCCCCTGCGATTGCACTGAGTTTCACTTCGGTATTCTTGACCACGAGGAAAGTCCTCAATTCTTTGAGTATTTTCGGCAGGAACTGCATGTTCGGCGCCCTGCCATGGAACGGAAGCCACTGTCGGTTTGAGACGGGACCATTCGGGACAAAGACATCGTGTCTTCAAGCCGTCATGGGGCCAGCTCCGATCGTAGTCTCTCTCCGGCGCGGGTGTTCAATTGAATGAGAGCTGGAGCACACCCCGATCAGGAATGCCGCCGCGGTCCGGCGTGTTGTACCCGATAACAGCGCCGCCGCCCCGCAGGGCCCTCCCGGACGCTCCCCACGACTACGACGAAAGGAACATGCCGTGATTGAACGGATTTCCGGCTCCTTGCTGGACCCCGAAACGCTCTACCTGCGTGATGACGCGCTGTTCCACAGCCCCGAACTGCGCGGACTGAACCTCGTCATGGGATTCACCGGGTTCGCCGACGCAGGACACGTCGTCAAGCAGATCACCGCCGAACTGCTGGACACCCCGGACGTCGGGAGGGTGGCAGAGTTCGACGCCGACCAGCTCATCGACTACCGCACCCGACGCCCGCAGATCAGCTTCGTCGAGGACCACCTGCAGGACTACCAGGCGCCGCGCCTGGCACTGTACCGTCTGGTCGACGGGCTCGGCAGCCCGTTCCTGCTCCTGGCCGGCTTCGAACCGGACCTGCAGTGGGAGCGGTTCGCCCGCGCCGTCGTCGGAATCATCGAGGAGCTGGACGTCAACCTCGTCACCTGGATCCATTCGATCCCGATGCCCGTGCCGCACACCCGCCCCGTCGGCGTGACGGTGCACGGCAACCGGCCGGACCTCATCGAGGGCATTTCGGTCTGGAAGCCCACCGTCGAGGTGCCCGCCGCCGTCGGCCACCTCCTGGAACTGCGGCTCACGGAAGCCGGGCGCAATGTTGCCGGCTATGTCATGCATGTCCCGCATTACCTTGCAGAAGCCGAATACCCGACCGCCGCCGTCGCCGGCCTTGAATACCTTGGCGCGGCCACCTCGCTGATGCTGCCCACGGACCGTCTCCGCGAAGCGGGCCGGGAGGTCGGACGCCAGATCGCCGAGCAGATTGACGCCTCGGAGGATGTGCAGCAGGTGGTTTCCCGGCTCGAAACCCGCTACGACGAGAACGCCGAAGGGACCGTCCGGCGGTCCCTGCTCGCCGACGAGAACGACCAGCTGCCCAATGCGGATGCCCTCGGCGCCGCCGTCGAGGCCTACCTGGCCCGTAAAGAACCCGGCGAATAAATACTATTTTTTCCACCTGCTGGGCATAATGGAGGAGTGACTTCACCGCGTGCCTGGCTGATCTGGATCATCGGGGTCTTCGCGTACCTCGTGGCAGTGAGCCAGCGCACGTCCTTCGGCGTGGTGGGACTCGAGGCCACGGAACGCTTCCAGGCCGGCGCGGCCGAAATCTCGTTCTTCACCGTGCTGCAGCTCCTCGTCTACGCCGCCTTGCAGATTCCGGTCGGCATCCTTGTGGACCGTTTCGGTTCCCGGGCCATGATTGCCGGCGGCGCCGTGCTCATGGGCCTGGGGCAGCTCCAGCTGGCGTTTGCCGAGAACATCCCCGGCGGCGTGCTGGGCCGGGTACTGGTGGGCGCAGGGGACGCGATGACCTTTATCTGCGTGATCCGGCTGCTCCCGATCTGGTTCGCCCCCGCCCGTGTCCCTCTGCTCACCCAGCTGACAGGAATGTCCGGCCAGCTCGGCCAGCTCTTTTCCGTAGTGCCGTTCGCCATGATCCTGCATCTGGCCGGCTGGACCCCCGCCTTCCTGACGCTCGCGGCCATGTCGGCCCTTGCCCTGGTGCTGGTGCTGGTCCTGCTCCAGGACTTCCCGCCGGGGCACCCCGCGCGGGAACCGTCCAGCGGGCTGCGCGCCACCGGGATCTCGCTGTCCCATGCCTGGCGCCAGCCCGGCACCCGGCTGGGACTGTGGAGCCACTTCACCGTCCAGTTCAGCGGCACCGTGTTCGCGATGACCTGGGGTTACCCGTTCCTGATCTCCGCGCAGGGACTGGACACCCCCACGGTCTCGGCGCTCATGACTCTGTACGTGGCCACGGGCATCGCCGCCGGGCCGCTGATGGGCACCTTCGTTGCGCGGCACCCCCTGCGGCGGTCCACCATGGTCCTGCTGATCTCCGCTGCCACCGCCGCGGCGTGGGCGGCCGTGCTCATCCTTCCGGGGCGTTCCCCCTTATGGCTGCTGGCCGGGCTCGTGGTGGTGCTCGCCGTCGGCGGCCCCGGTTCCATGATCGGCTTCGACTTTGCCCGCACCTTCAACCCGGCGCACCGGATCGGCACTGCCACCGGGATCGTGAACGTGGGCGGCTTCATCGCCTCCCTCATCGCCATTTACCTCATCGGACTGGTCCTGGATGTCCTCTACGCCACCGGATTCTCCCGGGGCGAGCTGTACGGGCTCGATCCGTTCCGGATCGCCCTGAGCGTGCAGTTCCTGCTGCTGGGAGGCGGGGCCGCGGCCATCCTGGTCATCCGGCGGAAGGTGCGGCGGCAGATGGCAGCCCAGGGCGTCGTGGTGCCGCCGCTGCTCGAGGCCCTCGCCGAACAGCGCCGGCTCAGCGCGGAGCGGCGCCGAACGCCAGATCGCTGACGCCCTGCTGTTGGGCTCCCTGATCGGCGGAACGTGTCTCGCCTCCGACGGTTGCCCCCGACGGTTTCCCCCGGGGTTGTCCACATAGCGCACCCCGCCCCTGACCCGGGCCCGCCGGCCCGGCCAAGCTGGCCTTATGACAGCTCAAGATCACCTGAGAATCACCGGCCCGGAGGATATCCTCGGGTTCATACCGCATTCCCTCGGCTACTGGCCGGCCAGCAGCCTCGTGGCCATGACCATGCAGGGCAAACGGCTCGGAGCCACGCTCCGGGTGGACCTTCCCACCCCTGAGAGCCCCGAGGGCCCGGGGTCGGCCGGGCCGGCCGCCTTTGCCCGTTCCGTGGCGTCCTATCTGGAAGCCGACGACGAAGCGGACGGGTCGCTGCTCGCCTTCTTCACCGACGCCGACGCCCGCCAGGACAGTGCACCCTGGGCGGCGCTCCTGGCCGAGCTCGAACATGCGCTGGCCGACGCCGGCATGCCGGTCCGGGATGCTTGGCTCGTCGGCGCGGAGTACTGGCGCAATGCCTACTGCCTTGACCCGTCGTGCTGTGCACCGCCGGGCCGGCCCGTGGACGAGATCAGGAACAGCCGGCTGAACGCCGAGATGGTGTTCCGTGGCAGTACTGTCGGCGCGGCCCCCGGCGCCGAGCTCGGAACGTCGCCGGCGGTTGCGGATCCCGCAGTGCTGGAGGCCCAGCGGGACTGGGCGCGGCTGTTCTCCTCCCGCGCGCGGGACCAGGCGCAGTTCGCCCAGGTCCTGGACGTCTGGTCCCGGGTCCTGGCCGCGGCCTCGCCGCTGCCCCAGATGCCGGCGGCGCTCACCGGGTACCTGCGGGCGTCCCTGTGCGTACTGCCCTGGCGCGACGCGGTCCTGGTGATGGCCGCGGCCGGGCCCGAGACCGCCGAACGCGGCGCCGAGGAGTTCGGTGTGTTCGACTCCGGGGCACCGGGCGGCGGTGCGCCCGGCGCCGGGCGGAATGGTCGGCCGCCTGAATCAGTAGCGGGGGCGCTGGCGCCTGTTCCGTTGCCGCCGCTGGACGGATTCCCGCCGCGGGAGCCGCGTGGCCGGGGAGCCGGGTCCGGCAGCGCTTTTGTGAAGCAGCCGCCGCCGGAGGTGGCAGGTTACGGGGAGGTACTGCTGGGACTGGCGCCACCGGTGCCCGACTGGCCCAGGATGGCCAGCCTGGAGCGGATTCTTGAGCAGCTCGGGACGGACGGCGGCGAGGCCGGAGCAGCCGCACTGACCGGGCGGGGGTGGATTGAATGGTGCCGGGGCAAGGGGTCCTACGCCCACGCGTTGTTCAGCCGCGCGGACGCGGAACACCCGGGCTACCGCTTGGCTGCACTGCTGGACGAACTCACAAGCCGCGGCACTCTCTGTGGCTGGGCGGGCAGGAGGGAGACGGCCTGGCAGCGCTTCGAGCCGGACGTGGCCTGACGAAAGCCATAGCGGGGCGGTGCGGAAGCGGGGCGGGCAAGCGGAAGCGGTGTGCGGTGCGGTGGGTGGGGTGGGGTGGGGTGACGTAAGGCGGGGCGGCGCGGCCCCCGCCGCGGTCGGGCCGCGGCGCCGGTCGCAGGATATTGCAGCTGGCTGGCCACGATCGGCGGCGAGCGGTGTCGATTCCGAAAATCGTGAGACAATGGTTGCCGAGACCCGGTTGGGTCCGTGTATTAAGTGCTCGTAGTCGACCTTGGAAACAGGGAACATTACGGTCGCCCCAGGAGTTCTACTTAGTGGCTCTGCTGGTCGTGATTGCACCTGATGGAAAACACGGACTTGACAGGGTCATAGTGGTGTTGCCCGTATGGTGATTCCACAGACCGCCGCTAGAAAGGTTTTCTGTGACCCCGTCTTCCGCGAAGAAGGAACCCGCCGACCAGGCCGAATTGTCCCCTGAGGAGAAGAAGGCGGCGACGAGCGCCAAGCGCGCCGCCACGCGCGCAGCCAACAAGGCTGTCAAAGACGCAGCCTTGGCCGAAGGTGACGGCACCGCATCGGCAGTCGCCAAGCCTGAACCCAAGAAGCGCGGGCCCAAGCCCGGCGCCAAAGCCGCGGCACAGGCCGCAGGCAAAGCCGCAAACGGTGACGACGACGCCGACGACGATGTCGAGGTTGACCTCGACGATGCCGTCGTTGAAGCCGTAGAGATCGGTGAAGACGGCGAGGAGATCCCGGGCAAGGCCGCCACAGCCGCCACCGGCTCCGGATTTGTCTACTCCGATGCCGACGACGACGACGCCCCCGTGCAGCAGGTCATGTCCGCCGGTGCCACCGCAGACCCCGTCAAGGACTACCTGAAGCAGATCGGCAAGGTCGCCCTGCTGAACGCCGAGCAGGAAGTCGACCTCGCCCTGCGCATCGAGGCCGGACTCTTTGCCGAGGAAAAGATCGCGGCCGACGACGGGTCCATGGAGCCAAAGCTCAAGCGTGAGCTTGAATTCGTCATCCACGACGGCAAGCGTGCCAAGAACCACCTGCTGGAGGCCAACCTCCGCCTCGTGGTCTCGCTGGCCAAGCGCTACACGGGCCGCGGCATGCTCTTCCTGGACCTCATCCAGGAAGGCAACCTGGGCCTGATCCGTGCTGTAGAGAAGTTCGACTACACCAAGGGCTTCAAGTTCTCCACGTACGCCACCTGGTGGATCCGCCAGGCGATCACCCGCGCCATGGCCGACCAGGCCCGCACCATCCGCATCCCGGTGCACATGGTGGAAGTCATCAACAAGCTCGCCCGCGTGCAGCGCCAGATGCTGCAGGACCTCGGACGCGAACCCACCCCGGAAGAGCTGGCCCTCGAACTGGACATGACGCCCGAAAAGGTCGTCGAGGTCCAGAAGTACGGCCGCGAGCCGATCTCCCTGCACACCCCGCTGGGCGAAGACGGCGACTCGGAATTCGGTGACCTCATCGAGGACTCCGAGGCCGTGGTCCCGGCCGACGCCGTGAGCTTCACCCTGCTGCAGGAGCAGCTGCACTCGGTGCTGGACACCCTCTCCGAGCGCGAGGCCGGCGTGGTCGCCATGCGCTTCGGCCTGACCGACGGACAGCCGAAGACCTTAGACGAAATTGGCAAAGTCTACGGCGTCACGCGTGAGCGGATCCGCCAGATCGAATCCAAGACCATGTCCAAGCTGCGGCACCCGTCGCGGTCCCAGGTCCTCCGGGACTACCTGGACTAGTCACGAACCAAACAACGCGGGGTCACGTCCCGCCCATCCTCTTCGGAGGATTGGGCCGGAAGTGACCCCGCGTTTTCGTTAAGAGCGGGATAGCACCGCTTGGAGCCGGGTTAAAGCGGAAAGGGCCCTTCCAAAACGGAAGGACCCTTTCTCAATTGGTCTAGTCGACCGGAACCGGCGGCTTCTCGTGAAGACGAGCCGTCTCGTCGTGCCAGTCGGAGCTGAGCGGCCTGAGCGTCGGTTCTACAGCACGGGCGTGGTGGCCGCAGAAAAGAAGCTCACCCCCGGAGGCGCCGAGAACAACCCGGACATACGCCTGTGCTCCGCAGCGATCGCACCGGTCGACGGTGCTGAGTGTGCGGTCCGCAACTGCTGTTGTCATGTTCGGCCTCCTTGGTAGATCGGTATACCTATATAACCAGCATTCGCAGCGAAACCATGGCTGGGATGGCCCACTTTCGCTGTACGCGTATCACGTCTCGGTAACGGCTTCCCGCGCGCGGAGCCGCCGTGGGGAGTGGCAGCACGCCGGACGGCGGCACTCCGACTACCCTAGGAAGAGCGCCAAACAGCTTTGCCCGTCCCCATGACGACGGTCCCGTTCCTGAAGGAGTCTCCGCCCCGTGGCACCCAGTTCTGATTACACCGCCCGGCATCTCTCCGTACTGGAAGGCCTCGAAGCGGTCCGCAAGCGCCCGGGCATGTACATCGGTTCCACCGACTCCCGCGGTCTTATGCACTGCCTCTGGGAAATTATCGACAACTCCGTGGACGAGGCCCTAGCCGGTTTCGGCCACGACATCAAAATCATCCTCCACGCGGACAACTCGGTGGAGATCCACGACGACGGCCGCGGCGTCCCGGTGGACATCGAACCAAAAACCGGGCTGAGCGGCGTCGAGGTCGTCTTCACCAAACTCCACGCCGGCGGCAAGTTCGGCGGCGGCTCCTACACCGCCTCGGGCGGCCTGCACGGCGTCGGAGCCTCGGTCGTGAACGCCCTGTCAGCCCGTCTCGACGTCGACGTCGACCGCGGCGGCAAGACCTACCGGATGTGTTTCCGCCGGGGCGAGCCCGGCCGCTTCAAGGACAGCGGTACCAGGCCGGACCCGGCCGCCGTGTTCGAGCCGTTCATCGACGGTTCCGTCCTCGACATCGTGGGCAAGGCCAAGCGCGGCGTCACCGGCACCCGGATCCGCTACTGGGCGGACCGCCAGATCTTCACACCGGACGCGAAGTTCTCCTACGACGAACTCGCCGCCCGCGCCAGGCAGACCTCCTTCCTGGTCCCCGGCCTCAAACTCACCGTCCGGGACGAGCGCAGGCTCCCCGGCACCCCGGGCGAGTCCGGCCCGCACGAGGAAGTGTTCCACCACGACGGCGGCATCTCCGAGTTCGTCGAGTTCCTCGCCGCCGACCCCGCAGTCACGGACATCTGGCGGCTCCACGGCGCCGGCAAGTTCAAGGAAACCGTGCCGGTCCTGGATGAGAAGGGCCACAGCCACCTCAAGGAGCTCGAGCGGGACTGCGAGGTCGACGTCGCGCTCCGCTGGGGCATCGGCTACGACAGCACCGTACGCACCTTCGTTAACATCATCTCCACGCCCAAGGGCGGAACGCACCAGTCCGGCTTCGAGCAGGCGCTCCTGAAGACCTTCCGCAAAGCGGTCGAAACCAATGCCCGCAAGCTCAAGGCCGGCAACGACAAAATCGAAAAGGACGACATCTTCGCCGGGCTCACCGCCGTCCTCACCGTCAGGCTTGCCGAGCCGCAGTTCGAGGGCCAGACCAAGGAAATCCTGGGCACCTCCGCCGTCCGGGCCATCGTGGCCAAGGTGGTGGAACAGGAAATCAACGCCAAGCTGACCTCATCCAACCGCAACGACAAAGCCCAGTCGGCGCTGCTGCTGGAAAAGGTCGTCAGCGAGATGAAGTCGCGCATCTCCGCCCGCGTCCACAAGGAAACCCAGCGCCGCAAGAACGCCCTCGAGACGTCCTCCATGCCCACCAAGCTCGCGGACTGCCGCACGGACGACGTCGCGCGCTCCGAACTGTTCATCGTGGAAGGCGACTCCGCGCTGGGCACCGCCAAGCTCGCGCGCTCCTCCGATTTCCAGGCGCTGCTGCCCATCCGCGGCAAGATCCTCAATGTCCAGAAGGCCTCGGTGGGCGACATGCTCTCCAACGCCGAATGCGCGGCCCTCATCCAGGTGGTCGGCGCAGGTTCCGGCCGGAGCTTCGACATCAGCGCCGCCCGGTACGGCAAGGTCATCCTGATGACCGACGCCGACGTCGACGGCGCTCACATCCGCACGCTCCTGCTGACGCTGTTCTTCCGCTACATGCGCCCAATGATCGAGGAGGGCCGCGTGTTCGCTGCCGTCCCGCCGCTGCACCGGGTGGAGGTCATCAACGCCGGCCAGAAGGCCAACGAGATGATCTACACCTACGCGGAGGCCGAACTGCACGTCCTGCTGGCCAGGCTTGCCAAGGAAGGCAAGCGGTATAAGGAACCGATCCAGCGCTACAAGGGCCTGGGCGAGATGGACGCGGAGCAGCTGGCCGAGACCACCATGGACCCCCGGCACCGCACCCTGCGCAAGGTCGGCATCGACAACGCCAAGCAGGCCGAGGAGACCTTTGATCTGCTGATGGGCTCCGACGTCGCGCCCCGCAAGGACTTCATCATCGCCGGCGCCGCGAGCCTGGACCGGGAGCGCATCGACGCCTGACACCAGGCGCCAGCCGGAGACAGCCGGCGGGCCCGGCGTCTGCGCTGGGCTGCCCACGGCGGACATTCGCGGCACCCCCAGTCGGCACCCCCGCGGAGGGACTCAGCCGCCGAGCAGGCCGGGGACGATCAGCAGGGCCGTCGGGACCGCCAGCAGCAGCAGGCAGGCCGCCACCACCGCGGCGCGGACGGGCTCCGGCAGGGGAGGCTGCGGGGAGAGCAAGCGGCTGACGCGGGACGCCGTCGTCCGGGCCGAACCGGAGCCGCCGGTGGCACCGGGCTGGCCGGGCTCGACGTCGGACAGTTCCGGTCCGCCGAAGGCCATCCGGGCGTCCGGGGCGCCAGGCGATCCGCTGGCCACAATCGCGATCGCCTTGATCAGGGTGGCCTTGCTCGCGGTCCTTAGCGCGACATCGTCGGCGAGCATCTCGATCAGCGAGCTGACCGCTTCCTGGGCCAGCCGCGTGGTGGGCAGCCAGGGAAGGGCCTGCCGCCAGGCTGCAAAGGCCCAGAGCAGCAGATGGTGGCGCTGGTCCAGGTGGGCGTTTTCATGGTTCAGGACAGCGCGGAGCTCTGCGGGTTCCAGTGCCGCCATCAGCCCGTCCGAGAGAACTGTGACCGAACGCGCGCCTCCGGGCAGGCAGTACGCGACGGGGGAGTCGACGTTGATAACCATGGTCCGGGGCCCGTCCGCGGAGGGGGAGGCCAGCAGCGCCAGCAGTTCCCGGTGCCGCCGCCGCTGTCGCTGGATCTTGTAGTAGGTCAGCAGCAGCGTGAACACCAGATGGGCAGTGAGCAGCGCCGCGGCCGAGAGGGCGAAGATATGCCAGAAGCCCAGTTCCGTGGTGGGGGCATTGTTGAACACCATCCCGGCCAGGGCCTCCAGGCCGGCCAGCAGGTTGTCGCCGACCGGTTCCAGGCCGTAGACCAGCATGGCGCCGATCATGGACAGCCCGCCGGCCAGGGCGATCGCCTGCCAGAGCAGCATGGCCGTGAACGGCGAACGCGCCGGCCACTGGGCGCGGGAAAGCAGGATAGGCACCGGCCAGGCCAGCACTACCGCCAGGACCGCCAGAAACCATGAGGTCCAGAACATCGGGTGCTAGCTGAGTCCCAGCAGCTTACGCAGCGTTTCTGCCTCGGTATCGGTGACGGAGCCAATGAAGCGTGCCAGCACGGCCTCCCGGTCCGGCGCGGATCCCAGGACCTCGTGCATCAATTCAGCGGTGTGGTCCTCACGGCTGGAAACTGCCTGGTAGCGGTGCGGGCGGGTGCCGCGTTCGCGCTCCACCAGGCCCTTGCGCTCGAGGCGCGAGAGTACGGTCAGGACCGTCGTGACGGCCAGGTCCTTGCCCTCATGCCCCGCGGCGCCGTTTTCCGCGCGGGTGCTCTGCGCCAGCAGATCCCGCAGCGTGTTCGCCGTTGCAGCCTCATGGCCTGCCCAGAGCAGGTCCATCACTGCCCGTTCCAGTTCACCGAGACTTGCCATTCCGTACGTCCTTCTTGAGTGCCGCTTCGGCCAATCGATTCGGCCGGGCGGTAAGTGGATACTTCAGTCCTAAATTTACCGTGTTTTGCGGATAGTTTCTACATGAAGTAGAACTACGCCGCCCGGGCGTGTCGCGCCCCGCCCCCGGGCCGTTTCCTTCAGCCGGCGGGGGAGGCCTGGCTGAAGGCGGCGCTGGGGCCGGGAAGGGGTCTGCGCCGACCGGCGGCGCCTCCATTGCGGGCCGCGGCGCCCCGTGGGACTCTGGTGTGCGGGCAACCATCAAAGTGTTCTACACTCTGTAGAAGAAGATTTCTACGTGACGTAGAAGTTGCTCGCCGAGCAAAGTTAGGGACTGCCTTGGACGCCTTGGAAATCGCACGCTGGCAATTCGGAATCACCACCGTCTACCACTTCATGATGGTGCCGCTCACCATTGGCCTGGGCCTGGTCGTCGCCGTGATCCAGACCATGTGGCACCGCACCGGCAATCCGGAGTACCTCCGGATGACCAAGTTCTGGGGCAAGCTCTTCCTGATCAACTTCATCATGGGCGTCGCCACCGGCATTGTGCAGGAGTTCCAGTTTGGCATGGCATGGAGTGAGTACAGCCGCTTCGTGGGCGACGTGTTCGGGGCTCCGCTGGCCATGGAAGCCCTGCTGGCGTTCTTCGTGGAATCGACGTTCCTTGGCCTCTGGATCTTCGGCTGGAAGCAGCTCAAACCCGCCGTCCACCTGGCCTGCCTCTGGATCGCCGTGATCGGCTCGGTCTTCTCCGCCTACTTCATCATCGTGGCGAACAGCTGGATGCAGCACCCGGTCGGCGTCGAGATGATCGACGGCCGTCCCGTGATGACCGACGCCTGGGCGGTCTTCACCAACAACACCGCCCTCGTTGCCGTCCCGCACACCATCTTCGGCGCCCTCGCCGTCGCCGGCGCCTTCCTGCTGGGCATCGCCTGGTACCACCTGTGGCGCCGCCGCCACGACGGGATCGACACGATCGGGGCGGACGGCAAGGTGGTTCCCGGCGAGTCCGCAATCCCCGGCCGGGACCGCACCGACCACGCCGTCTGGATCCGCTCCCTGCGGATCGGCGCCGTCGTCGCCATGATCTCCTTCGCCGGGACCGCCTTCACCGGCGACCTGCAAGGCAAGCTCATGTTCGAGCAGCAGCCCATGAAAATGGCGGCCGCCGAAGCGGCCTGCCACGACGGCACCGGCTTCTCCATCCTGAGCATCGGCAACCTTGGCTCCAAGAACTGCGACGACATCGTCGCCGTGATCGAGGTCCCCGGCATCCTGTCCTTCCTTGCCAAGGGGGACTTCACCACCGAGGTCCAGGGCGTGAACAGCCTGCTGGACCAGTACAAGGCCGACTACGGCACCCACATGCCGGACAACCCCATCTACGGGGAACGGGCCGGCCAGGAGATCCAGTACGTCCCGGTCATGGAGGTCACCTACTGGGGCTTCCGGATGATGATCGGCTTCGGCATCCTGGCGGCGGCCGCCGCGCCGGTCGCGCTCTGGCTCACCCGCAAGGGGACCGTCCCCGCCTCCCGCGGCCTGATGCGGCTGGCCGTGTTCGGAATCCTGGCGCCGTTCGGGGCCAACGCGGCCGGCTGGATCTTCACCGAGATGGGCCGGCAGCCGTTCGTCGTCGCCCCCAACCCGGACCCCAGCGGAATCGACCAGGTGTTTATGTTCACCGCCGCGGCCGTCTCGCCCGGAGTCTCTGCCGGCGAGCTGCTGACCTCCCTCATCGTGCTCACCGCCGTGTACGCAGTGCTGCTGGTGGTCGAGGTCAAGCTGCTGGTCAAGTACATCCGCGGCGGCGTGGCGGGCGCCATGCCGGAACTCGCGCACGTCCCCGTCGACGAGAACGAGGACGCCACCCCCAAGGACGGTGGCCCCGGCAAGCCTGGGGACGACGTCCTGGCCTTCGCCTACTAAAGCCTTCGCTCCCACAAGAAACGCAGAGGATACTCAGCATGGAACTGCTTCCCACCATCTGGTTCATCGCCATCGCGGTGCTGTGGACGGGCTATCTCTTTCTCGAGGGCTTCGACCTCGGCGTCGGAATGCTGATGAAGGGCTTCGCGCGGAACAACACCGAACGCCGCGTGCTGCTCAACACGATCGGCCCGGTCTGGGACGGCAACGAGGTCTGGCTCCTGACCGCCGCCGGCGCCACGTTCGCGGCCTTCCCGCTCTGGTACGCCTCCCTGTTCTCCGCGCTCTACCTGCCGCTGCTGCTGGTCCTGGTGGCCCTCATCTTCCGCGCCGTGGCCTTCGAGTACCGGGGCAAGGTGGATAACCCGCGGTGGCGTGCCCGCTGGGACTGGGCCATCTCCCTGGGCTCCCTCGTGGCGGCCTTCGGTATCGGAGCCGCCCTGGGGCTCACCACCACCGGACTTCCGCTGAACGCCAACGGCGACCGCGAAGGCGGGCCCTTCGCCTGGTTCAGCGCCTACGCAGTTCTCGGCGGCCTCGCCGTCGTCGGATTCTCGCTCCTGCACGGCCTTGCCTTCCTGGCGCTGAAGACCGACGGCGACGTCCGGCACCGCTCACGCCAGTGGTTCGTCCGGCTCCTGCCTGTCCTCCTGCTGCCGATGGCGGGCTGGGCGGTCAGCCTGCAGCTGCTCAGCGGCGAGGCGTGGACAGTGCTGGCGGTCGTCGCCGCCGTCGTGGCCGCCGTCCTGGCGTGGAACTTTGCCCGCACGGGTGCCGAAGGCCGGGCGTTCCTGTCCCTGGGCACGTTCCTGCTGCTGGGCAGCGCCTCGATCTTCGGTGCCGCGTTCCCCGTTGTGCTGCCGTCCACGCTGAATCCGGACTTCAACCTGACTATCTCCAATGCCTCCTCCTCGGACTACACCCTGGGGCTGATGAGCATCGTCGCGTGCATCGGGCTGCCGCTGGTCCTCGCGTACCAGGCCTGGACGTACTGGGTCTTCCGGCGCCGGGTGAGCAGCGCGCACATTCCCGAGGCCCACAGTTTCCTCCCCGCCATTGCCGCCAGGGCGCTGGCACCAAAGGACTAACAACTTATGAGACCGCAGCTCCCCTCCGGCCCCGCCAACCGCGCCGCCCTCTACCTGCTGGGCCTGCTTGCTGCCCTGAAGGCACTGTCCCTCGTCCTGATGGGGCAGGCCGTAGCCTCCATGCTTGCCGGGCTGATGGCAGGCGATCCCGGCTGGGGTGACCAGCTGTACTGGGGGGTCGCCGGAGTGGTGTTGCGGTCCCTGACCGTCTGGGCCCAGGCCGTTGCCTCGCGCCGGGCCGCGCTGGGCGTGAAGGAGGAGCTGCGCTCGCAACTGCTCGAGCGTACGCTGCGCAACGGCACCCGGGCCGCCGGCCCCTCCGACGGCGGGCTCGCCATTCTCGCCACCCGGGGACTGGACGCCCTCGACAACTACTACACCCAGTTCCTGCCCGCCCTGGTGAACTGCGCGGCGATCCCGCTGCTGCTGGGCGCCCGCATCCTGTTTGCCGACTGGATCAGCGCCGCCGTGATCGTGCTGACCGTGCCGCTGGTGCCGCTCTTTATGGTCCTGATCGGCCGCTACACCGAAGACCGCGTCCGGGAGGCCCAGTCGACCCTGGCCCGGCTGTCCAGTCACATGTTGGAGCTCGCCAAGGGCCTGCCCGTCCTCGTGGGCCTGGGCCGCGCCACCGCCCAGCGCAAGGCCCTCGAGGACCTCTCCGAGGAATACCGCCACCGGACCATGGGCACCCTGCGGACCGCCTTCCTCTCCGCCCTCGCACTGGAACTCATCGCCACCATCTCCGTCGCAGTCGTCGCCGTCTTCATCGGTGTCCGCCTCGTGCACGGGGACATGGCCCTCGAGGCGGGGCTGCTGGCCCTGATCCTCGCCCCCGACTGCTACCTCCCGCTCCGCGAACTGGGCACCGCACACCACGCCAGCGATGAAGGCCGTGCCGCGCTCGCCGAAACCACCACCGTCCTGGAAGCGCCCGAGCCCGCTCCGCTGCGGCCCGCTGCCGCCTCCTCCGCTTCCGACGCCGGATCCGGTGTCCCCGCGGGCCCGCCCGCCCTCAGCGTGGCCGGACTGACGGTCCGCTACGGCGGCAGGGCGGATGCCGCCGTCGGGCCTCTGAGCTTCACCGCCTCCGCGGGACGGATCACCGCCCTCGACGGCCCCAGCGGCGCCGGCAAGAGCACAGTCCTGGGCGTGCTGGCGGGCACCATCGGAACCGGCGGCGACGCTGACCGGCCCGACCGGCAAACAACGGTCACCGGACGGCTCGAAGGGTTTACGACGGCGGACATCGCCTGGGTGCCGCAGCATCCCGTGATGGTCGCCCCGACCGTGCTGGACGAAGTCCGGCTGTATCTGGGAGCTGCGGCGGCCGACGCGGCATCCGGCGCCGGACCTGGTTCCCTGTCCGGCATTGGCGACGCCACGGCCCTGCGCTGCCTGTCAGCCTGCGCCGCGGAGCACCTCGCCGCGAAGCATCCCGCCGAACTCAGCCCGGGGGAGCTGCGCCGCGCCGCACTGGCGCGCGGCCTCGCCCGGATCGAGGCGGGCGCCACCTTGTTGCTGCTCGATGAACCCACCGCCCACCTGGACCGGGAATCGGCCACCGCGGTCAGCGGCGCCATCACCGCGCTCCGCGGAAAGGTCACCGTGCTGCTGGTGGCCCACGACCGGCAGACCCGGGAACTCGCCGACAACCTTGTGGCAGTGGCACCCGGCGCCACGATCGAGTCTGCGGCCGCCACTGCCACTGCCACTGCCGCTGCCGGCGTGCCCGGCGTCGAAGCCCCGCACTTTGAGGTCCGCCGGGCCGACGCCGGACCGGCCGAGCCCGGTCAGCCCGGATTCCGGCCGGCCGGGAACACCGGCATGCCGCACGACGGGGCCGCCGGAAGCACCGAGAGCGCTTCCACGGCCGCCCAGCTCCGCCGGCTGCTCGCCCCGGTCGGGGCCAAGTTCGCCGCGGCCGGCGTTGTCGGCACCCTGGCGGCCCTCTTCGCCGTCGCCCTCGCCGGGCTCTCCGGCTGGCTGATCATCCGCGCCAGCGAGCAGCCGCCCATCCTGTACCTGCTCACGGCGATCGTGGGCGTCCGGTTCTTCGGCATCGGCCGGGCATGCCTGCGCTACCTCGAACGGCTCCTGCTGCATGACGCCGTCTTCGCCGCCTTGACCCGGCTCCGTGGCAGGCTCTGGGAGTCGCTGAGCCGCCGCGCCCTCTCGCTGCGCCGGCTGCTGCAGGGCGGCAACGTCCTGGGCACCGTGGTGGACGACGTCGACACGGTCCGGGAGCTGCTGCCCCGCGTGGTCCTGCCGCCGCTGACCGCCGTCGCCGTCGGAGCCGCGGCCGTCGCCGGCATCGCCCTGCTGCTGCCGGCCGCGCTTCCCGCCGTCGTCGCGGCCGCCCTGGTGAGCCTCGCGGCAGCTCCGGCCCTCGCGTTGGCCGCGGACCGGATGTCCGCCAGGAACGAGCAGCGGCTGCGCTCCGGCGTCCTCCGCCAGGTCGCGGCGGCCCTCGACGCCCGCGCCGAACTCCACGCCAACAGCGTCGCGGCGCCGGTGCTCGCCGCCATCACGCGGGCCGACCGCTCGGCAACCGCAGCCTCCCAACGCTCGGCATGGGCAGAAGGGCTTGGCCAGGGCCTGACGGTGCTGGCCTGCGGCACTGCCGCCCTGGCCAGCGCGGTGCTGGCGGCCCCCTTGGCCCTTAGCGGTGCGGTCGAAGCGTCGACGGTCGCCGTCGTGGTCCTGCTCCAACTCGCGCTGGTGGAGCCCTACGCGGCCATCACGACGGCGGTCCGCCAGTACCCGGCGCTGCGTGCCGTGCTCCGGCGGGTCGGCGAAGCCGGCGTCCTCGACGGCGCCGACGCCGACGCGTCCGGTGGGCTGGTCCCCGTGGCCGGCAGGCCTGGCGGCCACGCCGGGATCGAGCTCCGGGACCTTGCGGCCGCGTGGCCGGGCGGCCCGCCGGTCTTCACCGGCGTCACCGCCACCGCCGAACCCGGCCGCTGGCTCGCCGTCACCGGGGGCTCGGGGTCCGGAAAATCCACGCTGCTCGCCGTCGTCCTGGGCTTCCTCCCGGCCGCCGGCGGTCAGGTCCTGCTCAGCGGGCGTGCGGCCTGGTGCCCGCAGGAGGCGCACCTCTTCGACTCGACCATCCGCGGCAACCTGCTGCTGGGCCTTCCGGAAGGCCAGCGCGGGGGAGCAACGGAGCAGCAATTGCAGGATGCCCTGGCCGCTGTTGGCCTCGCGCCGCTGATCGGGCGGCTGGAGCACGGCGTGGACACCCGGATCGGACCGGGAGGGGCCTTCCTCAGCGGAGGCGAACGGCAGCGCCTTGCCGTGGCCCGCACGCTCCTGACCGGGGCGGACGTGATCCTGCTGGACGAACCCACCGCCCACCTGGATGCGGAGTCCGGCCGGGCGATGCTGGCCGAACTCCGGAACGGGCTGCGGGACCGCACCGTGGTCCTCGTGACGCATAACCCGGACGACATCTCCCCGGATGACAGCCGCCTCGACCTGGACAGTGCGGCCGCACCGGCCACCGGGCCAACACCGGAGTCAACGCCTTTGCTGGCGCGGGGGTAGGCCGGACGTTAGCCTGTTGGCATGAACGGACACCCCGACGCAGGGCCGCAAACCAGCCTGGACCCACGCCTGCACTGGCGGCCCGCCGGGACCGCAGACCTGGACGGCTGGGCGGAGCTGATTGCCCGGACGGCCGCCGTCGAACAGCCCGTCTGGTTCGAGCGCCGCGCCGATCTGGAACAGGTCCTCGATTCCCGGAAGAACCCGGCCGACGCGAACACCATCCTCGGCTTCGACCCGGACGGGGTGGCCCGGGCCTACGGCCGGATCACTAAGAACCCGGACGGCGATAAGGTCATCGGGTACGGCTGCGTCGATCCCGCCTGGCAAGGGAAAGGGATCGGCACCGGACTGCTGGGCTGGATGGAGGCGAGGACCCGCCAGCGTTTCGCCGACGACGCCGTGCCGGATTCCACGCCGAGGCTGCGGCTCCATAGCGAGCAGCAGCATACGCATCAGGCCGCCCTGTTCGAGGACGCCGGTTACCGGATTGTCCGCTACTACAACGAGATGCACCGGCCCCTCAACGACGGCCTTCCCGATGCCGTGCTGGACGAGGGACTGGAACTCGTAGGCTTCGGCCCCGAACTGCACGAGCCCGTCCGGCTGGCGCATAACGACGCGTTCCGGGACCACTGGGGAAGCGAGCCCCGCGATGAGGAGGGCTGGGGCTTCGTGGTGAACGATCCGCTGGCCCGGCCGGATCTGAGCGCCGTCGCATTGGAGCGGTCCACCGGGAAAGTGGCCGGCTACCAGCTCGCCAGCCACGACGAGGTGGGGGCCGTGTCCCGCGGCTACAAAGAGGGCTACACGGACCTGCTGGGCGTGCGGCGTGAGTTCCGCGGCCGCGGGGTGGCGCAGGCCCTGCTCGCCGATGCGATGCGCCGCTTCGCCGCGGCGGGCATGGACAAGGCCTCGCTCGACGTCGACTCGGAAAACCCCACCGGGGCCCTGGCCCTCTACGCCAAGATGGGCTACGTCGCCGTCAACACCAGCATGGCGTGGGACAAGGAGCTGTAGCTACCCATCCACGCGCTATCCATCCACATCGTGGAGATGATGGACGACGTCGTGCAGGAAGTACTGCGAGAACGTCAGGACGGTGAACTCCGAGCCGTTGCTGCGGGTGCCTTTGCGTCCCCACTGATCTTCCGGGACGCGGCCGAAGGAAGCAGCAATCTGTTCGCCCTCGGCGGTGAGCTCGGTGCTGACCTCGGCCGGGTCGGCGTTGGCATAATCGTTCTCGACCGCAGAGAGGTCCTGGTCCCAATCCGCGAACCGGGCGTCATCCTCGGTCAGCATCAGGCCGAGCCGGTGGTCGAACAGGGTGAAGACGTCGCGCACGTGGCAGGCGTATTCGAGGACGGACCAGGTGTTCTCGTCGGGCCGTTCCGCTACGTCGGGGCGCCGCAGGGCCACACGCCAGCGGGGAAGCATACTCTCCACGATTCCCGGCGCCGTCGCGGGCGTCGCCGCCGAGGCATCGAAACCGCATTCGGGGCAGGGCCGCTGCAGGACCCAGGTCCAATCCTTGATATCCGGGATGATAGGCATGCGAGCAGTCTAGGGGCATTTCTCCCGGAGCCGAGGCGCCCAAGCGATTCCTGTCCGGCCCGCATAAGGGGTGCCGGGGCACGTGACTGAGCCCCGCGTCGGCCATTCACCACGAATGGCCGCATTGGCAGGCCATATAGCGGCCATTCGTGGTGAATCGGTGAGCTCTAGCGGCCGCTCGTGGTGATTGAGTGAGCGGCGGGCGCGACGAGCCCCCCCCGGACACCGCAACGTGCCACCCGCAGCCCCACCCCCCCAGCGGGCCTAGGCTTCCGCCCCGGGCTCCTGCGGCCACGACATGCTCGGGCCAATCGCGTCGACGGCCTGGGAGAGCGGAATGCCGGACCCATCGCGGCGGCCGTGTTCCCCGGGAAGGGAGCGGGCCACACCGGCCAGGGAGGATGCTTTGGCGGGGCCGTGGCCGGCCCACGCGAGGAGCAGGGTGTCCTCGCCCTTGAGGAAACGGTGTGCCCGGACCCCGGCGGTGGCGCGGCCCTTGGCAGGGTACTCGGACAGTGCGGTCACCTTGGCTGCCCCCGGGGCCGTGCCGGGCAGCGCCCCGTCCGTGCCGGCGATGGTGACGACGACGGCGTCGCTGTCGGCCGGGCTGGCCGTGCCGAAGAACATGACCCGGTCCCCGGCGGCCAGCTTGATGCCGGCCATGCCGCCGGCGGTCCGGCCCTGCGGCCGGACAGCGGAGGCGGGGAAGCGCAGGAGCTGCGACTGCCGCGTCACAAAGACGAGGTCGACGTCGTCGGACCCCGCGGGGGAAACACCCACCACGGTGTCCTTGTCCTTGAGGGCGATGACTTCCCAGTCCTCGCGGTTCAGCGGGTAGTCGGGCTGGACCCGCTTGACCACGCCCTGCGCGGTACCGATCGCCAGCACCTCATCCAGGGGCGCGAACGCCACGAGGGATTCGCCCTTGAGCAGCGTGATGAAGTCCTTGGCCGGCACCCCGCCGGCCAGGTTCGGCGTGCCGGAGGTCGGCGGCAGCACCGGCATGTCCATCACCTGGAGGCGGAGCATGCGCCCCTGCGAGGTGACGGCTGCGAGCTCGCCGCGCGCCGACGTTTTGACCACGGAGGTGAACACATCGTGCCGGGTCCGCGGGCCAGCCTCGGCGAGGCTGTCCTGGTTGGCGGTGCGTGCGATCTGGCCGGACGCGGTCAGGATCGCCCAGCAGGGATCGTCCGCGATCTCCAGCGCCAGCGGAGCGGCCTTGCCCTTGGCTCCCGGAGCGGCGGCCAGGGCGGCGACCGTGGGGGAGACGGCCTCGGATTCGAGCAGGACGGTGCGGCGCGGGGTGCCGTATTTCTCGGCGATTTCGGCCAGCTCGGCGGACACCAGGGCGCGGAGCCGCTCGCTGGAGCCGAGGATGGCTTCCAGCTCGGCGATCTCGCGGCGCAGCTCGTCCTGTTCCTTCTCGAGTTCGATCCGGGAGTACTTGGTCAGCTGCCGGAGCCGGAGCTCCAGGATGTAGTTGGCCTGGATCTCGGAAAGGTCGTAGATGGACATCAGCCGGGTCCGGGCCGCGGCCGCCTCGTCCGAGGACCGGATGATCTGGATGACCTCGTCGATGTCCACGATCGCGATCAGGAGGCCCTCCACCAGGTGCAGGCGGTCCTTCTTCTTGCCGAGGCGGAAGGCGGTGCGGCGGCGGACGACGTTGATGCGGTGCTCAACGTAGACGGAGAGCAGCTGCAGCAGCCCGAGCGTCTGCGGCTGCCCGTCCACGAGGGTGACGTTGTTGATGCCGAAGGAATCCTCCATCGGCGAGTAGCGGTACAGCTGCTGGAGCACGGCGTTGGGGTTGAAGCCGTTCTTCAGCTCGATGACCAGGCGGAGGCCGTGCTTGCGGTCCGTGAGGTCCACGATGTCGCTGATGCCGGTGAGTTTCTTGCCGTTGACGGCGTCCTTGATCTTCTCGATCACCTTCTCCGGGCCCACCATGTACGGCAGTTCCGTGACCACCAGACCGGTGCGGCGGGCCGAGAGCTGCTCGACCTCCACCTTGGCCCGGGTCTTGAACGAGCCGCGGCCCGTGGCGTAGGCGTCGCGGATGCCGTCCAGGCCTACGATCCGGCCGCCCGTGGGCAGGTCCGGGCCGGGGACGAACTTCATGATGTCCTCGAGCGTGGCGTCCGGGTGCTCGATCAGGTGCCGGGCGGCGGCAATCACTTCCACCAGGTTGTGCGGTGCCATGTTCGTGGCCATGCCGACGGCGATGCCGGTGGCGCCGTTGACCAGCAGGTTCGGGAACGCGGCCGGCAGCACGTCCGGCTGGGTCAGCTGGTTGTCGTAGTTGGGGACGAAGTCGACGACGTCCTCGTCGAGGTGGTCCGTCAGGGTCAGTGCGGCGGCCGCCAGCCGGGCCTCGGTGTACCGCGGGGCCGCCGGGCCGTCGTCGAGCGAGCCGAAGTTGCCGTGACCGTCGATGAGCGGCAGCCGCAGCGAGAAGTCCTGCGCCATGCGCACCATCGCGTCGTAGATCGCCGTGTCACCGTGCGGGTGCAGCTTGCCCATGACCTCGCCCACCACGCGGGCGCTCTTGACGTGGCCGCGGTCCGGGCGGAGGCCCATCTCGCTCATCATGTACAGAATGCGCCGCTGCACCGGCTTCAGTCCGTCGCGGGCATCCGGAAGGGCACGCGAGTAGATCACCGAATAGGCGTACTCGAGGAACGATCCTTCCATCTCCGATGTGACGTCGATGTCGACGATATTCTCTACGAAATCGGTGCTGGCTTCCCCTGCCGGGGGCGTGGTTTGGCGGCGGGCCATGAGGCTGGTGGGTCCTTCTGAGGGGTGCTGAACGTGTGCTGCAAAAGATTATGACTAGGCTAAGCCTATGGTGGATCAGCCCGCGGACGGCGTATATCCGGAATATTGGGAAGCCGATGTTGTCCTGCGCGACGGCGGGACCGCCCATCTGCGCCCGATCCACCCCGCTGATGCGGACGCCGTCCAGGCCTTCCACGGAGGGCAGTCGCAGAAGTCCATCTACATGCGGTTCTTCGCGTTCAAGTCCAAACTCTCCGCCAAGGAACTCAAACGGTTCACCGAGGTGGACTACAAGGACCGTGTGGCCCTGGTGATCACCATCGGCGGCGAAATCATGGGCATCGGCCGGTATGACCGGCTCGATGACCCCGAAGAAGCCGAAGTCGCGTTCAACATCGCCGACGCGCACCAGGGCCGCGGCATCGGGTCCATCCTGCTCGAACACCTCGCCGCCGCCGCCCGGGAGAACGGGATCCGCAAGTTCAGTGCCGAGGTGCTCCCGGAAAACCGGAAGATGCTGATGGTGTTCTCCGACGCCGGATACGACGTCAAACGCCACTTCGACGACGGTGTGGTCAGCCTCGAATTCAACATCGACCCCACGGACAAGTCCCGCGCCGTGATGGAGTCCCGCGAACACCGCGCCGAGGCCCGCAGCATCCAGGAACTGCTCGCCCCGTCCTCCGTGGCGGTGATCGGGGCCAGCCGCAAATGGGGCACCGTGGGCTACCAGCTGCTGGAGCACATCATCGAGGGCCGCTTCACCGGGCCCGTCTACGCGATCAACCCCGAGGCGTTCGAGCTCGCCGGCATGCTCTCCTTCGCCCGGCTCTCCGAGGTGCCGGGCCCCGTCAATCTCGCCATCATCGCCGTCCCCTACGCCGAGGTCCCGAAAGTCGTGGAGGAATGCGGCGCCGCGGGGGTCAAGGGGATCGTGGTGGCCACGGCAGGCTACGCGGACGACGGCGAACGCGGCCTCGCCCGGCAGCGCGAACTCGTCAGGCAGGCCCGCGCCAACGGCATGCGCGTGATCGGCCCCGCGTCACTGGGCATCATGAACACCAACCCTGCCGTGTCCCTCAACGCCTCGATGGCCCCCTCGCTGGGCCGCCGCGGCGGCCTGGGCTTGTTCAGCCAGTCGGCAGCGATCGGCGTCTCCCTCTACGCCGCCTCCAGCCGGCGCCGCGTCGGGATCTCCACGTTCCTCTCGGCCGGCAACCGCGCCGACGTCTCCGGCAACGACATGATGCAGTTCTGGGAGGACGACGCCGACACGACCGCGGTCGGGCTGTACCTGGAATCGATCGGCAATCCGCGCAAGTTTTCCCGGCTGGCCCGCCGCCTGGCCCGGACCAAACCGGTCATCGTGGCCAAGTCCGACGCGATGGGCCTCGGGCTGCCTCCCGGCCACGCCGTCCGCACCACGCTGGCCCCGCCGGACGCCCTGGACGCGATGATGCGCCAGGCCGGAGTGATCCGCGTCGAGACCATCGAACAGCTTATGGACGTCGCCCAAATCGTTTCCAGCCAGCCCCTCCCGCAGGGCCCGGGAGTCGCCGTGTTCAGCAACTCCCGCGCGCTCGGCAAGGTTGTCGCGGACAGTGCGACGGCGCAGGGTCTCGGGGTGGAGCGGATCGTCACCGACGTCGACCTCGACGCCGGGATGTCCGTGGCGCTGCCCGCGCTGCGGCATAGCCTGCAGGAAGTCCTCACCGCCGACTCCGTCCACGCGGTGGTAGTGGCGCTGCTGCCGGCCCACGGCCTCACTGTGGAAAAGATCGCCGGAGTGCTTGCCGAATGTTCGGTGGCGGCCGGTAAACCCGTGGTGGCGGCATTCAGCGGGCTGCTGGACCCGTCCATCTATGTGGAGGGAATGGTGGGGGACCAGGCGGGCTCAACGGTGGTTCCCTGCTACTCCAACCCCGGGGCGGCAGTGGCCGCGTTGGGTTCCGTGGTCCGCTATGCCCAGTGGCTGGGCCGGGACCAGGGCCTGTTCGTGGAACCCGAGGGCTGCGACCCGGACGGTACGCACGATGAGCTGGAACGGCTGCTGGACAAAGTGGGCGGCGAGCATCTGGTCCGGCTGGACGCAGAGACGGCCGCGGGCCTGCTGGCCCGCTACGGCATCAGGGTGGTCCCGTCCGTCGGCTTTGAAACCGCCGATGAGGCCGTCGCCGCCGCGGACCGGCTCGGCTGGCCCGTGGCGTTGAAGACCACCGACCCAGCGCTCCGTCACCGGCTGGACCTGGGCGGGGTGCGCCTGGACATCCAGGACGCGGACTCGCTGCGGCGGAATGTGCTGGAAATGCGCAAGTCGCTGGAACGTTACGGCTCGCCGTCGCTGGAAGTGCAGACCATGGCGCCGGTGGGGCAGGCCTGCACCTTCCGCGCCATCGAGGATCCGTTGCTGGGCCCGGTGGTGTCGTTCGGCCTGGCCGGTGACGCCGTCAACCTGCTTGACGACTGGGCCCACCGGGTGCCGCCGCTCTCCGGCTCCGACCTGCATGACTTCATCCGGGCGCCCCGGGCCTCGCGGAAACTCTTCGGCTACCAGGGCCTGCCGGCCGTGGATGCCAGGGCGTTGGAGGACCTCGCCGCCAGGCTGACAAGGCTCAAGGACAACCATCCGGAGATTGCCCTCGTCGACTTCAACCCCGTGCTCGCCGGGCCGGAGGGTGCAGCCATCCTGTCCGCCGACGTCCGGATCGCGAACGCCGCCCAACGCACCGACAGTGCCCGCCGCGCCATGCGCAGCTGACAGCCTTGGGACAACTTTAAGCACGCGGCGGGGAAGTGCCGGGGTGAGGCGGGGCGCCGCCTGGCCGGCGAGGGTTAGCATGTCCCCAGCCGATCTGTGAAAATGGAGACCATGAGCTTTCAGTCTCCGACACCCAAGCCCCAGGCGACCATCTCCGGACGCCCGGGCGCGCACCACCACGGCCTGCATGACCACAGTGCGCAGGGTCAAAGCCTGGAGGGGGCGCTCCAGCAGGCCGGTTTCTACCCCCGGCTGGTGGCCGACGTCGTCGCCGACGCACTTGACGGGCGCGACTGCGTGGCCCACCTCGTGCATCTGGAGACGCACTTCGACCGCGCCGAGGTCCGCCGCCACATCACCGTCCTGGTCCTGACCGAGGACATGCTGGTGATCACCCACGTGGACGACCAGCAGCTCGACGAGGCGGGGGAGCAGACGGTGGCGCAGGTCTCCACTGAATCCGTGCCCGTGACGCAGATCGGCTCCGTGGTGCTCAGCTACGTGTACGCCCAGCCCCAGGACTACAAACCGTCGGATCCAGTCCGCGAGCTGACCCTGTCCATCGCGTGGTCCGGCGGCCAGCGCCTCGACATGGGCCCGGCCAGCTGCGGTGACCCGCAGTGCGAGGCCGACCATGGCTACAGCGGCACCATCTCCCAGGAGGACATCGTGCTCCGGATCAGCGCCGAAGCCGACGGCCTGCAGGCCGTCCAGGACGCCAAGCTGTTCGCCCGTGCCCTGCGCGCCGTGAACACGGGATCCACCGCCCCGGTGCCCCACACCGGCCCCGGGCTCCCGCCCCGCCCGCGGATGGGTGTCTTCGGGAGCCGCGTCAGCCGCGGCCACCAGCGCTGAGATGACGCCGGTCCGCGTGCCTGAACCGTTGTGCTCCGCCCCGGCCCCCGTCCGGACTGCAGCCGGGAGCCTTCCCGCAGCCCCGGCCTTCGGCGACCGGTCCGTCGCCGAGGTGCTCACCAGCGCCGCGGCCAGCCTGGGTGTTCCCGGCTTCGAGAACCGCCTGAACCTGCCCGCCTCCCAACGCGTCTGCGTCATCCTCGCCGACGGGCTGGGCCGCAACCTGCTGAAGCAGAAATCGGCGCACACACCGTTCCTTCGCTCCGTCATGCAGGCCGGCCAGGGGCAGGTGCCCGTCTCCCTGGACTCCGCCTTCCCCTCCACCACCGCAGCCTCACTGGCCAGCTTCGGCACCGGACTCGCTGCCGGGCAGCACGGCATGGTGGGTTACGACGTGCTGGACCCGGACCAGGACCGGGTGGTCAACATGCTCGGCGGCTGGGACGCCGGCGTCGATCCCCAGGTGTGGCAGCCGTTCCCCACCGTGTTCGAACGTGCCGCGGCACACGTCGACGTCTTCACGGTCAGCCTCCCGCAGTTCAGCGACTCCGCCATGACCCGGGCCGCGCTCCGCGGGGGCCGCCATGTCACCGCCCTCACCTCCCACGCCAGGACCGCGGCCGCCGCGGAGGCGATGGCCGGTGCCGGCAGCTCCCTGATGTACTTCTACGTCAATGAACTGGACAAGGCCGGGCACCGCCACGGCTGCCAGTCCCCGCAGTGGGAGCACCAGCTCGAGGAACTCGACGCCACCGTGAAACGGCTCAGCGCCACCCTGCCGGCAGGCACCACCATCCTGCTCACGGCGGACCACGGCATGCTCGACGTGCCGGAATCCCAGCGGATCGACTATTCCGCCGACCCTGACCTCGTTGCAGGGGTCCGCCACACGGCCGGCGAACCGCGGATGGTCCACCTCTACTTGGAGGAGGGTGAAGGCGACGCCGGCCGCGCCCGCCTGATCGAGGCCTGGCGTGCCCGCTTCGGCGAGAGGATCTGGGCTTTCACCCGCGAGGAAGCCATCAACGCGGGGCTCTTCGGTGAAGTTCGGGCCGAGGCCGCCCCGCGGATCGGCGACGTGATGATCGCTGCCCGGGACCCGCTGGCGTTCTACGACACCCGGCGCGTCCGGCCCACAGCCCTCGAGGTGGTGGGCCAGCACGGTTCGTTGACGAAAGCCGAACGCGAAGTCCCGCTGCTCTGTTTCCAGGCGGACGGAAAAAGGGCCCCCGGCGCCTGACAGCGCATTCGCACTGCTAAGCATTTGCACTGCCAGCCCAGGGGACCCTGGGGTCCGCGGACTCAGCTAGTCGCCGCGGGCTCCGAAAACGATTTCGTCCCAGCTCGGA
This sequence comes from Arthrobacter sp. 10L424, assembly GCF_056395325.1. Lineage (NCBI taxonomy): Bacteria > Bacillati > Actinomycetota > Actinomycetes > Micrococcales > Micrococcaceae > Arthrobacter > Arthrobacter sp. 10L424. The sequence continues at coordinate 41,018 of NZ_JBFTJH010000006.1, read as the reverse complement.
ATGCTGGAGCGCTTCGGCTTCGCCGGCTGGCGCTCCGGTTGCTCCGCATCGCGGTCTTCGCGGGCAGGGGCCGGGGATTCACGCTGCTGGCGCCGCGAGGTTCCGCCGCCCAGCAGCTCGTCCAGCCCCGGGCTGGAGGTGGGTCCCTGCTGACCCACGGGCCGCAGCTGTGACGCCGCGATGGTGATCTCCCGGGTTTCGGTACTGACGCCGTCATGGAGCTTCAGGGCATCGTCCGGCCCGTCCTCATGACGCGGAGCCAGGGTGAGGCGGGACATGATCGAGGGCCGGCCGTCGCGTCGGCGCTCCCACGGATCAGAGACCGGACGGGGTTCCGTCCCGGCTGCCTGCACGTGCTCCGGCTTCGGGGCAGCGGCCCCGGACTCGTCTCCAGGAGACTCGCCGCTGTCCGTCGCGCCGTCGTCCTGATTGTCGCTGTCCTGCTCATTGCTGTCCGGGCCGGCCGGGACCTCTGCAAGGACCTCGGAGGGCCGCGGGTGGGCTGCGGGGACACCGTTGGTCAGCAGCTTGGCGAGGGCGTCGTCGGCGTCTTCGTCCACTCCGAGGCGCTGCCCGCGGCGGGAGCGCAGCATGTCCAACAGCCCGTCGGATTCCTGTTCCTGGTGCAACTGGAGCTGCTGGACCACCTGGAGCTGGGCGGTTGCGGTGCGCGCGGCAGCTTCCGCGTCGGTTTCAAAATCAAAGGGGCGGTCCGAGACGGCGGTGAGCCGGCGAGCCGGTACAGGACCGTCGAGGGGCTCCAGTTCGCTGAGCTGCTGCGCCCAGCGGTTCGCGTTCTGCAGGGATTTCCGGGCCGGGCTGAACGTCCACATGGCCGGCGGTTCCTCACCGATACCGGCGGGGCCGCCGGGCTTGGGTTCGAAGCGGGCCACCACGTTCCAGCTGCCATCGGGACGCCGCCAGGAGTCCCACTCGACGGTGGAGGCTTCAATGCCGTGCGCGCTGAGCCGGTGGGCCACCATGTCGCCGAGCGACGCCGGGTGGTCCCCGAACACCGATCGGTACACGTCATGGCCGGGGGCGGGGGCGGCGACTTCCACTTTGCGGGCCTGCTGGGCAACGTACTCGCGCTCTGCCAGTACCGGACCCTCGTAACGCTGGACTTTCGCGAGCGGAATGCCGGAGAGTTCCGCCACCTCTGCGGCCGTCGATCCGCTGCGGATCCGCGCCTGGATATCGCGCGGAGACATGGCAATAGGGGTAGCCGCCGCGACGGACGCGGCTTTGGCCGTCGTCCGGCTGGCTGCCACCCGAAGTGCTTCATCGATTGGCAGCTGGAACATCTCGCCGCCGGTGCCGCTCAACAGGAGATGCTCCCCGTCGTCGTGGACGCCTACAAGCCGTAGATCCTGCATACAAATCCTCCACCCTGGCATTACTAACAATCGAAACTCTGCCACCGAAGCGGGCCAATTCGGGTGAGGACGGAGGGCGCGCCGTAATTTTCCGCGAATTTACGCTATTTTTGGACCCCTTCGCAGTTCCCCGGGTCTCCCGGTCCCGGAAGCGGCGGCGGGGGCCCGCCGTCACAGACCATCGGACTCTGGCGTTCACTGGAGGCTTAAGCAAAAATGACCCGACATCGGGCACAAAAACCGCGTGGCCGGCGTTGACACCGGAGAACCGCTACCGGGGGTCCAGGGTTACATCCCGGAAGGACCGCCGGGCACGGCGACCCAACCGAACGACTGCGGAGTGTGAGCGACAAATAATGGCGACAGACTACGATGCGCCACGCAAGACCGAGGAGGACCTCAGCGAGGACTCCCTTGAGGCGCTGAAAGCGCGCCGCACGGAAAAGCCGTCCACAGTGGTCGATGAAGACGAATCGGACCTTGCCGAGGGCTACGAACTTCCCGGCGCGGACCTGTCCGGGGAGGAGCTGCTGGTTCTTGTCCTGCCGGCCCAGGCCGACGAATTCACCTGTGCGTCCTGCTTCCTGGTCCGGCACCGTTCGCAGATTGCCCGCGAGAAGGACGGACTCAAGTACTGCAAGGACTGCGAAGGCTAAAGCCTCTGCGAAGGCTAGGACTTCAGCGCGTCGATCAGCTGGTCCGGGTGGCGGGTGGACGTCAGCCAGTAGGGCGTGCGGTCTGAGGGGTCGGTGATCTCGATGCGGACCACCGGATCGATCCACCCGCGGATGCAGAGGAAGGCCAGGCCGTTGAGGCGGGTGCCGCGTTCTGCCGTCGCCTCCGCGCCCCGGAAGGCGGTCGCGGTGCCGACGAAGCGGCGTTCGATCGTGGCCCGGCCGACGCGCAGGGTGGAGCCGGTGACGGTGATGGCAGGGGTCGAGAGGACCAGCAGCACCGCGACGATGACGAACAGGACAACCGCCGCGGTGAGCCCGGCGCCCAGGCTGATGGGGGCGAACACCAGGATCCCGGCGCCCGACATTCCTGCCGACACCAGCCAGATCCAGACGTTCGGCCAGAGCTTCTCGTTGTACAGAACGGCGTCGCTGGGGGTGCTGTTGGGGGCAGGCACGGCTGCACTGGATTCGGGCATAGGCCCAGCTTTCCACTTTTTCCGGGCTATTTCACCTTGGCCCCTGTTGCAGCCGTGGCCGCCGCTTCCCACCGGCCGTGGCTAGGCTGATGTTCCCCGCTGGCGTTAGAGTGAGGGACTGTGACTGAAGAAACGACTGCCGTAGAGGCAGTGGCAGAATATGGGACCCCCACGCTGACGGTTCAACTGAAAATGCTCGACGACGGCCTGGAGCCGCCGTCGTATGCGCACCCTGGCGACGCCGGAGCCGACCTGCGCGCCCGCGAGGACGTGGTGCTGGAACCGGGGGAGCGCAGGCTGGTCCCCACGGGTGTATCCATTGCCCTCCCCGATGGTTTTGTGGCCCTGATCCACCCCCGCTCCGGGCTCGCCACGAAGCACGGACTGACCGTGGTGAACGCCCCCGGAACCGTCGACGCCGGCTACCGCGGAGAAATCGCCGTGACGCTGCTCAATACCGACCGCCGGCAGGCGATCGAACTCAAGCGCGGCGATAGAATTGCACAAATGGTTATTCAGCGCGTGGAGTACGCCCGGTTCCTGCCCGTCCAGGAGCTCAGCGACTCGGTTCGCGGCGGCGGAGGCTTCGGATCCACCGGCGGCTTCGGCGCGCCGGTCTGACCGGCAGCCGGCAAAACCCGCAGTATTTACGCAGGGACTGATGAGCAGGACCTATTTTCAGGACGTATCAGCCGGCCGGAGTTTCTGCAGGGGCACAGAATGAAACAGCAGCAGACGGCGGGCGCCACGCGGACGCGGGGCGGCGCGGCGGCACAGGATCACAACTAAGGAGACAACCCCATGGTTTTTGGGCGTGGCAGGAAAGCCAAGCAGGAACAGCTGACCGACCCCGGGGAAACCCAGGAGGCAGTTGCTGACGCTTCCGCCGATGACTCCGCCGCACCCGGCGCTGTTGCACCCGGCTCCGTTGCACCCGGCTCCGCCGGGATCACTTCCGCTGTTCCAGGCCGCGGGGCCACGGGTCCCTTCGACGTCTCGGAAATCGAGGACCAGGACGGCTATGTGGACCTCGGTGCACTGCTGATTGCCCCCGCGGAAGGCCTGCAGCTCCGGCTCGAGGTCGAAGAGGCCACCCAGCGTGTTGTGGCCGTCACCCTGGACCTGAACGGCTCAAGCCTCCAGCTCCAGGCTTTCGCGGCGCCCCGCTCCGAGGGCCTTTGGGACGAAATCCGCGAGCAGATCGGCCAGTCGGTCGGCAGCCAGGGCGGCCAGATCGAGGAAATCCCGGGCGGCTTCGGCACCGAACTGCTCGCCAAGCTGCCGGCCGGCGGCGCCGACGAGAGCCACGGCTACCGCGTTGCCCGCTTCATCGGCGTCGATGGCCCGCGCTGGTTCCTCCGCGGAGTATTCGGCGGCGAGGCCGCCGTGGACCGCGAGGCGGCCGCAGGGCTTGAGAGCCTGTTCCGGCAGATCGTGGTGGTCCGCGGTGAAAACCCGATGCCGCCGCGCGACCTGCTGCAGCTCCGCCTGCCGAAGGACAATGCCGCCCCCGCGCCGCAGTCCGCCCCGGACCTCGAGCGGCCCGAACGTGGACCGGAGATTACCCAGATTGGCTGATGCCCCCCGCCAGGATCCGGCCTCTTCCGTCTCCGTGAGGGGGTTGCCGGACCGCGGCCGCGTGGTGTGCCACGGCTACATCGAGTCGGTCACCTACGCGCCGGCAAGCCAGGTGGCTGCCTTCACCGCGGTCGTCGTCGACCACGACGCGCCCAGCATCAAGGCACCCGGCGCCAAAACACCCGGCGCCAAGGCTACCCGTGCCGCGGCGGGGTCCGCCGCCGGCGCTGCCGCACCCGCCGCGTCCGCGGCCGCCCCTGGTGCCCGGCGGCACCGGCCCTTCGGCCCCAAGGACCGGCTCCGCGTGGTCTGGCTTGGACGCCGCCGCATCCCCGGCGTCGAGGCCGGCACGGAACTCCGCCTCCGGGGCATGGTCACCGTGCGCGACGGCCTGCCCACCATGTTCAACCCCCGCTACGAAATACTTTCCCGCCAGGAGGAGCAATGACTTTGCCCGAGAAACCTGAGACAGCAGCCGGGCAGGGATCGGCCGGGAAAGATGCCGCTGACCAGCAAACGGCATACCAGCCAACGTCAGACCAGCCGAGGTCAGAGCAGCCAACAGCCGACCAGCCGACAGTGGCGCAGCTCGCCGAAGGCTACGCGGCCAAGGCCGGCCTGCACCGTTCCACCAACGGCAACATCGACGTACTCAAAAGCGCCGGCGGGATCCAGGGCATTGCGGAGAGCATCCTCCCCGGCCTGGTGTTCCTCGTCGCGTTCACGATCACACGTGAACTGACGCTGGCCTTGATCCTTGCGCTGGCCGTGGCTGCTGTTTTCACCCTCACGCGGCTGGTCCAGCGCAAACCGCTGACGCAGGCACTGGCGGGGATCGCCGGCGTCGGCCTCTCCGCGTGGCTTGCCAACAGCACGGGCAAGGCCGAGGACTTCTATGTCCTCGGGTTCTTCACGAACGCTGCCTACATCGTGGGCATGGCCATCTCGATTGCCGTCCGCTGGCCCTTTGCCGGCCTGATTTTCGGGTTCATCCGGAACGAGGGCCTGGACTGGCGGAAGAACCCTGCCAGGGTCAAGGCCTACCAGATCGGCACCTGGGTGATTATCGCGGTGCTGGCCCTCCGGCTGCTGGTTCAGGTCCCGCTGTACTTCATGGGCGACGCCGGTTTCGCCGCCCTCGCCACGACCCGGCTCCTGATGGGCGCACCGCTGTACATCCTGGGCATCTGGGTCGCCTGGCTGCTTACCCGCCCCGCCCCGGCCGACAAAACCAGTTGAGCTGGCAGTTGGAGTGGTTATCCGGGCGGAATAACCACTCCAACTGACAGCGCAAATCAACCGTCAGCGCAAATCCAACTAGCCGTCGAAGCCGTCGTCCGCCGCGGCGGGGAGCTGTTCGTCAGCGTGCCCGTCATCGCCGGCCGACTCGGGCGAGAGCAGGGCACGCAGATCGTCCTCGGCCGCGATCGTGGTCACGAAGAACAGCTCGTCGCCGCCGTCGATCACATCGTCACGGCTCGGGGTGATGGGCGCCTGGTCCCGCAGAATCGCCACGAGGGTCGAATCCTCCGGCCAGTCGATGCTGCCCACCGTCAGGCCGATCACGTGCGAATCGTGGGGAACCGTGAACTCGACCAGGGATGACACCCCGGTCTGCAGGGTCAGCAGGCGCACCAGGTCGCCGATCTCCACCGCCTCCTCGACGAGGGCGGTCATGAGCTGCGGGGTGTTGACCGCGACGTCGACGCCCCAGGAATCGTCGAACATCCAGTCGTTCTTGGGGTTGTTGACCCGGCCCACCGTCCGTCCGACGCCGAATTCGGTCTTTGCGAGGAGCGAGACCACCAGGTTCACCTTGTCATCGCCGGTCGCGGAGACCACGACGTCGGCGTCCTCCAGTTTCGCGTCCTGCAGGGTGCTCAGCTCGCAGGCATCGCCGACCAGCCAGTGCGCGCCGCGCAGGCCGCTGCGCCCGATCACCTCGGGCTTCAGGTCAATCAGCAGGATCTCGTGTTTGTGGGCCAGCAGTTCGCGCGCGATCGAGGAACCGACGCTTCCCGCCCCGACAATGACGACTTTCACTTAGGACTCCTTGGCGGGGGACTTGGCAAGAATGTGGGCGACTTCGGTGCTGCGGTCCACGCCGAGCATCGCATGGACGGTGTCGCCGTCCTGGTACAGGGTGCCGGCCACCGGCAGCATGCCCTCGCCGAAGCGGGTCAGATAGGCGACGCGGATTCCGGCGGCCTTTTCGATGGAGGTCACCGGGTGCCCGATCCACTCCGGGTCCAGGTCCACCTCGGCCAGCACAAGCCGGCCGGAGGGATCCCGGAAGTCGCCGGCGAGGTGCTGTTCGGGCAGGATCCGCCGGAGGACCTGGTCGGCGCTCCAGCGCACGGCAGCCACCGTGGGGATGCCCAGGCGCTGGTAGATCTCCGCGCGGCCCGGATCGTAGATCCTGGCCACAACGTGGGGGACGTGGAAGGTTTCGCGGGCCACGCGCGTGGCAAGGATGTTGGAATTGTCACCGCTGGAGACAGCTGCGAACGCATAGGCGTCCGCGACGCCGGCCTGCTTCAGGGTCTCCCGGTCGAAACCGACGCCGGTGACTTTACGGCCCGTGAAACCCGCCCGGAGCCGCCGGAAAGCGCGGTCGTCCTGGTCGATGATGGCCACGGAATGGCCCGCGTCCTCGAGGGTGTGCGCGAGGGTTGCCCCCACCCGGCCACAACCCATGATCACGAAGTGCGCCAACCGTGCCTCCTATAGTTCCTTTGACTGCTGCTGCGTAAAACAATACCGGCCACCGCCGCGCGCGGAGCCCGCCCCCGGGCGGGGAAAGCCGCCGTCATGACATCGCGTGCGAATGGGACTAGCTTTGTGTGGTGCCGACAATTTTCAATGCCGTGAAGCGGGTGCTGGTAGGCAGACCGTTCCGGAACGACAACCTGGCCCACACCCTGCTTCCCAAGCGGATCGCCCTCCCCGTTTTCGCCTCCGACGCGCTGTCCTCCGTGGCGTACGCACCCGACGAAATCCTCCTGACGCTGGCGCTGGCCGGCGTCAGCGCTGTGGCGTTCTCGCCCTGGGTGGGCCTGGCCGTCATGGTGGTGCTGCTGACGGTGGTCGCCTCCTACCGGCAGAACGTCCACGCCTACCCCTCCGGCGGCGGCGATTATGAGATCGCCAACGAAAACCTGGGCAAGCACGCAGGACTCACCGTCGCCTCCGCCCTGCTGGTCGACTACGTGCTGACCGTTGCGGTGTCCATGTCCTCCGCCGCCACCTACCTGACCACGGCGGTGCCCGCGCTGCATGGCCAGCAGGCCGGCATCGCGGTGATCGGCGTCGTGGTCCTGGCGCTCGTGAACCTGCGCGGCATCAAGGAAGCCGGCACGGTGTTCGCCCTGCCGACGTACATCTTTATGGCGTCGATCCTCGGCATGACCGCGATCGGTGTCTTCCAGGCCGCCACCGGCCGGCTGGGCGAGGCGCCCTCGGCAGCCTTCACGATCGTTCCCGCGCCCGGCTTCGACGAAGGACTGGTCGGCCTCGCCGGCGCGTTCCTGCTGCTGAGGGCCTTCTCCTCCGGCGCCGCGGCGCTGACCGGCGTCGAAGCGATCAGCAACGGCGTGCCGAACTTCCAGAAGCCCAAGAGCAAGAATGCCGCCACCACCCTGCTGCTGCTCGGCGTGATCGCCTCCGCCATGCTGGCAGGCATCATCTACCTGGCCAACGCCACCAAGGTGCACATCGTGCTGGACCCGGCCAAGGAGTTCCTGCTCGACGGCCGGCCGCTGCCGGAGGGCTACATCCAGAGCCCGGCGATCAGCCAGATCGCCCAGACCATCTTCGGTGCGGGGTCCATCCCCTTCTTCATCGTGGTGGCCGCCACCGGCGTGATCCTCGTTTTCGCCTCCAACACCGCGTTCAACGGCTTCCCGGTGCTCGGCTCCATCCTGGCCCAGGACGGCTACCTGCCCCGCCAGCTGCGCACCCGGGGGGACCGGCTGGCCTTCAGCAACGGAGTCCTGGCGCTGGCTGCCGGCGCGCTGGTGCTGATCATCGCGTTCAACGCGGACGTCACCAAGCTCATCCAGCTTTACATCGTGGGCGTCTTCATCTCCTTCACCTTGAGCCAGCTCGGCATGGTCCGGCACTGGGGGCGGGAGCTGAAACTCGCCAAGGACCCGGCGGTGAAGCGGCGGATGCTCAAGTCCCGCACCATCAACATGGTCGGCTTCGGCATGACCGGGCTGGTCCTGCTGATCGTCCTCATCACAAAATTCCAGCAGGGCGCCTGGATCGCGCTGCTGGCCATGTTCGTCCTGTTCCTGATCATGTGGAGCATCCGGGCGCACTACGACAACGTGGCCAAGGAACTCGCCGTCGACGAGGACACCTCGCCGCGGGCCCTGCCCACCCGCGTGCACGCCGTGCTGCTCGTCTCGCACGTCCGCAAGCCGGTGCTCCGGGCGCTGGCCTACGCCCGCGCGTCCCGGCCCTCCCGGCTGGACGCCATCACCGTGGACATCAGCCCCGAAGAGACCGAACAAACGGTCGCGGACTGGGAGAAGCTGGAAATCCCGGTACCGTTGACCGTGCTGGCCAGTCCGTTCCGCGAAACGGTGACGCCCATCATGGAATACATCAAGAACATGCGCCGCGATTCGCCCCGCGACCTGATTGTCGTCTACATCCCCGAGTACGTCGTCGGCAAGTGGTGGGAGCAACTGGTCCACAACCAGACCGCGCTGCGCATCAAGACCCGGCTGCACTTCGAGCCGGGCGTGATGGTGGCCAGTGTGCCGTGGCAGCTGAAATCATCCGAAGAAGCCAAGAGACTGCAGGACATCCAATGAGCTCCGAGACCCAGACGCAATCCTCCACCGAACTGACCGTCGACGTCGGCCCGGTCGCCCACGGCGGCCACTGCGTGGCCCGGCATGAGGGACGGGTGGTCTTCGTCCGCCACGGCATCCCCGGCGAAAAGGTCCGGGTCCGCCTCACTGAGTCCGGCCAGGACGCCAAGTTCTGGCGCGGCGACGTCGTGGAAGTCCTGGAACCCTCCCCGGACCGGGTGGAACACTTCTGGGACCTGGCGGATTCCGCCCGCTCCTGGTCCCACCGCCACCCTCCCGTGGGCGGCGCCGAACTCGGCCACATCTCCCTGGAGCGCCAGCGCAGCCTCAAGGCCGAGGTGCTCGCCGAACAGCTGCGCCGCCTGGCCGGCGTCGAACGTCCCATCACCGTGGAAGCCGTGGGGGAGCCCGGCACGCCGGCGACGGCGGGCCTCGCCTGGCGGACCCGCGCCGGGTTCGCGGTGACGCCGGCCGGGAAACTCGGCATGCACGCGCACCGTTCCGACACGGTCCTCCCGGTCGGGGAGATGCCCCTGGCAGCGGATGCCATCAACGCGCTCCGGCTCTGGGACATCGACCTGCAGGGCATCGAACGCATTGAGGTCGCCGCCCCGGCCAACGGCTCCCGCCCGCTGGTGCTCCTGGTCCCGGCCGCCGGAACCCGCGCGAAGCGGCTCAGCGCGGTCCTTGCCCAGCTGCCCGAGGACGTGTCCGTGGCCAGCTTCGATCCGGTCAAGGGCGAGGTCCTGCGGCTCCGCGGACGTACCTACGTGCAGGAGAGCGCCGCCGGTCACAGCTTCCGCGTCACCGGCGACGGGTTCTGGCAGATCCATCGGGACGGGCCGGACACCCTCGTGGGAGCGGTCACCGGCTTCCTGCAGGACGGCGGCTTCCTGGACGCCGGCGCCTCGGTGGCCGACCTGTACGCGGGGGCCGGGCTGTTCACCGCACCGCTCGCGGACGCCGTCGGCGTCACCGGCTCCGTCCTGTCCGTCGAAGGGTCGCCCGGCACCAGCAGGGACGCGCGCAAGAACCTCCATGATGCCTCCCAGGTCGAGATCGTCCAGGGCCGGGTGGAACGGGTTCTGCGTGAGAAAGCCCGCACGTTCGACGCCGTCCTGCTCGATCCTCCCCGGGCCGGCGCGGGCAAGGCCGTCGTGAACCAGCTGGTTGAGGCCGGCCCCCGTGCCGTCGCCTATGTGTCCTGCGATCCGGCGTCCTTTGCCCGCGATGTGGGCTACTTCCAGGAGTCCGGCTGGGAACTGAACGGGCTGCGGGCCTTCGACCTGTACCCGCATACCCACCACATGGAGACTGTGGCGCTGCTGACTCCCGGGGCCTGAGGCCACTAGGATGGGCGGAGTAGTCCGACGTCGCGCTCCGTAATCACGGCTGACCTCCTGCACCCTGTACCGAGTCTTGTCCAAACAAGGCCAAGCACTAGTTAGGGCCACCTAACTAGCAAGGGGTCTGCGGCGCGACAAAGATGAAACTGTTGCGAGAGGAGTCCTGCGATGAGCATTGTGGACAGCTTCGGTTCAAAAGGCAAACTTAATGTAGCCGGTACCGAATACGAAATTTTCCGGTTGAACTCCGTTGAAGGTGCAGAAAACCTTCCGTTCAGCCTCAAGGTATTGCTTGAAAACCTGTTGAGGACCGAGGACGGCGCCAACATTACGGCCGATCACGTCCGAGCACTGGCCGGCTGGGACCCCAGCGCCGAGCCCGACACTGAAATCCAGTTCACGCCGGCGCGCGTGATCATGCAGGACTTCACTGGCGTGCCCTGCGTTGTGGACCTTGCCACCATGCGTGAAGCAGTCAAGGAACTCGGCGGTGACCCCAAGCGGGTCAACCCGCTGGCACCTGCCGAAATGGTGATCGACCACTCCGTGCAGATCGACGCCTTCGGCAACTCCGGCGCACTGGAGCGCAACATGGAGATCGAATACCAGCGCAACGGCGAGCGGTACCAGTTCCTGCGTTGGGGCCAGACCGCGTTCGATGACTTCAAGGTCGTTCCGCCGGGAACCGGCATCGTGCACCAGGTCAACATCGAGTACCTGGCCCGCACCGTCATGACCCGCGAAGTTGATGGCGCGCTCCGCGCCTACCCGGACACCTGCGTCGGCACCGACTCCCACACCACCATGGTCAACGGCCTGGGCGTGCTGGGCTGGGGCGTCGGCGGCATCGAAGCCGAGGCGGCCATGCTCGGCCAGCCCGTCTCCATGCTGATCCCGCGCGTCGTGGGCTTCAAGCTGACCGGGTCCATCCCGGCCGGCGCGACCGCCACCGACGTCGTCCTGACCATCACCGAACAGCTGCGCAAGCACGGTGTGGTCGGCAAGTTCGTAGAGTTCTACGGCGAAGGCGTCGCGGCCGTGCCGCTGGCCAACCGCGCCACCATCGGCAACATGAGCCCGGAGTTCGGCTCCACGGCCGCCATGTTCCCGATCGACGACGTCACCCTCGACTACCTGCGCCTCACCGGCCGCTCGGACGAGAACGTCGCCCTCGTGGAGTCCTACGCGAAGGAACAGGGCCTTTGGCATGATCCTTCCAAGGAGATCAAGTTCTCCGAGTACCTCGAGCTGGACCTGTCGACGGTTGTCCCGTCGATTTCCGGCCCGAAGCGCCCGCAGGACCGCATCATCCTCACGGAGTCCAAGGACCAGTTCCGCGAGGACCTGCGCAACTACGTGAAGGAAGACCTGGCCGACGGCAGCCTGGACGAGGCGATTGACGAAAGCTTCCCGGCTTCCGATGCGCCGTCGTTCACTGCGTCGGGAACGCACCTGACCGACCAGGCTCCGCACGCGCACGGCCCCAAGTCGGACGGCCGCCCGTCGAACAAGGTCAGCGTCAAGACCGCCGACGGCCGCGAGTTCGAGCTGGACCACGGCGCGGTGTCCATCGCCTCAATCACGTCCTGCACCAACACGTCCAACCCGTCCGTGATGCTGGCCGCCGCACTGCTGGCCCGCAACGCCGTCGACAAGGGCCTCACCTCCAAGCCGTGGGTCAAAACCTCCGTTGCTCCCGGTTCCAAGGTTGTCACCGACTACTACAACAAGTCGGGCCTGACCCCGTACCTGGAGAAGCTCGGCTTCTACATCGTCGGTTACGGCTGCGCGACCTGCATCGGCAACTCCGGCCCGCTCGACGCCGAAATCTCCGAGGCCATCCAGGCCAACGACCTTTCCGTCACCGCCGTGCTGTCCGGCAACCGCAACTTCGAGGGCCGGATCAACCCGGACGTGAAGATGAACTACTTGGCCTCCCCGCCGCTGGTCATCGCCTACGCCCTGGCCGGAACCATGGACTTCGACTTCGACGCCGACGCCTTGGGCCAGGACGAGGCCGGCAACGACGTCTTCCTGAAGGACATCTGGCCGAACCCGGTCGAGGTCCAGCAGGTCATCGATTCCTCGATCGACAAGGACATGTTCGCCCGCGGCTACGAGGGCGTCTTCGAAGGCGACGAGCGCTGGAAGGCACTCGACACCCCCGCCGGCGACACCTTCGCCTGGGATCCGAAGTCCACGTACGTCCGGAAGCCCCCGTACTTCGACGGCATCAAGGCGCAGCCGGAGCCCGTCAAGGACATCACCGGCGCGCGCGTGCTGCTGAAGCTTGGCGATTCGGTCACCACCGACCACATCTCACCGGCAGGTTCCTTCAAGTCCGACACCCCGGCCGGGCAGTACCTGCTGGCCAACGGAGTGGAGCGCAAGGACTTCAACTCCTACGGCTCACGCCGTGGCAACCACGAGGTCATGATCCGCGGAACGTTCGCGAACATCCGGATCAAGAACCAGATCCTGGACGGCGTCGAGGGTGGCTTCACCCGCGACTTCACCCAGGCCGACGGCCCGCAGGCCTATGTCTACGACGCCGCGCAGAACTACCAGGCCGCCGGCATCCCGCTGGTTGTCCTGGCCGGCAAGGAGTACGGCTCCGGCTCATCCCGTGACTGGGCAGCCAAGGGCACCGCGCTCCTGGGCGTCAAGGCTGTCGTGGCCGAAAGCTACGAACGCATCCACCGCTCCAACCTGATCGGCATGGGCGTCCTGCCCCTGCAGTACCCGGCCGGCCAGAACGCTGCCAGCCTCGGGCTGACCGGCACGGAGACCTTCGCGGTTGAGGGCGTCACCGCCCTGAACGAGGGCACCACGCCCAAGACGCTCAAGGTCACTGCCACTGCGGTTGACGGCACGGTCACGTCCTTCGATGCGGTCCTGCGCATCGACACCCCGGGCGAGGCTGACTACTACCGCAACGGCGGCATCCTGCAGTACGTGCTGCGCCAGATCTCCGCCAACTAGCGGAGATCGTCCCCGCCAACCAGCGGAGACCCAGCAGTCCAACGAGAAAGCCCCGGCCCGTCACCGACGGACCGGGGCTTTCCCGTTCCGGCACCACGGCCACTCCGGAGGCGTTAGAGTTAGAAGGCATGTCTACCACCCGAAGGAGGGGCCGTTGGGAATCTTGGAGACCATCCGGAATCCGCAGGACCTGAGCAAGTTGTCAGAGGCGCAGCTGGATCAGCTGGCAGCCGAGGTCAGGGAATTCCTGATCGGCAACGTCTCCCAGACCGGCGGGCACCTTGGCCCAAACCTCGGCGTCGTCGAACTCACCATCGCGGTCCACCGGATCTTCGATTCCCCCCGCGACAGCATCGTCTTCGACACCGGCCACCAGTCGTACGTGCACAAGCTCCTCACCGGCCGCCAGGACTTCAGCACCCTGCGCCAGCAGGGCGGCCTGTCCGGCTACCCGGACCGCGCCGAATCCGAGCACGACATCGTCGAAAGCTCGCATGCCTCCTCCTCGCTCTCCTGGGCGGACGGGATCTCCCGTGCCCGGCAGCTGACCGGCGACGGCGACCGGTACGTGATCGCAGTCGTGGGCGACGGCGCACTCACCGGCGGCATGGCCTGGGAGGCCATCAACAACATCGCCGCCGACAAGAAGCGCCGCGTCGTGATCGTTGTGAACGACAACGGGCGCTCCTACGCCCCGACCGTGGGCGGTTTCGCGGACTACCTCGCCTCGCTGCGCCCCACCATCGATTCCTTCCGCGCCGCACCCGGCTACGAAGGCACCCTGGACCTGTGGCGGCGGAAGCTGCAGAACGGCGGACCCGCCGGCCAGTTCACCTACCGCAGCCTGCACGCCATGAAGAAGGGCGTCAAGGACTGGTGGGCCCCGCAGGGCATGTTCGAGGACCTCGGCATGAAGTACATCGGACCCGTGGACGGCCATGACCTCCAGGCCCTGGAGAACGCCCTGTCCACCGCCAAGACCTACGCCGGGCCCGTCATTGTGCACGCCATGACGGAGAAGGGCCACGGCTACGCACCCGCCCGCGCCCATGAAGCCGACCAGTTCCACGCTGTCGGGATCATCGACCCGGAGACCGGCGAACCCACCGAGGCCGGCGGCGCCAAGTCCTGGACGTCCGTCTTCGCCGACGAGATCGCCGACATCGCCGATGAGCGCCAGGACATCGTCGGCATCACCGGCGCCATGCTCATCCCCGTCGGGCTCCACAAGTTCGCCGCGCGGCACCCGGAACGCGTGTTCGACGTCGGCATCGCCGAACAGCACGCCCTCACCTCGGCCGCCGGCATGGCATTCGGCGGGCTGCACCCCGTCGTCGCGGTCTACGCGACCTTCCTGAACCGCGCCTTCGACCAGCTCCTGATGGACGTCGCCCTGCACAAAGCCGGCGTCACGATCGTCCTGGACCGGGCCGGCGTCACCGGGCCCGACGGCGCCAGCCACCATGGCATGTGGGACATGGCCATGGTCCAGATCGTGCCAGGCCTGCACCTCGCCGCGCCCCGCGACTCCAGCCGGCTCCGCGAGGAACTGCGCGAAGCAGTCGCCATCGAGGACGCCCCCAGCGTGATCCGCTACTCCAAGGGCACTGTCGGTGCCGAGGTGGAGGCCATCGAGCGGCTCAGCGACGGCGTGGACGTGCTGGCACGCCGTCCGGCCGGCGCCAGCGACAACGACGTGCTGATCGTCAGCGTCGGGGCGATGTCCGAACTCGCACTGGACGTCTCGAACCGGCTCGGCGCGCAGGGCATCAGCTCCACCGTCGTGGATCCGCGCTGGGTCCTCCCGGTCCCCAGATCCGTCGTCGCCCTCGCCTCGCACCACCGCCTCGTCATCTGCATCGAGGACGGGGTCCGCGCCGGCGGCGTCGGGTCCCGGATCCGGCAGGAAATGCGGGCCGCCGGGGTGGACACCGCCCTCAATGAGGTGGGCCTCCCGGTGGAGTTCCTGGACCACGGCTCCCGCAGCCAGGTGCTCGAGCGGGTCGGCCTGACCGCGCAGCAGATCACGCACGACGTCGTGGCGCAGGTTCTGGGCACCAAGGTGCCGTTCGCCCGGCCCCTCCCGGGCCAGGAACACCCCAGCACCGGCAGCCTGCCGATTCTGTGAGGACACCCGCGAGAACCCCCGTGAGGACCCCCGAGAGCCTGGTGCCGGGCGACCTGGTGGTCGCCCGGAACCGGAAATGGAACGGCAAGGCGCACTGGGTGGTGCCCGGGACGTATCTCGGCGAGGACGCCCACGGCTGGTGGATCTTCCAGGGAACCAATGAGTTCTGCTCCCGCCCGGGCGCGGCGTTCTACGCCGAATCCGACGCCGTGCTGCTGGTCCCGCGCTCGGGCGAGTTCGTGGCCACCTTCTACGACGAAGCCCACCCCGCGGGCGTTCAGGTCTACGTGGACCTGGCGACGGACCACGGCTGGACGACGATCCGGCCGGGCGTCACCGAGTTCCACCTGATCGACATGGACCTGGATGTGATCCGGACCGTGGACCGCGGCGTGTACGTGGACGATGAGGACGAGTTTGCCGAGCACCGGATCGAGATGGACTACCCCGCGGACGTGGTGGACCGGATCACCACGGCATCGGATCAGCTGTACCAGGCCGTCAAGGCACAACAGCCACCGTTCGACGGCACAGACCGCGAATGGTTCAGGAAAGGACGGGCATGAGCGGAATTATCCGGGTTTATAAGCGTGACGAAGAAGGCACCCTGCAGTTCAGGGAGGCCTGGATTGACGAGGAGTTCAACGAATTCGTCATGAACCACGGCGTCGTGGGGCACCAGAGCACCACCGAAGAGACCGACGCCGCCGACGCCGAGGCCGCGGAGCGGCTCATGGACGCCTTCGCCGGGCAGTGCGCCGAGGACGGGTACGCCGAAATTCCGGACGAGGAACAGTTCTGGGTGGTGGCCCAGTACGCCCTGAAAACCAAGGACGGGACCACCCGCGACCGGTACCTCGAGGAAAAAGCCAAGGACGCCCTGATCGGCCACCTGGCCTGGCGGGGTCTCGGGATTGTGGACCGCTCCGAATTTGCCGATGCCAAACTCAACATCTTCATCCTCACCCCGGACGTCAACAAGACGGTCAACGCCATCAAGGTCTGCATCCGTGGCGAAGACCTGGACTTCACCAAGCTGAGCATCGGCGCCGCAGCCTTCGGCGAGGAGTCCTTTAAGCTCAAGCACTCACCGAAGCCGGCCAACAGCTTCACGCTTTAGGTAACACCTGCAAGGAGTCGGGCACGGCTCACATCAGTTTGGGGGCAACCGACTGAAAGGCAACGCCATGACGCGCAAATCCTCTCAACCAGGCAGCACCCCGCTCCCGGCGGGCCTGGCGGCACCGGCACGCAAGTCGCTCGCACATGCGGGGGTGGAAACTCTCGAGCATCTTGTGCAGCTGGGCCGGCGCCGACTTGCCGGAATGCACGGGATCTGCCCGCGGACCCTTGCCCAGCTCGAGGATGCCCTGGACGAACGCGGACTGGAACTGCCCGCGGGGTGACCCGCGCGGGCCGGCTGCCGGCCGAACGCCGGAGCCCGGCCTAACTCCCGCCGCTGGCGGAACGGGGCCCGGCCTAACTCCGGCCGCCGGCACCCGGCAGCAACCTGGCCGCCATGCCCGGGAGCCGCTGCCGGCCGTTATAGGCTGAACCCCATGACTGAATACCGCCGTGTAGGAAACTCCGGACTGTCCGTCTCCGTCGTCGGCCTTGGCTGCAACAACCTGGGCCGGGCTAATACTGCCACCGAGTCGCAGGAGGGGACCGACGCCGTCGTGCATGCCGCCCTGGACGCGGGCATTACGTTCTTCGACGTCGCCGATACCTACGGCAAGGAACCCGGCCTCAGCGAGACGATGCTGGGCAAGGCCCTCAGGGGCCGCCGCGACGACGCCGTGATCGGCACCAAGTTCGGCATGGACATGCGCGGGGCCAACGGCAACGACTTCGGTGCCCGCGGCTCCCGCCGGTACATCATCAAGGCCGCGGAGGCCTCGCTGCGCCGGCTGGGAACGGACTGGATCGACCTCTACCAGTTCCACACCCCGGACCCGCTGACCCCCATCGAGGAGACCCTCGACGCCCTCGACGAGCTCGTCACCAGCGGCAAGGTCCGCTACATCGGCCACTCCAACCGCGCCGGCTGGCAGATCGCCGAGGCCGAATTCGTGGCCCGCGCCCGCGGGGGAGCACGGTTCATCTCCAGCCAGAACCACTACAACCTGCTGGACCGCCGCGCCGAACTCGAGGTCACGCCGGCCGCCGAAGCGTACGGCCTGGGCGTCCTGCCGTACTTCCCGCTCGCCAACGGCCTCCTGACCGGCAAATACGCCAAGGACACGGCACCCGAGGGTTCGCGCCTCAGCCACACCCGCACCAACCTGGTCCACGACGCCGACTGGGACCAGCTGGGCGCGTTCAGCGGCTTCGCGGCCCAACGCGGCCTGAACGAGATCCAGGTCGCGTTCTCCTGGCTTGCGGCCCAGCCGTCCGTCAGCAGTGTCATCGCCGGTGCCACCCGGCCGGAACAGGTCCGGCAGAACGCCGCCGCCGTGGCCTGGGTCCCCAGCGCCGCGGAGCGTGCCGAACTGAACGATCTCTTTCCGCGGACGCCGAAGGTCGCACTGTTCTAGATGGGTCTGTCCTCAACGGCTCCCAGCCCGGGGGCCCTGCCTGACGTGCCTGCAGCGCGCCACACCGTCCTGATGGACGTCGACACCGGGATCGACGACGCCCTGGCCCTCGTCTACCTGCTGTCCCGGCCCGGGGTGCACCTGCAGGCCATTACCTGCACGGCCGGCAACGTCGGTGCCCGCCAGGTCGCGCTCAACAACCTGGCGCTCCTGGAACTGTGCGGCCGGTCCGGCGTCGAGGTGGCCATCGGCGCCGAGGTGCCCCTGGAAATCCCGCTGGTCACCACCGAGGAGACCCACGGGCCACAGGGGATCGGCCACGCCGAGCTGCCCGCGCCCGCGCAGCAGATCTCGCAGCGGCACGCCGTCGACGTCTGGGTGGACGAAGTGCGGGCGCACCCGGGGGAGATCACCGGGCTCATCACCGGGCCGCTGACCAACTTCGCCCTCGCCCTGCGCCGCGAACCGGAGCTGCCGCGGCTGCTCAAAGGCCTCGTCATCATGGGCGGGAGCTACTACTACCAGGGCAACACGACGCCGACGGCGGAATGGAACACCTCGGTGGACCCGCACGCGGCCAAGGAGGTCTTCGCCGCGTACCGCGGCCTGCCGGAAGACAAGCTTCCCCTGGTGTGCGCGCTGGAAACGACGGAGCGGATCGAAATGCTCCCCGAACACCTCCGGCGCCTCGGGGAGGCCGCCGGGGCCGGCCCGGAGCTGGTCCTGCCGGAGCAGCCGGAGGGCCTCCGCAGCACCTCCGCCAGCCCGCTCGTGGCCTGCCTGTCCGACGCGATCAGGTTCTACATGGAATTCCACCGGCTCTACGACCAGGGCTACGTCGCGCACATGCATGACGCCTTCGCGGCCTGCGCCGCCGTCGGACGCACCCCGTTCACGGCCCGCCTGGCCACAGTCGACGTCGAAACCGCCTCGCCGCTGCTGACCGGCACCACGGTGGCGGACTTCCGCGGCCTCTGGGGACTGCCGCCCAACGCCCGAATCGTGTCCTCCAACGACCCGGAGCAGTGCTTCGCGGAGCTGATTTCCTCGGTCGGCGCGCTGGCCCGGGGGAGCACGTCCGCCGGTACCCCCGCCTCTGGTTAGGATGGTAGCTGCGCCGAGGTGACATGAGGCGGATGTTGCAGCTCCCACTTAAGGACCATCCCCATGTCACAGCAGTCCCTGACCCTTCCTGCCACCGGCTCCGGCCCCGGCACAGCCAAGTCACGGCGCAACCGCCGCCTGCTGGAACTCGCCGGTGCCGCCGCGATCGCAGCCACCTACCTGTTCCTGGTCCTGACCCAGCCCGCGGACATCGCCAACGGACCGGCCAGCTTCGCGGCGCTAGTGGCCCTCGGCGGATTCCTGCTTGGCGCCGTCCTGCTGATCGCCGCGGCGCTTCCGGTCCTTCCCACGTCCACACTGGTCCTGATGCCCGTGGCCCTGGTCCTGAACGTTGTCCTGGGCCAGCTCATGGGCACCACCGGGCTGCCGTTCTACCTCGACGCCATCGGCACCGTCCTGATCGCGGTCCTCGCCGGCCCGGCCGCAGGTGCCGCCACAGGCGCCCTCAGCACCATCGTGTGGTCCTTCTTCAACCCGACGGTGCTGCCCTTCGCCGCCGGCGCGGCGCTGATCGGCTTCCTCGCCGGCCTGGCCGCCCGCGGCGGACTGTTCCGCCGCTTCTACCTCGCACCGGTCGCCGGCTTCGTCACCGGCATTCTCGCCGGCGTCGTGTCCGCCCCGATCGCGGCCTTCGTCTTTGGCGGCACAGCCGGCCTCGGCACGGGAGCAGTGGTCAGCGCATTCCGCGCCATGGGCGACACCCTGCTCGCTGCCATCACCAAGCAGGCACTGATCTCGGACCCCATGGACAAGGCCATCGTCTTCGCCATCGCAGCCCTGCTGGTCTACGCATTGCCGCGCCGCACCACCTTCCAGTTCGCCTTCGTCCGCCGCTTCCGGGTGCTCGCCGGCAAGGATCCGGCCCAGCCGGAGAACCAGCCGGAGACTCAGCCGGAGAACCAGCCGGAGACTCAGCCGGCGAACCAGCCGGAAGCCTGAGCCCGAGCCGCCGGAAGCCGACTCTCCGCACCATGACCTCCACCCTCCACCCGCTGACCGCGCTGACGGCGGCCGGCTCCGCCGCGGTGATCACGACGGCGGCAGGCTGCTGGCCGCTGTCCCTCGCGGTCGCCCTCGCGGCGGCCGTGCTGGCCGGGCGTGCCGGCGTCGGCCGACGTGTGCTCGCCGCGGGGGCGGCGGTCCTGGTGCCCCTGGGCTTGTCGTTGCTGATGCTGCACGGGCTCTTCTTCCCGGAGGGCCGCACTGTCCTGGCGGCCTGGGGCCCCGCCCGGGTCACGCAGGAAGGACTGGCCTTCGCCCTGGAGGCGGGCACCCGCACGGGCGCCTGCGTGCTGGTCCTGCTGCTCTTCTCCTTCACCGTCAGCGCCCCCGATCTCGTCGCCGCGCTGGCCGCGAAGGGGCTGCCGCCGCAGTTCGGCTTCGTCCTGGCCTCCGCGCTGACGCTCCTGCCGGCCATGGCCGGCAGGCTGGCGGCGATCCGGGCGGCGCAGGAGGCCCGCGGGCTGGTGGTGGGCCGCGGCCTGGTGTCCCGGCTCGCTGCGGTGCGGGTGCAGATGGTCCCACTGGTGCTGGGCCTCATCGAGGACTCAGGAAGCCGGGCCCAGGCGCTCGACGCCCGCGGATTCGGCCGCCAGGGTCCCCGGACCGCCTACCGGGAGCTCACGGACCCGCCCGCCCAGCGCCGGGTCCGGGGCGTCCTGCTGCTGCTGGCCGCGGCCGCCGTGGCAGTCCGGCTGGCCGTCTCCTGGCCGGGGGCGGGACTGCCATGACAACCGCTGACTCCACCGCCGCGCCCCGGACTGACGCCGTGCTGGCCGCCCGGATCGGCACCTTCAGCTTCCACGGCGAGTCCGCCGCTGCGCTGCACGACATCGCCTTCAGCGTCCGTCCCGGCACGCTGACAGCCGTCCTCGGCGGATCCGGCAGTGGAAAGACCACATTCGGCAAACTACTGGCCGGCTGGCTGCGGCCCGGACACTCCGGAACGCTCACCGGTTCGCTCGCCCAGGCCGGCGAGGTGCTGGAGTTCAGCGGCGGCCACGACGACCCCCGGATCAACCCCTCCGCCTGGTCGGACCGGGTCGGCTACGTCCCGCAGGAGGCGGCCGGCATGCTCACCACGATCCGCTCCACGGTGGCCGAGGAACTGGCCTTTGGCCTCGAGAACCGGGGCGCCGCGCGGCCGGACATGCTCCGGGAGGTGGCCCGCGCCGCGGAGCTGACCGGCCTGGCCGCGCTCCTGGACCGGGACCCCGCCACCCTGTCCGGCGGGGAACTGCGCCGCCTGGCCATCGCCTGCGCTTTCATCCAGGGCCCCGGAGTGCTGGTGCTTGACGAGCCGCTGGCCTCCCTGGACGCTGCCGGCGTCATCCTGGTCCGTGACCTCATCGGCAGGCTCACGGGTGCCGGCACCGCCGTCGTGGTGCTGGGCCAGGCAGCCGACGGGCTGGCCCGTTCGGCCTCGCACTGGCTCGTCCTCGACGGCGGCACCGCCACCGCCAGCGGTCCGCCCGGGGAGTTGATCCGGTCCGCGGAGCTCGGCCGGACGGGGACCGTGATCGACGCGGTGACCCATCCGGCGGGGGTCACTGCGGCGGGTACGCGTGCTTCGGCTGCCGTCCGGGACGCCGGGACGGACCCGGTGGCACCCGCGCCGGCGCTGGAGTTGGACGGCGTCGGTTTCACCTTCCCGCGGGCAGGCGGATCCGTGGCGGAGCCGCTGCTGCGGGATCTGGACCTCACCGTGCGGCCGGGCGAAATTGTGGCCATCACCGGGCGGAACGGGGCCGGCAAGTCTACGCTGCTGCGCCACTTCAACGGCCTGCTGCGCCCGGCAGCGGGGGACGTGCGGGTCTCGGGCACCAGCATTGCCGGTCTTCCGGCCGGCCGGGTGGCCAGTTCGGTGGGGTTGCTCTTCCAGCAGCCCAGGGACCAGCTGTTCGAACGGACGGTGCTGCGGGAGGTCAGCTTCGGGCTGCGGAGGCTCGTGGGCAAGGACGCCAGCGCCAGGGCCTACGAGGCGCTGGAGGCCGTGGGGCTGTCCGGGGATGCGGGAGTGCACCCGGCGGAGCTGCCGGCCTCGAAGCAGCGGTTGCTTGCCCTTGCCACCTTGCTGGCCCGGCAACCCGCCGTGCTCGCCCTCGATGAGCCCACGGTGGGGCTGGACCGGCACGGACTGGAGTACCTGCACCGGGCCATCCTGGACTCCGCGGCGCGGGGCGCCGCCGTCGTGCTGGTCACCCACGATGCCGCCTACGCCCGGGCCGCGGCGCACCGCGCCTTAAAGCTCAGCGGCGGCGGGCTCCAGGAGTCCTGAAGCCCACCGCCGCCGCAGTACATTGCCTAGGCGGGTTCGGACGCCACCCCGGGGGCCAGGAACTTCCGGCCGGTGGCCCGCTCGGAGGCACCCACCCGGTCAAGGTACGGGGTGATGCCGCCGAGGAACATCGGCCAGCCCGCACCGAGGATCATGCAGAGGTCGATGTCCTCCGGGCCCGCCACCACGCCTTCGTCCAGCATCAGCCCGATCTCCTCGGCCAGGGCGTCCTGTGTGCGGCGCAGCACCTCTTCGCCGGTGGATGGTGTGCTGCCGAAGGACATCAGCGCCAGGGTCTCGGCCGGGATCGCGGGCTGGGCGGCCTGCACCGAGGCCGGATCCCAGATGGATTTCACCCCGTTGTCGATCAGGTTCTGTAGGTTCTGCGAGACGGGAAAACGGTCCCCGAACGCGGTGTGGAGGGATTCCTGGACGTGCTGCGCGACCGGCAGTCCCACCATGGCGCCGAGTACAAACGGCGTCATCGGCAGGCCCATCGGGCGCAGCGCGTTGTCCGCGACATCGGCGGGCGTGCCCTCATCGAAAGCCGCCGTCACTTCGCCCATCAGGCGCAAGAGGAGGCGGTTCACCACGAACGCCGGGGCGTCCTTGACCAGCACGGCGGACTTTTTGAGGCCCTTGGCGAGCTCGAACGCGGTGGCCAGCACGGCGTCGTCGGTCTTCGGGGCGCGGACGATCTCCAGCAGCGGCATCACCGCCACGGGGTTGAAGAAGTGGAAGCCGACCAGGCGTTCCGGGTGCTCCAGATCCTCAGCCATCGCGGTGACGGACAGCGAGGAGGTGTTCGTCGCGAGGATGCACTCCGGCGAAACGATCGCTTCCACTTCCTTGAAGACCTGCTTCTTGACGTTGAGCTCCTCGAAGACCGCCTCGATCACGAAGTCGGCGTCGGCGAAGGCCTCCTTGGACACCGAGCCGGTGACCAGCGCCCGGGTCCGGTTGGCGGCATCGGGGCTGATCCGGCCCTTCTGCAGGAGCTTGTCCACCTCGGCGTGCACGTAGCCCACGCCCTTGTCCACGCGGGCCTGGTCGATATCCGTCATCACGACGGGCACCTTGAGCTGGCGGGCGAAGAGCAGGGCCAGCTGGCCGGCCATCAGGCCGGCACCCACGACGCCGACCTTCGTCACCGGGCGCGCGAGCTTGCGGTCCGGGGCGCCGACCGGGCGCTTGGACCGGCGCTGCACGAGGTCCAGGAAGGCGTAGACGGTGGAGCGGAACTCGTCGGTCTGCATGAGGTCCGCGAGGGTCTCGCATTCCAGCTCCGCGGACTGGGCCTGCGTCAGCGTGCGGTTCGCCTCCATGACCTCGAGGACCTTGGCCGGTGCGGGGGAGGCGTTGGAGGTCTTGGCCTCGACGAAGGCGCGGCCCGCGGCTATGGCGCCGGCCCAGCGGGCGGCGACCTCCGGAGCGGAAGGGTCGACGGCGTTGGCACGCTCCGGTGCCACGGCGCCGGCGATGACCTGGGCCGCCCACGCGACGGACTGCTCGACGAAGTCCGCCGGCTCGAACATGGCGTCGGCGACGCCGAGCTTGAACGCCTGCGGCCCGGTGAGCGTGCGGTTGTTGCTCAGCGGGTTCTCAATCATCACCTTGAGGGCATTCTCCGGGCCGATCAGCCGCGGCAGGATGTACACGCCGCCCCAGCCCGGGATCAGCCCGATGAAGGCCTCCGGCAGGGCCAGCGCCCCGGCGCCGGTGGACACGGTGCGGTAGGTGGACTGCAGGGCGATCTCCAGCCCGCCGCCCAGGGCGAGGCCGTTGATGAAGGCGAAACTCGGGACGCCGAGGTTCGCCAGGGTGCCGTAGACGTCGTGGCCGAGCTGCGCCATCCAGAGGCCGTGTTCCCGGCCGCTGATGGACTTGACCGTGGAGAGGTCGGCGCCGGCAACAAGGAAATAGGGTTTTCCGGTGACGCCCACGCCCACGATCTCGCCGCGGGCGGCACGCTCTTTGAGTCCCTCCAGCACGGTGCCGAGTTCGATCAGGGTGTTGGGGCCCAGCGTGGTGGGCTTGGAGTGGTCCAGCCCGTTGTCCAGCGTGACCAGGGCGAAGGTGCCGGGGCTCGTGCCGTTCACGGCGGGGAGTTGGATGTCCTGGACGTAGGAGTGGGTCACCGTCTCGTTCGGGAACAGATCCGCAAGCTTGCGAAAATCGGCGGCGCTCATGCTGCGGCTCCAGTCTTGGTGGTGTATTCGGTACCGTAGTCGGCGTGGTGCGGGTTCTCCCAGATCACGGTGGCGCCCATGCCCAGGCCGATGCACATGGTGGTCATGCCGAAGCGGACCGTGGGGTCCTCCTCGAACTGGCGGGCCAGCTGGTTCATCAGCCGGACGCCGGAGGATGCGAGCGGGTGTCCGACGGCGATCGCGCCGCCGTAGCGGTTGACCCGGGGGTCGTCGTCGGCAATGCCGAAGTGGTCCAGGAAGCTGAGCACCTGGACGGCGAAGGCCTCGTTGATTTCGAACAGGCCGATGTCCGCGATGCCCAGGCCGGCGTTCTTGAGGGCCTTTTCGGTGGCCGGGACCGGGCCGATGCCCATGACCTCGGGTTCGACGCCGGCGAAGGCGTAGCTGACCAGGCGCATCTTGACCGGCAGGCCGAGCTCCTCGGCGGCGTCGGCGGAGGCCAGCAGGGCCGCGGTGGCGCCGTCGTTGAGGCCGGCGGCGTTGCCGGCGGTGACACGGCCGTGGGCGCGGAACGGGGTCTTGAGCGAGGCGAGGTCGGCCACCGAGGTGCCCGGCCGCGGCGGCTCGTCCACGGTGTTCACGGTCCAGCCCTGGCCCGGCTTCATCGTCGCGACGGGCACCAGGTCCGGCTGGATCTGGTCCTTGGCGTAAGCGGCGGCCAGCTTGTCCTGGGAGGCGACGGCGTAGGCGTCCGTGCGGTCCTTGGTGATCGCGGGGAAGCGGTCATGCAGGTTCTCGGCGGTGTTGCCCATGTTCAGGGCTGCCGGGTCCACGATCCGTTCGGACATAAAACGCGGGTTGGGGTCCGCGCCGGCGCCCATCGGGTGGTTGCCCATGTGCTCGACGCCGCCGGCGATCGCAACGTCGTACGCGCCGAAGCCGATGCCGCTCGCCGTCGTCGTAACGGCGGTCATGGCGCCGGCACACATCCGGTCGATCGCGAAGCCCGGCACGGTCCGCGGCAGCCCGGCCAGCAGGGCGGCCGTGCGGCCGATGGTCAGGCCCTGGTCGCCGGTCTGGGTCGTGGCGGCGATGGCCACCTCGTCGATCCGCTCGGCCGGCAGGGACGGGTTGCGGCGCATCAGTTCGCGGATGCACTTGACCACGAGGTCATCGGCGCGGGTGCCCGCGTAGATGCCCTTCTCGCCGGCGCGGCCGAAGGGGGTGCGGACGCCGTCGACGAAGACGACGTCGCGGATGGAGCGGTCTCTGCCGATGCCCGGCTTTGCAATGCTGGGTCCGCTGCTGTTACTTCCGCTGCTCGGGCTTTGGCTCACGTGATACTCCTCATCGAGACATGGGTGCCGGTTCCGTACCCTGGGCGCAACGCCAGGGCAGCACGGATCCGCGCGACATCAGACAACATGTTACTCGTGAGTAACATAGCTGGCAAGGAGTCTGTGCTGCCCTCAGGGCATGGTGCCGTCGAACGAGTCCCCGTGAGGCGGGCGGGGCGGGTTTGGACTACAGCTGGGGTGCCGTGTCCGGCGCGGTTGCAGCGGCAGCTGTGGCCGGCACGGATTTCGCTTCCCGGGGCGGGAGCGGCTGCGGATCCTGGAAGGCCGCGGCTATCAGCGGCGCGACAAGTTCAACCTGCCACTGCCGCGCCCCTAGGTTCGCCAGTTCCTCGGCAATGCCTTCCTCGCTGGTCTCGGCCGGCGGTCGCCAGGAGACGCGGCGGAGGAAATCCGGTGTCAGCAGGTTCTCCACGGGCATGTTCAGCTCTTCGGCCTTGGCCTGCAGCAGCGGCCGGGCCGTGGCGAGCCTCGCGGCGGCCTCCGGGTCCCGGTCGGCCCATACACGCGGGGGCGGGGGAGCATTGGTGGGCAGGTGCAGGGGCGGGAGTTCCTCCAGGGCCCTGGCGGTGCTGATGCAGCGCAGCCACCGCGGCGCCTCGCGCTGGGCTGCGCGGCCGTGGAAGCCCTTGGTGCCCAGGAGTTGCGGGACGGTGGTGGGCATGGCCTTGGCGGCGGCGACGAGGGCGGAATCCGGGATGAGTCGGCCGGGAGCGACGTCGCGCTTCTGCGCCAGGGAGTCGCGTTCCAGCCACAGTTCCCGAACCGCGGCCAACTGGCGCCGGTCCCGGATCTGGTGCAGCCCGGACGTCTTGCGCCAAGGGTCCACGCGCGGCGGCGCCTGGCCGGCCTCGAGGATGGCGGCGAATTCCTGTTCGGCGTAGTCCAGCTTGCCGTCGGCGACGAGCAGTTCGATGAGTTCCTCGCGCAGTTCGGTGAGGACCTCGACGTCGAGCGCGGCGTAGCGCAACCAGGGTTCCGGCAGCGGCCGGGTGGACCAGTCGGCGGCGGAGTGTTCCTTCGCGAGGCCGAAGCCAAGGAGCTGTTCGATCACCGCGGCGAGGCCGACGCGGGGGAGCCCGGCGAGGCGGGCGGCGAGCTCGGTGTCAAAGAGTTTGTCCGGCCACATGCCGAGTTCGGACAGGCAGGGCAGGTCCTGGCTGGCCGCGTGCAGGATCCATTCGACGCCGCGCAGGGCGTGGTTGATGATGCTCAGGTCCCCGAAGGGTTCCGGATCGATCAGCCAGGTGCCGGATCCTTCGCGGCGGATCTGGACCAGGAAGGCGCGCTGGCCGTAGCGGAAACCGGAGGCGCGTTCGGCGTCCACGCCCGCGGGGCCATGTCCTGCGGCGAGGGCCGCGGCGCAGCGCTCCAGGCCGGACTGGGTTTCAATGACGAGCGGCACGCCGTCGCGGGGGGCGTCAAGGTCGATGACCTCGGGGACCAGGCTGTCGAAGCCGTCCACCGCGATGTGGGTTGTGGCGTCCGCGGCCGCTGCTGTGGTTGGTGCTGTGTTGGCGGCCGCGCCCGCGGCGGTGATTTCCGGAATATGAGGGGTCATGATGACTTCAGTTTAGCGACAACACGGTGTTGAGGGCCGCGCATTCGCCAAAACCGGGCGGATTGTCCCGGTTCCCGCCCCGCATTTCAGGCCTGTCCGCGGCGCCAGCGCGCCAGGGGCGTGACGCCTTCGGGCAGCGGCGGGAGGCCCGCGAAGGTGCAGACCATATCGGACCACGCCTCCAGGTGCGAGGTGATGTCCGGGGTGGCCGGCGTCCAGGACGCTCGGAGTTCAATGTCGATCGAGTCGGGCCGGTCCGAGAGGGTTCCGAAGCTTTCGGACAGCACCCGCGTGGCAGTTCCGCCGGCCGAGCGGTAGGGCGCGGCGTGGTTCTGCAGGGCTTCGACGAGCCAGGTCCAGGCGACGGAGCCGAGCATTTCGTCGTTGCCCATTTCGGGTTCCAGCTGCGCGCGGATGTAGGTGACCACCCGGAATTCGCCCTCCCAGACGGCGGAGCCGTCGGGGTCGTGCAGCAGGATGAAGCGGCCGGTGGCCAGCTCGACGTCATCGCTTCCGGACGCGCGGGCCAGGGCCGCGGCGGCCGGGCCGTGGACGGCTCCGGAGGGTTCGCCGGGGGCGACAACTTCCGCCCCGAGCGCGACGGCGAACGGTGCAAGCCGCGCGGGCGCCGGGATTTCCTCGAGGCGCAGTTCACTGCGGGTTCGTGCCTGCCGAAGGGTTCCCAAGGCAAAGAGAAAATCTGCCGGAACCTGGTCGAGTGCGTTCACAATGGCAGATTATGCAAGGGGCGCTCTCCAGCCCGGCAGGCTCGCCGCCGCCGCCCGGTCCGGCTTGCGCCGGGCCGGGCGATGGCGGCAGGCGCGCCGCCCGGATCAGCCGGCAGCGAGCTCGCGCTTGATGGCAGCGATGAAGGAATCAACGTCGTCCTCGGTGGTGTCGAAGGAGCACATCCAGCGGACCTCGCGGGCCGCCTCGTTCCAGTCGTAGAAGCGGAAGGACGTGCGGAGCCGGCCGGCCACGCCGGCCGGGAGGATGGCGAACACGCCGTTGGACTCGGTCTTCTGGCTCAGTTCGACGCCGGGGATGGACTCGACGCCGGCCCGCAGCCGGGCCGCCATCGCATTGGCGTGCGATGCCGAGCGCAGCCAGAGGTCACCCTCGAGCAGGGCGATGAACTGGGCGGACATAAACCGCATCTTGGAGGCCAGCTGCATGTTCATCTTGCGCAGGTAGATCAGCCCCTGGGCGGCTGCCGGGTTCAGGGCGATCACGACTTCGCCGAACAGCAGGCCGTTCTTGGTGCCGCCGAAGGACAGAATGTCCACGCCGGCGTCGCGGGTGAAGGCCCGCAGCGGCACGCCCAGGTGGGCGGCGGCGTTGGCCAGCCGGGCGCCGTCCATGTGCAGCTTCATGCCCTTGGCGTGGACATGCTCGGCGATGGCCCGGACTTCCTCAGGCGTGTAGCAGGTGCCGAGTTCGGTGGTCTGGGTGATGGAGACGGCCAGCGGCTGGGCGCGGTGCTCGTCGCCCCAGCCCCAGGCTTCCTTGTCGATCAGTTCGGGGGTGAGCTTGCCGTCCGTCGTGGGGACCTGGAGCAGTTTGATGCCACCGATCCGCTCCGGCGCGCCGTTCTCGTCCATGTTGATGTGGGCGGTCGAAGCGCAGACCACGGCGCCCCAGCGCGGCAGCAGGGACTGCAGCGAGAGCACATTGGCGCCGGTGCCGTTGAAGACCGGGAAGCATTCGATCCCCTCGCCGAAGTGATCCTCCATCAGCTGCTGCAGCCGGGCGGTGTAGTCATCCTCGCCGTAGGAGACCTGGTGGCCTTCGTTGGCCGCGGCCAGGGCCGCCAGCACTTCGGGGTGGACACCCGAGTAGTTGTCCGAGGCAAAGCCGCGGACGGAGGGATCGTGGAGCCGCGCCGGAGTGCTGGCAGGGGCAGTTTCAACTGTGCTTGTCATCGATTTGCTCACGCTTTCAGTCTAAGGAGGTTCGGGCCCAACGGCTAAGTCCAGGGCAGGGCTGAGGTTTCGGATCAGCGTCTGATTTCTGGGCCCAGCAGCAGCCGCCGGCCGTTCAGTTCAGCCGCGGGGGAGGTGAAGAGCCCGACGGCGGCAGCGGCCAGGTCTTCGACGTCGGTGAAGCCCGGGAAGGTGCGTTCCGGGGACTTTGCCCGCATGGCTGCGTCCACGAGGGCCTTCACTACGAAGATCACGGCGGCGCTGCGCTGTTCCACGGCGACGGTGTCACTGCCGGGCTCCTGCTTGCGTCCCGACTGCCCGCGGTGGAATCCGTCGGCGACGGCCAGGGTCCAGGCCTCGGCGGCGGCCTTGGCGGCCACATAGCTGGCGCCGCCCGCCGTCGGCTGGCTCACGGCGGTGGAGGACACCATGGCGAAGCGCCCGGCGTCGGAGGCCGCGAGGTCGTCATAGAAGACCCGGGTGACGTTCCGCAGCGTGGTGATCGCGCCGCGTTCCAGGAACTCCCAGTCCGCGTCGCTCTGGTCCGTGATGCCTTTGGCGCCGCGCCAGCCGCCGACGAGATGGATGACGCCGTCGACGGCCCCGCCCGTTTCGGCCAGTCGGGCCCGCACGGTGGCGTGCAGTTTGCGGACGTCCGCGAGGTCGGCGAGGTCGCAGACGAGCGGCGTGACGCCGCTGCCGGCCTCGGCGGCGGCCGCCTCGATCCGGGGCCCGTCCGAGCCCACGGTGAAGACAGTGTGCCCCGCGTTGCGCAGGGCGCGGGCGGCGGCGATCCCCGAAGGGCCGCTGCCGCCCGTGACCAGCACGTTCAGGGCGCGCCCGGTGCTCATCCGGCGTTCATTGCGGCGTTTGTGGCGGTGCCGGCCGTGCCCGTGTCCGACGTGCCCGTGATGCCGGCCGTGGATTCAATGACGGGGCGCATCTTCTTCTCGAGTGCCTCGTAGAACATGGAGAGCGGGAACTCGTCGTCGAGCACCTGGTCGGTGAGGCCTCGCGGCGGCCCGGCCAGCGGCAGCGCGTCCGGACCCTTGGCCCAGACGGAGGCCGGGTTGGGGGTGACGGTCCCGGAGATCAGCTCATAGGCGGCGAGCCAGTGGGCCATCTTCGGGCGGTCGATCGAGCGCCAGTACAGCTCCTCGATTTTGGCGCCGAGTTCAACCACGACGCCGGCGGCTTCGTCCCAGTCGATGCTGAGCTTGCTGTCGGTCCAGTGCAGGACGTGGTGCTGGTGCATCCAGGCGAAGAGCAGCTGGCCGCCGAGGCCGTCGTAGTTGCGGACCCGGCTGCCGGTGATGGCAAAGCGGAAGATCCGGTCGAAAATCACGGCGTACTGGACCAGCTTGGCGTGCCGGCGCGCCTCCGGGTCGGCGTCCTCATCCTTTTCGATCTTCACGGATTCGCGGAAGGCGGTGAGGTCGCAGCGCAGTTCCTCGAGGGAGTAGAGGAAGTACGGCATGCGCTGCTTGATCATGAACGGGTCGAAGGGAAGGTCTCCGCGCATGTGGGTGCGGTCGTGGATGAGGTCCCACATCACGAACGTTTCCTGCGTCAGCTCCTGGTCCTCCAGGAGCGCGGCGGCGTCCTCGGGAAGCTGCAGGGAGGTGATGTCCGCGGCGGCGCGCAGGACGCGGCGGAAGCGGGCGGCCTCGCGGTCGGCGAAGATCGCGCCCCACGTGAAGGTCGGGGTCTCGCGGACGGCGACCGTCTCGGGGAACAGCACCGCGGAGTTGGTGTTGTAGCCGGGGGTGAAGTCGAGGAAGCGGATCGGGACGAAGAGCTTGTTGGAGTATTCGCCCTCTTCCAGGCCCCCAATGAACTCGGGCCAGATGACCTCGATCAGCACGGCCTCGACCAGGCGGCTGCTGCTGCCGTTCTGCGTGTACATCGGGAAGACCACCAGGTGCTGCAGTCCGTTGACCCGGTGCTGCTGCGGCTGGAAGGCCTGCAGGGAGTCCAGGAAGTCCGGCACGCCGAAGCCGCCGTCGGCCCAGCGGCCGAAGTCGGTGACGAGCAGGGAGAGGTAGTCGGCGTCGTGCGGGAAGGCCGGCGCCAGGGCCTGGATGGCCGCCGAGATGCTGCGGACATATCCGCCGGCCGCCTCGTGGTTGGCGGCGTCCGGGACGGAGCCGTCCTGGACCTGGAGCGCCTGCAGGGCGGTGGCGGCAGCCTTGAGCTGGAGCCACTCCGGGGAGGTGGCCGAGATCGGGGCAGTGGTGGTGATAGCGGTGGTGGTCATCGCAGCAGGCGCCTTTCTATTGACTGGGAGCGTCGCTCTTCAGTGTCTAGATCGAGCGTAGCAAGCAATCAGGATCCCTAATGCAAAATCAACCCGAGCATAAGAAGGTCTGTGGCAAACGGGCTGCGCAAGCCGGGCCAGCTCCAGCGGAGGCGTGGCTTCCCGCCCCGCCTGGACGGCAAAGGGCCCCCTCGGCAACTGCTGATGCGGTGCCGGAAGAGGGCCCTAAGTTGTCCGGTATGCGTTGTCTACCTGCACGCCCGGGCTACTGGCCGGCGTCGTCCGCCGGGACCAGCTTCAGGGAGACCGAGTTGATGCAAAAGCGCTGGTCGGTCGGGGTTCCGTAGCCTTCGCCCTCGAACACATGGCCAAGGTGGGAGTCGCACGTGGCGCAGCGGACCTCGACCCGTTCCATGCCAAGGGTGCGGTCGTGGATGTACCGGACCGTCCCCTCCGCGAGCGGGGCCCAGAAGGAGGGCCAGCCGCAGTGCGAATCGAATTTCTCCTGGCTGGTGAACAGCTCCGTGCCGCAGGCGCGGCACTGATAGACGCCGGTGGTGTGGGTGTCCCAGTACTCGCCGGTGTAGGGGCGCTCGGTCCCGGCCTGGCGGAGCACGCGATACTCGTCCGGCGTCAGCTCCTGGCGCCACTGCGCGTCGGACTTTTCAACCGGCGGATTGTCGCCCGGTCCGGTGGCACTTTCGGCCGCGGTCCCTTCGGGAGCGGCGACGGGTGAGACTTTGGGCCTGTTGCTAAAGATGCTCATAGCCTGAATAACGCTCAGGAGTCCCCGATAAATCCCGATCCCGCGTACAGATGCAGGACAGGAAGGCCCAGCTTGTCCTGGGCCTTGGTGGCCCAGTCGGTGTGGAAGGTGTCCGCGACGGCGTGCGGGCGCGTGATCACGACGGCCTGTCCGGCGCCGAGCTCCCTTACCCGGGCGACCATTCCGTCGACGGCCTTGCCCTCGACGATTTCGCCGGTCACGCCGCTGCCGAGCCCGGCCAGGGCCGCGAGCGAGGCGGCCAGGGTCTCAGCCGCTTCGGCGCGTTCCCCTGCGGGATCGGAGTGTGCCGTCAGTTCACGGAAGGCCTTGGAGATTTCCAGCAGGGACAGGTTCTCCAGGAAATCCACCAGGAGGTGCCGCTCGGTGCTGGCCGGAACCAGGACCACCACGGGCGCATCACCGCCGGCAATCAGGGTTTCGATGTTGACGCGGTCGTCCGCGCCGAGGGGCTCTTCTGTCAAAATGACGATTGGATCACTCATGCCCCCAGCCTAGTCGCGCGCCGGTGCGCCCGCACAGAATAGGGCGCGGAGAACCCGCGAGGGGCTGTTTGAACGCTCCGGACGGCGCTTCCGGGGCATGCGTTGCCAACCAGCTCGACCTGCCCTCCGGTGGTGCGTGGCGCCCCCAAATGCCACTCCCGGCGGGGAGTTCGGTAAGAATGGTGCCATGGCTTCCTCCCTACGCCTCCTGCCGGACCCGCAGCGGATCACCACCGCGCGTGGGAAGGCCGCCCGCGCCGTCGCGAACTCTGCCGCCGACGTTTCCGTCCCGGGCAGTGCCAAGTGGGCGTTGGGGGGCATCATCGGCGGCAGCGCCGCGGCCGGCCTGCTGGCCGCCGGTTCCTCAGCCCTTGCCCTCTATTTCGCCCGCCGCGTGATCACGCCTTCCCGGGTCCGGGAGGAGGACCAGGAGGTGCTCGCGGTGATCCGGGGCGATCACGGGCTGCAGATTATCCTCGCGGCTACGCCCGATGCCACGGTCGAGGGTGTCTACGGGTTTTTCTTCGACGGCGGCCGGGGGCATGCCCGGATCGGCCGGATCGTGTCCTACTCGCCCGCCGAGCGCACGGTGCAGCGCGAAGTTGAAGCCGTCTACAGCGGCGACCTCAGCTCTGTGCGCCGCGGCTATTGGAGCGGAGCCGTGTACCCGGACCCGGCCGGCACCGGCCTGCCGTCGGAAGACGTGGACATCGACGTCGACGGCGGGACCGCGCCGGCATGGCTGGTCCGGGCCCCGCAGGAGTCGGGCGTCTGGGCGATTATGGTGCACGGCCGCGGCGCGAGCCGGCAGGAGTGCCTGCGGGCGGTCCGGACGGCACGGGAACTGGGCATGTCCAGCCTGCTGATCACCTACCGCAACGACGGGCTGGCTCCCTCCGCGCAGGACGGGCGCTACGGCCTTGGCTCCACCGAATGGCGCGACGTCGAATCGGCCATCGGGTATGCGCTGGAGCATGGTGCCCGCGAAGTGGTGCTTTTCGGCTGGTCCATGGGCGGGGCCATCTGCCTCCAGACCGCCGACTTGTCCCGCTACCGCACCCTGATCCGGGCCATGGTGCTGGACGCCCC
Source organism: Arthrobacter sp. 10L424 (assembly GCF_056395325.1). Lineage (NCBI taxonomy): Bacteria > Bacillati > Actinomycetota > Actinomycetes > Micrococcales > Micrococcaceae > Arthrobacter > Arthrobacter sp. 10L424. The sequence continues at coordinate 7,090 of NZ_JBFTJH010000006.1, read as the reverse complement.
CGTCATCAACTGGGTCAACGTTTTGGCGCATCATGCCGAACTCAACCGGATCCCGTCCGCGGTGGGCAGGTACGGGCAGCTGATGATGAGCCATAAGCTGGGCCGTCGGCTCACAGGACTCGCGGCGCCGGTGGACCTGAAGGCGATGGACTGGGTTTCCCGCGCCGTGGAGCTGCGGACGCCCACCCTGATCATCCACAGCGTCGACGACGAATACGTCCCTTACGGCCCGTCCGCGGTCCTGGCCGAGAAGAACCCGGAGATGGTCACCTTCGAGACCTTCGAGCGTGCCCGGCACACCAAGGAGTGGAACGTGGATCCGGAGCGTTGGGAGCGCCTGGTGACAGCCTGGCTCGGGCAGCAGCTCGCGCCCCGCTCGAACCCCGGCCAGCCCAATCCCGAGGCGCCTGCCCCTGATGCGGCCACTCCCGAGGCGCCTGCCCCGCCGAGTTGACACTTCACGGCAGTGTTGCGCGACAACATTGCCGTTTGCTGCACACTCGACGCGTCCTGTGCGCTCCCGGGGCTTCGGGAACCCGTCAGTCCCGGCCGGTGCCGATCCGTGCCGTCTGCGCCCCGGTGAGGCGGATCAGTTCGGCCGGGCTCAGCTCGATGTCCAGGCCCCGCCGCCCGCCCGAGACCAGGATCGTGTCCAGGCCCAGGGCGCTGGCATCCACCACGGTGGGGGAGGGCTGCCGCTGGCCCAGCGGCGAGATGCCGCCCAGCACATAGCCGGTGCGACGCGCGGCCACTGCCGGGTCCGCCATCGCCGCCTTCTTGCCGCCCAGCGCCGCGGCCATCGCTTTGAGGTCCAGGTTCCCGCTCACGGGCACGACGCCGACGGCGAGCCGGCCGTCGATGTCGACCATCAGGGTCTTGAACACCCGGGCCGGGTCGACGCCAAGCACCTCCGCCGCTTCCAGCCCGTAGCTGGCGGCCGATGGGTCGTGGCTGTAGGGGTGGGCGACGAAGGGAACCCCGGCGGCCGCAAGGGCTGCGGTGGCCGGGGTTCCCTGTGACGCCTGCTTGCGTGCCATTCTGTTCGGAGATCCGGGTCTCGGAATGCCTGGGTGACCGGGGCCGGTCAGGACTGCTGCGGGAGGGCAGCAACTTTGCGCTTGATCCGGCCCAGCATCGCCGTCATCCCGCGCATCCGCAGCGGAGTGATGGCCCGGGTGAGGCCCAGCAGCTCCGGCATGTCGTCGGGGACGGCCAGGATCTCCGCCGGGCTCAACCCGTCGAGGCCCTCGTGCAGCACACCCGCGAAGCCGCGGGTTGTTGGGGCCTCGGGCGGCGCCTTGAAGAAGAGCCGGACGCTTCCGGCTGCGCCGCCGTCGGACTTTTCCGTTTCGATCGTCAGGAACAGCGGCGACTGGCACTCGACAACCTGCTCCATCAGCTCCGGGTGGTCCTTGAGCCTATCCGGGAGTTCCGGGAGGTCGCGGGAGAACTCGAGCAGCAGCTGGAGCCGTTCGGGCTCGGTAACGGCCTGGAAGTCGTCAACAATTTCCGCCAGTGCGGTGGGGAGGGCAGAAGTATTCATCACTTCCAGCTTACGCACGCGCGGCGAATGTGTCCTTGTCGGGGGAAGCGCACGGGGGGTTACAGGGCAGCCGGCACCGTGCCGCGTTCGGTTCCCTTGGCGATCGGGACACGGACGGCGTTGCCCCATTCGGTCCAGGAACCGTCGTAGTTGCGGACCGTATCGAAGCCCAGCAGGTACTTGAGCGCGAACCAGGTGTGGCTGGACCGCTCGCCGATGCGGCAGTACGCCACGACGTCGTCGCCCTCCTTCAGCCCGGCTTCGCCCAGGTACAGGGCCTCGAGCTCGGGGCGGGTCCGGTAGGTGCCGTCCTCGGCTGCTGCGCGGGCCCAGGGGATGGAGGCCGCGGTGGGGATGTGGCCGCCGCGCAGGGCGCCTTCCTCGGGGTAGGCGGGCATGTGCGTGCGCTGGCCCGTGTACTCCTCGGCGGAGCGGACGTCGATCAGCGGCTTGCCGAAGTGCGCCAGGACGTCTTCCTTGAAGGCGCGGATCGGGGCGTCGTTGCGTTCGACGACGGGGTACTCACCGGGCGTGGTGGCGGGCTTGTCCGTGGTGATGGCGCGGCCTTCGGCGATCCACTTGTCCCGGCCGCCGTCGAGCAGCCGGATGTCCTCGTGGCCGAAGAGTTCGAAAACCCACAGGGCGTAGGCGGCCCACCAGTTGGATTTGTCGCCGTAGATGACCACGGTGCTGTCGCGGGAGATCCCCTTGGCCGCGGCGAGGGCGGCGAACGCTGCGCCGTCGACGTAGTCGCGGGTGACCTCGTCGTTCAGGTCAGTGTGCCAGTCGATTTTCACAGCTCCGGGGATGTGGCCGGTCTCGTAGAGCAGCACGTCCTCGTCGGATTCCACCACCACGAGCTTGCCGTCCTGGAGTGCGCCGGATTCGATCGCGGCAGCCAGCCACTCGGTGGATACGAGGCGCTCGGGGTGGGCGTAGGCGGCGAACTTCTCGTTCTGCTCAACGGGGTAGGGCATTTGAATAGCCTTTCACTCAAACGGTCAGGAGGCCGGGCCATGGAAGGATCGAATGCGGCGCCGGGCCTTCTCCAACACTAGCCACGCCCTGCGGGGATTGCTCCACCGCGTTCACACTCGGAAATATGGCCTTCGTCACGCGGCGTCCGCCCGTCCATACCTCCCGTCCATACCTCCCGTCGGGGGGACCGCGCATTGCCGGTATTCTTTCTGGGGACAAGAGACCAGCAGAACGGACCACCTTGGTACAGATCGAACAGCTCGCCGCCCGCACCCCGGCAGTTTCAGTGGATGAACTCCTCAATGGGTTTTATCCGTCGCCGCGCTTCGGTGAGGTTTCGTTTTCCAGCTACCGGCCGGATCCGACCCAGCCCAGCCAGGCCACCGCGGTCAAGGCGCTGGAAGGATTCGCGGCCAACGTCGGAGCGCGCGACGGCGATGGACTCTTCAAGCGCCTCTTCGGCAAGAAGGACACCTCGCGGGCCGGGATCTACCTCGACGGCGGCTTCGGCGTCGGCAAGACCCACCTGCTCGCGTCGCTGTGGCATGCCGCCCCAGGGCCCAAGGCCTTTGGCACCTTCGTCGAATACACCAACCTCGTTGGCGCCCTGTCCTTCCGCAAGACGGTCGAGGCGCTGAGCCACTACAAGCTGGTCTGCATCGACGAATTCGAGCTCGACGATCCGGGCGACACCGTGCTGATGTCCCGGCTCATGCGCGAACTGGCCGACGCCGGCGTCAAGCTCGCGGCCACCTCCAACACCCTTCCGGGCTCCCTGGGCGACGGCCGCTTCGCCGCCGTCGACTTCGCCCGGGAAATCCAGGTGCTGGCGGACCAGTTCGACGTCGTCCGCATCGACGGCGAGGACTTCCGCCACCGCGGACTGCCGGCCGCGCCGCAGCCGCTGCCGAACGAGCAGCTGACGCACCACATGCAGAACGAGTTCCATGGCAAGACGGTGGCACGGGATGAGTTCAGCACGCTGATCGACCACCTGGCCGGCGTCCACCCCAGCCGCTACCGCCAGTTGCTCGACGGCATCGAGGGCGTGGTCTGGAAAAACGTCCACACCATCACCGAGCAGGCCGTCGCGCTGCGTTTTGTGGTGCTCGCGGACCGGCTGTACGACAAGGACGTGCCGATCCTGGCCAGCGGCGTGCCGTTCGACCAGCTCTTCACCGAGGAAATGATGACCGGCGGGTACATGAAGAAGTACTTCCGCGCCGTCTCGCGGCTCACCGCCCTGGCCCGCGAAGGCCAGAACCACGAACCCTCCTAACGTTTCCGAGCGACGCGGGGTCACCTATCGTCCATCCTGATGCACAGGATGGACGATAGGTGACCCCGCGTTGCTGCGTTAAGTGCCGTTACACGAGGTGCTGCCAGAGGGCTTTCCGTTGAATGCTGGGTGTTGTTGGGGGCCGCTGGGTGCTGTTGGGAGCCGCGGCGCTGGCCACCCTGTGGTTGAACGCCGGGCCGTTAAACGCCGGAGGTGCCGGCGCCGCCTCTCGGCGGGACCGACACCTCGCTGACGTATCTGGGTCAGAGGCCTGGCTGGCGGGGTTCCCCGGCAACGGGGGGCTGGCCGGCTACGGGAGGCTGTTCGGCGACGGGGGCCTCATCGGGCCGGTCGTTCGCCTTGTCCACGAAGTCGGAAGCGCCGCGCTGCACAGCATCGATCTTGTCGGCGTGCTTTCCGCCGGTCTTGGAGTCGACGAAGTCGCCGGCCTTTTCGATGCCGTCCTTGATGGCTTGTTCGTTGCCACCAATTACTTGCTGAGCCTTGCCCTTTAGATCGTCAAGTAATCCCACGGGCACCTCCCTTCGGTCTCGGAGCCAGATCGCTCCTTGCGTTTTCTACCCTAGCCGGAGGTGGCGGGGGTGCCAAGGGTGTCCGCCCATAGGGTAAAAGAAATCGCGGCGGTAGAACAGGGGAGAAGGACCCGGGCGGTCCAGGGGAGCCGCACACAAAAAAGAGCAGCTCCGTGGGAGCTGCTCTTATGGTGGGCGATACTGGGATCGAACCAGTGACCTCTTCCGTGTCAGGGAAGCGCGCTACCGCTGCGCCAATCGCCCGCAACCGGAAGAATCCGGAGTGGAGTTGTAATGAAGAGAGCGGACGACGAGATTCGAACTCGCGACATCCACCTTGGCAAGGTGGTGCTCTACCAGCTGAGCTACGTCCGCATTTAGTCCATGCCGGCTGGGCCGGTGGTACTGCATCAAGCAAGTTGCCTTGCTCTGGTGGGCGATACTGGGATCGAACCAGTGACCTCTTCCGTGTCAGGGAAGCGCGCTACCGCTGCGCCAATCGCCCCTTGCATCCGACCTAGACCGGAAACCAGGGTTTTCACCGAGGTGGGTACGGGATTCGAACCCGTGTATACGGCTTTGCAGGCCGCTGCCTCGCCTCTCGGCCAACCCACCGTGTAGATAGGATTCCGAAGAACCTTACCGTGACAGTGTCCTGCGAGCGGACGACGAGATTCGAACTCGCGACATCCACCTTGGCAAGGTGGTGCTCTACCAGCTGAGCTACGTCCGCATTATTGGCTGCAATTCCCCGCCGCAATCGGCATTTCCTCGCGTTCCAACGAGTAAGAACTCTATAGGAGGTTCAGGGAACTTACAAATCGAAACGACGACGGCGGGCGCCATCGCCGTCGCATCCTTGAGTTCTAGGGGTTCTTGCTAATTACAGCACTGTAATTCGCTGGACTTTCTCCGGCCCTGACACGGCGTCTTGGTGGGCTGCGGAGTTTCTGGGTGTGTCCGTAGTGCGTCTGTAAATGACGCATTCGGGAACACTGGAGCATCGCGGCGCCCCGATTTCTAAATTCCGCCGGGGTGGGCTAGCATTCAATGGCATTGGGGCGATTGGCGCAGTGGTAGCGCGCTTCGTTCACACCGAAGAGGTCACTGGTTCGAACCCAGTATCGCCCACCCAAGAAATGGTCCGTTCCGCTCACCGAGCGGGGCGGACCATTGTTGTTAGTACAGCCGGACCGCTGTTTCGCCACTGTCAGAGCCCCGTGAAAGAGTCTTTCCATGACCGCCCCACTTCTCGCCCACGCCACGGACTACGGCCGGATGTATGCCCGCTCCACCTCGGAGCAGTTCTCCGTCCCGTCAATCACCACCGTGATCGGCCAGCAGCCGCACGGCCTGGACGGCTGGTTTGGGTACATGGGTGCCAACAGCCTCGCCCAGGATCCAACCCTGCCCGGCATCCTGGGCAGTCCCGCCAAGGTACGCCAGGCGGTGAGCCGCGCGGCGAAGGCGGCGGAGACCTACCGCGATGACGCGGCGAAGCGCGGGGACAGGGTGCACAACTACTGTGAGCAGGTTGCTTTGCGCGCTCTGGGCCGTCCGCACCAGATGAAGGAAACCCGCGAAGCCCTCGCCGCGAACGGTGAAGAAGCCTTCGCAGCCCGTTTCGACGAATGGTGGGATCTCTTCCAGGTGGAGCCGATCGCCCCGGAAATCACCGTCTGGAACAAGACCGTTGGTTACGCCGGCACCCTGGACCTCGTTGCCAAAATCAACGGCCGGACCTGCCTCATCGATTACAAGACCAAGGGCACCAGCCGAGACGGCACCGTCAAACCCTTGGATGACAAGGTAGTCATGCAACTCGTGGCCGGCATGAAGGCCGAGGAAAGCCTCGTGGACCCGGTTGCAGGGGAGTGGGAGGCCTGGCAGCACGGCGAATCTCCGATCCTGCTGGCGGTTGCTGTCGGCCAGACGGAAGTCCGCCCCCTGCGCGCCAACCCGGACGTCCTGAAGCATCACTGGTGGAAGTTCTGCGCCCTGCGCCGCGTCTGGGAAATGTCGGCCGACACCACAGCCGCCGGAACGGCGCTACTCCCGCTCGCGCCGCCGCCCATCACCCGGTAGTCCTGACGCGACTGACGCGCCCGCCGCGCGTCCTCCGGTAGTCCTGACGCGACTGACGCGCCCGCCGCGCGTCCTCCGGTAGTCCTGACGCGACTGACGCGCCCGCCGCGCGTCCTCCGGTAGTCCTGACGCGACTGACGCGCCCGCCGCGCGTCCTCCGGTAGGCCGGACGCGACCGAATGTGCGTCCTGTCCGTTCCCGAGCCGGCCGTCTGCCATCGCAGCTGGACGACCGCGACGAAGCTACGCTGTGTCGCGCCGATGGCGTGCCCTTGCCTTGCGCTGCATCGCCATCGCAGGCCATGCCATGCCCGTCTACGTGCCAGACGTCTGCCCGTTCCCGTGACGACGTCTCGCCTCGGCCCGCCTGCCTGCCTGGGGCATTTGAGTCCCGCGCCCCCCGGAAACCGCGGCCGAGCCAGTTGGGGTTGAGGATTCCTCTAAGGTCCCGGTGCCCTTCGAATGTCCGGAGGAGAGCCGATCTGGCTTGGCCTGAACCTACGGCCGGAGTCAGGCGGCGTGGCTGAGGTCTGTGGGGTGGAAGTAGTAGTTGCGTCGGGGTTTTTGGCGTGGGTCGATGTGTGGGGGCGGGATGAACCAGGGGATGCCGGTGCGGAGTTGGATGGTCCATTGTTCTTTGTGGATCAGGTGGTGGTGGTGTGAGCAGAGCAGG
>NZ_JBFTJH010000005.1:0-224288 GCF_056395325.1 Arthrobacter sp. 10L424 | reverse complement strand
CCGGCCAGCTAGAAGCCATCGCCACTGCCAAACAGGCTGCCCCCGTCAAACCCGCCGTGAACGAACGATGGAACCAACGCGCCAGCCGGAGGAATTCATCTGAGGCAACGACTGCACCTTCCCGGAGGTATTGACATGAGGCAACAGGGCATCCAAAAAATTGATGGCGCAACCCCCTTTCCGCTGCTAGTCTCGCTCGTGTCAACGGCGGGCACCCGGGAGCCGGGAGGCTATCTACCAGGCGCAACACCAACTTCACCGCAAACGCTGGAGCCTGGTAACCGACGCCGCAGGCTCATCACCTTCCGGTACGGTTCCGGCTTCCACAGCAGAGGGAGTCGCATCATGACTGTCGTCGCCACAGCCCAGTTGTATCTCGCCAGGTCCATCGAGCTGGCCACCGCCAACGTCATGAACAGCGGAGGGCCCTTCGGCGCCGTCGTTGTCACCGTGGACGGACAAGCGTTCGACGGCGTCAACCGCGTCACCGCGACCAACGATCCCACCGCCCACGCCGAGGTCACGGCCATCCGCCGGGCCTGCGCCGAACTGGGCCGGTTCGAACTCAGGGGAGCCACGCTCTACACCAGCTGCGAACCGTGCCCCATGTGCCTGGCCTCCGCCCTCTGGGCCCGGGTGGAAGGCGTGGTTTTTGCCGCCGACCGGCACGACGCCGCCTCGGTGGGATTCGACGACGCCGTGTTCTACGAGTTCTTCGAGAAAGGCCAGCCCTCGGCCGTGATGCCGGTGCGCAAGCTGGCGCTGGAGGGCCCCGAGGCGCCGGCCGTGCTGCTTCCCTTCACCACCTGGACGACCCACCATTCCCGGATCCACTACTAGCTTCCGCGGCGTTTTCGGACAGGCGCTGCGTTTTCAGACAGGCGCTGTGCGGATCCGGGGCGCGGAAGTCCGCAATCGCAGCGGATTTCAGGCGTGCCCGGCCGCGGGGGTCCTTTCCCCGGCCCCCGTTTGGAACGACAATGTGCAGATCATCGCCGCAGGGGAGAAGGGGGTGCAGCAATGCTGGACGTGATGCCCGACGTCGGCTCCCTCCGCGAGTTCTTCGGCCACAGCGCCGCGCACGCGTTCGCCGTCGGGCCCACCTGCGGCATCGGGCTGGAAGTCCACCTCGAACACCAGGAGACGCCATGGACATGAACACCATCGAGGCGGTGGTCCGCACCGCGGATCCGGCCGACTGGCAGCCCGGCGATGCGTGGCTGGCCGGCGGCACCGTGCTGTTCTCCTACGGCAGCTTCGCCTTCGGCGACGAACCGCTCCGGCGTCTCCTGGACCTCGGCTCCACCGGCTGGCCTGCCGTCACAGTGTCCGAATCCGGCATCGAGCTCGCGGCCACCTGCACCGTCGCCGAGCTCTATGCGCTTCCCGCAGGCGACACCGGCCGGGCACACGCGGCCGCCTGGCCCGCGCTGGAGCTGATCCGGCCGTGCTGCGATTCGTTCGTGGCATCCTTCAAGGTCTGGAATATGTCCACCGTGGGCGGCAACCTCTGCACGTCCCTGCCCGCCGGACCCATGATCTCGCTTTGTGCGGCACTGGAGGGCGTGGCCACGGTCCTCGGCCCGGGCGGCACCACCCGCACCGTCCCGGTGGCGGACTTCGTCACCGGGGACGGGCGCAACGCCCTGGCACCCGGCGAGCTTCTCCGCAGCATCCAGCTTCCGGCGTCGGCCCTTGCCTCAAGGGTGGCGTTCCGCCGGCTGTCGCTGAGCAACCTCGGCCGGTCCGGAGTGCTGCTGATCGGACGGCTCGACGCCGACGGCGGACTGGTCCTCACCGTCACCGCCGCCACCAAGCGCCCCGTGCAGCTGCGCTTCGGCTTCGCTGCCAGCGCGGGAGGGAACGGCGGCAGCGGACTAGTCACGGCAGCCGAACTGTCCGCCGCGCTCGACGACGCCATCCCGGGCGCGCTCTATCACGACGACATCCACGGCCTGCCCGTCTGGCGCAAGGACATGACCTACCGGCTGGCCGAGGAAATCCGCGCCGAACTGGCGGCCCCGGCGGGGGCGGCACCAGTCCGCGTTTCCGGCGACTTCTGGCCTCCGCCGCGCACGACGCCGCAGGCTTCAGCGCCGCAGGTTCAGGCACCGCAGGCTTCCGCGCCGCACACGTCGGCACCGCAGACTTCCCCACAGCCGGAAGGAGCCTGAGCATGGGCATCGAGATCAACGGCGCAATAGAGATCAACGGCACAATTACGATCAACGGCACCCCGGCGCAGGCCGAACCGCGGCCGGGGCAGTGCCTGCGGACGTTCTTGCGGGAGCAGGGCAACCTCGGCGTGAAGAAGGGCTGCGACGGCGGCGATTGCGGGGCGTGCACCGTCCACGTGGACGGCGTTCCCGTCCACAGCTGCATCTACCCCGCGGTCCGCGCGGAAGGCCGGGCCGTCACCACCGTCGAGGGGCTCGCCAACACCGCGGCCGGCACCAACGCCAACACCAACACGGAAACCGGCGCTGCCCTCCATCCGATGCAGCAGCAGTTCATGGAGCGGCAGGGCTTCCAGTGCGGCTTCTGCACCGCGGGCATCGTGATGACGGCGGCCACCTTCGACGACGAGCAGAAGGCCAACCTGCCGCGGAACCTCAAGGGGAACCTGTGCCGCTGCACGGGCTACCGGGCGATTGCGGACGCTGTTTGCGGCGACGCCGCGCACGGCACATCCAGTCACCCGGACCCCGCCGGGCAGGAATCGGGGATCGGCGGCGGGGGCCAGCCCGGCCCGCTTCCCGGCCAGCCCGGCCCGCGTCCCGGCCAGCTCGGCGACGACGTCCCGGCGCCAGCCAGCCAGGCGATCGTCACCGGCATGGCGCGCTACACCCTGGACGTGCCCGCGGAGGAGCTCCCCGGGCTCCTGCACGTGAAGCTCCTGCGCTCGCCGCACGCCCACGCCCGCGTGCTGTCCATCGATTCCACGGACGCGCTGCGGATCCCCGGCGTGGAGGCGGTCTTCACCCACGAGGACTCACCCGCGCAGCTGTTTTCCACGGCCCAGCACGAGCTCTTCACCGACGATCCGGACGACACCCGGGTGCTGGACGACGTGGTGCGGTTCGTCGGGCAGCGGATCGCCGCCGTCGTCGCCGTTACCGTGGCCGCGGCGGAAGCCGGCGTCCGGGCGCTGAGGGTGGAGTATCAGGTGCTGGACGCCGTGTTCACCCCCCAGGACGCGATGCGCCCCGGCGCCCCGGCGATCCACGGGGACAAGGACGCCGCCACGGCCCGCATCGGCCGGCCGGAACGGAACGTCGTGGCCGAGCTGCATTCCGAACTGGGCGACGTCGCGGCGGCTTTCGCCACCGCGGACTTCATCCACGAGCAGACCTACCGCACGCAGCGGGTGGCGCACACCGCGCTGGAGACCCACGCCGCCATCGCCTCGATCGACGACGACGGCCGGCTCCAGGTCCGCACGTCCAGCCAGGTGCCGTTCCTGGTCCGGCGCACCCTGGGCCGGCTCTTTGGCCTGCCGGAGGACCGGATCCGGGTCGTGACGGGACGGGTGGGCGGCGGCTTCGGCGGCAAGCAGGAAGTCCTCACCGAGGACATCGTGGCCCTCGCCGCGCTGAAACTCCGGCGCCCCGTGCAGCTCGAGTTCACCCGTAGCGAGCAGTTCACGGCAGCCACCACCCGGCACCCGTTCACCATCCACCTCAAGGCCGCCGCCAGCAACGACGGCACGCTGACGGCGCTGCAGCTGGAGGTCCTGACCAACGCCGGCGCCTACGGCAACCACTCCGTGGGCGTGATGTTCCACGGCTGCGGCGAGTCCCTGGGCGTGTACACGTGCGCCAACAAGAAGGTGGACGCGCACGCGGTGTACACCAACACGGTGCCCTCGGGCGCCTTCCGTGGCTACGGGCTGAGCCAGATGATCTTCGCGATCGAGTCCGCCGTCGACGAGCTCGCCACCGGAATCGGCATGGACCCGATGGAGTTCCGCCGCCGCAACATGGTCCGCGAGGGCGACGACATGCTCTCCACCCACGCCGAGCCGGCGGAGGACGTGCTCTACGGCAGCTACGGGCTGGACCAGTGCACCCGGTTGGTGCAGGACGCCCTGGAGCGCGGCCGGGACCGCTACCGGGACGCCGGGCTCGGCGACCTCGGCCCGGACTGGGTCACCGGGGAGGGCTCGGCGCTGTCCATGATTGACACCGTCCCGCCGCGGGGCCACTTTGCGCATTCCAAAATCCGGGTCCTGCCGGACGGGAGCTACCAGGCGGACGTGGGAACCGCGGAGTTCGGCAACGGCACCACCACCGTGCACGCCCAGCTCGCCGCCACCGCCCTGTCCACCACCGCTGACCGGATCGCGCTCAGGCAGGCGGACACGGACCTCGTGGACCACGATTCCGGCGCCTTCGGCTCGGCCGGGACGGTGGTGGCCGGCAAGGCCACACTGGCCGCGGCCGAGGAACTGGCGGTGCGGATCCGCGCCTTCGCCGCCGGCATCCGGCAGGTCAAGGCCTCCGGGTGCGTGCTGGCGGACGACGCCGTGATCTGCGAGGGAACCCGGGTGCCGCTCGCGGAACTGTACGACGCCGCCGCGGCGGCCGGCGTCGACCTTTCCGGCGAGGGGCGCTGGGGCGGGACCCCGCGGTCGGTGGCCTTCAACGTCCACGGCTTCCGGGTGGCCGTCAACACTGGGACGGGGGAGCTCCGGATCCTGCAGAGCGTCCAGGCCGCCGACGCCGGCGTGGTGGTCAACCCGCGGCAGTGCCGCGGGCAGATCGAAGGCGGCATCGCGCAGGCGCTCGGCGCCGCGCTGTATGAGGAGGTCAGGGTGGACGACGCCGGGCGCGTCACCACGGACATCCTGCGGCAGTACCACATCCCGTCCTTCGCGGACGTGCCGCGCAGCGAGGTGTACTTCGCCGACACGTCCGACAAGCTGGGCCCGCTGGGCGCGAAATCCATGAGCGAGAGCCCGTTCAACCCGGTGGCGCCGGCGCTGGCCAATGCCATCCGGAACGCCACCGGGATCCGGTTCGCGGAACTGCCGATCGCCCGCGACAAGATCTACCTCGCCCTGAAGGAATCCGGCCTGGTCCCGCCCGTCGCGTCGCCGTCCCGGCCTATAGTCGGATGATGGAACAGCGCATCTTGGGCAAAACCGGACGGAACGTCTCCATTGTCGGGCTGGGGACCTGGCAGCTTGGCGCGGACTGGGGCAAGGTGGACCCCGCGCAGGCGCAGGCCATCCTGGCCGCATCCGCGGAAGCCGGGGTCACGTTCTTCGACACCGCCGACGTTTACGGCGACGGCCGCAGCGAGCAGGCCATCGGCAAATTCCTGGCGGACAACCCGGGCCTGGACATCACGGTGGCCACCAAGATGGGCCGCCGGGCGGAGCAACTGCCGGAGAACTACAGCCTGGCCAACTTCCGCGAGTGGACGGACCGGTCCCGGCGCAACCTGGGTGTGGAACGGCTGGACCTGGTCCAGCTGCACTGCCCGCCCACCGCCGTGTACAGCAGCGCCGAAGTCTACGACGCGCTGGACACCCTGGTGGCCGACGGCGCCATCCGGAACTACGGCGTCAGCGTGGAGCGGACCGACGAAGCCCTCGAGGCGATGCGGCACGACGGCACGGCCACGGTGCAGATCATCCTCAACGCCTTCCGGCTCAAGCCCCTCGACGAGGTGCTGCCCGCAGCGGAGGCGGCCGGCGTCGGCATCATCGCCCGCGTCCCGCTCGCCTCGGGGCTGCTCTCCGGCAAATACACCGCGGACACGTCCTTCGCGGCGGACGACCACCGGAACTTCAACCGCACCGGATCGGCGTTCGACGTCGGCGAGACCTTCTCCGGTGTGGACTTTGAACAGGGCCTCAAGGCGGTGGCCGAGTTCGAGGAACTGGTGCCCGACGGCGTCAGCACCGCCCAGGCGGCCCTCGCCTGGATCACGGCGCAGGACGGCGTCAGCACGGTGATCCCCGGCGCCCGGAACGTGGACCAGGCCCGCTCCAACGCTGAAGCGGCGCGGGTCAGCGGGATTGATGCCACGTTCGATGTCGGCGTCCGCGAAATCTACGACCGCTACTTCCGCGCATCGATCCACCCGCGCTGGTAGCAGTTCCGTACGGGCCGCTCATGACGTCACCGTCCATCGACGGCTTTGTGGACCGGCTCGCGGCCGTGGCAACAGGGCCGGCGTGCAACAACTTCTTTGACCACTCCGACCCCGGCAATGCGCAGCGCCGGCGGAACCTGGCGATCTACCTGCAGGAAATGCTGGACCGGCGCCCGAAGGTGCTGCTGGTGGGGGAGGCCCCGGGCTTCCGCGGCATGAGGATCACCGGCGTCCCCTTCACCAACCGCACGATGTTCGAGGGCCCTGCCAACGGATTCGGACTGTTCGGGCCGGCCCAGGGCTACGTGCTGCCGGCGGAAGCCGCGGGAGTTGCGGCCGAGCCGACGGCCACCGTGATGTGGGAGGTGCTGGCCGAACTGGACTTCCTTCCGCTGCTCTGGAGTGCGTGCCCCTGGCACACCCACCGGCCCGGCCAGCCGCTGTCCAACCGCACACCGAATGCCTCCGAGGCAGCACTGGGGACTCCGTTCTGGCAGGCGTTGACGGAGCTGTTTCCCATCGAGACGGTGGTGGCCGTGGGCAATGTGGCGCAGCGCAGCCTGCAGCGCAGCGGCCTGGACGTGCCGAAGATCAGGCATCCCGCCCACGGCGGCCGGTCCGGATTCAAGCTCGGGCTGGAGGAATTACTGGCCGCGGGGATGGAGTAGTAGGCCGGCGGGGGCCCGTCCGGATTCAAACGCGGCTGGAGGAGCTGCTGGCCTCGGGGATGGAGTAGTAGGCGCAGACAGTAGCTTGACCGGGTCAGAGCCGGGCGCCCGTTTCGTCAGCGAGGGTTCGCAGGAGCTGGTCCTGGAACGTGTGGTCATTGACGGCGCGGTGTGGCTGCCGCCTTTGCTGGTGGTACCAGTACCCGCCGCTGGTGAGCGCCTCGGGCTGATCACTTGACGAGAGCCATTCCTGGGTTTGGTGTCCCAATTCCAGATCGTCCGGTGCGCCGGGTCCGCCCATTCTGGTGGGCACCCAGCCGGGGTCCACGGCGTTGCTGAGCAGCTCGGGACGCAGCCGGGCAAGGGCTGCCGCGAGCGTGGTGACGAACAGTTTGCTGTCCGAGTACGACCCGGGCGTCGTGCCCTGCCAATCGACGCCGGCCAGTGAGGGCTGCCCGCCGAAATGCGAACCGCTGCTCAAGTACACGTGCCGCCGCGGCCCGTCAAGCAGGGCCGTGAGGAGGTAGGGCGCGATGAAGTTGACCGGCATGACCGCCCGTCCGCGCCAGACCCCGGCGTTGTGAATCACCGCGTCGAGCGGATCCCGGCCGTTCAGCTCGGCGGCGATGCGCCGTACGGCATCGCGGTCACTGAAGTCGCCCACCACGATGTCCGCACCGCGGTCCACGAGGGCGGCGAGGCTGGCCGCGCGGTCCTGGTTGCGAGCATGCAGGACGACGTCGTGGCCGGCAGATAGCAGGGAATCCGCCGCGGCCCGTCCAAGGCCGTCCGCGGAACCTGTGACAAGGATTCTCATGATTGCTGGTTCTCCTTAGGTTGTGCGGGGAGCTGCGGCTAAATCCAACGCGGGGTCAGATCCCGCCCATGTTGGGCTGTTATTTGGACCGTAGGTGACCCCGCGTTGGGGGTGCTTGGTCAGTCGAGGAGGTGCAGCTGGTCGGGGGTGTCGAGGTCCTCGCCGCCGGAGAGGTCGCTGCAGTCCACCAGATCAACCAGGTCCGCGTGGGCCTGCAGGAAGTGCCGCCCCCCGGCGTCGCCCGTCGCTGATTCTGCAGCCTCATTGCGGAGGGTGGCATCCAGTATCAGGGGATGGCCCCGCTGCAGCCTTCCGTCCGGGCCGCGGTAGGCGGCCGCGGTCACCCGGCCGGGCCGGCGGGCTGCCAGCAGCCGGGCGACTATCTCCGCTGTCAGGCCGGGCTGGTCCACCAGCGCCATAAGTACGTGGTCCGCCGGGGCTGCCGCGGCAACGCCAAGCCGGAATGAGCCGCCCATTCCGGTGGCCCAGTCCGGGTTGTCGATGACCCGGTGCCGGCTGAGGTCGGTGGCGGCGCGGACTGTTGCCGCGTCCGCGCCGAGGACGATCACCACGTCCCGGCAGCCGCCAGCGAGGAGCACGTCGGCGAGAACTTCCACGAGAGTGCGGCCGCGGAAGGGGAGCAGCGCCTTGGGCCCGAGTCCCAGCCGTGTCCCGGCGCCGGCAGCGAGCAGCACCGCCGTCGTTGATCCCGCAGTCGTTGATCCAGCCGTCGTTGTTCCCGCCACAGTGAGCCGTTCCGATGAGTCAGCCATGGCCCCAGCCTATGCACCGAGTTGGCAGTTGACGGCAGTCGCGGGCCGGAACATTGCCGTCAACTGCGCACTCGATGGGTCCAAGGGCGTTGTAGCCCAGCCGCGCTAGAAACCAAGGGTCTGCGCGCCACGTCGAAATCCGGCGGCTCAGCTGCCCCGGTAGGTGGAGTAGGCGAACGGGCTGAGCAGGAGCGGCACGTGGTAGTGCGCCTCCGACTCCACCACGCCGAACGTGAGGATCACCTCGGGGAAGAACGTCTCGGTGGCGCTGGCCGCGAAGTACTTTCCCGTGTCGAAGGCCAGACGGTACGTTCCCGTGGGCAGTCGCTCCGGACCCAGTTGTTTGACGCGTCCGTCGGCGTCGGTGGCGCCCTCTGCGATCTGGACCCAGCGCTCGCCGTCGAGCCTGTGCAGGGTGACCGGGACGCCCGCCGCCGGTTTCCCGGAGCCGGTGTCGAGTACGTGGGTGGTGACGTGGGACATGCTCATTGGCCCATCAGTCCTTCGAGTCGGAGCACTGCGATTTCCCGCAGCTGCTGGCCAATTATTGTCTGTTCTTCCCCGGGCGTGTGGGCGAGCCTGGTGTTGAGCGCGGCCAGGATCTCCTCGCGACTGCGGCCGGCCGACCGGATCAGGAACACCTGTCCGAACTTCTCCTCGTAGGCCCGGTTGCCGTCCGCCAGGGCCTGCGCGACGACGGCGTCCGCCTCGCCGAGTCCGGCCTGCTCCGACTGGGACAGCCTGGCCTCCACACTGTTGCCCGGTGCCCGCTCGCCAATCCGCGGGTGGTGGGCGAGGGCCGCCTCAATCTCCGCCGGACTGAATGGGTCGGCTGCGCCGCGGCCAGCCTCAAGCAGCGCCGCGAGGCCGGAGTACGGCCGCGCGTCAACAAGTTCCTCGATCCAGCGCGGGATGTCCAGACAGGGGCGCAGGGCAGCGGCGGCTTCGGTGCGGCTGGCCGAGTTGAACTGTTCAAGGTGCACGGGACATGTCCTAGTGAGCGGCTGCTGGATTCACGGTCTAGGGCCCACGTTAGTCTGGGAAAGGATTCAATCCACGGACGAAAGGCAGTGTCATGAGTGATCCCAACGAACCGGGCACCGATCCCGCAGACCTCCGCGGGCCGGGCGACCCGGACGCCGTCGAAGCCCGCCAGCCGCACGCCGAACCCGGCCAGGCCGGCAATATCCGCGAGGAACAGCAGACCCAGGCCGCCGGAACGGTGCCCGCCGCCTATGTCGGGTCCGGCGACTCCGAAGCGGAGGACAAGCCGGAAGACGCTGCCGCGGACACCGGCATGTGGGACGACGAGACCTGACCTCAGGGCCCTGCTGGGTGGGGTGACAGCTGATTCATAGCTCCGGCATAGCTGGCGTGGCTAGCTTGGGCAACTATGGAACAGCGCACGCCCCGGCAGCCCAGCCACCGTCGCGGCGGCACTGCGTCCCGGCCGCGCTCCCGCACGTTCCGCCGCACCCGGGCGGTCATCTTCGCGCTGTGCGCCGCGGTGCTGGCGGTGGCGGTGAGTGCCGGCATCCACTCCGCCGCGCAAGCCCGCCCGACGGCGGCCGTCCAGGCGGGGAGCGTGACGGACAGCCAGGTGCCGGTGTCGACGTCGAACGGCCAGGCGCCCGCTGCGGCGGCGGCCCTGCCGGCGGCCACGGAAACCGCCGCGCCGGCCGCGCCGGCCGCGGGAGTCATCGACGCGGAGCTGGACGCCAGGATCAACGCCATCATCGACGCCAACAGCGAGTACCAGCTCGGCGTCGCGCTCGTGGACCTGTCGGACGGCGCTGATTCAACCGCTGTCCACGAATACGGCGTCCAGGCGGCGTTCGTCGCCGCCAGCACGGCCAAGGTCCTGGCCGCCGAGGCGTACTACCACCTCGTCGAAACCGGCAAGGCCTCACTCGACGATACGCTGGGGGCCTACACCGCGGAATTCCAGCTGCAGGCGATGATCCAGCAGAGCGACAACGACTCCTGGTCCCTGATCATGGACGCGGTGGGCTACGCGGAGCTGACGGACTACGCGGCCTCGATCGGGGTGGACTACGCCCCCACCCGCAATACGCTGACACCCGCGGAGATGGCCCGCATCCTGGCCGGGCTGTACTCCGGGACGCTGCTGGAACCCGCGCACACTGCGCAGCTGCTGTCCTATATGCAGGACACCAACTATGAAACGCTCATCCCGGCTGCCGTCCCCGCGGGCATCACCGTCTTCCACAAGTACGGGCTGCTGGCCGGGCAACTGCACGACGCCGGCATCCTCGCCCGGGACGGGCGCGCCTACGCCCTGGTGATCTACACCAAGGGCGCCGGCCTGAGCAGCGTCCCCGAGCGGACGGACGTCATCCACCAGGTCACGGCGGCCGTGGCGGAGGGTTTGTTCTAGGTTATGGGTTGTCCGGCCGCCCTATTGGTCAATATAGAGTCGGCGCATGACGGTAAAGATTCAGGACGGCGCGACGTACACGGTCGTGAAGCGCTCCCACCCTGCTGCCGGGCAGCGGACCTACTACTGGCTGGGTGATAACGGGCGAGAGCTCGAGCTCACGGATGAAGAGGCCGCTGATATTCGATAGGGCTGGACGAACCTGCCCCACGACGCGTCGGCTGCCCGGCGGTCCGGGGGCACTTTGCCGGGGTCCGGCGTCGTAATGGACGACGGCGGCCCGGCGTTTCGCGTCGAAGTGCCCCCGGACGGCGCGGCCCGCTGAGGGGCCTACTTCCCCAGGAACCCGAGCAGCGCCTCGTTGACCTCGGCGGCGTGGGTCCAGAGCATGCCGTGCGGGGCGCCCTCGATCTCCACGTATTCGGCACTGGGCAGTTCCTTGGCGAACCGCCGGCCCGTGGCGTCGATCGGCAGGATCTGGTCCGCGGTGCCGTGGACAATCAACGCCGGGACATCGATCTTGGGGATGTCGGCGCGGAAGTCAGTGAGCCAGGTCGGCTGCGCGGCCACCGACGCCGTCGGGCCGCCCGACGTCGCGAGGTTCCAGCCGGCCCGCATCACTTCCTCGGACAGCCGGGGTGTGCCCAGGAACGTGTCGCTGTTGTAGAAGTTCTTGAAGAACTCGCTGAAGAAGGCGTAGCGGTCGGCGGTGACAGCCTCCAGCAGGCCGTCGAACACGGACTGAGGGACGCCGTCGGGGTTGTCGTCGGTCTGCAGGAGGTAGGGCTCCAGCGAGCCGAGGAACACAGCCTTCGCCACCCGGGCCGAACCGTAGGTGCCGAGGTAGCGGCCCACCTCGCCCGTGCCCATCGAGAAGCCCACCAGCACGGCGTCGTTCAGGTCCAGGGTGGTGAGCAGGGTGTTGAGGTCCCCGGCGAAGGTGTCGTAGTCGTAGCCGTCGGTGGGCTTGCTGGACTGGCCGAAGCCGCGGCGGTCGTAGGTGATGACCCGGTAGCCGGCGCCCAGCAGGGCCGTGGTCTGCTTCTCCCAGGAGGATCCGTCCAGCGGGTAGCCGTGGATCAGGACTACCGGCTGCCCGGTCCCGTGGTCCTCGTAGTAGAGCTCGATGTCGGTGCTGTTCTCGGTTCCAACCTTGATGTATGCCATGTCAGCGGTCCTCTCGGTACGGTTCGGAAGTCAGTTCGTGCAGGAGCGGCGCAGCGCTGGTGCCACTGTACGGAACCAACGCCGGCAGGCAACAGGGTGTTCCCGCGAGAATCCCGCCCGTCCAAGCGACAAGCTGTGGGCGGGCGGGATTCCGGGCGCAGGGGACGCCGCTATGTTGCTATTTAATTGCCGCGCAGACATCCACCTTCGTGCCGGAGGTGCTCTTGAGCGTGAAAATACCGTTGGCGTCGATGGTGTAGACAATCCGGCCCACGTACTGCGTGGTTGACGGCCCTGCAGGCACGTCGAGAGGGAACAGGATCAGCCCGTTGTGGCCGGTGGCTGTGACCGTTGAGACGTTGGTTTCATTGTTGATACTCGTCTTGGTGACTGATCCGTTGCCCTTGAATGAAATCGATTTCTTGGTGTCGTAGTTGGTGTAGGTGAGGTTGAAGCCCTTGCCGGCCTCGATGATCCTGACTTTCAAGCCGTTCTGGTCGAAGAATTCCTTTGTATGGCGTTTGGAGTCAGTGCCCTGCCCGATGAGGCGGAAGTCGCAGCCTTGGCCGGCGGGTAGATCGAAAAACAGGTCGTCGGGCGGTCCGCTTGGCGGAGCTGCGCTCGCGGCCGGGGCGGAGAGGAATGCGGCCGCAAATACGGCCGCCGCTGCCATGCGGGCTGTTCTCGAGTGATTCATCGGGGGTTCCTCACGTGCCAAGGAAGCGAAGCTTCCGGTTGGGGCGCACCGCCAAGAGTGAACGGTGGAGACTGCTCGCCGGGGACGCTCAAAAGTAGGACTCGCCCATAGTGATGTCAATGGGCTTTGGGTTCGCCTGCGGACCCGCCTTGTCCTGCCCTTCACCGATTTCCGCCTCCATACCCCAGGGGGTATATTTAGTGCAGCAGACCCACCAACAAGGAGAACCAGATGTGCCGACAGGTTGCATGCAAGAAGTGCGGAAAGACCACCTGGGCCGGCTGCGGCCAGCACGTTGACCAGGTCATGCGGGGCGTCAAGAGCGCCGACCGCTGCAAGGGTCACGAGGGTGAAGTCAGCACCAAGACCGGCTTCTTCGCCAAGCTCTTCGGCCGCTAGCCCCGGTCCTCCGGCTGAAACAGAGCCCCCGTTGCACAAGGTGCAGCGGGGGCTCGGAGCGTTAACCCGGCCACGGGCCCGGCAAGAAAGCGCCCGCCTACTCCCGCAGCGACCTCGCCACCACATCCGTCAACTGGTGGATCACGGCCAGGCGTTCCTCGCTCTCGCCGTCCTCGCCCCAGGTGTAGATGGCCAGCGCGTAGGAGCGCTCGCCGGAGCTCAGGAGGGCCGCGTCGTGGACGTAGCCTTCCAGCTCGCCGTACTTGTGCTGCACCGTGATGTCCGGGCCGACGGCGGCCGGGATGAGCTGTTCGTTGTTGGTCTGCTGCATGTAGCCGAGCAGCTCCTGCGTGTGCTCCGCGTTCATCAGCTTGCCGGTCGAGAGCTGTTTGAGCACCTCCGCCATCTCGGCCGGGGTCAGCAGGTTCTGCTCCGGGTCATAGCTGATTCCGATTGACGCGGCGTACTCGATCAGCTTCGGGTAGCCGATGTCCTGCATCAGCAGCAGCCACGCATCGTTGCTGCTCGCGTTGACCATTGCCTTGACCTGGAACGCGGCGTCGTAGCTGCCCAGCGGCACGTCCAGGGACTTTTCGCCGGTCTCCACCAGGTGGTAATAGGCGGCCGCCGTGATGATCTTTGCGGTGCTGGCGGCCACGAACTCGGTCCCGTCGCCGTAGCTGCGCGACTCCCCGCCGTGCGTGTCCGCGAGGACGACGCCCACCCGGTAGCCGGGGTTCTCGGCCAGGATCCGTTTGATCTCGGTGTCGACGTCGACGGCGGCCTGCGGGACCGGCGCCGCGGGGGCCGGCGCTGCTTCGGGCTGCCCCTCCCACTGGCTCTCCAGGCTGGCGAGGAAGTCCGTCCTGGGTGCCGGCCCGGTGCGTACGACGGCCGCCGTCACCATGCCCAGCAGCACCAAGACCGTGGCCGCCCAGACCAGAAGCAGCTTCCCGCGCGCATTGAGGGATTTTGCGGCCGGACGGGATGATCCCGAGGTATTCATGGTGCAGGACCTTCCAGGTCAGGAGGCGGAGGGGTCTCCTGCAATGTATGCCCGGCCGCGGGGCATGTCCAAAAGACGCGCGGCGCGGCGCGGAGGTGAGGGCAGACTCCCGGCTGTGCCCGAGGCCGCAGGCGCGTGCGTTTCC
Source organism: Arthrobacter sp. 10L424 (assembly GCF_056395325.1). Classification (NCBI taxonomy): domain Bacteria; kingdom Bacillati; phylum Actinomycetota; class Actinomycetes; order Micrococcales; family Micrococcaceae; genus Arthrobacter; species Arthrobacter sp. 10L424. The sequence goes on along the minus strand of NZ_JBFTJH010000005.1, from coordinate 210,116 downwards.
CAGTCTCGTTTGCCGGGCGCCGCCGTCACCGCCCGGGCCGCCGGCCGCACTAGGCTGGCAGCTATGCCGAGGAAAATATCTGTGAGCCTGCCGGACCCGACCCTGCGCGAGTACCTGACGCCCCACCCCGATGTCACCGTCCTCGAGTGGGACCTGACCGGGGAGCCTCCCGTGCCGCGCCTCGATATCGTGGTCCAGCCGTACATGGGCGGCACGGAGGTCCTGCGCGCCCTGGAAGCGGTGGACTCCGGGCTGGTGCAGAGCCAGTCGATCGGGTACGACGGCGTCGCGGCCTCACTGCCACCGGGCCGGGTGTTCGCCAATGCCGCCGGCGTCCACGAGACCTCCACCGCCGAACTGACCCTGGCCCTGATCCTGGCCAGCCAGCGCGAGTTCCCGCGGCTGCTGCAGAACCAGCGGGAGGGCCGCTGGGAGACCCGGCCCACCGCCAGCCTCGCCGACCGGCGGGTCCTGATCGTCGGCTACGGCGGCGTGGGCAAGGCGATCGAGGACCGGCTCCTGCCGTTCGAGACCACCGTGACCCGGGTGGCCAGCAGGGAACGGACGGACGCCCGCGGCCACGTCCACGGCATCGACGAGCTGCACACCCTGCTGCCGGAGCACGACATCGTGATCGTCGGGGTGCCGCTGAGCGACGCCACCCGCCACCTCATCGACGACACTTTCCTCGCGGCGATGCCCGACGGCGCCTTGCTGGTCAACGTGGCGCGCGGCCCCGTCGCGGACACCGACGCCCTGGTGAAGCACACCGGCTCCGGCCGGATCCGCGCCGCCCTGGACGTCACCGACCCCGAGCCGCTGCCGCAGGACCACCCGCTGTGGCGGACCCCCGGCGTCATCATCAGCCCGCACGTGGGCGGGGCCAGCTCGGCCATGCGCCCGCGGATGGGGAAACTCCTGCAGCGGCAGATCGACCTCATGCTCGCGGGCGAACCGCCGGTGAACGTGGTGCTGGGCGGCTAAGTTTCGGGCGTCGGTCTACGACGGGGAAGCCAGAGGATACTAGGCAGTTTCTTCCAGAGTTACCGGCTGGACGTTCTCGCGTTCCTCCAGAGCTCCGGTTACTGAGGCTGTGAGGCTGTTGGAAATGTGGGTACGGGCGAGTTCGGCGGCGCCCGCGCCGTCGCCGGCGATGACGAGTTCGAGGATCTGGTGGTGCTGGTCCAGGTCGATCGTGCGGGGCTCGTCCCCGGAGGGGAGCTCAAGGCCGATGCGACGGTAGCGGTCGGACTTGTCCCACAGGTCATCCAGAAGCTTGATCAATACGGTGTTGTGCGAGGCCGCGTAGACGGCTCGGTGGAATTCCCTGTGCACCGTGATGGCTTCCTCCCCCCAAACCCGTGTAACAGGGAGCAGCTTCCCGGCCGCGGAGCGCATCGCGGCGATATCAGCCTCAGTCCGGCGGGAGGCTGCCAATTCTGTTGCTGATGGTTCGAGTGATAGGCGGACTTCAAGGAGTTCTCGTGCTTCGGAAGCGCTCATGGTGGCCACCCGGGAATCCCGATGGGTGTCCATGATGATCAGCCCCTCGCTCGAGAGCCGGCGGATCGCTTCACGTAGGGGGGTGATGCTCATCTGCATGCTGTCGGCCAGTTCGTACTGGGAGATGCGCGAGCCTGGGGCTAGGCCACCGGAGAGGATCAGTTGGCGGAGTTCGTTGTACGCCAGGCTGCCCTTGCTGGAAAAAACGTTCGTGGTGCTCATCTGCCGCTCCGGTTCGGTCGCTGGGGTACTGACCCCGTCACTTCAGTGTAGACCGGGAACATCTTATAAGAAATTCCGGAATGGGCTTGTGCTCCCCATCACGGACGGGCTAGCTTTGAATCCAAGTTCTTATAAGATATTCGCTTCGTGCCTCATGCCATCAATGCCCTGGCATGCTTCGAGACCCAATCTTATAAGAAATAAGATATTGACTCAGGAGAGATTCAAAGATGAAAATCGTTTCCGCCCACGTCGGCACTATCCCCATCAGTTCCTCTATCCGGAACGCGTTCATTGACTTCACCAAGATGGACTGCACGATCATCGCCCTCGTCAGTGACGTGTTCGTTGACGGAAAGCCCCTGGTTGGCTACGGATTCAACTCCAACGGCCGCTACAACGCCACAGGCATCCTGAAAGACCGCATTCTGCCACGCATCATGGATGCACCGTCCGAGGACCTTCTCGATGAGGATGGCCAGCTCTCCCCGGAGAAGGCATGGGACCTGATGATGTCCAACGAGAAGCCCGGCGGCCACGGTGAGCGCTCGGTCGCCGTCGGCGTCGCCGACATGGCCCTGCACGACCTTGCCGCCAAGATCGCCGGGGTGCCGCTCTACCGGTGGATCTCAGACCACTACGGCGACGGAAACCCGGACAAGGACGTCTTTGTCTACGCCGCCGGCGGCTACTACGCGCCCGGCAAGAGCCTGGAAGACCTGCAGAACGAAATGCGCGGCTTCCTCGCCAAGGGCTACGACGTGGTCAAGATGAAGATCGGCGGTGCCGACCTCGCCGAGGACCTCCGCCGCATCGAAGCCGTGATCGAGGTCCTCGACGGCGACGGCTCCCGCCTGATGGTGGACGTCAACGGCAAGTTCGACCTGGAGACGGCGCTGGCTTACGGCAAGGCCATCGACCAGTACGGGCTGTTCTGGTATGAGGAAGTCGGCGACCCGCTGGATTACGCCCTGAACGCAACCCTCTCCGAGCACTACAAGAACCCGATCGCGACCGGAGAGAATCTGTTCTCCCTCCAGGATGCCCGTAACCTGGTGCGCTACGGCGGGATGCGCCCGGATCGTGACTTCATCCAGGTCGACCCGGCCCTGAGCTACGGCCTGACCGAATACCGCCGGATTCAGGACATGCTGTCCCAGCACGGCTGGTCCTCACGCCGCTGCATCCCCCACGGCGGACACCAGTTCTCCCTGCACATCGCAGCGGCACTCAAGCTCGGTGGCAACGAGTCCTACCCAGGCGAGTTCCAGCCCACCGGCGGCTTCACAGACGACGCCGTCATCGTCAACAGCCGCGTGGCCCCGGGCGACCTGCCGGGCATCGGGCTCGAAGGCAAAGCGGAGTTCTACAAGGTCCTGCGCGCACTGCACGACTAGCCAATCCGGTAGTGCCCGGTCCCGGGCAGCATCCCTGCCCGGGACCGCACTTCTCCAAAATTCCCTGTCTGACGTGCAAAGGAGCACCCAAGATGTCGTCCCACACCTTACAGAATCCGCAACATTCCGCCCATCCGCCCAAGCAGTTATCCCGGTTCGGCCGGCTGCTGCGCGAACTCTGGTTCCAAGTCGTCCTGGGTGCCGTCCTGGGCATCGCAGTCGGCTTCCTGCTGCCGGAAGTTGGCAAACAACTCACCCCGCTCAGCGACTGGTTCATCGCGCTGGTGAAAATGATAGTGATCCCTGTGGTGTTCTGCGTGGTGTCCTTGGGCATCGCCTCGATGGACAGCCTGCGCAAAGCCGGCCGCATCGGCGTGAAGGCGCTGGGGTACTTCATCGCCCTTTCGCTGGTGTCAATGCTGATCGGCCTGGTCGTCGCCAACGTCTTCCGCCCTGGCGAAGGCATGAACATTGACCCGGACAAGCTGGACGCCAGCAAGGTGCCGGCGGCCGCTAACAAGGGCTTCGACGGCCTTGAGTTCGTCAACAACATCATTCCGGAATCGCTGTTTGGGGCCCTGACCGGCCACACCATCATCGCCGCGCTGATGGTATCGATCGTGTTCGGTGCCGCCTTGAACGTCTCCGGAGAATCCGGCGCGTTCCTCACCAAGGGCATCCAGGCCCTGTCGGTGGTCATTTTCAAGATCGTCAACTGGGTCATGCGCCTTGCCCCCATCGGTACATTCGGCGCGCTGGCGGCAGTGGTGGCAAACTACGGTACAGCCAGCCTTCAGCAGTTGGGATACCTCGTCCTGTTGTTCACCGCGACGTGCGTCCTCTACGTACTCGTGGTCCTGGGCACCATCGCCCGTGCCTGCGGACTGAACATCTTCACGGTGATGCGCTACTTCAAGGCCGAGCTGCTGATCGCCCTGAGCACCTGTTCGAGCGAAGCGGTCCTTCCGCAGCTAATCAAGAAGCTCGAGGCCATGGGCGTCGGTAAGTCCACCGTAGGCATTGTGATCCCGTCAGGGTTCTCCTTCAACCTCGACGGGTCCGCCGTCTACCTGACCATGGCCTCAGTGTTCCTGGCCCAGGCCGTCGGCATGGACCTCTCCTGGGAACAGCAGCTCGTCATGGTTGGCGTCATGATGCTCACCAGCAAGGGCACCGCGGGAATCGCCGGCGGCGCGTTCATCGTCCTGGCCAGCACCTTGAGCTCGGTCGGCGGAATCCCGCTGGCCGCTCTCGCCCTCATCGTCGGCATCGACCGGCTCCTGAACGAAGGCCGGGTGTTCATCAACGTCCTTGGCAACGTGATGGCAGCCGTCGTCGTGGGCAAATGGGAAAAAGACTACGACCCCGAACAGGCCCGCAGAGCCCTGCACGCCTCAGGCCAGATGAAAAACGAAATCGAATCAAAGACACCGACCGTTGTGCAAGCGGACAAGGTCGACGTCCACTAACACCGCACCGGCAGGGCCGCCGCGTACACCGCGGCGGCCCTGGGCCGCGCGAACCCGACGGCAGCTCATCCGCACCACTGGAATAGGAAGCCACCCGCACGATGGCCCTACGCATCTTGATCACCACCGACTACCTCCACCCGGGAGATACCGTTGACCAGCTCCTGCGCGAACACGGTCTTGAACCGGTCCACTCACCTTCCCGGGGGCCGCGCACCCTTGAGGAACGCCGCTCGTTGTTCGACGGCATATCCGGCGCGATCCTCGCCAGCGAACCAGTCACTGCCAGCATGCTCACCGGCGCTGCCTCCCTGCAAATCATCGCCCGCAGCGGAGTGGGATACGACTCCATCGACGTCCAGGCCGCGGCCGCACAAGGAATCAGGGTCTGCAACGCCCCCGGAACAAACCAGCACTCCGTCGCCGAACTGACCATCGGACTGATCATCATGGCCGCACGTCGCCTCTTGGAGGTCACGACCGCGGTACACCAAGGCCGCTGGCCCCGGGAAGCCGGCCGTGAACTGCGCGGTTCCACCCTGGGCATCATCGGCTACGGCCCCAGCGGACGCGCAACCGCAAGCCTGGGTGTCGCCCTCGGCATGACCGTCCTGGTCAGCACCGCCCACCCCGACCGCGATAACAGCGCGGTGCAGTTCACCGATCTCGACACAGTCATTCGCGACGCCGACTACCTCTCCCTGCACACCCGCGGAGGCCAGGGCATCGGCAAACTCATCGACGCGCCCCGGCTGCAAGAGATGAGACCCACCGCCGTCCTCATCAACACGGCCCGCGGCTCACTAATTGATGAAGAGGCCCTGGCCAAGGCAATTTCTGGCGGCACCATCGCCGGCGCCGCACTGGACGTGCTTGAGAGCGAACCCCTGCCCGGCGACAGTCCTCTACGGGGCTTGGGCAACGTGCTCATCACCTCCCACCTCGCAGGCCAGACAGCCGAAGCCCGGACACGGGCCGGACTGGCCGCCGCGCACGCCGTCATCGACGTCCTCGAAAACCGCGAACCGGCACACCCGGTCGACCGCTAACCCCGAACACCCGACAAAGACGAAGAAGGATCCTGATGTCGAAACCTCACCGCATTGCAGTCATTCCCGGCGACGGAATCGGCACCGAAGTCGTGCCCGAGGGGCTACGCGTTTTGGACGCCGCAGCCTCAGCCTTCGACCTGAACCTCACCTACGAACACTTCGACTACGCCTCGGCTGACTACTACACCCGGCACGGGAAGATGCTGCCAGACGGATGGTTCGAGGAACTGAACCAATTCGATTCCATCTTCTTCGGCGCCGTCGGGTGGCCCGACGTCGTCCCCGACCACGTATCGCTGTGGGGAAGCCTCCTGCAGTTCCGCCGCCACTTCGACCAGTACGTCAGTCTCCGCCCGGTCAAACTCCTGCCCGGCGTGCCCAGCCCCCTGACCGGCCGGGTCCCGGGCGACGTCGACTTCTACGTCGTGCGCGAAAACACCGAAGGCGAATACTCCAGCATCGGCGGGAAGATCTTCGAAGGCACCGACCGTGAAACGGTGATCCAGGAAACAGTCATGACCCGCACCGGCGTGGACCGGATCCTCAAATACGCCTTCGACCTGGCGCAAAGCAGGCCCAAGAAACACCTCACCTCCGCCACCAAGAGCAACGGCATCTCCATCACCATGCCCTACTGGGACGAACGAGTGCAGGCCATGGCCGCCGAATACCCGGAAATCAACGTGGATAAGTACCACATCGACATCCTTGCGGCGAACTTCGTTATGCACCCGGACTGGTTCGACGTCGTCGTCGCCAGCAACCTCTTCGGCGACATTCTCTCCGACCTCGGCCCGGCCTGCACCGGCACCATCGGCATCGCCCCCAGCGGCAACATCAACCCCGAACGCAAATTCCCCAGCCTCTTCGAACCGGTCCATGGCTCCGCCCCCGACATCGCGGGCAAGGGCATCGCCAACCCCATCGGGCAAATCTGGTGCGCCGCCATGATGCTCGAACACCTCGGAGAACCCGAAGCCGCGGCTGCCATCACCACCGCCATGGAAGCCGTGCTCGCCCACGGGCAACAGGCACTCACACCCGACATGGGCGGCAACGGCACCACAGAAGAACTGGGCAAAGCAGTGGCATCGGCCCTGACCGCACGCGCAACCGTGGGCGGGCGCAACCCCAGCTAACGCACGCCGCATCCGCCGGCGGCCAGCCCGCCACCATATAATTCGAGAATGCCAATCACCCGCCTTGACCGAGGCAACATCGTCCAGCCGTCCGCCAACAAGCAGTACGGATGCGGGCTGTGAGCGGCGGTCTGGTCGCCCTGCTGGACGACATCGCAGCCCTGGCCCGCATCGCGGCCGCCTCGGTGGACGACGTCGCGGCCGGTGCGGCCAAAGCGGGGGCCAAGGCCGCCGGCGTCGTGATCGACGACGCCGCCGTCACTCCGCAGTACGTGTCCGGGGCGGACCCGTCCCGCGAACTGCCGATGATCAAGCGGATCTTCTGGGGCTCGCTCCGCAACAAACTGCTGATCATCCTGCCGGCGCTGCTGCTCATCAGCGCCTTCATCCCGGGGGTCATCCCGTTCATCCTGATGCTGGGCGGCACCTACCTCTGCTACGAGGGTGCCGAGAAGGTCTGGCACAAGTTCTTCGGCCACCACGAGGCCGAGGAAGACAAGCCCGCGGTGGACCGGGGCCCCGAGGCGGAGGCCAAGGTCACCAAGGGCGCCATCACCACCGACTTCATCCTCTCCTGCGAGATCATGGTCATCGCCATGAACGAGGTGGCCGCCGAGTCCCTGTGGGTCCGCGCCATCATCCTGGTGGTCGTGGCGCTCGTGATCACGGTGGCCGTGTACGGTGCCGTCGCACTCATCGTCAAGATGGACGACATCGGCATGCACCTGGCAGCCAAGGACTCCGCGGGCTCCCAGCGCTTCGGCGAAATGCTCGTCAGGGGGATGCCCGCCGTGCTGGCCGCGATCACCTTCATCGGGACGATCGCCATGCTTTGGGTCGGCGGCCACATCATGCTGCAAGGGGCCAACGACCTCGGCTGGCACCTGCCGTACGACCTGGTCCACGTCCTCGAGAAACCGTTCGTCGGGATCCCGGTGGTGGGCGGCTTCCTGGCCTGGCTCGTGAACACCCTGTGCTCGGCCGTCCTCGGCCTCGCCTGGGGCCTCGTCGTTATGGCGGTCCTGGTCCTGCTGCTCAAGGTGCTGCCGTTCGGCAAAAAGAAGGGCGGCCACGAAAAGGGCGGCGTCCCCGCCGCCGTCGACGGCCATCAGCCGGCGAAGCACGACGCCGATCCCGCCTCTTAGGTCGTAAACCCCGGCAGAAACGGCCTGCGGCTGTCGTTTCCGGCTTTTCAGGGCTTCCGCACGCTACAGCAGCGCCGCCGTTGACCGCCCGGAACGTCCTGAGTAATGTGAGTCCACTATCCATCCGCGCCGTGGAGGCAGCAATGGGCGGCAAGTCCAGGAGCAGCGCCGACTGCGAGGTCAGGACTGCGTGCGGCGACCTGGACGGTACCGGCAGGATGACAACGCATGACTGACGAAAACAAGGACGAGGTCCTCTGGTTGCCGCAGCCTGAAGAGCAGGATTTTCCGGGCGCCGCGGCTTATCTTTCCTTACTTGCATCCGACGACGTCGTTGCCCCCATTGTCGCGTCCCTCAGGTCCGCGCCAATCCAGCACCGCAAGGCGAAGGATATCCTCCGAGCCGCGAGACTGGAGCTGCTGCCTGATCACAACGCCCACGTGGCCTCGGACCTGAAGAAGATCAAGGAAGGCAAGAAGCTCTCGCCCATCCTGATGGTCAGGGGCGACCTGGCGCGGGGCATTCCCGCGCAGGTGGCCGATGGCTACCACCGGGTGTGCGCAAGCTACTACACGGATGAAAACACCGACATTCCACTCAAGCTGGTTGACGTGCCCCGGTAACCTCCGCAAGCCAACCGCAATGCCGGCTGAAGGAGGAACGTGTCGTTCTATCAGCTCGCCCTGATCGCCGCCGTCGCTCTCCTCGGGCCACTGCTGGCGCTGCCCGTGAAGTGGCACCTTCCCGTGGTGGCGGGGGAGCTGCTGGCTGGTATGGCCATCGGGCACACGGGTCTGAACCTGGTGGATGCCTCGGATCCCACATTCACCTTCGTGGCCGACGTCGGGTTCGCCCTCATCATGTTTGTCGCCGGGACGCATGTCCCTGTGCGGGACGCGGCCATCCGCCCCGCGCTGGGCGGTGGAGCCCTTCGTGCCGGCATCGCCGCAGTGCTCGCGTGCGCCGTCGGAATCATCATTGCCTATGCTTTTGGCACCGGGCATGCACCCCTTTACATCGTTCTCCTCGCTTCCTCTTCGGCAGCATTGGTCCTGCCGATCGTCGATTCGCTGCGGCTGAAGGGGCCAAAGGTCCTGATGACAACTGCACAGGTTGCGGTAGCGGACGTTGCCTGCATCGTGGCACTTCCGCTTGCTGTTGACCCACCCCATGCGCTGAGGGCGGCCCTCGGGGCAGCGCTGGTGGCGGTGTGCGCTGCGGTTCTGTTCTTTGTGCTTCGCTGGCTGGAGCGCAGCGGAACGCGCGGACGGGTGCATGATGTGTCCGAGGACCGGAAGTTCGCCTTGGAGCTGCGGATCCAGCTTGCTCTGCTGTTCGCCCTCTCGGGGCTTGCCGTCGCAGGCCACGTGTCCATCATGCTGGCCGGGTTCTCTTTCGGCCTGGTGGTCGCAGCGGTGGGCGAGCCCCGGCGGCTGGCTCATCAACTCTTCGCCGTCACGGACGGCTTTCTGGGGCCGGTGTTCTTTGTCTGGCTGGGCGCATCGCTCAATCTGCGCGTCCTTGCAGGCAGCCCCAGGATGATTCTCCTCGGGATATGCCTTGGCCTGGGAACCCTGGTGGTCCATGGAAGCCTGCGGCTCCTCGGCCAGCCCCTGTCGCTTGCGGTGCTGGCAGCGTCCCAGTTGGGAGTGCCGGTTGCCGCAGCCACTGTTGGCTCGCAACTGCAACTGCTGGAACCGGGAGAAGCCGCGGCGATGATCCTCGGTGCGCTCATCAGCATCGGGGCGAGCACCATCGCGGGCTCACGGGCGGCGCGCACGTTTTCGCAGCCCGCCGCGGCGCCGGTGGGCAAGCCGCCTGAGGGCGGCCCGGCCGTGGCTGCCTGATTCGCCCAAGTCGGCGGCAAGCGTTGCCGGTGCAGGCAGTCCTCACCACCAAGCACTAACTGCCCGCTCGCCGTGCCCGGCACAAACACACAGGATTCGCCCTGAGAGGAACCCGTTCCACTCCAAGCCTGCGGACGTAAACTGACCTTCGGATTACTCGGCGGAACACGTGGCTGGGAGTACGGATGCTCTGGAAACTGCTGGTTGAATACCTGACACCGCAACGCAGGCTGCTGCTCGCCGTCGTCGTCTTCCAGCTGGCGCAATCCATCGCGTCGCTGTACCTGCCCACCCTGAACGCGGACATCATCGACCAGGGCGTGGCCAAAGGGGACACGGACTACATCCTGCACACCGGCGGCGTGATGCTGCTGGTCACCCTGCTGCAGATCGCCTGCGCCATCGCGGCCGTGTACTTCGGGGCGAAGGCGGCGATGGCGATGGGCCGGGACGTGCGCGGGGCGATCTTCAGCCGGGTGGCGGCCTTCTCCGAGCAGGAGGTCACCCGCTTCGGCGCGCCGAGCCTCATCACCCGCTCCACCAACGACGTCCAGCAGGTCCAGCAGCTGGTGCTGATGTCCGCCACCCTCATGGTGGCCGCGCCCATGCTCTGCATCGGCGGCGTCATCATGGCGATCCGGCAGGACGCGCAGCTGTCCTGGCTGATCGCGGTCAGCGTTCCGGTGCTGCTGGTGGGGGTGGGGCTGATCATCACCCGGATGGTGCCGCTGTTCCGGCTCATGCAGACCCGGATCGACACCGTTAACCGGGTGCTCCGCGAACAGCTCACCGGCATCCGCGTGGTCCGCGCGTTCGTCCGCGAGGACGTGGAGACCGCCCGCTTCGCCCGGGCCAATGAGGACGTCACGGACACCGCCCTGCGCGCCGGCCGGCTGATGGCGCTCGCGTTCCCCGTGGTGATGCTGGTGCTGAACGTCTCGTCCGTGGCCGTGATCTGGTTCGGCGCGTTCCGGATCCAGGACGGCTCCATGCAGGTGGGCACCATGATCGCGTTCCTGAGCTACCTCATGCAGATCCTGATGTCCGTCATGATGGCCACGTTTATGGCGATCATGATCCCGCGCGCGGCGGTCTCCGCGGACCGGATCGGCGCGGTGCTGGGCACCGAATCCAGCGTCCGGCCGCCGGAGCACCCGCTGGATTTCTCCGGCCGCACCGGCCGCGGCGAGCTGGAAATGCGCGACGTCGGATTCGCCTACCCGGGTGCCGAACAGCCGGTCCTGTCCGGGATCACCTTCACCGCCCGGGCCGGGAAGACGACGGCGATCATCGGCGCCACCGGTTCCGGCAAGACCACCCTGGTGAACCTGATGCCGCGGCTCTTCGACGCGACTTCCGGCGCGGTGCTGATCGACGGCGTCGACGTGCGGGAGCTGCACCCGGACCTGCTCTGGGGGCACATCGGCCTGGTCCCGCAGAAGCCGTACCTGTTCTCCGGCACGGTCCGCAGCAACCTGCTCTACGGCAAACCCGACGCCACCGAGGACGAACTCTGGCGGGCGCTGTCCATCGCGCAGGCGGAGGACTTCGTCCGGGAGATGGAGGGCGGGCTGGACGCGCCCGTCTCGCAGGGCGGCACTAACGTCTCCGGCGGGCAGCGGCAGCGGATCGCGATCGCCCGGGCACTGGTGAAACGGCCCGAGCTCTACATCTTCGACGACTCCTTCTCCTCGCTGGACACCGCCACCGACGCCCGGTTGCGGCAGGCGCTCAAGCAGCACACCGCCGGCGCCACACTGGTGATCATCGCCCAGCGCGTCTCCAGCATCGTCGACGCGGACCAGATTCTGGTGCTCGACGGCGGCCGGATCGTCGCGCACGGCACACACGCGGAGCTGCTGGAGACCTCGGAGACGTACGGCGAGATCGTGAACTCCCAGCTCGCGGCGGAGGAGGCGGCATGAGCAAGGTCGAGTCCCAGACCCCCGGCGCCGGGGGCGCGGGCGGCGGCCCCGGCGGAGCCACCAAGGAGGCGCCGCTGCGGATCCCCCGTCCCGCGGGCGGGCCGGGCCGCGGCGGGCCGTTCGCCGGGATGAACGTCCCGGCGGAGAAGGCGATGAACTTCTGGCCGTCCGCCAAACGGCTGCTGGGCCAGCTGCGGCCGGAGCGGCTGTGGCTGGTGCTGGTCCTGCTGCTCGCCGTCGTGAGTGTGACGTTCTCGGTGATCGGCCCGCGGCTCCTCGGCGAGGGGACCAACCTGATCTTCGCCGGCGTCGTGTCCAAGCAGCTGCCCGCCGGGGTGAGCCAGGACCAGCTGATCGCCCAGCTCCGCGCGCAGGGGCAGACACAGCAGGCGGACATGCTCAGCGCCATGACGCTGACGCCCGGCGCCGGGATCGACTTCGCGGCGCTGGCCAACGTGCTGTTGTGGGCGCTCGCGCTGTACGTGCTGGCGTCGGGATTTATGTGGATGCAGGCATATATCCTCAACGGCGTGGTGCAGCGCACCATGTTCCGGCTCCGCGAGCGGATTGAGGCGAAGATCAACCGGCTGCCGCTGCGGTACTTCGACTCGATCCAGCGCGGCGAGCTGCTGAGCCGGGTCACGAACGACGTGGACAACATCTCGCAGAGCCTGCAGCAGTCCATCAGCCAGGCAGTCACGTCGCTGCTGACCGTGCTGGGCGTGCTGGTGATGATGGTCATCCTCTCGCCCACGCTGGCGCTGATCGCGCTGGTCACCGTGCCGCTGACGCTGGTGACGACGGCGGTGATCGCCAAGCGATCGCAGAAGCTGTTCGTGGCGCAGTGGAAGCACACGGGGGAGCTGAACGGGCAGATCGAGGAGACGTACACCGGGCACGCGCTGGTGAAGGTGTTCGGCCGGCAGCGGGAGGTGGAGGAGCGGTTCCGGCAGAAGAACGCGGAGCTGTACGAGGCCAGCTTCGGCGCGCAGTTCGTGTCCGGGCTGATCATGCCGGCCATGACCTTCATCGGGAACCTGGTCTATGTGGGGATCGCCGTGGTGGGCGGCCTGCAGGTGGCCGCCGGAGCGATGCAGCTGGGCGACGTGCAGGCGTTCATCCAGTACTCGCGGCAGTTCACCCAGCCGCTGGCCCAGCTCGGCTCGATGGCGAACCTGCTGCAGTCCGGGGTGGCGTCGGCCGAGCGGGTGTTCGAGCTCCTGGACGAGGCGGAGCAGTCCGCGGATCCCGTGCCTGCGGTGGCGCCGAACGGCGGGCGGGGCCGGCTGGTGTTCGAGAACGTCTCCTTCTCCTATTCGCCGGACAAGCCGCTGATCACTGACCTGAGCCTGGTGGCCGAGCCGGGGCAGACGGTGGCGATCGTCGGGCCGACCGGGGCGGGCAAGACCACGCTGGTGAACCTGATGATGCGGTTCTACGAGCTCGACGCCGGGCGGATCACCCTCGACGGCGTGGACGTCACCGCGATGACCCGCGACGGGCTGCGCTCGCGGATGGGCATGGTGCTGCAGGACACCTGGCTGTTCGGCGGGACCATCCGGGACAACATCGCCTACGGCCGGCCCGGCGCTTCGGAGGCGGAGATCCTGGAGGCGGCGAAGGCGACGTACGTGGACCGGTTTGTCCGGTCCCTGCCGGAGGGCTACGACACGGTGCTGGAGGACGAGGGCTCTAATGTGTCCGCCGGTGAGAAGCAGCTGCTCACCATCGCCCGGGCGTTCCTGGCCCGGCCGTCCGTGCTGATCCTGGACGAGGCGACGAGCTCGGTGGACACCCGCACTGAGGTGCTGGTGCAGAAGGCAATGAGCGCGCTGCGGTCCGACCGGACGTCGTTTGTCATCGCGCACCGGCTCTCCACCATCCGCGACGCCGACCTCATCCTGGTGATGGAATCCGGGCAGATCGTGGAGCAGGGCACGCATGCCTCGTTGCTTGAGGCGGGCGGGGCGTACGCGGCGCTTTACGCGGCGCAGTTTGCGGCGCCTGTGGCGGAGGTCTGACGCATCGCTGGGCAGCCCGCTCTGCAGTCCAGGGGCACATCCACCCCAACGGCTTGAGGCGGACGCAAGGGCAGGCAACCGGCTCGGCATAAGGTGAGGTGTCGGCCAATTGAAATGCCTAGTCAACTTTTATCTGACAAAGGCGGAATCGTAAGAGGCGCGAGTGCGCTCCTCACCTCTCGAAGGATGGAAAAACGCATGATGCCCGCTGCCACCCGGAACGCGCCGGAGCGCACTGCCAGATTCGGCTTCGCTTTCATCGGCGTTCTGCTCATCGCAGTTAACCTTCGGGTGTCCTTCGTCAGCGTGGGACCGGTGCTCGGGAGCATCAGCAGCGACCTTGGCTTATCCAGTGCCGCAGCAGGGTTCCTCACGGGCCTTCCGCTCATTGCTTTCGCAGTCTTCTCCCCGCTGGCACCCGGCTTTGCTTCCCGCTTGGGTCTCGACCGGGCACTGTGGACGTCCCTGCTGATCCTCGCCACGGGCATCGTGCTTCGCTCCTTATCGTTGCCCGGCGTCATCTGGGCGGGAACCGCGCTGATCGGCTTAGCTATCGCATTTCTCAATGTGCTGGTGCCCTCCCTCGTAAAGCGGGACTTTCCGCTGCGGGTCAGCCAGGTCACCGGAGGCTACACCGCAACGCAGGCCGCCTTCGCAGCGATCGGGGCAGCCGTCGTCGTTCCCGTGGCACAAACGTCCTCGGCGGGATGGCGGCTTGCCCTTGGAATCTGGGTCGGACTGGCTCTCATCGCCATGGCGGTGCTCCTGCCGTGGCTGCGCCGGCACAGATCAGGCACCGCGCACGCCACCAGGCCGGAGGTTTCCTTCCGGTCGCCCTGGACCTCAGCCTTGGGCTGGCAGGTGACGATCTTTATGGGACTGCAATCGATCGCCTTCTACGTCCTGATGGCATGGTTGCCCACCATCGAACAAAGCCAGGGGGTTCCGGCCACTACTGCGGGCGTCCATCTGTCCGTATTCCTGCTCATCAGCGTGTTCGCCAGCCTTGCCACAGGGGGAATCCTGCACCGCGGTTCGGACCAGCGGCTTGTATCCTTCACGAGCGGCGGGCTCACGTTCGTGACGTTTCTCGGGCTGGCAGTTGCGCCGGACCTCCTATTGCTGTGGGTCATTCTTGGGGCGATCGGGTGCGGGAGCCTCATTGTCATCGCTCTGTCGCTGTTCAGCCTCCGGACCGTGAATTTCCCGCAGGCAGCGTCCTTGTCCGGCATGGCGCAATCCATCGGCTACGGTCTCGCCGCGGTAGGGCCGGTAATGTTCGGTGGTCTTCGCGACGTGAGCGGGGGCTGGACGCTTCCGCTCCTCGTCACCGCGGGCCTCATGGCGGTTCTCGCCCTGACGGGTCTGCTTGTTGGACGTGACCGGGTGATCAGCGGTTCAACATGATCCGCTCTTTAGCCACGCGTTCAGGAGGTCAGGGTGGACACCGCTTCGCCCAGTGCTCAAGGTGAGGTCATGACCTCGGTCGGTTCCGCGCGGCGGGCGACGACGGCCGACGCCGCCGTCGTTGCGCAGTTGCTTCAAGACTTCAACACTGAGTTCTCGACGCCGACCCCGGACGTTCGCGAGCTTGAATCGCGGTTGACGCAGCTCCTGGCGGGGGACGACGTGGTGGTCCTGCTGATCGGCGAGCCGGCGAGCGGTGTTGCTGTGCTGAGTTTCCGGCCCAACGTCTGGTATCGAGGGCCGGTCGCGATCCTCGACGAGCTCTACGTCCGTCCAGAGCTGCGCGGTCACCGCCTCGGCAGTGCGCTCCTGGACGCGGTCCTCGACCTGGTACGCGAACGGGGCGCTGCCCTCATTGAGATCAACGTCGATGGAGAGGACACCGATGCGCGCCGCTTCTATGAAGCACGCGGGTTCACCAATACTGAGCCCGATCAGACAGACCCAATGTTGTACTACTACCGAGAGCTCTGAATTCGGGCACCCGGTGCACATCCGTAACGGTGCTGCGGGGTTGAGGATGGCCGTCGCGCCGGGCGGCGGATAGCATGCATTTGTGATCCCTCGGCAGCCCGCCGGGCAGTTCTCCAAGGAGGAAAACCATGGGTCTGGGTAACAAGATCCGGAATGCGGCGACAAAGCTGACCGGCAGGGCCAAAGAAGCCACAGGCAAGGCAACGAGGGACGACCGCCTCAAGAACGAAGGCAGGGGCGACCAGGTGAAGGCGGGCCTGAAGCAGGCGGCAGAAAAGGTGAAGGACGCTTTCAAGAAGCACTGACGACCGGTAGTGCCGAGAGCTAGTCCCGCCGGTGGGGATCGCCGTGGTGGGCGGGCTGCAGGTGGCCGCCGGGGCGATGCAGCTGGGGGATGTGCAGGCGTTTATCCAGTACTCGCGGCAGTTCACCCAGCCGCTGGCCCAGCTGGGGTCGATGGCGAACCTGCTGCAGTCCGGGGTGGCGTCGGCAGAGCGGGTGTTCGAGCTGCTGGACGAGGCGGAGCAGTCGGCGGATCCTGTTCCGTCCGTGGCGCCGAACGGCGGGCGGGGCCGGCTGGTCTTCGAGAACGTGTCCTTCTCGTATTCGCCGGACAAGCCGCTGGACCTGAGCCTGGTGGCCGAGCCGGGGCAGACCGTGGCGATCGTCGGGCCGACCGGGGCGGGGAAGACCACCCTGGTGAACCTGATGATGCGCTTCTACGAGCTCGACGCCGGGCGGATCACGCTCGACGGCGTGGACGTCACCGCGATGACCCGCGACGGGCTGCGCTCGCGGATGGGCATGGTGCTGCAGGACACCTGGCTGTTCGGCGGGACAATCCGGGACAACATCGCCTACGGCCGGCCCGATGCTTCGGAGGACGAGATCCTGGAGGCGGCGAAGGCGACGTACGTGGACCGGTTTGTCCGGTCCCTGCCGGAGGGCTACGACACGGTGCTCGAGGACGAGGGCGGCAACGTTTCGGCGGGGGAGAAGCAGTTGCTGACCATTGCCCGGGCGTTCCTGGCCCGGCCGTCGGTGCTAATCCTGGACGAGGCGACATCGTCCGTGGATACGCGCACCGAGGTGCTGGTGCAGAAGGCGATGAGCGCGCTGCGGAGCGACCGGACTTCGTTTGTTATTGCGCACCGGCTCTCCACCATCCGCGACGCCGACCTCATCCTGGTGATGGAATCCGGGCAGATCGTGGAACAGGGGAATCATGCGGAGCTGCTGGCCGCGGGCGGGGTGTATGCGGCGCTGTACGCGGCGCAGTTCGCGGCCCCGGTGGCGGAGGTCTAATGGACATGGAGGACCGCCGCAGGGTGACGGAACTGCTGCATCCCGAACGGATGGGCGTGGTCCTGAGCGATGAGCTGATGCTGCACCCGAAACAGTCCATCGACGCGTTCGTGTTCCACCACCCGGAGGCGAAGTACTTCAAGGTGTGATTTTTGGGTCTGAAACGGCCAAAATGCCTTGACCTGCGCATACACTGCCACCATGGGCGTCTTTGATACTTCATTCGACTACAAGACCGACGAGTCTCGGAAGGCTAAGCGGGGCAAATCCGGCGGCCTGGGCGACCCGGACGCGAACAGCGTGAGGCTCCGGGCGGACCACGAACTGCTGTGGACCAAGGAGTTTTGCTCCGGTGACCGTTTCGCCCCGAGCGCCTCCTTGACCCGTTCCAACGAGTACCTCATCTTCACTGACTCCTCTGGAGCGAGGCATTGCTACGGCAGCGACGCCATCACCGCCTCTTACACCAAATGGATGCGTCCTCAGTCTCTTGTCGACGCCATCGCGGGGCTCAGCTACGAGCAGCGGGCCCGCTACCTCGACCCGCCGTACACCATTGGCAGTGCGATGATTTGGCCCGTGAGGAACAAGGACCGACCCACCATAAATCAGGCACGAGGGACCAGGTCGCTGATCTCTGACCGGATCGACCTGACTCTCGAGTGCATCCGGCGCCACTACGCAGGAGAACCGGAAAGCCCGCTTGCCGATGTCATCAACGCGTACGCGGACTTCTTCGCGCTCTTCGGGCAGCGGGAAAAAGGGTTCAGGTGTTTTGTGGACTTCTTCCACTTTCAGGACCTGGTGACGCCCGACTACGACGACATACGGTTCTTCCTGCCGTTCGACAACTTCCAGCGTCGCGGGACACCAGCCACGACCGAGGAGTACGTGGAGTACCGGGAGAACGTACTGGAGTTCATCAACAAACGAGGGCAGCGCATGGCCAAGTGGGTCGTAGAGAATCACCCCGACATTGAGGTTCGCGAGTAGCGCCTTGTGCTCCGCCAGTAGGTCGGGGACAGCGTGCCAGGGCATCCCCGCAGTGCCATTGGACCCTGAGCTGAAGCCGCCCCGTATCCACAGCTCAACTTTGCCTTTCACTCGGCGGGGGAGCAGGCGGCTTCTTCGCCCACCCCACGCGCAGGCGAAGATCTGGAACGGCGTCCACTGCCCGATCCCGCCCCACACAGCGCTCCGCCTCACCGCCCTCATCAAGGACACCACAGCCTTTTGCGATGAAGGGCTTCAAGGAATCTCTCCTGACGAAGGCCCTCTGCATCGTCGACCCAGAGAGGTACGTAACGATCCTCATGTACACCGGCGTGGCCGGCAAGCGGGAAATCGCACGGTCGCTCTGGGGTCTCGAACCGCCCGATCCCGAATAGGTCACCTGGACTAATGGACGCCTCCTCCTATGGAGCAACGACTTTCTGGTTGCCCTTCTCGGCGACGGATACCGGCACCAGCAGCACGCTGCTGAGTTCCTGTGGTGGGCCAAGGACAAGGCCTAGACGGGGTGCACCGCCCGCGGCTGCACTTGAAGACTGGCGCGGGATCGACCCGCGGCCGCTCAACGCCAACGGCCACTCCGCAACGACCACGCTACGGCCTAAACTCAGAGCTGTGAGCACATATGAACCTGCAGAATTGGCTCGGGAACTCGGCTACACCAACGAGCAACGACCGGGGAAGGTCGTCCGGGACTATCTTCGGAAAAAATACCCAGAGCACCCGAAGTATCAGAGGTGGGCACTCAATGAAGCCCAGGCCGCCGACGTTCGCGTCAACGTCCCCCGGAAGCACTGACAGTTCGCACCTAGGCTGAAGGGCGTCAAACAGTTACTGTTCGAACGTGCCGGCCGTCTCGTCCCCAAGGATCCCTGGCTTGCTGTGGACGGCCGTTGGCCCCAGCCGCCCAACTCGGGCGCTCTGCGGAGACCTCGACTGACAGGTTCCAGCAGTTCCGATTGGCGGTAATGTACTCAGCCAGACGCTAATCAGGGACAGCTGTCCAGAAGCCGTTGCCGTCGGGATCGGCGCCGCCGTGAATTGGGCGTCGCCCCCACGGGTTGCGATGCAGCCTTTGGATTTTGAGGTAGGTAGCACCGACTGCTGCCGATGGGTGATATGTGTGTAGGCGTTTACGCGGTTCACTTGATTCGCTTTCTGATTTTGTGTCGGTGATGTGGACATCTAGGCCGATTCGGGGCATAAAAAAAGACCACACGTCGGTGGTCTGCTGACTGGCTTGCCTAGGGTTAGGCGAGGAATTCTCGCCGCATCATGGCGTTGAAGACGTCAAGCGTCACCTGCACCTGTTCTTCCTTTTCGATGCGACTCTGCAAGTTCTTGTGCATGGCCCGAACCTCCTCATACCGGTTGGCGTGGGACTGTTCTATCGATCGGTATGAGCTGCCGTTCATGTCGGCGTTGATACTCTCGGAGAGCAGGGCGTCTGCCAGCGCTTCGAGGACGATGACTGCGGATCGTGGCCCGAACATTCCTTCCACATCCTGCGGACGAAGCCCTTCGCCGTGTTCGGTGGAGATGGTTGCCCACCCGCCATGAAGCGGCAACGAGTCCAAGTCTCTTGTGCTCAATCCCGTATCTTCGAGCGGAATCGTGAGTCCAGCCACGAGATGCTTGCCGTCTACGCCGAAGGCCGGCTTGTCACCTATCATCCCTACGACAACGACCGGATACAGGTTTACCTCGAGCAAGGGAAGCCCGTGTTCGTCCTCGCCGGCAACCACGAATTCCATCTCAAAGCTGCCGTCGACATGTAGCTGGGGACCGTTGTTCATCTTGTCCTCTTTCATTTGTGGGTGGTGGGTTAACACATGAAGAGGCTCTGCTCGCCATGGCGAACAGAGCCTCTTCATCATCTTGAACTGGAATACGCTTGAGGCAGTGGAGTCAACTTCGTTTGCCTATGGCCCAGTTTGCGAAAGCTTCCGTTTCACATTCAAGTTCGCCTGGGCGGTGTCGATGCCAGCCTTCATTGATCGCTCGTGGCGCCTGTTCCAAGAGTCATGGAACTTCCGTGACACTTTCAAGTTGGTCCGAGAATTCAGTTGAGGTCTGTAGTGGGCGGGTCACAGGTAGCTCTTTACGCTCGCGCGGAGCGCTTCCGTGTGCTCGTAGATCTCTTCCAGTGAGCTAATGGGCACTCGGGTTTCTTCCTTGCTGTCGTCGAAGATGCCGATGTACTTCTGGGTGCGGTTGAAGTGCAGGCGCGCGATCGGCTTGCGGTTGTTGTCGTCCAGCAGCACTGCGAAATAGGACTTTGCATCCCTCTGAACCACGCGGGCGGGCTTCACTTCGCTGCAGACGATGGCCCGCACGATCTGGTAGCCCTCGATTTCCTCCAGCGTTGTCTCCAAGCCGTCAGCCTCGGCCAAGTCCGCTTCAGCCACAGGTGCGCTTGTGACACTGGCAGCCACTGATGCGTCCTCATTTTGGGGGAAGGCCGGAGCGCCCAGAGCCTTCTTCAGCCGTTCGTTCACCTGATCGTTTAGGAACTGCTTGGACGCCTTGGCCACCAACGCGGTGAACTGCTCACGCACTTTCTGGGTGTAAGGGCCCGGATACACCCGGCCGGTCAGGAACTTGACCCACTCATCCTCCGGTTCCTTGAATTGCGCGGCGAGGGTCCTCTTGAGTTCACCAATGTATTTCAGTTCACCTGCCGCGTTGATGATCGAGTCGAGATCAAAGACATCCTTGGACAGTTTTTGCAGCTCCGGAATGAGAGATTCGTCGATGTCGTTCAAATCGAGCACGAGAAATGGCTTGGCGTCCATGCGGTTCGGCGCATCGAGGTCCGTGAAGAACTGGTACACCTCACCGTTGGTAAGGATGGCGATCCTGGCGTTGGTCACCGCGAAGTAACGGAAAAGTTGAGAGGCGTGCTCGATCTTCACGGGTTCCGTGGACTTCTTGCACTCGATCAGAATCTGAACCTCGCCGTCCTTGACGATCGCGTAGTCGATCTTCTCGCCCTTCTTGAGCCCAACATCCGCGATAAACTCCGGAACGACTTCCATGGGGTTGAACACGTCATAGCCGAGAATTGTGGAAATGAACGGCATGACAAAGGCATTCTTCGTAGCTTCCTCCGTTTGAATTACATCCCGCTGCTGGCGCACCTTTGCTGCCAACGCTGAAAGCTTTTCTGCAAACTCCATTTGTCCCCCTGAGAATCGATGATGTTGCCAACCGTAGCGCAGCGCTGTGACAAATGGAGGAAAGCAGCCGTCGTGGGCCAGGACCCGGGGTCCCTGCCCGCGACCGAACGCTTCGGCCCGCTGATGCAGGCAACCGTCGGTGAACCTGATGATGCGCTTCTACGAACTCGACGCCGCGCGGATCACGCTCGACGGCGTGGACGGCACCGCGATGACCCGCTACGAGTTTCGCTCGTGGATTGGCATGGTGCTTTGGGGTGTGATCCCTGCCGTCACCGCTGCTTCCAAGGCATTGTGAAGCGTTCGAGGACAGCGAAGAGCCCGGCGAAACCGAAGCCGAAAAGGGCTGTCACCACCAGGCCCACGTACATTTGCTCCACCTTGAACACCTGCCAGCTATTCCAAATGAGGTAGCCGATTCCACTGGACGCACCGGTGAATTCCACGGCAACAATGACCAGCAGGGCCACGTTCATTCCTAATTTGAGCCCCGAGAGAATGAAGGGGAGCGCTCCTGGTAGAGCGATATCGAAGAACATCATGGTTCGGCTGGCTCCGAAGCTGGCTCCCACCTCCAACTGCGTCCTGTCGATGGCCTTCACACCCGCTGCCGTATTGACCAACACGATGAAGAAGACCGCTACGGCCAGCACCATGTACTTGGAGCCCTCTCCCAGTCCAAAGATCAGGATGAACAACGGGAGAATGGCCAGCTTCGGCACCGGAAAAGTTGCATCCACCAGCGGTTGGACGATTGCCCGGATAACCGCCGAGAGGCCCATGGCGAGCCCGAGCATCACTGCCGGCACGGCCCCGATGAGGAAACCGATCACGATCCGGGAGAGGCTGATTCCGATGTGTCCCCACAACTCGTCTCCCATCAAGCCCTTGGCAAGGGCCAGCAAGACTCCGCTGGGGGCGGGGAAGAACCTCGCGTCGACCATTCCGCTCCGGGACGCCAGCTCCCACAACAGCAGGAGGACCACCGGGGAGGCAATGCTCAGAGCCAGGGTGGCACGCCGGCCCAGCGGACGCTTGCGGACCTTGAGGGTGGGTGCATGGCCGGCCGCCACGCTGCGTATTCCGTTCTTTTCCACGGTGGTACTCATTGTGATGCCTCGTCTTCTTGGCGCAGTTGACCCCAAATGCGGCCGAACATGGATCCGTATCTTTCATCCGACCTGACGTCGGCTACCTTGCGCGGCCGCTGGAATACGGTTGCGACGTCAATAACGTCCTTTACTGCTCCCGGGCGTCCACTCATCACCACGATCCGGTCGCCGAGCACCAATGCCTCGTCGAGGGAGTGCGTTACGTAAAGGACCGTCTTGGACGTTTCCTGCCAAATGCGGAGCAATAGTTCCTGGAGCACCAGCTTCGTTTGCTCATCGAGAGCGGCAAAAGGCTCATCCATCAGCAGCATCTGGGCATCCGTGGCGAAAGCGCGCGCCACCGAAACCCGCTGCCGCATCCCGCCGGAGAGCTGGTGCGGATAGGCCTTGGCGAAGGGCGTGAGCCCAACGCGTTCGATGTATTCGTCGGCAATGGCACGACGCTCCCGCCTGCCCATCCGGCTCGCCTTCAGGCCGAAAGCGACGTTCTCGCGGACCGTCATCCACGGGAAGACACCGTGTTCCTGGAACACCATGGCGCTCTCCGGACGCTGGCCGTCCTCGTCGTCGAAAATCCGGACCTCACCTCCGGAAGATTCCTCGAGTCCAGCGAGGACGCGCAGCAGGGTTGTCTTTCCACAGCCGGAAGGCCCCACGATCACGAGGAATTCTCCACGCCGAATGCTCAGATCGATGCCGTCCAACGCCTTGAAGGCACTGCCGCGCATCTGGAACTCCACTTCCAGACCCCTGATGTCCACCTTGACATCGCTGCTGGTTTTCGTGGCACTTGCGGGTATGACACTCATGCGGGTGCTCCTTGGGTTACAACGGCACTGACGTGGTGCAGCACCATGGTGTTGAAGGCGTCCGGCCGCTCCCAATAAGGGGAGTGGCCCGAGCC
Source organism: Arthrobacter sp. 10L424 (assembly GCF_056395325.1). Taxonomy (NCBI): domain Bacteria; kingdom Bacillati; phylum Actinomycetota; class Actinomycetes; order Micrococcales; family Micrococcaceae; genus Arthrobacter; species Arthrobacter sp. 10L424. The sequence goes on along the minus strand of NZ_JBFTJH010000005.1, from coordinate 186,943 downwards.
GGGGACCACCTCGAAAGCGGCACCGGGCAGTGCCTGTGCCAAGCGGGCGTAGGCCGAAGGCGTGGTGTACGGGTCCGCGTCGCCGGTGATGAGATGGAGCGGAACGCCGTGCTCAGTTGCTCCGCCGGGCTCTTGCAGCCAAGCCAGCCCTCGGAGGCCCCGCGGCGCGGGTGCCGGAGACTGAGGCGTGCGAGGCTGGTGGTCGCCGGCCGCCGTCGGAATCGATTTGGCCACCCACTTGGCGGGGTCGGACACAATGTTTTCCGGCACGCTCTGCTCCACCAGGTCCCGCCAGGCTTGTGTTCCGGCAGGGTTGTCGCCGCGGTAGACGGGGCCCAGCTCGCGCAAGTACGGGGGAAGGGCCAGGAACTCGGGCGGGAGCAACGTTGACGTGCCCTCGGGATAAATATCCGCAGCGACGCCGGCCATGGAACACACCAGGGTCAAGGAGGCAACACGGTGGGGGTGGGCCAACGCGAAGTCGGCGGCCAAGCGTCCGCCCGCTGCTGCGCCCACCAAGTGCACAGGGTTGGAGATCCCCTGCGCCTCCAGCAGGAGCAACAGGTCATTTTCCGGGGTGGCCCGCTTCAAACCATGACGGCCGGAAGGAGTGCTGCCGTGGCCGCGCCTGTCATAGGCAAGGGCACGGTAGCCACGTTCAGCAAACCAAGTCAATTGGTGCTTGAAAGTCCCGAGGTTTCCCACCGCCGAATGCAGGAACACCAGGGTTCCCCGTTCTTCCCCGGTGGCTCCGGTATCGCAGACCCAGGCGGAATCGCCGTCGGAAACCGGGGCGAACTGCCCTCTACTTGCCGGAAACAGCTTTTGCGGGAGTTGCCTGGATTCCGAGGGATCCCCAGTGTTCTGTGGGTGGTCAGTCACGAGCGGTAGTCCTTAGCTGTGGATCAATAATGTGAGCCAGCTTACCCAGAAGCGCATAAGTTTGATAGTCTGCACCTGGTTAGAGAAAAACGTTCCGTGGCGTCACCCGGCGTTGGAGGCAAGATGAATGTTCCCGAGTCGCTGGCTGCCCGGCTGGCGGGAAGCTGGGCGGGATCGGCCCCGCATGCGTTGACCAAGTCCGAATATGCCTATGCGCACCTGCGGCGGAGCATCCTTGAGAATGAACTGACCGCCGGGACAGTCCTGGACCAGGAGCCGCTGGCCAAGGAACTCGGCGTCTCCACAACCCCGGTGCGTGAGGCCTTGCGGCGGCTGGAAGCCGAGCACTTGGTGGTCAGCCGCGCCCACCGCGAAACAGTCGTTGCACCGGTAACCCAGGCCTTCGTGGATGAGATTTACCAGATCCGGTTGGCCTTGGACCCCATGGCGGCACAGCTTGCTACAACGCTGGCCACCGAGGAGGAGTTAGCGCACATTGCCTCCTTCCGGCCGGGGCCGCCCGCCCGTGCAACTGGGCTTGAGCGCTTCCACTTCAGCCGCCATCTGCACCGGGCCATCTACAGTGCCTGCGGAAACAACCGGCTGGTGGACATTCTGGAGCAGTTGTGGGACGTCAGTGACAGGCGGCGGTTCTCCGTTCACAAGTCTCAAAAGGCCGTGGCAGCCTCGCACACCGAACATGTGCGCATCATCGACGCCGTGTTGGACCGCGATTCTGAACTGGCCGGGCGCCTCATGCGCGAGCACGTCAGCAACAGCGGGGCAGCCATTACCACCGAATTGGGCGACGGATGCTGAACATCCTCGACGCCGCCCTGGCCGCATGGCGCACCGGAACGCCGGTGGCGATCACCACCGTCATCAGTACTCGCGACTCCGCGCCCCTTCCGGTGGGATCCTCACAAATGACCACGGTGGAGGGCCAAGTGTTCGGCTCAGTCTCCGGCGGATGCGTGGAATCCGCCGTTTATGAAGCCAACATGTCCTGCGTGCAGGGCTCCGGGCCGGTCAACAATGTTTTTGGTTTCAGTGATGACGACGCCTGGGAGATGGGCCTGACCTGCGGCGGAACCCTCGAAACCCTGACCGAACTCGTGGATCGCACCACGCTTCCGTGGCTTGAAGAGCTGGCGGAGGCCGCCGTCGATGGTCCGCCGGCAGCACTGGTGACTGTAGTTTCCTCAGGCGTTGCGGGCGTCCGGCCCGGAGCCAAGGTGTTCATCCGGCAAGAGTCCCACGCTGGAACACTGGGCTCGACGGCCATGGACGCGTGGGCGGTGGACGCCGCGCGGAAGGCACTGTCCGAACGGCGGCACGGGATTGTGGAATGGGGCGGCACCGCGGGGTTAGGTGACAGCGCCGGCCCAGCAGTTGGTGTCCGGGTGTTCATTGAGGTCTTTTCGGCCAGGCCCCGGCTCATCATCTTCGGTGCTGTGGATTTCGCGGCAGCCCTCGCCGAGGCCGGGGCCTTCGTAGGCTACAGGGTCACTGTCTGCGATGCCCGCGCTGTATTCCTTACCAAGGAAAGGATCCCCGGCGCGCACCAACTGGTCACCCGTTGGCCGCACGAGTACTTGGCTGCCGAGGTTGCTGCCGGACGGATAGACGAGCGTTCGGCCCTGTGCGTGCTGACCCATGACGTGAAATTCGACGTTCCTGTGCTGTCCGTAGCCTTGCGCCTGCCCTGGGGGAACTATGTGGGAGCGATGGGATCGCGCCGAACCCATCAGGACCGGAACCACCGGCTGCTGGCCGAAGGGCTGAGCGCCACCGAAGTCGCTCGCCTGCACAGCCCATTGGGGCTTGACCTCGGGGCCGTGACACCAGCAGAGACTGCAGTGTCCATCATGGCTGAAATCGTCGCCTTTGGTTCAGGGCGAAGCGGGACATCCCTTAGCGCGGCCAGTGGACCCATCCACGGGACAGCGTTAGTGACTGTTTAGGTTTGGTCGCGGTTTAGGGGAGCTCGTGTTTTGGGTTGGTCCCTATTTAGGGCAGCGGCATCCGCACGAGGACGGGATCCAGCATCTGGCCAGCCTGATACTGCCCGCCAAAGGTCTGCACCCCAGCCTCCGTGAGGAAGACACTGTCCGCGGACCACACCAGGTCTTCCCCAAGTGCCTCGTAGGCGCCGCCTTCCAAATGGCACAGCGCCATGCGGTGACCCGCACCGTCGTCGATAGTGAGCATGCTGGTGGTACCGGTGATAGCCAACTGCGGCTGGCGCAGGGCCACAGACAGCATGCCGCCGTGGGCCGTCAGTTCCACTGTTCCCAAGAAAGAGAACGTGCTTGAGCCGACAGGAGAGTCCGCTGTTCCCCTGGTGTCGACCGTGTCGATCGCGCTGCCGGCGAGGGGGAAGTTGAAGGCCCCCATGTCCAGCATGGCTGCTCCGCCCTCAAGGTCCACCCGGGTGTCCTCGAGCGCACCGAGATACCGCATGAAGCTTTGCTTGATTCCCCACGTAAGGCCAGGTGGTGGCCCTTGCTGCGGACCGTGGAGCGCTGCTGTCTGGCTGGACACGGTGGGGCCCCTTACGATCATCGTGCTTGGTTGGGTGGACGGCGCGCAGCTATGTAACTTCTGCGTTAGACGGATCATACACGGACTGCCACTACGTCGGCACCCCCTTCCTGGCCCCTTGCTGGTCCGTTTCCAGGAGGGCGGCCACGCGCAAAGCCAAGTGCAACTCCTGGCGCACCCTGCCGTCAGCCAAGTCCAGACCCGTGGTGGCAGACACCCGCTCCAGCCGGTAATACAACGTGCTCCGGTGAAGGTGCAGCCGCCGGGATGCCTCCACGGCATTTCCGCCGGTAGTCAGGTACGCCTGAAGGGCTTCGATCAGCATGGGTGCGTTGCGTGTTGCCAGGAGCCGACACAAACCGGCCGGAAGGTCATCGTGGCTCATCTCGTCCAGCGGGAGCTGGAGCAGGAGGCGGTCATCGCCCAGATCATCCCATGAGGCGCAGTCTCCATAAGTTGACGGATCCCGGAGCACTCCTTGGATTGCGATCCGGGCTTGCCGGTGCGACCGCCGGATCTCGGCCAGCGAATTTACCACGCCGCCCGCTGCTGCGATCACCCTTTCGGCGCCGCATTCTGCAAGCAGTGCCGCCAAATCAGCAGTATCGATGGCGCGGGGGATGATCACCACGGCCCCGCTGCCCAGAACCACTCCGAGCGCGCGTGTGGAGCCAGGGGCTGCGATCCGGTTCAGGGCTTGTTGCAAGGTCAGGCTCGGCGAGCTGGTGGCGTCACCTTGTGATGCCCGGACTCCCAGCAAAAGCAAGGAGTATTGCTGCGCCGGCGCAAGCAACTGGCCGCCGGCGATCTCGCGGACTGCGTAGTCCCGCAAATGTTGATCAGAACCCAGCATGCCCTCGATCAACTGCCGCACATGTTCTCTTCCGCGGCGGCGGTCGAGTGATTTTTGCCAGAGGCGCTCGCCGAGGCCGTGTGCGGCGGCGGTAATGGCATCGAGTGTTTGTTCCGGGATCCGCTCTCCGTACTGATCCGGAAACGAGAGGTAGCCGGTGACGGTGCCGGAGCTCCGCAGGGTCACCACGATGTGTCCGCGGCCCCCGTTCTTGCCCGGGATCCGCACGGGTTCCGTGGAGTATTTCACCCGGTAGCGCTCAAGGCTCTCGATGGCCCCTGTGGTTCCGCGGCGCGAAACAATCATGGCTATTTGCGCGGCGTCGTGCTCAACGTCCGGGTGGATGCTGTGGGCCACAAGCTCCATGTCCGCGTCCAGCACAATCAGTGGGGCCCGGAGTTCGGTGAAGAGTTCCTGGACTATGGCGTCGACGTACATTGCGCACTTCCTCGTACTAATTGACCAACATCCCCACGGACCCGGCGGTTACGGGACGTTGCGGGCTGCAGGTTCCGACATTTTGTAGGAGATCTGGCTCATAGTTTGCCACACAAGTGCGGTTCTCAATAGCGCACTAGTTGGATAGAGTCGATGCAGGCGGGAACGATGTGGTTCCCGTCACACGATGTGGTGAAGATGGAGTTGATCATGCTGGAAGCGAAAACCGCACCCATGGCGCCGGAGAGCTTCGATGTGCAATTGGTGGACCGGCTGAGGGCTTTGGACAGCTGCGCAGTGTCGGATGCTTTGGATACTTTGGGCCTGCAAGGGGCCGTGACGGGGTTGGCGCCACGGTGGAAGCCGCAGGCACCGGCCGCAGGGCGCGTCCGCACCGTGAAGGCGGCACCCAAATCGAGTGCCGGGCCGGCCACCCATATTGCCACCCCCCTCGTCGCGCAGGCCGAGGCCGGAGACATTGTGGTCATTGACAACCACGGCCGGACCGACGTCTCCTGCTGGGGCGGTCTGCTGGCAGAGGCTGCCAGCCAGCGCGGCATCGCAGGAGTCATCATCGATGGTGCCTGCCGGGACGTGCAGGAATCCGAGGCCGTAGGCCTGCCACTCTTCGCCAGGGCTGCCGTTCCGGTGAGTGCCCGTGGGCGCATCGTCCAGGAATCAATGGACCAACCGATCCAGATCTGCGGGGTGGCCGTGGTCTCAGGCGATTTGGTGATCGCCGACTGGAACGGAGTGGTCTTTGTACCCTTCGCTGAGGCGGAACGCGTGATCGAACTCGCGGAACGCATCGCCCACCGGGAAGCAGGAATGGCCGAAGCAGTGCGCTCCGGCAGGAACGTTGCAGAGGTCATGCACGATTCCCAGTTCCCCGCAGTGGTGGCAGAGGCCGGAGCACGCGCATGAGCGTCGAAGCAGGAATCCTGGACATTGACGCCCTCGAGCTTCTTTCCATGGGATCGGCGACCCTCTACGAGGCATCCAAGAACGACCTTTACCTGGACGCGGCTTTCCGCCCATCCTGGGACGGGGCCCAGATCGTGGGCCGTGCGCTCCCCGTTTCCGCCCGCTTGGGCGACAATCTCGCCCTGCATTGGGGGGTGGCGGACGCCGAGCCCGGCGACGTCCTGATGGTGGACGCCGGCGGGGGAGAATTCGGCTACTGGGGCGAGGTCATGGCCGTAGCGGCGCAGGCCCGCGGCATCACCGGGCTGATCATGGACGGCGGCGTGCGGGACACGCGCGAACTCGCGGCGCTCGGATTTCCCGCTTTCTCCACCTCGATTTCCATCCGCGGTACGGACAAGCAGTGGCCGGGAACTGTGGGACGGCACATCACTCTGCGCGGACGGGTCGTTGCCCGCGGAGACCTGGTGGTAGCGGACCGCGACGGCGTGTGCGTCATCCCGGCCGGGGACGTCTCCCGGGTCATCGAGGCCGCCAGGGAGCGCGTGGCCAAGGAAGACACCTACATGGAACGGCTGCGCAATGGCGAACTCACTGTGGATGTCTACGGCTTCCGCGCACTCGGCTCGCCGCTTCGCGATACCGATTCCCCACGTGAATACCGAGCCGAAGGAGGCCGCTGAGGATGGACCGGAAACCGCCCCTGACTTTCGACCAGATCCCTGGAACCTACGTATTTGATGGCAGACGCTCCCGGATGGGTTACCCGCTCAACAAGATGAGCGCGGCGTTGAACACTCCGGCTGAGCGCGAGGCCTTCCAGGCTGATCCCGAAGCCTTTATGGAGCGCTTCGGTCTGACCGAGGAACAGCGGGAAGCCGTAAGAACCCGGGACTGGCTGAGCATGATCAAGCACGGCGGCAACATCTACTTCGCCTACAAGATCGGCGTCATGGACGGACTCACGGTCCAACAGGTCCTCGCAGCGATGACCGGCACCAGCGCCGAAGAGTTCAAGGAAATGATGAGCAACGGAGGGAGACAGCCCCATGGCTGAAATCGTCGCAGGAATCGGCATCTCGCACGTACCGGCCTTGGGCCCTGCAGTGGAAGCTGCGGCCACCGGGCAGGACAGCAACCCGCAGATGAAGGCGTTCACCGACGTCGGAAGCTGGCTCTCCGAGACCAAACCCGACGTTGTGGTGGTCATCTATAACGACCACGGCGCATCCTTCTCTTTTGACCTGGTTCCCACCTTCGCGATCGGTGCGGCGGAGTCGTACATGCCGGCCGACGAAGGTTTCGGACGTCCCCAGTTGCCCGAATACCAGGGTGACGCGGAGCTGTCCTGGCACATCATCGATTCGGTTGTCCCGGAAGGCTTCGACCTCACGGTGTGCCAGAGCCTGGACGTGGATCACGGCTTTTCCACCCCCATGAAGGTGCTGTTCGGCACGCCTGAAGCGTGGCCGGTCAAGGTCATTCCGTTGGCAGTGAACGTCGTCCAGCAGCCGACCCCCAGCGCGCAGCGCTGCTACGACCTGGGACAGGCCATTGGGCGGGCGCTCCGTTCATACCCCAAGGACACCCGCGTAGCAGTGATCGGCACCGGTGGGATGAGCCATCAGCTGCAGGGTGAACGGGCGGGCCACATCAACCCGGACTTCGACCAGCAGTTCCTCACGGACATTGTGAACGATCCTGAGAACCTCGCCTCCCTGAGCAATCCGGAGTACATCAACCTGGCCGGCTCCGAAGGTGCCGAACTGGTGATGTGGCTGATCATGCGCGGAGCCCTCGACGCCGACGTCGAGACGGGCCTCAGCGGCTACGTCATCCCCGTGGCAAACACCGCCGCCGGTGTGGTGGCCATGCAAAACGCAGGATAGCGCCGGGCACTCCGGGCGCCTCATTACAACTTGTCTGTGAAAGGACGAACCACATCATGAACAAGGCTCTCTTGGGCATGCGCCTCGCGGCGACAACGGCGGCCATCGGCCTGCTGGCACTCACCGGCTGTGCCTCGACGGGCAGCAGCGAGGCTGCCAACGGCCTGGCGAAGCACGCCAAAATCAAGGTGGCCTCACTCTCCGCTGCCGCAGACATTCCCCTGTATGTTGCCCTCGAAAACGGCTACTTCGCAGAGGCCGGCCTCGACGTCGAGCTGGTGCCGGTGAAGTCTTCCTCCGATATCCCCGCGCTTCTGGTCTCCGGCGGTGTGCAATTCGGCACGGGACAGCCGAACGCCACCTTCTTCAACGCGGCAGCCTCGGGTATCAAGGATCCCGTCATCCTGGCAACCAACGTGTACTCGGCGGACACCAAGATCCCAGGCCTGGTGATCCGCAAGGACCTGGCTGACGCAGGGAAGGGACCCGGGGATCTCGCAGGTGCGAACGTGGCAATCGTGGGCCCGTCCACCAGCAGCGAGTACTTCGCCAAGTCCGCGATCAAGGCAGCAGGCGGGGATCCCGCAGCCAGCCAGTTCACCGTGATGGGCCTCCCGGACATGCTGTCCGCACTGTCCAACGGCAAGGTGGACGCGGCCTGGATGTTCGAACCCCTGGCCTCGGTGGCAGTGAGCAAGGGAATCGCTGTCCGGGCAACCGGCGTAGGCACCGTTGCGGCAGGCTTCCCCACCTGGCTCCAGGCCTCGGAGAGCATCGTGAAGTCGGACCCCGAGGCAGTGACGGCGTTCTCCGCAGCTACCCTGCGGTCCCTGAAGTACTACGACGATGCGCTGGCCACCGGCAAGCGGGCCGACGTCGTAAAGATCCTCACCAAGTACACCAGCATGACTGACGCCGAGGACTGGACCAACGTGGAACTGCCCACCGTGAAGACCGATGGCCTCTTCGATGAGAAGGCCGTCCAGGCATTCCAGGAATACCTGGTGGCCGGCAAAGTCACGGAGAAGGTCATACCGGCCAGTGAGTTCGTGAACGACACCTTCCGCGCCAAGGCCTTTGATTCCTTGGCCGAGTCCAAAAAATAGCGGCCCAACCGCTCAATCACCCTTCCCCTGAACAGCTAAGGAAATTACCATGAGCACCGAATTGCTCGATGCCAAAGATCTTGTCGGCGCTGACCTGACGTCCCTCTTTTCCCCGGAAAACGTTGTGATCATCGGCGCGTCCGATCGCGGCCCAACGGACAAGGCACACAAGGACCTGACCAAGCTGGGATTCGCCGGCAAGGTCTACCCGGTCAATCCCCGCCGCGAGGAACTCTGGGGCGCCCCCTGTTTCAAGTCTATTGCCGACGTCCCCGAACGTCCGGGGCTCGTCATTATCTCCGTACCGGCCGTCATGGTTCCCGCCGCCTTGCGTGAAGCCATCGCCGCGGACGCCCGGGCCATCGCCATCCACGCCGTCGGCTTCGGTGAAGGCGGGGACCCGGCAGGACTCGCCCTGGGCGCTGAAATACGTGCCATCGCTGAAGAAACCCAGATCCCGATTGCCGGCCCGAACTTCGGTGGCCTGTTCCGCCTGGACTCGGCAGTGATGACTATCGCCCTCACCCGTACAGGTTCCGACGGCGGCTCGAAGGTCGCGCTGGTAGGCCAGAGTGGCGGCGTCCTCATGTTCACCTACGAGGCCCTGATGGACCGTGGCGTGGAACCGTCCACCCTGGTGGCCTCCGGCTCTGAGATGTCGCTGAGCTGCGCTGAGTACATCAAGCATCTGGCCACTGATGACCGTACCGACGTCATTGGCTGCTTCATCGAATCCATCAAGGACGTTGACGCCTTCAGCGAAGCCGCCCAACTGGTACGTGCCCAAGGCAAGCGCCTGGTGGTGCTCAAAGTTGGTGCTTCCCCGGAGGGCCGCAAGGCGGCCCTTGCCCACACCGGGTCCGTCGTCGGATCCCTGCGTGCCTTTGAGGCCCTGGCCGCTGAGCTGGGCGTCGTAGTGGTCCACACGCAGGACGAACTGGTGGACGCGATCGAGCTGCTCCTCAACGCAGGCACGCTGCCCGGCCCCCGCATTGGCGTTGTTTCACACTCCGGCGGTTTGAAAGACCTCCTCATGGACTACGCCTCCGCCCAAGGAATCACCTTCCCCAAGCTCGAGGCCTCCACAGCCGAGGCGCTGGACGCGATCCTCGGCGCCGGTTCCTCGGTGGGCAACCCGCTGGACTCCGGATTCCCGGGCCTCTCTAACCCCGAGATTTACGAAAAGTGCGTCAGGCTCATGGCCGCGGACCCCAACATCGATGTTGTGCTGGTGCAGGAGGAACTGCCGCGCGGCCCGCACAAGGTCCGGGAGGAAAAGTACCTGCGCAACCTTTCGGCCATGACGTCGGGGGAGAACCCGCTGGGAAAGCCGGTTGGCTCCATGTCGCTCTCTTCCTACTCACTGACCGATCATGCCCGCGCCGTGCGCAAGGAACTGCCCGGCATCTTTGTGTTGCAGGAAGCCAGCCGTGCCCTCTCGGTGATCACCAAGGCGGGCCGCGCCGCCGCGACGGCCCGCACCCGTCCCGGCCACGAACCGCATCCCGAAGCGGCACGCATCCGCGCCGAACTTGCCGCCAAGGCAGTGGCAGGCGAAGCAACGAGCCTGTCCGAATTTGAGTCCAAGGCGTTGCTCCGCGAATACGGCATCCCCACCACGTCCGAGCTTCGCGCCGGCAGTGTGGAGGCGGCCGTGGCGGCGGCCGAGGAAATCGGCTACCCGGTAGTGCTGAAGATCAGCTCAGAGACCCTCACCCACAAGTCGGATATTGGTGGAGTACTGCTCAACCTCAAAGACGCGGAAGCAGTACGCACCGGCTTTACCACCCTGGATAAGAACCTTGCTGCGGTGCAGCCAGGGGAAGCGCTTGAGGTGCTGGTGGCCGAGTTCGTCTCCGGAGGCACCGAGCTGATGCTCGGCCTCGCCCAGGATGCCGAAGCCGGACCTGTGGTGGCTGTCGGTTCCGGTGGGGTGACTGTTGAACTTTTCGACGACGTCGCCGTCGGCTTGCCGCCCCTCAACCGCGAGACAGCCGCTGAAGTGCTGGCACGGACCAAGGCCGGAACCCTGGTGACGGGCTTCCGCGGCAGTTCCCTTGACCATGAAGGCGTGCTGGCAGCCATCCAGGGCCTGGGTCGCCTCGCCATTGACCTGGACGGACTGATCGAGGCCATCGACATCAACCCGCTGAATGTCTCCAAGGACAGGGTCATCGCCCTGGATGCACTCATCGTCCTGGCCGCCCGCTAACCGGCACCCACTACAAGAGCAGAAAGAACCTCATGGAAACTTTTGTCAATCACCGTATTGAAGACGGCGTTGGTTACCTGACGCTTGCAGACCCCGCACGCCGCAACGCCATGACCCAGGACATCGTGGATCAAGCCATCGCAGTCCTGGATGAGTTTGCCGAAGCCGGCGTCAAAGTCGGTGTGCTGGACGCACTCGGCCCCGTGTTTTGCGCGGGTGGGGACCTGAAAGCCAAGCGCATCCCCGGCGTTCCGCCAGCAGGCGTCCGGCTCATCCAGGCCTTCGACGATTCACCCCTGATCTGGTTCGCCGCCGTCGAGGCACCAGCCTTGGGCGCCGCGCTGCACCTCCTGACCACCTGCCCCAGGGTGATCATGTCCACCACCGCCTGGCTGTCCATCCCCGAATTCCTGCACGGCCGCTTCCCCCGGCCCATCGTGGCAGCCCTGGCCGAGGTCATCGGCCCCCGCAAGGCCCTGCGCCTGGCCATGACCGGAGAACGCGTCACCGCTGCAGAAGCTTTGGATCTCGGACTCATCGAGGCTGTGGTGGAGCCCGGCACTGCCCTGGAAACAGGCACGCGTGAGGCGAAGGCGCTGGCCCAGATCAACGTTGAGGCACTGGAGAACGGGCGCCGCTCCTGGACCTCCCGACTGGAAACCCGGACGGCCTGATCATGCAGGCTCCGCAGCAGCTTTACCCACTCACCCTGACCGTCAACGGCACTGAGGTCCGTGCCCAGGTGCCCGCAAAGCGTCGGCTGGTGGACTTCATCCGTGAGGACTTGGAACTGACCGGCACCAAGGTAGGTTGCGAGGTTGGCTTCTGCGGAGTCTGCTCGGTCATGCTCGACGGCGAGCCAGTGGCCGCCTGCCACATGCTGGCGTTGCAGGCCAACGGCCGGGACATCACCACTATTGAGGACCTCTCGGCGCGTCCGGCCTGCGCGAGGCTGCAGGACGCTTTCAAGGAAGAGGGCGGCTTCCAATGCGGCTTCTGCACCTCTGGCCAACTGGTCATGGGCACTGCCCTGCTGGAGAACCACGATGTCTGCACTATGGAGACCGCTGAGATCGCTGTGGAAATGGCAGGCACGTCCTGCCGTTGCACCGGCTACTACGGTATCCACCGTGCCCTGCGAAAGGCCGCACAATGAGCACCACGTATGCCACACCGGACACCATCGCCGAAGCCTGTGCACTCCTGGAAGCTCCCGGAGCGTACGCACTGGCCGGAGGCGTCGCCTTCACCATGGCGTTGACCAAAGGACAGATCGACCCCGCGTCGATCGTTTCCCTGGCAAGGATCGACGGCTTGCGCGGGGTCACGGCTGAACCCGCCGGTGGATTGTCCATCGGAGCCCTGGCCACCCACGGGCAGCTGCTGCGCGAAGAACGCATCGCGGCCCACGAGCCACAACTGCGGGAGATGTTCGCCGACGTTGGCAACGTCCGCGTGCGCGCAGTTGGTACCTTGGGTGGCAACCTGGCTTATGCCGATCCCCGGCACGATCCCGCGCCGCTGCTCGGGGCCTTGGGTGCCGAGGTAGTGATCGAGTCGAGCACCAGCAGGCGGACGGTGCCGGTTGTGGACTTCGCCACGGGATCCTTCGCCACGGTCCTGCAACCCGGGGAATTGCTCTGCAGCATCAACGTCCCCGCGCGCTCGGCCGGGACCCGCATTGGGTGGTGCAAGCTCCAAACCAACTCCCTTGACGACTACGCCACGCTTTCTCTCGCACTGGGTTTTGAGGAAAGCAACGGCCGCATCACCCAGCCCCGCATCCTGGTGGGCGCCGCGGACACACACGTACGGACGCAACGGGCGGCGGCCCTGCTGGATGGGGCCGACGTCGACGCCGATGGCCGCGTGGCAGCCGAACTGATCGAAGAAGTAGCCGACGCCCTGGCCGCCGACGTCAAGCCGTGCTCAAACCACCGTGGCAGTGCCATGTACAAGCGCGACCTCGTACGCGTGGCGCTCAACCGCGCCATGGTACGGACCGCGAAGCCCTCCCGCGCCGAAGGTTGCTCCCGGTGACAAAGAACCCAGCCCCCGTCACCGACGACTCACAGGATCGCGTCACAGGACGTGCCCGTTTTGCCCAGGACATCCCCGCGGACGCGCTGCACATGGCAGTGCTCCGCTCACCGTTCCCACACGCGGACATCGTGGGCATCGACACCGCCCGGGCGCTCGCCGTCCCCGGAGTCCACGCGGTGCTTCACGCCGGAGATATTGGCGTGAGGCGCTTTGGACGGTTCACTCGGGATTACCCGGTGTTTGCCGTGGACAAGGTGGTCTTCGCCGGGCAGCCGGTGGCCGCCGTCGCAGCTGATGATCTCGCAACCGCCCAGCGGGCAGCAGGACTGATCACCGTGGAGTACGTGGAGCGTGCTCCGCTCCTGAGCCCGGAGGAGTCGTTGTCGGATGCCGCCGAAGCGATCCATCCCGGCTACACGGAGTACCTCAACGCCGTTCCGGTCCGCAGCCACCACAACATCCAGGGCGAAGACGCGCGCGTCACTGGCAATCCCGAGGCCGCGTTCGCCGAGTGTGACGAGGTCTTCGAGAACACCTTCACTTGGCAACGCAGCTCCTCCGCACCCATGGAAACGCACGGCGCACTGGTGGACGCTTCCGCCGACCGCGTCATCGTCCACGCCTCGCACAAGGAACCCTACAAATTGAGGCGCGACCTCGCAGCCCTCGCCGGCCGGCCGGAAGAGGACTTTGAAGTTCTCCCCGTCAAGATCGGGGGCGACTTCGGTTCCAAGGGAAACCCCTTCGTGGAGTCCATCTGCTACTTCCTGTCGGTCCACAGCGGCCGCCCGGTCCGGGGTCGGCTCTCCTTCGCGGAGACCCTGGGGGCTACCGGCGGACGCCATGCCGGCTCGCTCACGCTGCGAACAGGACTGGTCAACGGCCGCATTCATGCACACCAATCGCGATTCGTCCTGGACGGCGGCGCTTTCGTAGCGCCGAAGCCGATGCCGAAGGGCATCCTGCCCATGCTGGGGTTGCCGTTGGGCGCTTACGACGTCGGCAACCTGGACGAAAGCGCTGTTGGCGCTTACACCACCACCATGCCCGGATCGCATGTCCGCTCGCCCGGTGAGTTCCAAACGATCTTCGCCTCCGAGTCGCATCTGGAAATGATTGCCCGTGAACGCGGCGAGGATCCCTTGGAGTTCAAAAGCCGCCATGCACTGCACGGCATCTCCAGGAAGCTCATCGAAAAGGTGCGCAGCGAATCCGCGCTCTGGAAACGTGGTGGTGAGGGCTCAGGTGACTCGGTGCTTGGAACCGGATACTCCCTCTTCCATCGCAGTGCCGGACCCGGAGATTCCACCGTCAAACTTAGTGCCAACCGGCAACGCGTGGTGTTGGAACTCGCCGTTCCGGACCAAGGCGCAGGCAGCTTCGAGGCCTTTGGCAAGCTCGTGGCCAACCGACTCGGCCTGGAAAGGTCCCGCATCGAAGTCCTGGGACGTGGCACAGGCAGCGGGCTGGTTGATCTGGGCGCCGGAGCAAGCCGTGTGACCGTCGTCGTCGGACGAGCCTGCGACGACGCCGCGGTCAAGCTGCTTGCCGCCCTTCAGGTGAACGCGCCGGGACAGCCTGGGGTTTCAGGCCCGTCCGGGGGCTATTGGATCGCAGACGCACTGCGGGCCGTGGGACGCTCCAACCTCGTGGTGGAGGGCCAAGGTTCCGTGGGTCGCGACGAGGTGGAGGGGCTGGGACACGCGCATGGCGCCCTGGCGGTCCAGGTCGCCGTCGAACCTGACACGGGAATCATCCGGGCGCGGCGGGCGGTCCTCGCCGTCAACGTGGGGCCCGTGCTGAACCCCGTGGGGCTGCGCGGCCAACTCGAGGGCGGTTTCGTCTACGGGCTGAGCCAGACGCTCTTTGAGGACCTTCGTCCCCAGGGCGGCCGCATCCAGCTGGATTCGTTCAACGACTACAAGATTGCCTCCGGCGTGGACATCCCGGAACTGGCCCTGTACCTCGTGGACGAAACCTCCTTGCCGGCGCAGGGACTCACGGGCGTTCGCGCCGTAGGAGAACTGGTCAACATCGGGGTGCCCGCCGCAGTGGCCAACGCGATCGACGACGCCGTGGGCGTACGCCTGACAACACTTCCGTTGAGCGCTGAACGTGTGCTCAGCGGCATCAGGAAAAAGGCCTCCCTGGCCGTGGTTTCGCGCTAAGGGAAACCTCTTCAAACCTTCAAAGCTACATAAGTTCCATACAACTCAAGGAGAAAACCATGACCGAGAAAGTTCTGCTGGAAAAGCGCTACGACGACAAGGTCGCCGTCATCACGCTGAACCGCCCTGAGAAGCACAATGCGCTGGACGGCGACATTCTTGACGGCTACATCGACGCACTCGAGGAAGTCCGCGACGACGACGGCATCCAGGTGGTCCTGACCCGAGCCAACGGTCCGTCCTTCTGCTCTGGAATGGACCTGCACTACCTGAAGGCGTTCCGCGCCGAATACCGCCCACTTTACGACTGGGCCAAGTGGAAGACCCCCGCCCGCCTGTCGCTGGCCGTCAGTGACTACCCGAAGCTGACTGTCGCCTCCGTGCATGGTTACTGCCTCGGTGGCGGCTTCTCCCTCATGCTGGCCCACGACGTTGTGATTGCCGCTGAGGACGCACAGATGGGCATGCCGGAGGTACTGCGCGGAAGCTTCGGCCAAGGCGTCACCGCCCAGGTGGTCAAGTCCGGCATCCCGCGCAAGAAGGCAGTGCTGCTGCAGCTGCTTGGCCGCAACATCAACGGAATCGAGGCCGAGAAGATGGGCCTGACCACGCTTTCCGCACCTGCAGCGGAGCTGGACGCGGAGGCCTACCAGATTGCCAAGGAACTCGGCAGCCGCAACCCTACGGTGCTCGCCCACGGCAAGATCGCCATGCACCTGGATGAGCACCTGCCGCTGAACCACGCGATGTTCTCCGACGACATGGTGGCCGCCCGCATGCGCATGTCGATCGATCCGCTGGGAGACGTGGACGCCTACCTGAAGTCGCAAAAGGGCGGCACCAACAAGGAATACGTACGCAACGCCTAACATCCTTCGTCCGGCAGGGCGCAGTCCGCGTCCTGCAGGCAAACAAGACGGCCGGCGTGGTGTCATTCTTGGCACCGCGCCGGCCCAGGTCTGGAGAGAAACAATGAGTCGTCTGAAGATCAGTGCGTGCCTGTCCCGCAATCCCATGACAACACCGCTGGCAAACCTTCAACCCGAGGGTATCGACTGGCATTTGAGTTATGTGCACCCCTCGGAGATGTTCTGGCGGCAGCTTAAGTTCGCGGACTTCGATGTCTCGGAAATGTCGCTGGCCACGTTGCTGATCGGCTGGGCCCAAGGCAAGCGCGACTGGGTTGCTTTGCCGATCTTCACCACACGGCGCTTTTTCCACACCAGCATCGTGGTGCGCCGCGGCGCGGGTATTGAGACTCCGGCCGATCTCCGCGGCAAACGCGTCGGCGTGCCCGAGTACCAGCAGACGTCGGCGTTGTGGTCGCGGGCGGTGCTGCAGCACGACTTCGGCGTCTCACCCGGCGAGATGAAGTGGTTCATGGAGCGGCCGGCGGAGCTCAGCCACGGCGGCTCAACGGGATTCACACCGCCCCCCGGAGTCGACTTCAGCTATGTCCAACCGGGGGAGACCCTGGCGGGCATGATGGGCCGCGGAGAGCTGGACGCCTCCTTCGTGCACCTGACCGAGAACAATCTCATCGACCGTTCCACCGGTGCGGCCGACCGCAAGGCCGACGTGATCCCGCTCTTCCCCGATCCTCGTGCGGAGGGTCAGCGCTACCTTGCAGCGCATGGTTTGCTGCCCATTAATCACTGCGTCGTGGTGCGTAGGGAACTTGTTGAGCAGTATCCGTGGGTTGCACTGAATCTCTATTCCACTTTCGAGCAAGCCAAGCGCAGCACCTTGGCCAGTGCCGTGGAACTGTTCGGGCTCTACGAGACTGCCGGAATCGTGGACGGAAAGGCCGTGAATCAGGCAGTTAATGGCGATCCTGCGCCGTATGGCTTCCAGGGTGCGGCCGCGGCCTTACGAGCGGCCTCGGGCTATCTGGTGGAACAAGGCCTCCTTGAGAAAGAGGTCGATGTCCGGCAGGTTTTCGCTGACCAAACGCTGCAGTTCTAGCCTTCGCCTGCACTTCCCCCTAAAAAATCGCCGTATTGCGGCGAAAATCTGTTGCATTCTATAGAACGCTCGCCTAGCATCGACAGTGACGCACTTCTCAGTTAGTAGTGATTGAAGTCACGGTTTTTGGAGTCTCAACGATGAGGCACCCAGCAAAGATAGGACCACCCACATGAGCAACGAACTGATTCAGCGGCTCGCGGTTTTGGATACACCAGCAGTCAGTGATGCTTTGGACAAACTGGGCATCGTCGGCCAGTGCGCCGGCATCATGCCGCTGGACCGAAGCTTCAACCTGGCAGGCAAGGCGTTCTGCATCAAATACGTTCCGGCCAACGAACTCGGTGGCACTGTGGGGGACTTCGTGGACGATCTTGGTCCGGACGACGTTGCCGTGATCGACAACGCGGGCCGCCTTGATGCCACTGTGTGGGGGGACCTGATGACCACGGTTGCCAAGAAGCGCGGAGTAGCCGGAACGGTGATCGACGGTGTGTGCCGGGACCTGGACCGGGCCCTGGAGTTCGATTACCCGCTCTTCAGCCGTGGAAATTGGATGCGGACCGGCAAGGACCGCGTGCAGCTCGAAGCGATCGGCGTTCCCGTCATCATCGGCGGAGTCACCGTACGGCCGGGCGACCTGCTACGCGGCGACATCAACGGCGTCCTGGTTGTTCCGGCCGCTCGCGCAGAGGAAGTCATCGAAGCGGCAGAACGCATCCAGGACATCGAAGACAGCATCAGGGCAGGCATCAAGCAGGGCGCAGGATTGCGCGAAGCCCGCGAGCGCGCCGGCTACCACCGGCTTCAGACCCCGGTTTCGTAAGGGAGTTCATCATGAGCACGCAGACACTGGAAAAGGCGGCAGCGGCCGAGGCCGTCATGGAATTGCGGGTTCGCCACGTGAAGTGGGAAGCCGACGGCGTCCACTCGCTGACCTTCGTGGATCCTTCGGGCAAGGACTTGCCGGCCTGGACGCCGGGTGCCCACCTGGAAATCGAGCTTCCCTCGGGGCTGGTGCGCCAGTACTCGCTCTGCGGAAACCCGAACGACAGCTGCCGCTACAAGGTTGCGGTGCTCCGCGATCCTGCCGGGCGCGGAGGCTCGGCAGAGATCCACGACACCGTACTCACCGGACGGATGTTGAAAGTGCGCGGGCCGCGCAACCGCTTCGAGTTGGCTTACGCCTCCAACTATGTGTTCATTGCAGGAGGCATTGGCATCACCCCCATTCTTGCGATGGTGCAGGAACTGCGGGACAGGAAGCCCTGGCATCTGTTCTACGGCGGCAGGACGCTGGAGTCCATGGCCTTCCGGGATGAGCTGACCATGCTGGGGGAGAAGAATGTGACCCTGGTTCCCCAGGACACCGCGGGCATCCTTGACCTGGATGAAGCGTTCTCCCGCCTTGATGAGTCCACGGCCATCTACTGCTGCGGGCCGGAGGGGTTGCTCAGCGCAGTCCTGGCCAAGGCGGAGGCTCTCGGAGTGGCGGACCAGGTGCACTTTGAACGCTTCGGTGCCGCGCCCAAGCCGCAGGTAGCCGATGCGAGCAATACTCCCGCGGAGGCTTCGGCCGGTGGCTTTGAGGTCACGCTGGAGCGTACCGGCACCACCATCCAAGTGGCGCCCGAAGAAAGCGTCCTCGAAGCCATCCGCAAGGTCCGCCCGGGTATGCCGTCGTCCTGCGAAGAAGGATTCTGCGGCACGTGTGAAACCCGGGTCTTGTTCGGAGAGATCGAGCACCGCGACCAAATCCTCAGCAAGGCCGAGCGCGAGGCCAACGAATCGATGTTCGTCTGCGTCTCCCGTGCCAAGTGCCCCAAAATCGTCCTCGACCTTTAGCCCCCTGCATTGCCAGGGAAGGAGTCTCCATGACAGTCATCGATATTCACGGCCACGTCTCGTCACCGGCCGAACTCTACGCCTACCGCTCCATCCTGCTTGCCGGCCGCGGGGCGCACGGGCGCTCCGGGGTCAAGCTTCCCAAGGACAAAGTCCTGGCAGCCGCCGAACGCCACGTCGGCCTGCTCGATGCCGTAGGCACCGACATCCAGCTCATCTCCCCGCGTCCATTCCAACTGATGCATTCGGAGGAACCGGCGGACATCGTCAACTGGTGGACCCGCGCAACCAACAACGCGGTGGCGGACCAGGTAGCTGCTTTCCCTCAGCGGTTCCGCGGTGTGGCGGCGCTCCCGCAGGCAGTGGGCACCTCCCCGGAAGCATGGGTGGAGGAACTGGAACGCTGTGTGGAGGAACTCGGTTTCGTTGGTGTATTGATCAACCCTGATCCCGCCGAGGGCCAGGAACTGCGGGTCCCGCGCATCGGACACGAATGGTGGTACCCACTCTTCGAAAAGATGGTGGAGCTCAACGTCCCCGGACTTGTCCACTCCGCTGGTTGCAAGAGTTGGCGTGAGTCGTACAGCGAGCACATGATCACTGAGTCCAGCCGTAGCGTCATCTCACTCGCGGAGTCCCGTGCCCTGCGCGACTTCCCGGACCTCAAGCTCATCATGAGCCACGGGGGCGGCTCGGTTCCTTACCAGATCGGGCGCTGGCGCTCGGCCCGGTACCTGGAGAACACCGAGGTGGAATCGTACGATTCCAAAGAGAAGAGCGACGTTCCGATCGAGAGCTTCGACGAATCGCTCGCCCGGCTTCACTTCGACTCGCTGGTACATTCCGGCCCCTCCCTTGAACTGCTGATCAAGCTCGTTGGCCCCGGCAAGGTGCTGTTCGGCACTGAAGTGCCCGGCAGTGGGTCTCCGATCAACCCGGATACCGGCCGCAGCTACGACGACCTTCTTCCCCTGATCAACAGTTTCGACTGGCTGGGCGCGGCTGACCGCTCGCTCATCCTGGAAGACAACGCGCGCGCGCTCTACAAGCGCCTCTAGCACTACTCGCCCGCCGGGATACCAGCGAGCTCACTCCCGCCGGCATCCCGGCATGACTTCCCCCTTTCCACTGTATTGCTGCATCCCCTCAGGAGGCCTCTGTGCGCATCACCCCAGAACTTAACGAACGACTCACCCGCGTGGGCCCGGGCACGCCCATGGGCGAACTCTTCCGCCGCTATTGGATCCCGGCCTGCCTCAGCGAAGAAATTCCGACGCCGGACTCACCGCAGGTGCGGGTCCGCATCCTGGGCGAAGACCTGATTGCTTATCGCGACAGCTCCGGTGCGGTTGGCCTGGTTGACGCCTTCTGCCCGCACCGCAAGGCCCCGATGTTCTTTGCCCGCAATGAGGAATGCGGCCTGCGCTGTGTTTACCACGGCTGGAAGTTCGACACCCTGGGCAATTGCGTGGACATGCCCACCGAACAGCCGGACAGCAAGTTCCGCTACCGCGTGAGCATGAAGGCGTATCCCACCTACGAGGCCGCCGGAATCGTGTGGACCTACATGGGTCCGCAGGAGCACACTCCCGAGGTCCCGGACCAGGAATGGATGCGGGCACCTGAGACCCACCGCCGCGTCTCCAAGTCCGGTGAGCATTGCAACTTCCTCCAGGCAATCGAAGGCGGCATCGACACCGCGCATTCCTCCTTCGCCCATAACAACGACCTCGAGAACCCGCGCCTGCTCCGAAACCTGGACCGGCACCCGAAGCTCGACGTCGACTTCACCGACTACGGTTTCCGCTACGCCTCCGAACGAAACGTCGGCGATGAGACCACCTACCTCCGCATCTACCAGTACCTCCTGCCGTCACAGCAGTGCCGCGGATTCCTGGTGGGCCTGGACGGTAAGACGCCGGAAATGCCCGGCTTCTACGGACACATCTGGGTTCCCATCGACGACGAGAATGTCATGGTCTACAACACCTTGGCCTCCGCGGACCTGGACTATCCCATCACCGACGAATGGTGGGCGGCACACGAGTCCGAAATGGGCCGCGGCATTCCTGAACGCATTCCCGGCACTTACTGGCTCAAGCGCAACCAGTCCAACGACTACTTCATTGACCGCGAGGTCCAGCGGACCAAGACGTTCACGGGCATCGAAGGTGTGAACACCCAGGACTACGCCATCCAGGAGGGCATGGGCGCGATCGTTGATCGTAGCACCGAGGCCTTGGGCAGCACCGACCGGGCCGTGCTGGCCTGCCGGCGCATGCTGCTCAAGCTCATGGACGAGATCGAAGCGGGCAAGGCTCCCCTCGGTACCGAGCCGGAAACCTACCGCGACATCCGTGGCGCAGACGCGTTGGTGCCGCACGGCACCGACTGGCGTGAAGCAGCAGAGAAGATGACGCTCGCTCAGTGGTGACTGCCAGTGGCAAACCCAACCGATTGCACCCGTGCACGTGAAGCTTAAAGGAGTAGTACCCACCATGCAGGAACACCATGTTGTAGAGGTTCGCGCCACCGGTTACACCCCGGAATCGGTGGCCCAGAAAGTCCAGGAAGAACTGGACCAACACGACGCCGAGGGGTGGTCGCTGGAAAGCATCCAGCCGATCATCTACAACTCCTCCACCACCGGTTACCTTCTCCTTGTCTTCGCACGCGCCAAGAACCATGCGGCCTGAGCCTTCGGTGGCCTTGGCGCCGGACGGGCGGCAGGCCGCCGTCGTCAATGACGCCTACTCGGTGCTGGCTTCCGTGACGGTGGACGCCAAGCGGAACGAGCTCCGCAGCTTCCCGCTTCCCCACGTTGGTGCGGATGCGGCGTTGCTGCGGATCGAGGCCGCCGGGGTCTGCGGCTCTGATGTGGACTCCTACGGCCGTGACCTGCCGCCAAGGATCATGGGGCACGAAAACGTCGGGACGCTGTTTTCGGTAGGGGAGCTGGCGGCCGCGCGCTGGGGCGTGGGAGATGGCGACAGGGTGCTCCTTGAGGAGTACCTGCCGTGCGGCCACTGCGCCTTCTGCCGCAGCTCTGAGTTCAGGTCCTGCCTCGCCTCCGACACCTCGGCAAATCCGGATGCGCTGCGCTTCGGTTCCACCGGAATCGACGTCGGCCACGGGCTGTGGGGAGGCTACGCGGAAGTGATGTACGTCCATCCGAACTCGGTACCGCACAAGGTCCCCGACGGCGTCTCGCCCGTCCTTGCCACCTTGGGCCTGCCGCTGGGCAACGGTTACCAATGGGCATACCTCGACGGCGGTACGCGGCCAGGTGACTGCGTGGTCATCATGGGCCCCGGACAGGCGGGCATCGGCTCGCTGCTTGCCGCCCGAGAGGCGGGGGCCGGGGCCGTCGTCGTCATCGGTCTGGAACGGGACCAACAGCGGTTGGCGATTGCGCGGGAGTTCGGTGCGGACGCCACACTGGTTCTGGACGGACCCAACCCGGACGACGCCGTGGCAGTCGTTTCGGACCTGACCAATGGTGCGGGCGCGAACCTCGTCATCGACGCCGCTGCTGGTGCGGATGAAACGCTGGGGCTGGCCATCGACGTGGTGGCCAAGCGAGGCCGCATCATAATGGCGGCCGCCTCACGGACGCCGCTGCGTAACTTCCCGGTGTGGAAACTTTCGCGAAAACACCTGGACCTGCAAGCGGTTCGCGGCCACAGCTTCGAATCCGTTGAATGGGCGCTCCGTCTCATTGCTTCAGGCAAGTATCCTCTTGAGAAGATGTCGAACTTCGTTGGGGGACTGGACGACGTTGACGCCGCGCTTCGCGCGACAGGCGGATGGGATGCGAACCCTATTTTGCACGCGACCATCGTGCCGTAAGCGCTCGCAAATACTGCGACCCAACAATGAGGAGTGCAAAGGTGAACGACAACCTGCAAAAAACCGGCTGGTCCCCACCGCATTGGGACCACGAAGCCGATCTGCTCGTCGTGGGCTATGGGGGCGCTGGCGCCACCTTCGCAGCCACCGCGGCCGGCCTCGGCCAGGATGTCCTGGTGCTGGAGAAAGCTGAACAGGGCGGCGGAAATTCCGTCTGCGTGGCAGGATCCCTCCTCACGTACCCAGTGGACGATGTCAAGGCCAAGCAGTATCTGGACTGGATGTGTGCCGGCCAAACCGAGGGCGATGTGCTGGATGCCTTCATCCAGGGCATGAAGGAAATCCCTGAGTTCCAGGCCCAGCTGGGCTTTGACCTGAAAGAGAATCCTCAGCCGTTCAGGGCCGACGGGTTCTTCCCTGAATACCCCGGCGCTCCCGGAGCTGAAGGGCTGTTGGGGTTGAGCGTGATTGCAGCACCCGGTGGTGCGGCACTCTATGAGTCCATTGCCGCCCTGGCACAAGCACGGGGTGCGAGGATCCAGCATTCCACCCGGGTGGTGGACCTGATCCAGCACCCGATCACCAAGGAAATACTGGGCGTGACAGCCCAGACTGCCACCGGCGAGGTGCTCAATATCGCCGGCCGCAAGGCAACGATCCTGGCAACGGGCGGCTTCGAGTTCAATGAGCGCATGCGCCGGCAGTACCTGACGCACTGCCCGGTCCTGTTCCTGGGCAGCCCGCAACTCACCGGGGATGGAATCGAACTGGCCCAGGGGGCCGGGGCGCAGCTCTGGCACATGAACTCGGTGTCCGGCCCGCTGTACTGGGGGGTGGAGGTGGAACCGGGACGCGTTTACGTGACCTACGACTTCATGCGCATGTCCGGCTTCGGCCACCGGGCGCCTGCGTTCAAGGACGGCGGCGGGATTATCTGGGTTGATAAGAATGCCCGCCGCTTCCACAACGAGACCACCGAAACCGGGGATGTGCACCACGGGTACTCCAACCGTGAGAGTTGGTTCAGCCTCGATGTGGACTCCGCCGAGTTCAACCACGTTCCTGCTTTCCAGATCATGGACGCCAAAGCCTTCAACGCCGGCGCGGTGATGACCACCCTCAATTCACGCACGCCCGTCTGGAGCGATGACAACCTGGCCGAGCTGGAGAACGGCTGGGTCCTGAAGGGTGACACGCTTGAGGACCTCGCCCTTAAGTGCGCCTACGCAGAAGTTGTTGGCTCCTACCGGGGCGGTCATCTGGACCCGGAAGCGTTGGCCGCCACCGTTGACGAGTACAACCGCCGGATCGCCGCGGACGAGCCGGATGAGTTCGGGCGCAATGACTACCGTGTGCAACTCGGTGAAGGACCCTACTACGCGGTGGGTCCCATGCTTCCTACGTTCATCAATACCCACGGAGGCCCCAAGCACAACGCCTCCCAGCGGGTTCTCGACCACCGCGACCGTGAGATCGGCCGGCTCTACGCAATCGGAGAATGTGGTTCCATGTGGGGTCCTTATTACAACTCGATGGGTGACATTGCGGAATTCCTGGTCTCCGGCCAGCTCGCCGCCCGCGACGCCGCGGACTTGGAGCCTTGGAAAGATCACCAGAAGCCCGTGAAGCACCAGGAAATCGTGAACAGGGAAGGGGCCTCGGTGTGAACACATTGCTTGCACCCGCCGTCTTCAGCCATCCCCCCGAACTACGCGCGGAAATCGCTGCCGGACGCTGGGACGGAAACCTTGCCACCATTCCGCAGGGGTACACGCAGTCATCGGTGGTGATCCTGCCCTCGTCCTACGCGGCGGACTTCCTGAAGTTCTGCCAGCTGAACTCCAAAGCCGCCGGGTTGCTGCATATGGGTGCCCCCGGGGATCCTGATCCGGGTCCGCTTGCCGTAGGTGGTGACATTCGCCGTGACCTGCACAGCTACCGCATCTGGCGGGACGGGGAATTGGTGGGCACTGCCGCGGATGTGAGCGATTTATGGCGGGATGACATGGTGGCGTTCTACCTGGGCTGTTCGCTCACTTTCGAACACGCCCTGACCCAGGCCGGGGTGGTTCGGGGCGAAGGCCGCGTGTACACCACCGGCATTCCCACCACGCCGGTGGGAAACTTCGCAACCAACCTGGCCGTGACCATGCGTCCCATGGACACGCCAAATGCCATCCGGGCCATCCAGGTCACGTCCCGGTTCCCGGCCACCCATGGTGGGCCGGTGCACTTCGGGGACCCGGGAAAGCTGGGTTTACAGGACCTTGCCACCCCGGACTTCGGGCCTCCGCCGACTTTGGGTCCGGACGAGCTTCCTGTGTTCTGGGCCTGCAGTGCCACCGCCGTTCTGGCCGCCCAGGCTGCCAAGCCGGACCTCATGATCACCTTTGATCCTCCGTACATGCTCATCACGGACCGCAGGGTAGAAGAAACCGCAGTTTTTTAGGAATTATCCTTCCCGGTCCGTTCTCCGTGGGCCGGAAACTTTGAAAGGAACACCAGCATGCGCAAGGCACTTGTTTTATCCGCTGTGGTAGCCCTGGGGCTCACAGCGTGTGGGGCACCAACCCAGCTTGCAACGCAGGCACAGACCACCGAATACGCCAACCTCCAGGACCTCGTCACCGCTGCCGAGGCCGAAGGAAGCGTTCGTCTTTACACCAGCTTGCTGGAACCCGACCTGGTGAAGCTCGTTGCCGGCTTCGAGGCCAAGTACAAGATCGACGTCGAGGCTGTCCGCTTGGGCGGTACCGACGCGATGAACCGTTTCGACTCCGAAAGCGCAGCAAGGGCGCGCTCGGCCGACGTCGTTCTTGTCAACGACACGTCCTACTTCGGTTCCGCAACGGACAAGGGCATCATCACGCCGCTGGACCAAACGGGAGTCTTGAAGCTGGTTCCTGAGTTCCCCAAGAACATGCTGTTGGAGAAGGAAAACACGGCCGTGCTGACCGTGACCAACAACGGACTCGCTTATAATAGCGACCTCGTGGACGCGAAAGACGTGCCCAAATCATGGGAAGACCTGCTGGATCCCAAGTGGAAGGGCAAGATCCTGATGGTCACCCCGGACGCGTCCCTGGCGAACGTCCTGACGTGGGACATTGTCAGCAAATCCCAGGGCGAGGGCTTTCTGAAGAAGCTCGGCGCGCAAGTTGCCCGTTACTACCCCAACCTGGTGCCCATGCATGAGGCATTGGCCGCCGGTGAGGGACAGATCGCCCTGCCCAGCCCCGAGTTCTTCGCAGCTGCCCAAAAGGCCTCCGGAAAGCCGTTGGGCTTCGGTTCACTCTCCCCGAACTACTACCCGGCCCAAGCCGTCGGCGTGGCCGCCGCAGCCCAGCACCCGGCAGCGGCGCGCCTGTTGACCCAGTACCTGCTGAGTGAAGAGGGCGTTGGGACCATTACCGCGGGCGCTGGCGTCTTCTCGCCGTACGACAAGGACATTCCCGCCGATTTCAAGGTGCCCAGCGCCGATGAGATCAAGGAGGTCCAGTCCCGGCAGGAGAAGATCGCCGCGGAATTCAAAGGCTAGCCTTTAGTCCAGTAGCCGGGTCCGTCGCTCAAGGGTGACGGGCCCGGCTACTGGCATGAACGCCGTCGACGATTTTTGATCGATTCGGTGACGAGTCTCGGGTTGTAGAGGTAGATATTGTGGCCGCTGCTGGATTGCGTAATGGTCCCCGCACCCAGCTTCTTGACCATGGCCAGCCAATCGGCATACGTCGTGTGCTCGCCCTTGCTCATATCGGGAGCCTCCTGGAAGGGCTTATCGGACACGAGTACGATTGACGGCACCGTTGGCATTGGCCCCGCAGCATTGATCTGCGCAAAGGCATCCTTGACCATCACGCCCTAACGCACAACGCTGTTAGTTGCTGCATTGACGTTGTCCCACCAGTCGAAGGGGCCCGGTGCGACCAGGTGCCATCTCCTATCGCGACGAGCAGCGCGTGTAGGTCGGTGACGTCCAGATCCACTGTGTGCGGCTGCTGCCTAGGTGTGGTCACCTCGCCGGTGAACCGGACGTCCGGCCGGTCGTAGGCGCAAATCCGGGTAGTTCCTGCGACTGCCCACCAACCCGGCGAAATCCTCGTGCACGTAGCTGGGCTGCGGCCGCGTGGACGATGTTCGGGTGACGGGCTGGCTCGGGGTTGATTGGGCTTGGGTTGATTGGGCCTGCCGGGGATCCGCAACTGACGCGGCGAGGATAAGACTGCAAGCAATAACAAGCCCTGCCGCGATCCGCAGCCGGCGGCGGCGCGGTCGCGGCGGATAGCCACTGCAGGAGTTGCGTCCATGAATCCGGCTCCTGTCCGGGTGCCTGTCAATGACACAACGGTACGCCTTTCACGCCCCGGAGCGGAGGCAAAATTTTTTGCGTATATCAGCAGACATTAACGCATCTATTCGTTAGAGTGACCATAAGTGACCCGCGCCACATCCACCCGTGGTCACGTCCCCGGAGTTTCCAAGGTTTCAATGCCCTGCGCTCCGCTATCGAGAGGAACACCATGAGCAAAGCATCCAGAGTGGCAATCGTTACAGGGGCGGCTCAAGGCATGGGACAGGCGTTCAGCCGCCGGCTCGCAGAGGATGGCGTGCACGTCATTGCCGTGGATCTGCGTGAATCATCGGAAACGGTCCAGCAGGTTCGCGAAGCAGGGGGGAGCGCGGAAGCGAGGGTCGTGGACATCACGGATCACGCTGCGGTGGGTGAACTGATGGAGTCTGTCCACGATGAACACGGTGGTGTGGACATCCTGGTCAACAACGCTGCCCTGCACGGCAATCCGCTGACGCATGTCGTGGACATGGACTTCGCCACATGGAAGCGCATCATGGCAGTGAACCTTGACGCGCCTTTCCTCCTGACCCAAGCAGTGCTGCCGGGCATGATGAAGAAGCGGTGGGGCAGGATTATCAATATGTCCTCATCCTCCTTGAGCTCCATGGCGCCCGGCGGCATGACCCACTACATCGCCTCCAAGGGCGGCGTGGTGGGATTCACGCGCGGACTTGCCAACGAACTCGGCGAGTATGGGATCACGGTCAACGCGATCGCCCCGCATGGGGTTAATTCACCCGGCGCGGCGGCTTTCGAGGGCGCCGAGGAAATCAACAAGATGGTGGTGGCTGGCCAAGCCATCAAGCGACTCACCGAGCCCGAAGAAGTTGCCGGGACGGTGGGATTCCTGGCGTCTGACGAAGCGGGCATGATCACAGCCCAGGTCATCCACGTGGACGCAGGAGTGGTCCGCGCGGGCTGATCCTCCCCGCACCTTCCTTATTTCCTTCTGCTTTACTCTCTGAGTTTTACCTCCCTGAGGAGCCCGGCTGCCGGGGCACCCCAGGGACGTTACAAACGGCCGCCCGCAAAGAAGCGTGCTGCGCCGGGCAAGAACAACTCGCTGCCGAGCCCGTCTTTCCGCGCCGGCAATTCTGCAAAGGAACCCTATGCGTAAGTTGCGTGTTCTCACAGCCGCCGTCTTGGCGCTTTCCCTGGTTGGCTGCGGGGGAGCCAGTCAAGGATCAACCCCGTCTGAAGGCTTCAAAGTGGGGACCATGGACGAACTAGTCGCAGTCGCCAAAGCTGAGGGCGAGGTACTGCTCTACACCACGCTCACTGAGCCGGACGTCGAGTCGCTGTCCAAGGACTTTGAAGCGAAATATGGCATCAAAGTGAACACTCTGCGGCTTGGCTCCAACGATGCGATATCCCGCTTCGATTCCGAATCAGCGGCGAAGGCGCCCTCCGCAGATTTGCTGCTTGTGGCTGAAACCCGCTATTTCGCTGATGGAGTGGCCAAAGGCTATGTCGTGCCACTGGAAGAAAGCGGCGTGCTGGATCTTGTTCCCGACTACCCCAGGAAGTATCTTGTTCCGGACGCGGGGACAGCCATTGTGAACATCACGAACGCCGGTTGGGTATACAACAAGGAGAAAGTATCGCCATCTGAGCTGCCCACCTCCTGGGAAGACTTGCTGGACCCGCGCTGGACCGGCAAGCTCGTGGGTCCTCCGGCCTCTGACGAAATCAACAACCTTATGACGCTGAACCTGGTGGCGGAACAGTACGGCGATGATTTCCTCACCAAAGTCCACGCACAGCTCAAGCGCGAATACCCGGATCTGGTGCCCATGCACGAGGCCGTTGCCTCCGGTGAAGGAGACATTGGGCTGCAAAGCATCGAGTTCTTCGTGAACGCGCTCGCCGCAGGCGGGGCGCCGTTGGGCTTCGTCAGCGTGCCGCCAGGATACTACCCCGTCCATGCCCTCGGTGTGGCTGCCAATGCGAAGCATCCAGCGGCCTCGCGCCTCATGGCTGAATATCTCCTGTCCAGGGAAGGGTCCGAATCTGTGGCCAAGGGTGTGGGCGTCTACACCCCTTACGACGACCGCATTCCGGCCGACTTCGTTGTTCCGGAAATCAAGAAAATCAACGAAGTGGAAGCCAAAAAGGAAACCATCCAAAAGGCCTACAAGTAAACAGTCTCCCCAACGCCCAAGACAGGAAGCGGCCGTGACAACCACCATGCCCACCTTGAACATCGGCAATGCCCGAATTGATGTAATACCTGAATATGAAGGCAATCCCATGCCACTGTCCGCGGCCATGCCCGCGGTGACGGATAGCGATCTGCTGGCCGCCCGGGAGTGGCTCAACGACCCCGGCTTCGCCCTCGCCGCGGCGGACAGCGTCCTCACCCTGAGCTGGCACAGCTATTTGGTTCGCACCAAGGAACATACCGTCATCATCGATACGGGCTTGGGCAACAACAAGAACAGGCCTGACCCCATCGCCTTTGCCCACCGCAGGGCTACTGATTTCCTCGGCGCTCTACGGGACCATGGGGTTTCGCCGGAGGACGTGGACCTGGTGGTCTGCACCCACCTGCACTTTGATCACGTGGGGTGGAACACCACCTTGGATGGTGAAAGGTGGACTCCCACATTTCCCAACGCCCGCTATGTCTTCAGCAGGGCCGACTACCACCACTTCCGAGCGGAGAGCGAGCATGATCCGATCAACGGGCCAGCTTTTCGGGACAGCGTGGAACCCGTTGTGGACGCCGGGCTTGCGTGGTTCGTCGAACCGGGAGTGGCGCTCTTCGAGGAGGGACAGGTGCGGCTATGGCAGGAAGCCGCCGCAGGTCACTCACCGGGCAGCATCGTAATTTGGCTGACTGACGGGAAGGGAAAAGCCGTCTTCACCGGGGACGTCATACATCACCCCATCCAACTGGTGCGACCCGATATCTCGCTGGCTTTCGAGGAGGCACAGGATCTGGCCAGTGCTACACGCCGGCGCATCCTCCAGGGGTTGGCCGAGGACGGCAGTTTGATGCTGCCCGCACACTTCACCGGCCACCCGGCGGGACGGGTACGGGAAACCGACACCGGATTCGCATGGGCACCTGTTGGCGAAGTCTCTACCATTACCAGGGATGTGATGGCCCGTGGCTGAAACACTCATGGAGACGCAGGCAGGACTCTACGTTCAGGGGAAATGGCGCCCCGGTTCCGGCCGGATCGAGGTAGTTGATCCCACTACTGAAGAAGTCATCGGCACAGTAGCCGAAGCCACCGCCCAGGATGCAGCGGAAGCCGCCGCTGCTGCCCGCGCGGCACAACCCGGCTGGGCAGCCATGAGGCCACAACGCCGTGCAGAGATCTTTCACCGTGTGGCAGAGCTTGTCACCGAGCGGGCAGACATGCTGATCGAACTCACCATGCGCGAAGGTGGCTTCACCCGATCCATGGCCAGTGGCTTCGCCATACGGGCCAACGAATGGTTCACCGCGGCAGCCGAAGCCACGGTTTGCAGCCTGGACGTTCCCACCCCGCCCCAGCTGACCAACAAGCCGGATGGAACGGTGGAACTGCTCAACGGGCAGATCCAACGCCGCCCCGTAGGCGTCGTCGCAGCCCTCATCCCTTTCAACGGGCCCCTCTTCGGCGCATCTATGAAGTCAGCCCAGGCGCTGGCGATGGGCAACACCGTGGTGCTGAAGCCGGCACCGCAAAACCCATTGGCTGTGATTGAGCTCTTCAAGATCTTCGAAGAAGCCGGAATGCCGCCGGGTGTAGCCAACCTGGTGACGGCGGCGGACCCGGAGGTCGGGGCAACACTGACCCGATCCCGCGACGTGGACCTCGTGAGCTTCACGGGCAGCACCGCTGTAGGTCGCGCGGTTTACGCTGCCGGCTCCCAAACCATGAAGCGAATGGTCCTCGAACTCGGCGGCAAGGGCGCTTGCCTCGTCTTCGAGGACGCAGACCTTAAAGCGGCCGTAAGGGGAATATCCAACACCTGGACCGTCAATACCGGGCAAATCTGCTCCGCGCCCACCCGTGCCATTGTGCACCGATCAGTGTACGAGGAGGTGCTGCAGCGGCTTGAGGCAGCGGCGCGTGCGGTCGCGGTAGGGTCGCCCTTCGATCCCGAAACCGTGGCGGGCCCCGTTATTTCCGGCGTCCAGCGCCAACGCATCGAAGCCCTGGTGGACAGCGCCAGGGGAGAGGGGGCCACCATTGTCGCTGGCGGGACGCGTCCCGACGTCGATCGTGGCTACTTCGTCTCACCCACGCTGATCGCCAACTGCACCAACCAGATGCGCGTGGCAAGGGAAGAAATCTTTGGACCAGTGGTCTCTGTCATCCCTTTCTCCACGCAGGAAGAAGCAGTAGCCATCGCCAACGATTCGGATTTCGGCCTCTCCAGCTACATCTACAGCCGGGACATTGCACGTGCCTACCAAGTGGCTGGACAACTGCAGGCAGGAACCATCCAGATCAACACCACCTCCATGAAGCTGGACCTACCCCGCGGAGGCGTGAAGATGAGCGGCATCGGACGTGAGGGCGGGCAGGCGGGCCTCGAAGCCATGACCGAGCTCCACTGCGTCGTGTGGTCTTAGGAGAAATCATGGAAAACACTGATTACCTGATTGTCGGGGCCGGATCGGCAGGAGCGGCGCTCGCCGGCCGCTTGGCAGAGGCCGGGGCCGAAGTGCTGCTCCTGGAAGCCGGGATCGACTGGGGCCGCGACGGCGCCTTGGCCGAGCGGCTGCGGCACGCTACGGGCTTATTCAACTTTGACGCCTACAACATCCTGCCGGAATACTACTGGCAGGGATTGGAAATGCGGGCCCGCCCCGAGCGTGAGCCTGCCCGGTACCTGAGAGGCCGTGGAGGGGGTGGCAGCTCCTTAGTTAATGGCTGTTATGCCATCCGACCCCCGCTGGAGGAATTCGACAGCTGGGGCTTGCCCGGCTGGACCGGCACAGAGGTGGCGCCCTACTTCAACCGCCTGGAAAATGACCTTGACTATGGTCATCTTCCGTACCATGGAGACTCTGGTCCGACGCCTGTGCGCAGGTTCGCAGCCTCAGGCTGGGGCACCATGGACGAGGCTTTCGTGGCTGCCGCCCAGAATACCGGGCTTCCGTGGGCGGATGACCACAACGCTCCCGGCGCCTGGGGCGTCTCGCCGTTCGCCGCGAACATCGTTGACGGGATCCGGGTCAGTACCGGCGAGGCCTACCTTCAACCGGGCCGTGCCACCGGCCGACTCCGGATCCACGGTGGTGTCCTGGTGGACAAGGTGCTGCTGGAAGGCGACCGTGTCGTGGGAGTGAGTGCCCTTGTAGGAGGAGAGGTCCGGGAGTGCCGCGCCTCCACGGTGATCCTGTCCGCAGGTACGCCGTTGAGCCCCGGCATCCTGCAACGTTCGGGAATCGGTCCCCGCAGGGTGCTCTCGGCCTTGGGCATCCGGACCGTGGTGGACCTGCCGGTGGGCGAATCAGTGCAGGACCACCAGGGGATGCTCCTGGGCCTCGGCCTGAAGCCCGGGGCCAAGCCGTCCGATGCCGGACAGCGATCGAACACTATGGCCCGTTGGAGCACCGGCATGGCTGGCGCAGGGTTCGGGGACGTTATGGCGTGTGGAATTAACATCAGTCCAACCCCGGAGGTTCCCGGTTCACGCCCCGCCTCACTGTTGGGCGTTCTGAACCACGTCTTCTCCCGAGGAACCGTGCACATTACCTCCGCGGACCCCACGGCGCCTGTCCGGCTGGAGATGGACTTCCTTTCCGATGAGCGGGACCTTGTCCGGTTCCGTGAGCTGTACCGTAGCCTCGGCCGCTTCATCCGCCAACCCTCGCTGAGCAGCATCGTGGAACGGGTCCACGATTCCCAGGGCAACGACGTGGATCTTGACCTGGACGGGCCTGAACTGGATACGCGGCTGTTGTCCTTAGTGCAGGACACAGCGCATGCGGCCGGTTCCTGCAGGATGGGTTTCGCAGGCGATCCGGACACCGTGGTGGACGAGAGGTGCGCGGTACTCGGCCTGGAGGGCTTGCACGTGGTGGATGCCTCAATCATGCCCACCATAACGCGGGCCAATACCAATCTTGCCACCATCATGATCGGGGAGCGGGCCGCGGATCTGCTGCTGGCTTCGGCCCGTCCGGCGGAGTCAACTGCGGTCAGCGGTTCCAGATAACCAGCGGTCAAAAAACGACGGCGGCCACGGTACTTCATGTGAAGAACCGTGGCCGCCGCTGTGCCGGCAGTCGTTCGCTAGCTAGCGCGTATCTCCAAGGGTTGGTAGCCGTTCCTGGCGCTGAGCAGCCCCGCAAGCT
This sequence comes from Arthrobacter sp. 10L424, assembly GCF_056395325.1. Classification (NCBI taxonomy): domain Bacteria; kingdom Bacillati; phylum Actinomycetota; class Actinomycetes; order Micrococcales; family Micrococcaceae; genus Arthrobacter; species Arthrobacter sp. 10L424. The sequence continues at coordinate 153,570 of NZ_JBFTJH010000005.1, read as the reverse complement.
GGTTGACGTCCGGAACCTTCTCGAGGTTGAGGACCATGTCTTGAACCCTTGCCGCCGCTTCTTCTCCAAGGGGTCCATCGGCGAGGCTGTGGAATTTGAGGATGACTTCATCCTCATCCATGGGCCGGGCCATGCTCCCCAGGGCCTGGCTCACGTGGGCAGAAAGTTCGGTTCCGTCGTGGAGTTCAAACGTGACTTGGGCCGGGCCGTCGCCTGGGAGCGGCGAGTCTGCCGGCGTCCGTTCATAGGCAACCTTGCGCGCCACTTCGAGGATCTGCTTGTCGTCGAGGGAAGCTCCAAGATAGTCCCCAAAACCGTTTCCGCCCTTCACCAAGCGGAGGCCGATCCCGAAAGCAGCGCTGAACTGTGCACCCGTGATGTCTTTTGGTTCAACGATCCTGCCAACCACGTCCACTTCCCGGGGATTTTGCAGGACGCGGATCCTCCGAAGCGAGGACGCCGTCAAATCGGGCGTCCTGGATTGCAGCTCGGCCACAGCATCGAGCACGCTGTGCTGGCCGGCGCAACAGCAATAAGGTTTCAGCCCGGTGGTCAGCATCTCGTAGTGCTCTCCGAGGCCGCGGGTGACGGAATCCGGATTGGCAGTGTCAGAGACCGCGGCGAAAAGTCCCCGAGGTCCTTCGAGGGCAGCCGTGGGTGCAGTGACACCCGCGTTGGCCAAGGCCATCGCTTCCACCCCCGATTGGGCCGCGAAACCTGCGTGAATCCGCTTCACGGATCCGCCGGACGCAGAGTACTCCGTGATTCCCGAGGCCTTGCTTGCCGCAATCCCCAAGCCGTGGGCTGTACCTTCAGCGGAGAGCTGCATGATCGCCGCGGAGGCCGCTGCAGCGCCGAAGACCCCTGCCACTGCGGTGGTGTGGAAACCCCGCCGCATCATGCCCACGCTGCCCAAGCCCACGCGGATCATCACTTCGTAGCCCACTGACACGGCCCGGAGGAAGTCCGCGCCGGAGGAAGGCCGGGCCTGGCCGGTGGCCAATGCTGCCGGGACCACCACCACTCCAGGATGGCTCGCCGTGCGCATTTCGGTGTCATCCATTTCGAAGCCGTGTCCGAAGCTTGCATTGGCGAAAGCCGCGATTTCCGCAGGCACCGGCGTGCCATAGTGCACCAGGTTGGCCGGTCCGGACGAACGGCCCGTTACCGCGTAATCACGGACTTGCCTGGACCATGGCAGCGCCGCGAAGGCAATCTGGCATCCCAAGGTGTCCAGTATGTGGAGCTTGACCTTCGCTCCAACGTCTTCCGGCATTGCCAGCTCCGGCTTGGCAATGAACGTGGCCAACTCCCGTGTAGTTGAGGTATCTGCTGTGTGAATCATGTCCGTGCCTATCGCTTGCCGGTAGCACGTGGGACCATCCGCAAACTGCGGATGGTCCCACGTGCCACTGCCGGAGGGTGCTAACTGTTGATGGTGATGCCCAGGGGTTCGGTAAAGGCCTCGATGGCGTGCCGTCCGCCCTTGCGGCCGAAACCGCTCAGTTTGCGTCCACCGAAAGGCATCTCCTCGATGCCGTTGCCGCCACCTTGCCAACCGTTGATGTTCACCAGGCCGCTCACCAGTTGTTCCGCTACGGCGGATGCCCGCGCAAGGTTGTTGGAAACCACGTAGTTCACCAGCCCGTAGTCGGAGTCGTTGGCCAGGGCAACAGCTTCGTCGTCAGTCTCAAACGTCATCAGCGCGATGACCGGGCCAAAGACTTCCTCGCGGATAATTTTCATGTCCGGGGTGCAGTCCGTAACGAGCGTGGGTGCAGCATAGAAGCCGGGTTCCAGGTCCGGCCGCTTTCCGCCGGTTGCCAAGGTTGCCCCCTCCTGGACTGCCGAGGCAATGAATCCCTCGATGCGTTCCCTGTGCTGTGCCGAGATGATTGGTCCCATGACAGCCTCCGGGTCATGGCTGGGCCCGACCTTGAGGGACTCGGCCAGCGTCGTCAGGCGTGCAACAAGTTCATCCTTCAGTGACGAGTGCACAATGGCGCGGCTCGGTGCACCACAGATCTGGCCGGAGTTAAATGTCCAGGTCAGCGAGAGAACTTCCACTGCGCGGTCCAGGTCGGCATCCTCCAGGACCAAGCAGGCTCCTTTGCCGCCCAGCTCCAGCAGGAGCGGCTTGAGCGACTGCGCGCAGGATGTGGCGATTTCGACGCCGACTGCAGGGCTTCCGGTGAAGCCGACACCATCAACTCCGGGATGACGGACAAGTTCCCGGCCAATCTCCGGGTTGCGCCCGTTGACCACGTTGATCACGCCCGCAGGAATGCCGGCTTCTTCGGCAATCCTTCCCAGCTCCAAGACGCCCAGGGGATCCTGGGGAGCGGGTTTGACCACCACTGTGTTTCCGGTCAGCAGGGCAGGACCCGCCATGCTGGAGAAATTCACGTACGGAGCGTTGTACGCGGTGATGATTGCCACGACGCCTACCGGCTTGAGCTTAGTTACACCAAAGAGCGCCCGGTCTTTGATTCCCGGTCGCGGACTGTAGGTCTCGCCAAGTTCCTGCTGGCCCAGCCGGGCGTTGATACGGAAAGCCTTGACGGCCATGGCCACGTTCATTCCCGCAGTACCTTTGGCGGCAGCTCCCATCTCCGCAGCCAGCAGCGAGGCCAGAACTCCATGCTGTTCTTCAAGCCGAACGGCAAACGCTTCAAGGAGGCGGACCCGCTCTGCTTGGGGGAGGGCTGCCCAGCCCGGCTGGGCAGCCCGCGCGGCATCAACAGCCAGCCGAACATCGTCGAGCGATGCTTCAGGCGCGAAGCCAACAACTTCCTCCGTGGAGGGGTTGATGACCTCGTAGCTGCCGGCCGAGGCCGGGCGGTAGGTGCCCCCGATGAAAAGCTCAAAGGTGCGAAAGCCGATGAGAGTCTGCGTCACAGCTGCATCTCCTGGGCGTCATCATCGTGCAGCTTCGCGCCGCTCCTGAATTCCTGCAGGCTGAAGATGCTGGTTGAGTCGATGTGGCCAAGTCCGCGCGCCATCAACTCAACGGCGGCCTGTTCTGCCATGTTCACCATGGGCATCGGCACGTTGAGTTCGCGTCCCAGGGCAGTCGCGAGCGCCAGATCCTTACGGCCCAGGGCCAAGGCGAAGGTAGGAGGATCATAGGCATGCTTGAAGGCGATGTTCGGAAGCATGTGTGTGAGAAACACGCCCTGGCCATAGGCGCCGTTCTGGAGCACCTTAAGAAGGGTTTGGTGATCGATGCCGGCCTTCACGCCAGCGCTGATGACCTCGGATAGCAGGACAAGCGTTGTCAGGCCAGTGGCGTTGTTCACCAGTTTGGCCACGGCACCGGCGCCTGCCGGGCCAACATGGATGAGCACTTTGGCGAGGTGCTCCAGAATCGGCTGTGCAGTTTTGAAGTCCAGCTCAGTACCACCCACAAGAACCGTCAGCGAGCCGTCGCGGCAGTTGAACCATCCTCCGCTGACCGGTGCGTCGAGGACACCCACACCCTTTTCCGCGAACTTCTTGCCAATGCGCTGGATCAGTGTTGGGGAACTGGTGGATACGTCAACGTAGACGGATCCCTCCCGAATCCCTTCGAAGATGCCATTGGGGCCGAGTGCAACGGCCTCCACCTCGGGCGGGCCTGGCAGCGAGGTCAGGATGACGTCGGTCTGTGAGGCAACCGCTGCCGGCGAATCGGCCCAGGTGGCGCCTGCTTCAAGCACGGCGGTGGCCGCCTCCTTGTTGACGTCCGTGACGATCAGTTCTTCGCCTTCGTCCAGGAGGTGGAGTGCCATGTTGGCCCCCATTTTGCCCAGACCGATAAATCCAATTTTCATAATGATTCCATTCGTGGGTTGAGTCGGAGAGCGTTGAGTTGGGAAGTTTTGTGTCACGGTCTGCGCAGCCTGTGGGCTGCGTGACTCGTGAACCGGCGCATGCTGGCCTCACCGGAAGGGAAGATTCGCGACCTCCTGTGGTGACGCGCATCACTTGCCGGGACTCTATCGCATAAGTTTGGTAATGTCATGGGCTGTTGCAAAGAAAATCCTCGCCGCGGGCGCGCTCCGGATCGCGCGATTGCCCGCCAACACGCTTGATTCCCAGGTGGGACGGTCCAAAAGAATCTGTTGCTTCTAGCGAAACAGTGCCCTAGTATCCAGAGTACGTTCGTACCGGAGGATCCACCCGTACGCTCGGCATGACCACCTCCCCACACCGCACACGACCAAAGAAGGACGGGAGCCCGGCGAGGTGGTCAATCTTCCAAGCCAATCCCACCTCAATCATTCGCTCTATGAAGACCCACCGTACTTTCCACAGCGAAGTGAAAGTCCAAAGTGAAAGAGTGTCCAATGCAAAAGAAGACCCTTGCCGCGGCCGTCGCGGCTACCTTTTTGCTGTCCAGCTGTGCCGCTCCCCAAATCGCGGCAGTAGCTCCAGCAGCGGCTGAAAAGGTAACCAACCTCGACACCCTCATCGAGTCGGCGAAGAAGGAGGGCAGCCTGCTGCTCTACACCTCGCTGACCGAGCCCGACATGAAGGCGATGACCGCTGGGTTCACCAAGAAGTACGGAATCCAGGTCCAGGCGCTGCGTCTGGGCGGGACCGACGCCGCAACGCGCTTTGACACGGAGACCAGTGCAAACGCACCGAGCGCCGACCTGATGGTGCTTGCGGATCCGCTGTACGTCGGCAGCCTCACCAGCTCCGGCAAGGCCGTTCCCCTCGAGGACACGGGCCTCTATTCCCTGTTGGACAATATTCCCAAGCACCTCAAAGCCCCCGAGATCGGCTCTGCCGTGGTGCAGATCGTGAACGCGGGTATCGCCTACAACACGGACCTGGTGAAGCCGGCGGATGTTCCGAAGACCTGGAAGGACCTGCTCGATCCCAAGTGGAAGGGCAAATTGATCAACACGCCTGTTGATTCGTCAGTCAACAACCTCGTGGTCTGGGGGCAGCTTTACGACGAGTTCGGGGAGGACTACGTCAAGAAGATGGGCGAGCAAACCAGTCGCATCTACCCCAACCTGGTGCCATTGCACGAGGCACTCGCAGCCGGTGACGGCGAGATCGCCCTGCAGAGCGGGCAGTTCTACGTGGAAGGCCTGAAGAAGGCGGGCAAGCCCGTAGGATTCGCCAACTTGAGTCCCTCGGTGTACCCGGTGAACGTCCTGGGGATCTCCGCCAGGGCCAAGAATCCCGCAGCAGCCCGCCTCTTCAGCTACTACCTGATGACCAAGGAGGGCAGCGGGACCATCACCAACCCCGCAATAGGCTCGTACTCTCCCTATGACGAGGACAAGATTCCGGCTGACTTCGCAGTGGTTTCCAAGGCTAAAAAGGACCGCTACGACGGCATGAAGAAGCAAATTATGGACGCCTACGGCAAGTAGCCGGAGAAACCAGCCATCGCAGGGACGGTGGCCGCCAGCCGACGGGACTCCGTTGGCCGGGCGGCCACCGTTTTTGCGTTTCCTGCCTGGAGGTCATTCGGAGCGCAAGTGCTGCGCCTTCAGGGGCTCAGCGAACGTGCACAATCTGCACTGCCCGATCCGCTGCCCGATGTGCACTGTGTCCCCGACGTTTGCAGAGGAACCCCGGCGCAAGTGTGCGGCCAGGACGTGCGGCCCGCTCGTGCCCAGGGCTATGACTACGTGATTGCCGGCGAGGGCGCCCGCGTCGCCTTGAAAGCGCCGTGCCTGGCCCGCCATGTACGTGCACTACTGGAAGCGGCTGCTTCTGAGAACTGCGAGGTAGTAGGTGATGGCCATCAGGGAAGTCGTGGCCAGCATGGCGGTGCCCATGGCGATGGCGGTAGCGCCTGCCAAGGAGACCAGCGGGCCCATGAGGGCTCCCAATCCAAACTGCATGAGGCCAAGGAGTCCGGAAGCCGTTCCCGTTCGTTGCCCTTGGTTGCGCAGGGCCAGCGCTTGGCAATTGGGGCTGATGAGTCCGCCACTGGAGATACAGAGGAACAGCGATATCGCCACAGTCCATGCCGGAGCGCCGAAGGCGATTGCCACCAGCTGGGCGACGGCGCCGACAAGGGCTATCGATACCCCCCAGCCCATGACGACGGATGGGCGGCGCCTCCCGGCTGCCCAGGCGCTGACACGGCTGAATGAGACGATGCCGACTGAGATGCCGGCAAACAGCAGGCCGTAGGCCTGCGCATCCAAGCCGTAGTGTCCTTGGAAAACAAATGCGCTCATGCCAATGAACGTGAACATTCCTGCACCCATCAGGCATTGGACTGCGGCTGCCCCGCCGAAGACCGGATCGCTGAATACCAACCGGGCTTGCTGCAACCAGCGGATGAATCCTCCGGTGTGGCGCTGGCTCTGCGGGAGTGATTCCGGAATGCGCCAGATGGCTGCGAGTAGCAGGCCGCTGACGATGATGGCCAGGGTGGCGAACAAGCCGCGCCAGGTGGTGACGAGGAGCAGCTGCCCACCGAGCACCGGGGCAGCAATCGGGGCGACCCCTGCGGCCAACATCAGAAGTGAGAACGCACGGGCTGAGTTAGTGGGACCATACGTGTCCCGGACGATGGCTCTTGCTATGACCATGCTCGATCCCCCGGCGATTCCCTGGAGGAACCGGAAGGCGATGATGGCCTCGATGGTGGGCGCCAGCGAACATGCCAGAGACATGGCAACGTATGCGGACAGGCCGGCAATCAGCACCGGCCGACGTCCCAGCCGATCGCTGAGTGTCCCGGCCAGGGCTTGGCCGAGCGCCAGTCCCACCATGCACGCGGACAGTGTCAGCTGCCCCATTGAATCGCTGCTGACGAGATTCGCCGTCAGGGTAGGCAGTGCGGGGAGGTAGAGGTCCAGGGACAGCGGTCCGAAAGCGCTCAGAAGGCCCAGGAGCAACAGGCTGATAGGCCGTGGAGATGCGTTCGCCGACTCTGCGGCGTCCGGCTCCACAGCCTCTGAAGGCGTCCGGGAGGGCTCCGTCTGATTTTCCATGACCTGCTCCTCTGTGTGCAGTTCTCGATACTAGTACACTAATTTGCTAGGCAGACATCAAACGCTTGTCAGATGCACTAAGTAGAACCCTCGAAAATGGGCGTGGAACCATGAATCCAAGCAGAAGTCGGCGCGCCGGGGGTTTCGTGGCCCCGGGTGGTCAGCGGGCAATCGGGAGAATCTGGGGCGCTGATGCCCCGACTGGCCCCAATTTTTCCGGCGTCGTACTAAACTGCATAACAACCCTTGCCACTAGTACATAATTTCATTAGTCTGTTTGTAATGCAAGTCACATAGAGGTGTCTTGCCAGTAGAAGGTGAGTTCCATGGTTGTATGTCTGTCGCCCAATGGCGCCGCAGTCTCAAAATCCGACGAACCGGCCACGAAGGTCCTCGTTGGGACCATCCGAGGCGTTGTCCATTTCGAACGCGATTCCGCTGACCTGCCCTGGAAGGAGGTCAAACGCAGCATCGAAGACGTGCACGTCAGCTCAGTCCTCTTTGAGGAAGTCACTGGTTCGATTTTCGTAGGTGGACACGGCCAGGGCGGCCTCTGGTACAGCCCGGATAACGGCGAAACCTGGGAGCGGCGCCAGAACGGTATTGAAGAGAATCACATCTTCCATGTCGCTGCCCAAAACCGCGACGGCGGCATCCGGCTCTTGGCGGGCGTCGAGCCGGCGTCGCTGTACTTCAGCGACGACCTGGGGCTGAACTGGACCAAACTTCCGGCGCTGAACAAGGTCCCCGGGACTGAGAAGTGGACGTTCCCGCCGCCTCCGCACCTGGCCCACGCCAAGAACGTCTCGTGGCACCCTTCCGATCCCGACACTTTTTACGTCTGCGTAGAGCAGGGCGCACTCCTCAAGACCACCGATGCCGGTGAGAGCTTCACCGAGCTCGCTTCTTATGAATCACCCAAGGATCTCTGGTACCACGACACGCACAGGATCGTGATCCGTGAACGCAACGCGCAGGAGATGTTCCTGGCCAGCGGCGAGGGAATCTACTACAGCTCGGATGCCGGGGAGTCCTGGAAGCACATTCAGACCCGCGATGATCGACTGGGCTATCCCGATGCCATGGCCATCGATCCGCACAACGAAGACACGATTTTCATCGCAGGTGCCGGCAATCCTCCGCGGACCTGGGTGGATCAGCAGGAGGGAACCTCCAATGCGGGAGTGATCCGCAGTGATGATGGCGGACAGACCTGGTACGAGGTTTCCAACGGCCTGCCGCAGCCGCTGAAAGGCAACATCGAGGCCATGTCCCTGGCCTCGCACCCGGACGGTGTGGAGCTCTTCTGCGGAACCGCTACCGGCGAGGTGTATTCCAGCGCGGACCGCGGCGCCAACTGGACGGAGATCGCCAGGAACCTCCCGCCGGTTTCGAAGGTCCACCACTACCGCTGGTTCCTGCCCAAGGAAGAGCGGCTGCGGATCGAGGAACTGGCCCGCGCAGGTTTCTAGGGGCCGGCACGGCTCAGCGCATCACGACTTTTGTACCTATGAAAGGCAAGTAAATGACGACGGAAGTACAAGCCCCGGAGGTGATCCGGCCACTCCCGCAGGTCCTGGACACCCGTGAGGCAGCCTTGGAGGTTGCCCGGGTGCTGGGGGCCAGCATCGCGCAGCGAGCCCAAGCAACGGAGGAACTTCGCTCAGTCCCTGAGCAGAGCATTGCCGAAATCCTGGACTCAGGGCTCTTTGGGGTGGTAACCCCCCGTCGCTGGGGCGGCTCCGAACTGGGCTTTGGCACCATGTTGGAAGTCCAGACAGAGTTGGCCTCCGCCTGCACCTCCACTGGCTGGGTATATGGGGTGCTTGCTGGTCATACGTGGCTTGCCTCCCTCTTCCCGGAAAAGGCGCAGGAAGAAGTTTTTGAGGATCCACGCTCCTTGATTGCTTCACTCATCCGGCTCGGAGGCCAGGCTCCTCAACGTGTGGACGGTGGGTTCCGTTGGCAAGGCGGGACCGGAAAATTCTGCAGCGGCATTGACCATTCGAACTGGGTGCTGGTGGGAGGCCAAGTCACCGAGAATGATGGCACGGCGGAGGCCTGGTACTTCCTGATTCCCGCCAGCGACATCGAGATCATCGATGACTGGCATGCCGTGGGGTTGAAGGGTACTGGAAGCAAGTCCCTGGTGGTCAAGGATGCCTTCATCCCGGAGCACCGAGCCGTGCGATTCAGCGATCTTGGTGCCGGCAGGGCGCCAGGGGCAGCGCTCCACGAGGCAGGTCACTACACATTGCCCTATGACACCGTGTGGCCGTTGTCCCTCGCCGGCGCGCCGATCGGCGCGGCAGTGGGTGCCTTAAATGCATTTATTGCCGCCACCACCGCACGGGTGGCTGCCCTTCCTGCCACCGTCCAAGCGGGCAATGCCACGGTGTTCGCCCGCATCGCGGAAGCGGGAGCCAAGATCGATGCCGCCCGCGCGCTCCTGCTGCGCGACGCTGCCACAGCCGACGACGCCCTCCCCGGCACCACGTTCACCAGGTTGGAAAAGTCAACACGGTCCAGGAACCTTGCCTTCGCCATCCAGCAGTGCAGGGAAGCCGTCAACACGCTGTATCAGGCAAGTGGTGGCAGCGGCGTGTACCTTTCCGGCGACATGCAGCGGTGGTGGCGCGACGTCAATGCGGCCTCGCAGCATGTAGCTTTCACCTGGGACCTCGCCGCGGTCTCCTACGGTCGAGCCGTTGCAGGGCTCGAGGCCCTGGGCGGTCCCGGCGCGGGCAAGCCGGGTCCGGGTGCGGCGGCTGCCGGCAAATAACCGGGCGTAGCCAAGCAGGGCAGCTCTGCAGAAACGAAGGAGCCGATCGGTGGCACAGCCGCCGATCGGCTCCTTCATTTCACGTTCTTTGAGTGTTATTGGGCTTTGTTGCGGGCGCTGATCACCTTCAGCGTGCGGTCCGCCCACGCGATCTTCGCTTCCGTGACGGCAATGATGTTGTCGATGGCAAGTTGGCGGCCGAACACTTCATCGGGCGCCCAACCATCCGGCGCGCCGTACTCCTCCTTGAGCACCCGCAAGGACGTCCGCTGGTGTTCCAAGGACTTCTGCCATTGCTCGCGAGCCTGGATTATGAATTCTTCGAAGGTGCCGGGAGGAAACAGGTCCGCCGTCCAGACCCTCAGGCTCAACTCGTCCTTGATCTTGGTCAGGTCCAGGTCCGAGGTCAACCACTCGCTGAGGGATTCGCGGCCATCCTCGGTAATCGTGTAGAGCCTGCGCTGGGGGCCGGAGCGGCCCTGAGCCACCTTACCGCTGACAAAGCCGGCCGCTTCCAGCGACTTGAGCTCGCGATAGATCTGCGTGTCGTAGGCGTGCCATCCATGGCCGACCGAAGTAAAGAACCTCTTCTTCAGGTCGTATCCGCTGGCCGCATTCCTTGTGAGCAGCTGCAGAATAGCGTGACCCAGGACGCTGGGACGCCGGGACTCGGCGGGAAGTGACATCGATGTACCTTCTCAAATTTGACCAAGGTTAAGTTCGCCCCAGCATCCCACAAGTGAACTAGTTTATTCTTCATTAACGCAGCGTCAGCCAGTCCCTGCCCCAAGTGGCGCCGGTGATGCGGTGCTAATGCTCCGCTTGGTACGCCGCGTCCTGCGAACGTGGAGCCGTTGAAACTCAACATACCCTGCTGGTTTCCCTGCGTACAGGCGTCGCAGGCTTAACAATTCGCGTGCAAAAGATCAATGCGGGCATATCCCTTGTAAGAGATGCACTTGTGCGTTAGTGTCATACGTGTTTCACATCACAATGCAAACAAAGGCGTGAGCATGAGCGATCAGCTAGACAACATGGTGGACTTCGACCCCATGTCTCCCGAATTCATCCAGGATCCCCACAGCGTCCTCCACAAACTGCGCGACGAGGCTCCCATTGCCCGTTCCGACCGCTGGGGAGGATTCTGGGCTGTGACCAAGCGTTCCGATGTGGTGGCAATCGCCAAGAACCACAAACAATTCGTCAATTCCGTCACGCACATTGTCCCGGGCGGAATGGCTGGCAAGACACGGCCGTTGATGCACGCTGACCAACCGGAGCACACCGATTTCCGCGAGGCAATGCTGCCGGTTTTCAACGGACCCCTGGGCGAGCGCATTGCGCCGGAGATCCGGGCTTATGCCGAGGAACTCGTGGCCCAGCTGGTTGCCAGCGGGCAAGGCGATCTCGAACGCGACTACGCGGGGCCACTTATGGCCTATACCCTGACCCGCTTCTATGGCATGGAAAATGTGGACCCGCGGGATTTGGACCGCTGGCTCTACCAGTACTTCGCGGGCGGACAGAAACGCGAGCAGGGCGAAGTTTCCGAGGCGCACGCTTCCATGATGAAGGTGGTGGTTGACCTCGTGGAGGACCGCAAGGTCAATCCTCGTGATCCGGAAACCGATCTGACCACCGCATTACTTCAAGCCCGACCACACGGACGCCCGCTGGATGAAGAAAAGCTCCTCGGAGCCGTCCGCCAGCCGTTCGTCATCGTTTGGCTCGCCACCTCCCACAGCGTGGGCAATATGCTTACGCGCCTGGTCGAGGACACCGAGCTCCAAGACAAGCTGCGCCGCAACCCCGAACTGATCGCCCAGTCCCTCGAGGAATTCCTGCGCCTGGACATGCCGCAGTTGGGCTTCGCACGCACTTCGGCCGGCGATTTCGAGTACAAGGGGAAGCAGTTCAAGGACAAAGAACCGATCGCGCTGGTCTTTCCCGCCGCGAACCGGGATCCGGAGGTGTTCGAGAATCCCGACGAATTCCGCATCGGGCGCTCCCCGAACCCACACCTGACATTTGGCGCCGGACTCCATGCTTGCCCCGGAAAGACCATCGCACGCGCTGTGGTGCTCGCTGCCATGGAGTCCGTCATCATGGGAACCGGCGATCTTCGTCTCAACACCGAGATCGAACGGGAGCACTGGCCATTCCGAGCCTCACGGCATATCCACGTCGATATTGCGGCGCCGGGAATTTCGGCATCCGCTTCCGACAATCTGGCCACGGTGAGCTGACGTGAAAGTCTGGGCCCTGGACCATAGGGCAGGCCGAACACACTGCACAGGGCAACCTAGTCCGCGAAGCGGTCGATACTTGAAAGGCGGATGTCAGCTGTGACTTCCACAATTAGTGTCCGTGAGGACAAGGCGCCACCGCCAGGCGAACCGGAAAGCAACGGTCAAGCGCCCAATAACTGGCGTGGGAGAAAGGGCCGGAAATCCGGCGGCAAGAAAATCTCGCCGTTCAACATCATTTCCCTGGTAGTGGCCGTGGGCTTCATCGCCCTCACCGTAGTGCCACTGTGCACTGTATTGATGCGGCTCTTCATCGTGAACGGACAGCTCACGCTGGCTCCGTTGCAGGAGACGCTCGAGCAGGACATCCTCAAGCTGGTGGGCAGCACCCTGATTGTGGTGCTCGCCAGCACAGTGTTCGCAGTGCTGATTGGCGGTACCCTCGCGTGGCTGAATGAACGCACCGACGCGCGAATGGGCCTCTTCTCAGACTTGTTGCCCATGATCCCTTTCCTGCTGCCCCCGGTAGCGGGTTCGGTGGGATGGATCCTTTTGCTCGCACCTACGGGCGGCTACATCAACGGTGCGTGGATCAAGCTGATGGAGTTCTTCGGAGTGCCGGACGCCTCCCCACTCATGGACATCTATAGCTGGGGCGGGCTGATCCTGGTCTTCACCGTCTACGGCGTGGCCTTCACCTACATGATGATCGCCCCGGCGCTGCGGGTACTCGACGCCAACCTTGAGGAACAGAGCCGCGTCACGGGTGCGAGCACCATGCGCACTCTCTTCAAGGTCACCCTTCCCGCGATTCTGCCGGCCGTCGCGGCCGGCGCGCTGCTCTGGGTCTGGGTCGCGTTCGCCACGGTGGACATCCCGTCGATGATCGGCACGGGCGCTGACATTTCCATGCTGTCCCAGCGCATCGTCAACCTGCTGGTATTCTCCTACCCGCCCAAGCAAGGTGTGGCTGTTGGCCTGTCCCTCATCATCTCTGTGGTGGTGCTGGGTGCTTGGTTGCTGCAGTCCAAAATCCTGCGCTCCAACAAATTCGCTACCGTAGGCGGCAAGGGTTCGCGCTCCACCCCGATGCGCCTCGGCAAGTGGCGCGTCGTGGCACGCGGCGGCATGATCGCCTACGTTGGCGTGACCACGGTGCTACCGTGCCTGGCGCTGCTGACCGTGGCCCTGACGGGTTCGTGGCGGCAGAACGTGGACTGGGCTTCCTTCGGCTTCCAGCATTTCGAAAAGATCTTCACTGATCCCTACGCAATGAAGGGCTTGGCCAACAGCTTCACGCTGGGCGTCGTGGCAGCCACCATCGTGGTGGTGGTGGCCGCACTGGTCTCGCTCTTCGTAGCTCGATCCGGCCGGGTGTTTGGACGCGTGATCGACGTCGGCATCAAACTGCCGGCGACCCTCGGCGCCCTGGTGATTGTGGTGGGCATGGTGTTGCTCTTCACCGGTCCGCCGTTCTACCTCAGCGGAACTACGTTCCTGTTGCTGCTTGCATATTGCGCGCTGTGCCTGCCCAATGCATCGATCTCCGCGGATGCAGCCGTAGCCGGCGTAGGCGGGGAGCTCACCGAGTCCTCGCGCATTTCGGGGGCCTCCGAGAGCAAGACCTTTATTAAGGTCATCCTGCCGCTCATGATTCCTGCGCTGGTGGGTGCTTGGGCCCTGGTGTTCGTCAGGGTCCTCTCTGACCTCACAGCTTCCTCGCTCCTTGCCGGCGCCAACAACCCGGTGATCGGTTTCCAAATGCTGGAACTGAGCCGCTATGGCTCCTACACCGATCTGTCAGTCCTGGCCTCGATCCTCGCCGTTGTCTCGACCGTCACAGTCCTGGCCGCCGTCTGGTTCGGGCGATGGTCCTCCAGGTGGACCCAGGCGCCCAAACCAAACCGCCGTCGTCGTCCTGTCAATCTGCGCTAGAAGAACTCGGAGAATCACATGTCAACCCCCCAGATGGCAGCCTTGAAGACAAAGATCCACGAGGCCCCGGAATCCACTCCCGCCGTGCCAGCACCCACCCAACCCCGTGAAGTCCTGACGATCACCAACGTCTCAAAGTTCTTTGAGCGGGCCAACGGAACTATGGTCCCCGCCGTCGATGGCGTGAGCCTGTCCGTGCGGTCCGGCGAGTTCCTGGTGTTGCTTGGCCCCAGCGGTTGCGGCAAAACCACTCTGCTGCGCTGCATCGCCGGCCTGGAGCAGCCCGACGCGGGACACATTGAGATCGACGGCAAGACCGTCTACAGCTCGGTGGACCGGATTGAACTCTCGGCGCAGCAGCGAACGCTCAGCATGGTTTTCCAGTCCTATGCGTTGTGGCCGAACATGTCCGTGTTCGACAACATTGCCTACCCCCTGCGGAACCGTAAGGTCCACAAAGCCCAAATTACCGAAGACGTTCATCGGATCGCCAAGCTGGTTGGCATTGACGAGATCATCGGCCAGTTCCCCAACCACATCAGTGGCGGCCAGCAGCAGCGTGTGGCACTCGCCCGTGCGTTGGTAAGCGGCGATGCCCTTGTCCTCTTTGACGAGCCGCTTTCCAATGTTGACGCCAAGGTCCGTAAGGACCTGCGCATCGAACTCACCGCACTCCAGAACCGCTTTGGCTTCGCTGCTGTCTATGTCACACATGACCAGGAAGATGCCATGGAGCTGGGCACCAAGATCGCGGTGCTGGAGAGGGGGAAGGTGGCCCAAGTCGCCTCACCCCGCGAGGTCTACCAGAATCCCGCCTCCCGTTATGTTGCAACGTTCATCGGTTCCACCAATGAACTTGAGGGCACTGTTGTCTCCGTGGACGGCACAGGCGTGGACATTGAAACCCCGCTGGGTGTGATCCGCAGTGAGCGTCCTCATGGCGGCTTTGCTCCGGGTGACGAGGTGGTGGCGATCTTCCGTCCCGAGCACGGTTACTTGACGCCCGAGCGCTCTGATGCCGTCAATTCCCTTAAGGCCACGTTCCGCATGGAACTTTTCTCCGGCAGCCATGCCGAGCAGGTGCTGACCCACAACCATAAGGTTTACCGCGTGTGGCACGGACAAGAACAGGAACACGCGTCGGAGGCATGGATAAGTGTTTCTCCCGAAAAGGTCCACGTCTTCGAACGCTAGGCCAGAGGCTTGCAACACAGGGGCGGCCCATGACGGGCCGCCCCTGTGGTGTTACCAACGGGGGACATCGAAGGAGTGCCGGTGGAACGGATCTGGGACTATGTTGTGGTGGGGGCGACCCCGGCCGGCGTGGCACTTGCCACGGGTTTATCTGCACGAAGTGACCTCGCAATCCTGTTGTTGGAGCTGGGGGAATCCGCCACGCTGCCGTCAGCCGCGGTGCGGCCACACGTGCTTGAGTTTGACGAATGGAGGGCCTTAGGCGCCAGCGGGTGGGCACCGGAAGCGGTGCTTCCCCATTTCAAGCGCGTCGAGACCGACGACGACTTCGGGTCGTTGCGCTATCACGGCAGCGAAGGCATGCAGCGGCTCGGACGGAGCCCCGAAGCACGATGGACCGCCCTTGATCAAGGGTTTCGCGTCGCCGCGCTGGAACAGGGCCACCCCTGGGCGCCGGACCACAATGAGCCGGGGGCCCTTGGCGTCTCCCCGCTGGCGTGGTCAGTGGAGGAGGACGGGCCGGCAGGACCGACTGTTTCCATGCTGAGGGCCCTTAACGCCGCGGCCAATGTCGAAGTCAGGCGCATCGACGAGGTTGATCGAGTTCTGTGGCAGGGTGACCGTGCGATCGGACTGCGGATTCGCAGTGATTCGACGTGGCTGGAAATTGACGCTACCGAAATCTTGTTGTGCGCCGGAGGAATCGCTTCCCCGAGCATTCTTCAACGTTCCGGCATTGGCTCCACCGAGCTTCTGCGCTCTGTAGGCATCAAGCCGCTGCTTGACCTGCCCGTAGGACAAGGGCTGCAGGCTCATCCCCAATTACGCATGCTCAATGCCTTTGATACGCCGGTGACGGCCGGCTTCAACGGTGGAATGCTGGCTCGCTGGAACACGGGTCTGGAGGGAACCTCAAGCGGGGACCTCATGGCCTGGACAACGAATGGGTCAAACGCACGAGATGGCGGCCTGGTCGGTGCCCTTGCCCAAGTGTTTTCACGCGGTAGTGTTTTGGTCTCCGGACCCGATCCCGGAGCGGCCCCGCTGGTGGAGGCCCAAGCACTCTCAAATTCGTTGGATGGCTACCGTTTCCGGCTGCTCTACCGGCATCTCTGCGACCTGGCAGCTCGGCCGAGCCTTGCCCGACACCTTCACGCGGCGCATGACATCAACGGGGAGCCGTGGGTCTTGAATCGAAGGGAGACTGAGCTGGAGAACTGGCTCAAATCGGTAGTGGAACCCATGGACGACTATGCCGGAAGTTGTCGTATGGGTCAGCCCGGAGACCCTGCTGCCGTTGTGGATGGCGGGGGAAAGATTTTCGGGGCCCAAGGACTGCGGGTCGCCGATTCTTCAATTTCACCGACTCTGGTGAGGGCCGCCCCATTGCTCACCGATGTTGTGATTGGCAGTCGGATGGCTCAGCTGATCATCGAGGAGCGATCGGCCTTGCAGGGGTAGGCAAAACTCTCAACTAGTGCAATACTGCGATAGTAGGCTTTCGAAGAAGGAGCAGTCTTGAGCATCGAATTCGCACAGTTGGCCACGGCAGTGGAAGTCAACCCTGAGTCGTTCAAATCCTTCGTCGGGAGCTTTCCCACCGGAGTAACAGTGGTCACCTGGAGCGACCCCGAACTTGGGCAGGGGGGCATGACAGTCAATGCCTTTGCCTCGATCTCCATGGATCCGCCGCTGATCATGGTCAGTCTCGCCGATGGTTCCCGCGCCATCGACCCCGTCCTGCGGCGAGGATCCTTCGGGGTCAACATCTTGGCGGGCAGCAGCTCGCGGGCTGCATTGGCCTTCGCCAGGCGGGATACCGCGCTGTGCTCCGAATTCGGCATGAGAACCGGCCTGTTGGGAAACCCGCTGCTGGTGGACGACGCGGTTGCAATGGCTGACTGCGAAGTCGAGCAGGCGATCGTCGCGGGTGATCACACCATCATTATTGGGCACGTGCGCCAGGCTTCACATACGGAGCAAGCCCCTCTGGGTTACTTGCGGCGGACCTTTGCGCCCTGGGTGTAGACCTCGAATCACCAATCGCTACGCCTCCGCTGGTAGCCCTCAGCAACTGATGCTGCCATCGGCGTATGCCGCAGGGAGTCTCAGTGCTGTACAGCGGCGCGATCGGCAGTGGAAGCTCGCATACGGTTCTACGCAAGGCCGGCTATTGGCTTCTGCCTGAAAACTCACAGGCCATCATCGTGACAGTCCTCTTCTCCGGAAGCGTCCTCGTTATTGCGCTGCTGGCATGCCAATTTTCAAATGGCGATTCATTCTTACGCCCAGGATCTTTGTCCATGGCGTCCGCACCATCGCCTCGGGCCATCGTTCGCCTGGGGGAGGGCGTCCGTATTGGTCGTCATTGGCGACCTCCGGCCAATTGACGAATGCGGCTCGGTTCCATCCCTGGCCGCTCTAATGCCTGTACGTTCGCGCGTCAGGCATCCACTCGCCGCTGAGTTCATTTATTTCCCTGTCCATTGATCTGAACAGGGACAACGTTAAGCCCTGCTGTCACGGGCCGTCCAGAACATTGACAAGCTGTGTCCGCTGTCACTAATCTGGCACAAGTGTCGTACGAAATGCGTAATGATCGTACGGTATGCGTACACAACGGAGTGAAGACATCCTCAGGAGGATCCAATGACGGTAGTGGCAAAGAAGCCGCCGGGCAGTGATACTGGCAACCGTGCCCGGCATGCGCCGAGCACCGACCGCCGGCTTGGGGGAAAGAAAGTTCTTGGCGTCCTGGTGAAGGGAGCCGGCCTCCTCGTCTTCACGTGGCTGTTCGTCTGGCCGCTTGCCATGCTGATCTTTGGGGCCTTCAAGTCATCGCCGTTGGCAAAAAACCAGCGATGGACGACTTCAGGTTTTGAGAAGGTCTTCTCCGACCCCGACACCTACGCCGCCCTGGGCGCGACGATGCTTTACTCCATCGCCATCACAGTGCTGTCCATGGCCGTTGCCGTGTTCTTCGCAACGGTGACAACCCGGATGGATGTCGCCTTCCGGCGCTGGATCACCCCGGTCATGGTCATCCTTGTGGCCATGCCGACGGTGCTTTATGCACTCAGTTGGGCAATGCTCGGGGCAGGCGAGTCAGGGCTGATCAACAAATTCCTGGACGCCATCGGATTGGATGCTTTGGCCGCCGTCTTCAATACCCGCAGCTGGTTCGGCCTGATCATCGTGACAGTGTTCAAGGCCGCGGCACTGGCCTATCTTATTATTTTGGGCGCGTTCCGTAACCAGAACGCGGCGTTGGAAGAGGCCGCCCGCATCAGCGGCGCGGGCCGGCTGCGGGCATATTTCGGTATTGAACTTCCCGCGTTGCTTCCGGCTTTGATGGCCGCCAGCCTCTTTGTCTTCGTGAAGGGCCTGGAAGCGTTCGAAACACCGGCTGTGCTCGGCCTGCCGGCCGGCATTACCGTCTACGCCACCCACATCTACGACTACCTGCGGGGCGGATTCGAAGCTGATTACCCGGCCGCCTCCGCATCCTCACTGGTCATCGTCGTCATCCTTGCGGTGCTGGTCCTGATGCAGCTGAAACTCACCGGGGGCGGGAAGACCTACACCTCGGTGGGTGGACGTTCGAAAGACACCGGACTGCGTACTCCGGGGAAGTGGACCGGTCTCGTGATAGCGGCGATGCTGCTCTACTTCTTCATCGCCCTGGTCCTGCCCGTCCTCCAGGTATTCCTCAGCGCTTTCCAGCCCTACCTCGGTTCCCCGGAGCTGTCGACACACAACATCGAGCAACTCCTGAACACTCCAAACGTCATGCAGGCACTGAAGACCACAATCATCGTCTCAGTCCTGGGCGGGCTGCTCACCGTGATACTCGCCTTCGTGGTCAGCTACGCCTTCGTGCGCATGAGGGGAGTACTGGGCCGCTACATCCAGCTCGCCTCTTGGGTCCCGGCCGCCATGCCGGGCCTGGTGCTCGGCCTGGCCTTCCTGTGGTCGGTACTGACCACCCCGGGCGGCCGCAGCCTGTACGGGACAGTATGGGTACTCATTCTCGGTCTGGCCGTAGCCACAGTTCCACTCGCCACCCGAACTATCGAAGGGGCCCTCGCCCAGATCGGAGTGGATATGGAAGAAGCGGCGCGCGTATCCGGGGACACCTTCCTGCGGGCCGTGGGAACAGTTACCGTGCGTCTGATGACGCCGAGCCTGATCGCGGCATGGTTCCTGGTCGCCATCACGATGTCCGGCATCCTCGACGTCCCTGTCCTTCTGGGCAGCACCAAAACCGAAATGATTTCCACCATCAGCTTCGGCTACCACAACAGCGGCGAAACCGTCCTCGCCTCGGCCCTGTACGTCATCTTCACAGCGGCGATGATCGGGCTGGCACTGGCCGGGACCCTCATCATCCTCATCCTCCGTTTTCTGGCCAACAAGGCCCTGCGCAAAAGCCTGGGACGCCAGGACAGCACCTCACCAGCACTTCCCAAAGGAGCCTCCAAATGACCGGAATCAGCATCCAAGGACTGCATAAGTCCTTCGGCGGGCGCACCGTCCTGGACCATGTCAACCTCACGGTGGAAGACGGCGAATTCGTCTGCCTGCTCGGGCCCTCCGGCTGCGGAAAATCCACGCTCCTGCGGTCCGTCGCGGGACTGGAAACCCCCGAGGGCGGTTCCATCAGCTTCGGCATCGACACGGTCTTCGACCGGTCCGCAGGCATCAACCGGACCCCCGAGCAGCGCCAACTCGGCATGGTCTTCCAGAGCTTCGCGCTTTGGCCGCATAAGAGCGTGTTCGACAACGTCGCCTATCCGCTCAAGCGCGCCAAAGTGGGCCGTGCCGAGATCCAGGACAGGGTGCAGGAAGCCCTGATGATGGTGGACCTCTGGGAACACAGGAGTTCCTACCCCGGAACCCTCTCCGGAGGCCAGCAGCAGCGCGTTGCCCTCGCCCGCGCAGTCGTCGCCCGGCCCCGTCTTCTGCTCCTCGATGAACCGCTCTCCAGTCTGGACACCAACCTTCGTGCCCAGATGCGCCGCGAAATCCGCCGCATCCAGCAACACATCGGCGCCACCGCAATTTACGTCACCCACGACAAGGAAGACGCCGGCGGACTCGCCGACCGGGTTCTGGTGCTGCAGGACGGCCGAATCGTTCAGGAGGGCGCTCCCCGGGATGTCTTCGTAGGCCCGAAGACAGCATTCGTTGCCGAATTCGTGGGCTTCGACAACTTCTTCACTGCCACAGTCACCGAGTCGGGCAGCACGCTCGCCACGATCGAAATCGGCCGCGGCAACTACCTCAGCGCAGCGACCACGACACCCGTCACGGCCGGCCAGCAGGTTACCGCAGCCATCCGGTCACGTCTGGTCCGGGTGCACCCGCACAACGGCGGACCGGTCCCCGAAAACACGGTCGCGGGCACCGTCACCTCCAAAGCCCACCTCGGCGACGACGTCGAGGTCGTTATCACCAGCGGGGGAGTGGACCTCGTGGCCCGCGTCCGGCCCGGCTACGCACAGGACATCCACGTCGGGCAACAAGCGCTGGCCCAGCCACCCGTCGGAACCGTCGTCATCGTCGAAGGCACCCGAAAGGGCGGCCAAGGCCAATCGGCATCCGCCGCACAGTCCGCGCCGGCACCCCAACTCACCGCAAACCACTAAGGACACGCACCATGCGATTCAAGAAGACAGCCGCGGCTTTGGCCGTAGGCTCCCTGCTCGCCCTGACAGCCTGCGGCACCGACGCCCCTGAGGCGTCTGGATCGTCCGCGCCCACCACGATGACCGGCCTGTATGAGGCGGCCAAGACCGAAGGCGCACTGCAGATCTACGGCCCCACCGAAGACCTCTACAAGGCCGTCTACGACGATTTCACCAAAACCTACCCGGGCATCAACATCACCACAGCGGACATCTTCGGCCAAGAACTTGATGCCCGCCTCGAGGGCGAGCAGGTGGCAGGCGGCTTCGCCGCGGACCTTGTTCACATCGGCGTCTCCGACATGGGCCGCTATGCGACAAAGGAATACCTCGCCCCCTACAAGCCCGTGGAGGCGGATGCCCTGGACGCAAAATTCCGGGGGACCGACGACCAGTGGTCCGTGGCCTCCCGACACCTGTACGCGACGGCCTACAACACCAAGACCCTCACCGCCGAGCAGGTCCCGACCACATGGGCCGAACTGATTGATCCGAAGTGGAAGGGCGCGCTGGGCGTGGCCAACCCCAAGCAGAGTGGCGTCACCCCACAGGTTTTCTCGGCCGCGCTGGAAGCCGGAGCGATCGATGAAGCCTGGCTCGATACCTTGAAGAAGGATATGGCTCCGGCGGTCTACCCGTCGGTGGCCACCGCGCTGCAGGCCGTCGTTACGGGCGAAAGTAAACTCTCCCTGGTCGCCGGTTACGGCAGCTACATGCGACAGGCCAAGCAGGGCGCCCCGGTCGGATTCGCCACCATGAAGGACGGTGCCTACTACTCCGACGTCGCCTACGGGCTCCTTAGCGGAAGCAAACACCCCAACGCAGCACGGCTTCTGGTGGCCTGGATGTTTAGCGCCGAAGGCCAGGCTTCCATTGCCAAGAACGTCTACGAGTTCGGCACCATGCCGCAGGCGCCCCTTCCGGAAGGTGCCGACAAACTGGGCAAATCCGCAGAGATCGATTACCCGGGCGCGGAAAAGTACCGCGCCACGCTGGACCTGCTGAACGCCAAGTTCTAACAAGCGTCCCGCAGGGCAGTCCCCCCTCTGCCCTGCGGGCATCCCATACTTCCGAAGGAACATAGTGAAAACCCAGGTACTCATCGTCGGGGCAGGCCCCTGCGGCGACACCATCGCCAATCTCCTTGGCGTCTACGGCATCCGCACGCTCATCATTGACCAGGCTCCCGACATCATCGACTACCCCCGAGGCGTCGGAGTGGACGACGAGTCGCTGCGCGTGTTCCAAGCCTGCGGCCTGGGGCAGCAGGTCCATGCCGACATGATTCAGAACCAAGCCCTCATCTGGTTTGACTCCAACGGAACCAAACTCGCCGAAATCGCCCCCTCCGGCCAACCGTACGGCTGGCCCCGCCGCAATTCCTTCCTCCAGCCGCTCCTGGAAAAACGACTCCGCGCCGGGCTGGACCGCTTCGAACACGTTGAGATGCGGATGGGCCAGGAACTGGTCAACCTGACCCAGGACGAGCAGGGCGTCACCGCCACCATCCGCGCGGCTGACGGGACCGAGACCGTCATCGAAGCCGACTACGTCGTGGGCGCAGACGGCGGACGCAGCACCGTCCGCAAGCTCACCGGTGCGGTCCTGGACGGCACCACCCTGCCTGCCCGGTGGCTTGTGGTGGACCTGAAAGACTCTACGTACCACGCCCCGTTCTCCGGAAACTACATCAGCAGCGACCGGCCCTACGTCTCGATCGATCTGCCTTACGGCTACCGGCGCTTCGAATTCCGCCTCGCAGACCAGGAAACGGACGAACAGATGGTCCGTCCGGAAGAAGTGGAGAAGCTCATCCGGACCCACTTCAACTGGACAGGACCCATGCCCGGGGTCGACCGAGCCCGCGTCTACTCCCACCACTCCAGGGTCGCGGACCGCTTCGGCATCGGACGTGCTTTCCTCGCCGGAGACGCCGCCCACCTCCAGCCACCTTGGTTTGGCCAAGGAATGAATTCCGGTATCCGCGACGCAGCCAATATCTCCTGGAAACTCGCCGCGGTCCTTGCACATGGCGCAACACCGGCCGTTCTGGAGAGTTACGGGCAGGAACGCCGTGGCCACGCCAAAGCACTGGTCGAGCTGGCCACCACCCTCGGGAAGGTCTACGGGCCCAAAAACAAGGCCGGCGAGAAGGTCCGCAGCTATGGGTTGCGCGCCATGGGTTACGTTCCGGCAACCCGGGACTATTTGCTCCAAATGAAATTCAAGCCGATGCCCTACTACGCGGAGGGCATCGTCGTGGACGCTTCACCCAAGGCGCCCATCGGTAAAATGTTCATCCAGCCCGATGTCGAGACGTCCGCAGGCGAACGCATCAAACTCGACCAGGCACTCGGCGACTGGTTCGCTGTCATCGGCATTAACACCGATCCGGCCGACCACCTCGACTCCGAATCCCTCGCCTACTGGAAATCGCTGGGCGCAAAGCTCATCCGGGTCAACCGCTCGCGCGCCGGTGGACACCTCAATACCCATAGCGAAGACACGGTGCTGCTCGACGACGTCGCTGGAGGCTTCCGGGACTGGGCCCGCGGGCGCAAAGACCGCGAGATCGTTGTCGTCCGCCCGGACCGGTACCTGGCCGCCGCCTGTGAACGCGGGCACGCCAACACCATGACACGACGCGTCGCAGCAGTCCTGCCCGTCAGAACATCCATCGGCACCGGAAACTAAAAGGAAAGCAGCAATGGCAAACATCGTTGGCTACATCGCCATGTCCCACTCTCCCTTCTGGGATGGAAACTTCGAGGTCGAGGGACCCGGCGCGGCATTCGCTGCCGCCGCCGGCCAGATGAAGGAAAAGGTCGCAGAACTCAAGCCCGACCTGATCGTCATCTTCGGGCCGGACCACTTCCGCAACTTCTTCTTCGACCTGATGCCGGCTTTCTGCATCGGCACCGGTGAAATTGAAAGCTTTGGCGACTACGGCGGATACAAAGGTCCGTTGCCCTTCAAAAACGGGGCCGGCCTGCAAATCATTGAAGCCGTGCGCGAGGCAGGGTTCGACCCGGCGTTCTCACTGCGCATGGGCGTCGATCACGGCATCGTCCAGCCCTACGAAGTGCTCATCCCGGGACTGGATATCCCGGTCGTCCCGGTCATGGTCGACTGCAGCGCCCCGCCCCGGCCCTCGATGCGCCGCTCCTACGACTTCGGATCCGCCGTCGGCGACGCCATCCGTGGCCTGGATAGCGATCTGAATGTCCTCGTCCTCGCTTCCGGTGGGCTGTCCCACTGGGTGCGGCCCATGTCACCGTACGACGAGGCAACGGACGACGATACCCGTGAGTTTCTCATCGACGGCCGGGACCAGGTCATTGAATACAACAAAGCCCGCGAAGAGAACCTCGCGCAGCGCATCGCCAACCACCACGAGGGCAAAATCAACGAGGACTGGGACCGCTGGTTCCTGGACCGCCTGGCCAACGGGCCCCTCGAAGACCTGTTGTCCATCGATGCCGAAAAGATGGAAGAAATCGCCGGCAACGGCGCCCACGAAGTCGCCTCCTGGATCGCCGGACTCGGCGCCTGGCAGGGAGCGGTCGAAACAGTTGCCTATGAGCCGGTTCCACGCTGGGTCACCGGCATGGGCCTGGCCGCAGGATTCGATACCAGCGAATCCAACGGCGCAGCCTCGGCCCGGACGAGCACCGAAGGAAACACCCATGACTGAACTCCACAGAATCCCACCGGCCACTGACGCCTTCTTCGGCCTGGAAGACCGGTGGCTCGACACCGCCCCTGGGGAAATCACCCACTACCACGAGACCGGCACCGGGACGCCGCTGCTCTTCCTGCACGGCTCCGGCACCGGGGTTTCGGCCGCAGCAAACTGGTGGCTGAACCTGGACGATATCGGACAGGACAACCGTGCCATCGCCATCGACCTCATCGGATTCGGCCAAACCCTCGTCCCCGACGGAACGGTCTACGGCATCAAGGCCTGGGTTGAGCACACAGTCCGGGTCCTGGACGCACTCGGGATCGAGAAGACCTGGCTCGTCGGCAACTCACTCGGGGGGTGGGTAGCCTTCCAATTCGCCATCGACCACCCCGAACGCCTCGCAGGCATCATCGCCATGGGAACAGGAGGGGCAAAACGCACCAAGGCCCTCACCAGCCACGCCACGCCCGAGATCACCGTCGAAGGAATCCGCCGCACACTCACCGACTTCGTGGTGGACCACTCCTTAGTGACCGACGAGCTCGTCCAGGCCCGCTACCGGGCGTCTAAAACCGATCAGGCCTCGACCCGCTTCAAAGAAGTCATTATGGCCAGGGACCATGACAGGGAACAGCTGCCACTGGACTTCGACGTCCTGGCCCGCCTGCAGGTTCCAGTGCTGCTGATCCACGGCCGCGAAGACGCCGTGATTCCGGCCAGCCGCAGCCTGGACCTAGCAAACATCATCCCGAACGCCGATCTGCACTTGTTCTCCCAATGCGGGCACTGGAGCCAGGTGGAGCGGGCAGCCGACTTCAACACCGTTGTGCGGGGCTATTTGGCAGCCCACGGAAGAGCGGGCCGGACGCCATGACAGTTCGCGGAGAGCTGCGGCATGCCCAAGCCGGTGACGAGGCCGCACTGGGGGAGAATGCCAGTATGGAAATCAGCACGCCGACGATCCAACGTGACGGCGACTTCGTCCAATCCCTCGAAAAAGGGCTGGCGGTACTGCGGTCTTTCTCAGACGAGCACCAGGAGATGACGCTCTCTGACGTCGCCCGGCAAACAGGGTTGTCAAAGCCCAGCGCACGACGGCTCCTGCTGACCCTGCAAAAACTCGGCTATGTCAGCAGCAAGGCCGGGGCCTTCCGGCTTCGTCCCCGGGTGCTGGACATCGGCTACGCCTACCTTTCCTCCGTCGAGTTGCCTGCCGTGGTGGAGCCATTCCTCAACGAGCTAAACGCCGAACTTCGGGAAGCCTGCTCCGTCGGAGTCTTCGACGAAGACCGGATCTATTACATCGCCCGCGCCTCGACGCAGAAACGCCTGATGACCTTCAACGTCAGGGTGGGCACCCGGATCGACCCGCTGCCCACCGCCTTGGGCCGGGTCATCCTCGCACACCTGCCCGAAGCCGACCTGGACGCCTACCTCACCATGCGCGAGGAAGCCGGAGACCTGGACGGGGCCGGACGCGACCGGGGAACCTTCATGGGAATCCTTTCCGACGTCCGGTCCAAGGGCTGGTGCCTGGTTGATCAGGAAGTCGAGGACGGGGTACGCACCATCGCCGCCCCCATCCACGACGTCAACGGAAAAGTCATCGCCGGGATGAACGTGGCGGTACACACGGCTCGTGTATCCATGGAAACCCTCCGTGAGGATTTCCTTCCCCGCCTGCTCGAAGCCCGGAACAAGATCGACGAAGCCATCGCCTCCTACGGACCAGCAGCGAACTTCTCTTAGACGGCAGTCACGCCGAAAGTCGGCCATGGCAGCCGCGGCCCTAGATGGCCCCGGCGGCTATGACCCAAGGATCGCTCGTCTCCTACAGGCATGCCCTGACCGGCCCGAGTTCCTTTGCTGTCCCAGGAGCGCTTGGCGATAGCGCCTGCACAGAAGACACACAGATGTACGACAACAGACTTCAAGACTGGAGTGCGACGCATGCTTGACCAAAAGACGATTGAGTCAATCGCCGATGAGCTGGTGGAGGCCGCCCGGACCCGGACCCCGCTGCCGCGGCTGACGGCCCAGTACCCGGACATGACGGTGGAGGACTCCTACGCCGTGCAGCGCCTCTGGCGGCGCCGGAACGAGGACGCCGGCCGGACGCTGGTGGGCCGAAAGATTGGCCTCACGTCCAGGGCGATGCAGGCCGCCACGGGTATCACCGAGCCGGATTACGGCGCGATCTTCGATGACATGGTGCTCGAGACCGGCTGCTCCGTGGAGTGGGACCGCTACACCCATCCGCGGGTGGAGGTGGAGCTCGCGTTCGTGTTGAAGAAGGACCTGTCCGGGCCCGGCTGCACCATCTTCGACGTCCTGAACGCCACCGACTACGTGGTGCCGGCCCTGGAGATCCTGGACTCCAGGATCGAGATGGAGGGCCGGACCATCGTGGACACCATCTCGGACAACGCCGCGATGGGCGCCATGGTGGTGGGCGGAAACCCGGTAAAGCCAGACGCCGTGGACCTCCGCTGGGTGTCCGCCATTCTGTACAAGAACCAGACCGTGGAGGAAACCGGCGTGGCCGCAGGGGTCCTGGACCACCCGGCCAACGGCGTGCACTGGCTGGCCAACAAAATCGCCGCCCACGGCGATGCGATGAAGGCCGGCGACATCATCCTGGCCGGTTCCTTCACCCGCCCGATGTGGGTCTTCAAGGGCGACACCGTCCACGCGGACTATGGGCCCCTGGGGAGCGTGACATGCCGTTTCGAGTAGAGCACACCTTCCGGGATGCCCTTGCGGAGGCGGACCGGCCCCTTGCCGGGATGTGGGTCTGCTCCGGCAGCACGCTGATCGCCGAAATCTGCGCCGGCGCCGGCCTGGACTGGCTCCTGATCGACGCCGAGCACAGCCCCAACGGGCTCGAATCCATCCTGGCCCAGCTCCAGGCCACCCACGGCTACCCCGTCCACTCCCTGGTCCGGCCGCCGGTGAACGACACCGTGGTGATCAAGCAGTACCTGGACCTCGGCGTGCAGAACCTGCTGATCCCCATGGTCAACTCCGCGGCAGAAGCCGAAGCCGCAGTGGCCGCCACCCGCTACCCGCCGCAGGGCGTCCGCGGCGTGGGCTCCGCCCTGGCCCGGGCGGCCCGCTGGAACCGGGTCCCCGACTACCTCGCCCGGGCTTCTGAAACCATCTGCGTCACCGTGCAGATCGAATCCGAAGCTGCGGTTGCCGCGGTGGCGGAGATCCTGGCGGTGGACGGCGTGGACGCGATCTTCCTGGGCCCCTCCGACCTCGCCGCCTCCATGGGGCTGCTGGGACAGCAGGAGCATCCGGCGGTGTGCGCCGCCGTCGAACACTGCCTTGCCGCTGCCGCAGCGGCCGGCAAACCGGCCGGGGTGAACGCCTTCAACCCGGAAACGGCCCGCGCCTACCTGGCTGCCGGTGCGGCGTTTGTCCTGGTGGGCGCCGACGTCGCCCTCCTGGCGCGCGGCTCCGAGGCCCTGGCCACGCAATTTGTCCAATCCGCCGACGGCGACGCCCCGGCCAGCTACTAGACCACTTCCTAAGGATCACTGATGACAGTTACACCTGCTGCGCCCGCCTTTGCGATTTCGCCGGAGCGCGAAGCCGCCCTCCTCGCGTCCGTGCCGACCGGACTGTTGATCGGGGGTGAGTGGGTGGACGCGTCCAACGGCGGCACGTTCGATGTGCACGACCCTGCTACCGGGGAGGTGCTCGCCACCCTCGCCTCAGCCACGAGTGATGACGCGGTCGCCGCGCTGGACGCGGCGGATATGGCTCAGGAGTCCTGGGTGCGGACCGCGCCGCGGGTGCGGGCCGAGATCCTGCGCCGGGCCTTTGACCTGGTCACTGAACGGGCCGAGGACTTCGCCCTGTTGATGACGCTGGAGATGGGCAAGCCGCTGACGGAGGCCCGTGGCGAGGTGGCCTATGGGGCGGAGTTCCTGCGCTGGTTCGCCGAGGAATCGGTCCGTGACTACGGCCGCTATCTCACCACCCCGGAGGGTAAGAACAAGATCCTGGTCCAGCACAAGCCAGTTGGCCCGTGCCTGCTGATCACGCCCTGGAACTTCCCCCTCGCCATGGCCACCCGCAAGGTCGCCCCCGCCGTCGCCGCGGGCTGCACCATGGTCCTCAAACCAGCCAAACTCACCCCGCTCACCGCCCAGTACTTCGCACAGACCATGCTCGACGCCGGTCTGCCAGGCGGCGTGCTGAACGTCGTCGCCTCCTCCAGCGCCTCTGGGATCTCCGGGCCCCTGCTGGCCGACCCGCGGCTGCGGAAAATCTCCTTCACCGGGTCCACCCAGGTGGGCAAACGCCTCATAGCCGACTCCGCACAGAACGTGCTGAGGACCTCCATGGAACTCGGCGGGAACGCCCCGTTTATTGTGTTCGAGGACGCCGACCTGGACAAGGCCGTCGACGGGGCGATGGCCGCCAAGATGCGCAACATGGGCGAGGCATGCACCGCCGCGAACCGCTTCCTCGTCCAGGAATCCGTCGCGCAGGAGTTCACCGCCAAGTTCGCCGCCGCGATGGCCGCCCTGACCACCGGCCGCGGCACCGAACCCGGCACCCAGGTGGGCCCGCTCATCGACGCCGCTGCCCGCGACGACGTGCACGCCCTGGTGGAAGCCGCCGTCGACGCCGGAGCCACCGCCGTCACGGGCGGCGCACCCGTGGACGGCCCCGGCTACTTCTACCCGCCCACCGTGCTCGGCGGCGTGCCGAACGACGCCGCCATCCTCGGCCAGGAAATCTTCGGACCCGTCGCGCCGGTGACCACGTTCAGCACGGAAGACGACGCCATCCGCCTCGCCAACAGCACCGAGTATGGCCTCGCGTCCTACCTCTATAGCCGCGACTTCAACAAGCTGCTGCGCGTTGCCGAACAGATCGAGTTCGGCATGGTGGGCTTCAACGCCGGCGTCATCTCCAACGCCGCCGCACCCTTCGGCGGCGTCAAACAATCCGGCCTCGGCCGTGAAGGCGGCTCCGAAGGCATCGCCGAATACACCACCACCCAATACATCGGCATCGCCGATCCCTACGCCAACTAAGCCAACAGCCGGCCCGGCCGGGCACTGTGGCGGTACTCCGAGAGGAAATAAGAAAAATGACGCAGATCATTGCTGACTTAAAAGTCGAACGAAAAGCAGAGTTGTACGACAGGCTGGATGACGCAGTCGCAGCCGCACATACCGTTGCACGGGCTGACGGGACGCACGGCATCCTCGTGACGCGTCACGATTTCGGTCATTTCTCCGTCACCCTCACACCTGATGTTCCGTTCGGACTCGTTCAGGAGGACGACCAGGCCCGCCGAAACTGACCCGCTAAGAATCACGTCCGAAGTGCTCTTGCTCCCTGTCGGAGAGCCAGGAAAGTGCGGCAACGACGTGGGCCTGGACGCCTATGGACAGGGTCGGGTCGATCACGGGGGCGAAGAACGGGGAGTGGTTCGCCGGGATATCCCGGGCCACGGTTCCCTTCGCGGCCGCGGCCCGGTACGTATTTGGGTCCGCACCGCCGAGGAGCCAGAACGTGTAGGGAACACCGAAGGCGTCCAGCAGCGACCGGCACGACAACGCGAGCATTAGCGGTACTCGAGTCAGCGAACTCCGCAGGGTTGGCAAAAGTTCCACCATCGGCGTCGAGAGGCTGGAATTCGTGTTCGCCTTCTCACACGAGCGGCCACGGGTAGCGCATGCCGGTGCGGTCAACCGGCAGGACCCCCGCGTGCAGCAGGCGTTGGACACGGTGCTGCAGGGCGGTTACCTCGTCGTCGTCAAGCAGATCGGCCACCTCGGGAGGTACGGCCTCGGCGAGCGGCTCGATGTCTTCGAGCAGGGCATCGGGGATGGGTTCGCCGGCGAAGTCCCAGATAACGGTGCGCAGTTTGAAGACCGCGGAGAAGCACAGCCCGTGGTCGATGCCCCAGATCCGCCCGTCGTCGCCGCGGAGCACGTGGCCGCTCTTGCGGTCGGTGTTGTTGGCGACGTAATCGAACAGGGCGATCCGCGCCAGCTCGCGGTGGGTTTCGGGGGCGTCCTCGTACAGGGTGAAATAGTGCTCCTGGAAGTCGCATTCGATGAACCACTGCAGCGACCCGACTCCCAGGGGCACTTCCTCGCGGATCGCGGTCGGCGGCACGAAGCCCCAGCCCAGGGATTCGCTGAGCAGGTAGGCGGCGCGTTCGCGCTTGTACAGCCCCGGCTCGAAATCGGACAGCGGCTGTTCCCCGGCCTCCGGCTTGTAGACCGCACACGCTTCGTCCTCCCGGCAGGAGACCTGGACGAGGAACGTCTGGTTGCTGCTGCGCGGGATGCGGCCGAGCAGCTCGATACTGCCCTCGCTGAGCAACGTCAGTTCCCGGCCGAACACCGGCTGCCCCATGTCACGGCGCCCTCAACCCGCTGAGCGGTTCGGACGTCGAGTTCACCATCAGCACGGCGGGATCCTGGCCCTCCACAAAGGAGATAGCCGAAACCGAGCCCGGGCTTATGACGATGCGCTGGAAGAGGTCCAGATGGGTGCCCAGAGCGTGGGCCACAGCGGCCTTGATGGGATCGGCGTGGGAGAAGCACACCACCACCCCGCCGGCGTGGGCAGCACACAGGGCCTCCAGCGCTGCGACGATCCGCGCCTGCATTTCCGGAAAGCTCTCGCCGTCCGGGAATCGGAACGCGGACGGATTATGCTGGACGGTCTGCCACTCGGGGAGGGCCGCCAGGTCGGCGATCGCGGCGCCGGTCCACTCGCCGAAATCACACTCCAGCAGCCCGTCGTCGTGCTTCACCGCCAAACCGGTGCGCGCCGCCGTCGGCTCCGCCGTCTCGCGGGCGCGCTCGAGCGGGGAGGAGTAGAGAGCGTTCACCGGTAAACCGGAGAGCCGTTCAGACACCCGTTCCGCCTGGGCCCGGCCGCGCTCGGACAGGTGCAGTCCCGGAGCCCGTCCCGGCAGCACCGTGCCCGTCGTCGGCGTCTCCCCGTGGCGCACCAGAAGCAGGAGCGTGCCCTGCTGTGGGGGCTCCGCCGAACGCCCAGGCGTTGCTGCAGTCATCAGGATCCAGCGTAGGCCGCACCCCGCCCCAAAGAGCAGGATTCTCAAGAAATCCCTCGATTCCCCGCCCAGCACAGGTCTACGGTGGAGGAGTGAGTGATCGCCCCGATATCTTCACTGTTGGTGAACTGCGTGCCTCCGGCCACGTGCACAAGGACCTGCGCCGCGAAATCCGCGACAACCTGCTCGCCGCGCTCGCCGCCGGCCGCGATCCCTGGCCCGGGATGTTCGGCTTCAGCCGGACTGTCCTGCCCCAGCTCGAGCGCGCCCTGCTCGCCGGGCACGACGTCGTCCTGCTCGGCGAACGCGGGCAGGGCAAGACCCGGCTCCTCCGCACCCTGGCCGGGCTGCTGGACGAGTGGTCGCCGGTGATCGAGGACTCGGAACTGAACGAACACCCCTACGAACCCATCACCGAGCATTCCCGCGCCCGTGCCCTCACCGAGGGGGATCGGCTGCGGGTGGCGTGGCGGCACCGCTCGGAACGGTACGTCGAAAAGCTCGCGACGCCGGACACGTCCGTCGCGGACCTGATCGGCGACGTCGACCCGATGCGGGTGGCCGAGGGCCGCCGCCTCGGCGACCCGGAAACCATCCACTACGGACTGGTCCCGCGCTCCAACCGCGGCATCATCGCCATCAACGAGCTGCCCGACCTCGCCGAGCGCATCCAGGTCTCCATGCTCAACGTGATGGAGGAACGCGACATCCAGATCCGCGGCTACGTGCTGCGGCTGCCGCTGGACGTCCTGGTGGTCGCGTCCGCCAACCCGGAGGACTACACGAACCGCGGCCGGATCATCACGCCGTTGCGGGACCGCTTCGGCGCCGAGATCCGCACCCATTACCCGATCGAGCTCGACGACGAGGTGGCCGTCATCCGGCAGGAAGGGCACCTGGTGGCCGGCGTCCCGCCCGTCATCCTCGAGATCCTGGCCCGCTACACCCGGGCGCTGCGGCAGTCCCCGGCGGTCAACCAGACCTCCGGGGTGTCCGCGCGGTTCGCCATCGCCGGTGCCGAGACCGTCGCCGCGGCGGCCCTGCGCCGGGCCAGCGTGCGCGGCGAGGACGAGGCCGTCGCCCGAATCATCGACTTGGACGCCGCAGTGGAAGTGCTCGCCGGGAAAATCGAGTTCGAATCCGGCGAGGAAGGCCGGGAACAGGACATCCTGGACCACCTCCTGCGCGTGGCCACCGCGGAAGCCGTGCGCGCGCACTTCCACGGCATCGACATGGGCGAACTCGTGGCCGCGCTGGACGGCCACACCACCGTGACCACCGGGGAGCTGGTCACCGCGCGGGAATTCCTCGAAAACCTCCCGTCGCTCAACGGATCAAGCCTCTACGGCGACATCGGTGCGCGCCTGGGCGCGACGAACGACGGGCAGCGCGCCGCCGCCGTCGAACTCGCACTGGAAGGCCTCTACCTTGCCCGGCGGATCGCCAAAGAGTCCGACGACGAGGCCACGGTCTACGGTTAGGCGCCGTTACGGCCAAGGAGGGCCCATGACCGCTCACCACCGCTCCCGGTACAGCCGGTACAGGGGAGGGCCGGATCCGCTCGCCCCGCCGGTGGACCTGGCGGAGGCGCTGGACGCCGTCGCCGAGGACGTGATGGCCGGCTACTCGCCCCGGCACGCCCTGCAGGAATACCTGCGGCGCGGCGGCCGCAACCGGGAAGGCCTCGACGACCTCGCCGGCCGCGTCCAGCAGCGGCGCAGTGAACTGTTGGGCCGCCACAAGCTGGACGGCACCCTCAACGAGGTCCAGAAACTGCTGGACACCGCGGTGCTGGAGGAGCGCAAACAGCTGGCCCGCGACGCCATGATGGACAACACCGACCGCGCCTTCCGGGAGATGCAGCTGCAGAACCTGCCCAAATCCACGGCGGCCGCGGTCAACGAACTCGCCTCCTACGACTGGCAGTCCAGCACCGCCCGGGAGGCCTACGAGCGGATCAAGGACCTGCTGGGCCGCGAAATCCTGGACCAGCGGTTCGCCGGGATGAAGGAGGCGCTCGAGAGCGCCACGGAGGAGGACCGCGCGGCCGTGGCCGAGATGCTGCAGGACCTCAACGGGCTCCTCGACAAGCACCGCCGCGGCGAGGACACCGACGCCGACTTCCAGGAGTTCATGGCCAAGCACGGCCAGCTCTTTCCGGAGAACCCGCAGTCGGTCGAGGAGCTGGTGGATGCGCTCGCCCAGCGCGCGGCCGCCGCCCAGCGGCTGCTGCAGTCCATGTCCGCCGAGCAGCGCGAGGAGCTGATGCGGCTCTCCGCCCAGGCGTTCGGCTCGCCGGAGCTTATGGCACAGCTGGGCCAACTCGATGCCAACCTGCAGGCTTTGCGCCCCGGCGAGGACTGGTCCGGCTCCGAACGCTTCGACGGCGAGGAAGGGCTCGGGCTCGGCGACGGCACCGGCGTGCTCCAGGACCTCGCCGAACTGGACGAGCTCGCCGAACAGCTCTCCCAGTCCTACAACGGCTCGCGCCTGGACGACTTGGACCCGGACGCCCTCGCCCGCCAGCTGGGACAGGACGCCGCGGTGTCGGCACGGACCTTGGCGGAGATCGAGCGGGCCATGCACGACGGCGGCTTCCTGCAGCACGGCGCCGACGGCGACCTCAGACTCTCCCCGCAGGCCATGCGGCGGCTCGGCCGGGCGCTGCTGCGGGACACCGCCAAGCAACTCTCCGGCCGGCAGGGCCGCCGGGAAACGCGTGTTGCCGGGGCGGCGGGGGAGCAGACCGGCTCCAGCCGGCCATGGGAGTTCGGCGACGCCGAACCGTGGGACGTCACCCGGACCATCACCAACGCGATCCGCCGCACCATCGCCGACGGCGGCGACCCGCGCCACGGACTCCGTCTCGCCGTGGACGACATCGAGGTCACGGAGACGGAAGCGCGCACGCAGGCCGCCGTCGCGCTGCTGGTGGACGTGTCCTTCTCGATGGCCGCCCAGGGGCGCTGGGTGCCGATGAAGCGCACCGCGCTGGCCCTGCACCACCTCGTGTCAACCAAGTTCCGCGGCGACCGGCTGCAGCTGATCAGCTTCGGCCGCTACGCGCGGACCATGGACATCGGCGAGCTCACGGCCCTGCCGGCCTTCCGGGAACAGGGCACCAACCTGCACCACGGGCTGCTGCTGGCCGGCCGGTTCTTCCGCCAGCACCCGTCGATGCAGCCGGTCCTGCTGGTGGTGACCGACGGCGAACCCACTGCGCACCTGCTGGCCGACGGCGAATCATGGTTCGCGTATCCGCCGGACCCGGAGACCATCCGCGTGACGGTGGCCGAGCTGGACCGGCTGGGGCGCACCGGCACACAGGCCACGTTCTTCCGGCTGGGCGACGACCCGGGCCTGGAACGCTTCGTCGCCCGGATGGCCCGCCGGATCGACGGCCGCGTCGTGGCGCCAGACACCGGGGACCTGGGCGCCGCCGTCGTCGGGGAGTACCTCCGCGCGCACTTCCGCGGGCGGGCGTACGGCGAGGATGACTGGGCGAAGTAGGCGAAAGTACCGCACCCGCCGGATGGGGCTCAGTACCTCCTGCGCCCCAGCTCGGATGCCGCACGAGGAACCCCGAGTATCCCGCAGCGCCAGCGGCCGCGGGGCCGCGCAAAACCCGTTGACATCCAGGGTGAAGGGGGTCTATTGGTTGGCATATCCAACACATTCAGACCGGCCTAGGAGCAGAAATGGAAGCCGCGCCCTACGGAGTCGTGCACTTTTTCGCAGGAGCCACGAAGGACCAGTACGAAGCCTCAATAGCCGCTGTTCACCCGGGTGAGGGGCTGCTGCCCGAAGGCCAGATCTTCCATGCCGCCGGCGCGTCTGCCGGTGGCTGGACGATCATGGCTATCCATGAGTCGAAGGAGAGCTGGGAGAAATTCCGCGACGGCATCCTGCTTCCCCAGATGCAGCAGGGGATCGAGGGAGGATTCTCGTCGCCGCCCGAAGAGACCGTCATCGATCTGTACAAGGTCCTGCCTTAGTGTTGCGGGAGGGCGCCGCTGACCGGTGTGAATCGCCGCGATGGGTGGTGTCCCCACATCCCGTAAATCGTGCGTCGGCCGGCCGGCGGATGCTCGGCGATGCCGTCGGCTTAGGCTGTAACTATGAGCCAACCGCTGGACGAGGGTCCGTTCTTTCACGGCACGAAAGCCAACCTCCGGGACGGTGATCTCCTGCGGCCGGGTTTCAGGTCGAATTACCGTCCCGAAGTGGTGATGAACCACATCTATTTCACCGCTCTGCCGAACGGTGCGGGACTGGCTGCGGAACTCGCGCCGGGTGATGACGCCCCGCGGGTCTACGCTGTCGAACCAATCGGGGCATTCGAAAATGACCCGAACGTGACCGACAAGAAATTCCCCGGCAACCCCACCCGGTCCTATCGCAGCAGCGACCCGCTCAGGGTCGTCGGCGAAGTCACCGATTGGACCCGGCTGGAGCCCGAGGCGCTGCAGGCGTGGAAAGAGCGCCTGGCAGTACTCCTTGCGGACGAGCGAGGCGAAATCATCAACTGACGGCCGACCGGCGTCGTACCTCGCGCTACGCGGTGGCACAGCGGCTGGATTCTCCCGCCGTCGGTCTTGAGCCGTTGGGTTCGATCACCATAGGGTGATGCCAACAGCAAGCACTTCAGGAGATGACATGTCCCTCGTTCGCGTGCATAACTTCTCGGTCTCCCTCGACGGCTTCGGCACCGGCGAGGGCCAGCAACTCGACGCTCCGTTCGGTCACGCAGGCTCACGGCTGATGGAGTGGGCTTTCGAGACGCGCACCTTCCGCGAGATGGGCATTCACGGGGAATCAGAGGGGACCCTCGGCGTCGACGAGGCGTTCGCCGGTGCGTGGGGGCCCGGAATCGGCGTGGAGATCATGGGGCGCAACAAGTTCGGCCCGCAACGCGGTCCCTGGGAGGACGAGGAATGGAAAGGATGGTGGGGCGATAATCCTGTCTTCCACACCCCCGTCGTTGTCCTGACCCACAATCCCCGGCCGGTACTGGAGATGGAGGGCGGAACAACGTTCCATTTCGTTGACGCCGACCCTGTCTCCGCGCTCGAGCAGGCCCGCGCCCTGGCCGGCGACCGCGACGTCCGGATCGGTGGCGGCGTCAGCACGATTCGGCAGTTCCTCGAGGCCGATCTGATCGACCACATGCACATCGTCCTCGTGCCGATCGTCCTGGGCCGGGGCGAACGGCTCTGGGATGGACTCGAAGGGCTCGAACAACGTTTCGACGTCGAGGCGACCCCGTCCCCATCCGGAGTTGTCCATCTGATCTTCACCCGTCGCGCGGGCCGGTAAGCCGGCCTGGGGGTCGTCGGACAAGGCAAAGCATCGGACTGCATGCCGGAACCAAGGAAGGCGGGTTTCTGAATGGCGGTAATGCCACCAGCCACGCTGGAAGTGAACGACACCGTCGTCCAGCGCCTCGTCCGCGACCAGCGGCCCGACCTCAGCGATCGTCCTCTAGCGCGGGTTGCGAACGGCTGGGACAACGCGACCTTCCGGCTCGGTGACGGCCTGGCCGTCCGGTTGCCGCGCCGGGCGGAGGCCGTGCCGCTGATACTGCATGAGCAGCGCTACCTCCCCGACATAGCCCGCCGCTCCCCGGCTGCGGTTCCTGTCCCCGTCCACGCCGGCAGGCCGACGCGGGACTTTCCCTGGCCGTGGAGCATCGTGCGGTGGGTCCCCGGAGACGCTGCGGCCGACGTCGGCCCGGAAGGCCGCGGGCCGGCCGCCGAAGGGCTGGCCGGTTTCCTCCGCGCCCTGCACGTGCCCGCCGACACCGGCGTCCCGGTGAACCCTTTCCGCGGCGTACCGCTGCTGGACCGTGACTCTGCGGTGGTGGAACGGCTCGGGGACCGCGACCGCTACCCGCAGGCTGCGGCGCTGAAAGCGGTGTGGGCGCAGGCCCGTGCCGCTCAACCCTGGGACGGTCCGCCGATGATGCTCCACGGGGACCTACACCCGGGCAATGTCCTGCTGGCGGACGGCGGCTCGCTGGCCGGCGTCATCGATTTCGGCGACGTCGGGGCAGGGGACCCGGCCGTCGATCTTGCGGTGGGATGGCTGATGTTCGACGCCGGCGCCCGCCGCCGCTTCATGGGCGCCTTAGGCCCCGAGGTGGACGGGGACACCTGGCTGAGGGCCCGCGGCTGGGCTCTCATCCTGTCCACCGCCCTGCTGAGCAACTCCGACGACAACCCGCGGATGTTTTCCGTGGGAGAGTTCGGGATCAGGCAGCTCCTGGAAGGCTGACTTTGCCTGTGACTCTGACACCGGCGTTAAATGTCGGTGGCTCCTGCCAGGCTGTGGGCATGGAAGGCAGAGCAGTTGCCGAGACGTTGGAGGCCATGGAGGTCTCCCTCGCTGCGATGGCTGCATTTGCCGGTCGCGGAGCCGTGTACGAGGCCCCGGCTGGCGCTGACCCTCTTCGGGACGAAGCGGACGCGTGTCTGGACGGCATGGCTGAGGTGGGCCGCATGGAAGCCAGGCTTGCGGCGCTGAAAGTGCACTTCGCCGCCGGATTCGCCCGTGCTGCCGCCGCCGTGGCGGCCCAAGCCGCTTCCCCGCAGGAGCGCACCGCCCAGATCATGGCGGTGACAGCCGAGGTGGCCTGTGTCCTAACCGTGAGTGAAAGATCGGCGACGGCGCTCCTGGCGGAGTCAGCAGCCCTGACCACCGAGTTGCCCCTCACACTGTCTGCACTGCAGGCCGGAAGCATTTCATGGCAACACGCGCGGGTGATGTGTGACGAAACGTCCGGCCTGGACCCCGCCGGGGCGGCAGCTTTGGAGGCTCATTTCTTGGACCCCGACGCTGCCTTTGCCGCGCGTGGCTGCCCGGCGGGGGAGTTGGTTCCGGGCAGGTTCCGGACCAAAGCGCGCCGATGGCGTGAGCTGCACCATCCTGTAAACATCGAAGCGCGCCACCGCAAGGGTGTGGAGGACCGGCGGCTGGAATATGTGCCAGACCGCGACGGCATGGCCTGGCTCTCGGCCTATGTGGCTGCGGATGTGGCGGTGGGCGTATGGTCCCGCGCCACGGAGGCGGCGCGTGCCATGCAGGGGCCGAATGAATGCCGGACCCTGACCCAGCTCCGTGCGGACGTCGCCGCTGACTGGCTGCTGGCGGGGGTGGCGAAAGGATCTCCGTCACCCAAGGCGCAGGTTCTGGTGACCGTGCCGGCGCTGTCTCTTTTGGGCGCCGCGTCGGAGCCAGCCACGCTGGACGGGTATGGTCCCATTCCTCCGAGCATGGCCCGCAGGCTTGTGGGCGATGGCGCAGATTCGTTCCTGCGTGTCCTGACCGATCCGCGCAATGGAGCGCCGCTGGAGATCGGACGGACCAGCTACCGGGTTCCGAAAGCGATGCGCCAATGGTTGCGGCTTCGGGACGGCCGGTGCCCTTTTCCGGGCTGCCATAACCATTCTCTGGACAACGAAGCGGATCACGTGTTGGCCTGGTCCGAGGGAGGCGGCACAGGCATCACCAACCTTGGCCAGCCATGCCGCCGGCATCACCGCCTCAGGCACACCACAGCATGGAGGCCGGTTGACGCCACCCGGGACCAGCCACCCGGGTGGATCTCGCCTGCCGGACGCTCGTACCCCAGCGAACAACAAGACTGGGAACCTCCAGACTGGCCGCGGTACCTCGGCGCTGCGGGTGAAGGCTGGGAGTTGGAACCGCCCGACTGGCTGGACGAAGGTGCCAGTGCCGTCGGACCCGAAGATACCGGGCCGGCATTGCCAGCGGATCCCTTTCCTGACTGGGCACTATTCATCGCGGCGTAGGATCGCGCTCCGTGTTCCAGCCGGATGTCCTCCGCCCTCCGTAACCTTCCTGCTCACCGGACGGCGGCGGGCTCCCGCCTCACCCAAACGCCAGCCAACGACGGCGAGACATCCCGCCGTCGTTCGCTGCGCAAGGGCTATCAAGATATCCGTGCTACGTGCCCGGGATCTCGGCCGGGCGGAGTCAAGCTAGTGCCAGAGCCCCAGTGCGAATTCTGCGATCACGGTGGAGAGCAGGAAGGACGCGGTGATGGCCACCAGGCCTACGGGGATGATCTTCCAGCCGATCGTCTTCAGCAGCGGAATGTCTTTGCCCAGGGACAGGCCCGCGAGCGTCAGCATGACCGTGGCGATGGACAGGAAGTCCACGGACTTGATGATCGTGGTGAGGGCTGCCGCGCCGAAGAACCACGGGCTCGAGATATAGGCGCCGATGGTGGTGATGTAGACGATCGCCGAAATCTTCTTAGTGACCTTCGCCAGTGCGATGCTGACCAGGACCAGGGCGAGCATGATCGCGTACCCTTCGACGATGGTCAGGCTGAAGCCCTTGGCCGCCACCGAGGCGGTGCCGATGCCCAGGACCGTGAGGACGGACAGTGACAGCCACAGCGGAAGCCTGATGGGTGCCGCGGACTCG
Organism: Arthrobacter sp. 10L424; assembly: GCF_056395325.1. Taxonomy (NCBI): domain Bacteria; kingdom Bacillati; phylum Actinomycetota; class Actinomycetes; order Micrococcales; family Micrococcaceae; genus Arthrobacter; species Arthrobacter sp. 10L424. The sequence goes on along the minus strand of NZ_JBFTJH010000005.1, from coordinate 113,580 downwards.
GCTACCTGCTCGCGGAACCGGCGGTTTTCTTCGGCCTGCGCCTCGTCCCGCTCGACGTCAGCCTGGCCGCGCTCCGCGGGGGCTCCTGCTGCCGCGGCCCCTGCGGCGACGGTCGCGGTTTCGCGGCTCTGCTTGCGGGTAAGGACCCGGTAGAAACGGTCGGCCAGCGGCAGGGCGATGTAGATTCCGACGTACACGCCGAGGATGGTGGTGATCAGGTTGGACACTGCCGCCATGCCGAGGATCGCGTCCTGGTCGGCGGGGTAGGCCGCGATGATGCTCGCCGAGGACGCCGCCATCATAGAGCCGGACCCCACGCCGGCGCCCATGGCCAGGGCCAGGGGATCGAAGATCTTCCAGTTGGCCACCAGCGAGGTCAGCAGCGTGATGAACACGGCGCCGAAGAGGGTGCCGAAAACGTACATGGCCAGCACGCCCCGGTACTGGTCCGAGTCGGGACCGTACTTCTCGGAGACCATGGCGAAGGACGGTTCACGGTCCAGGGAGAACGTGGCCCCTACCGTTGCCTTGCCCATCCGGAGCAGGACGGCCAGGGGGAGGGCCAGCGCGATGGTGCCCAGCAGGTGGCCCACTTCCTGCAACAGCAGGGCGGGCCCGGCATTGAGCAGGCTGGGAAGGCTGGGGCCGATGTTGAACGCCAGCCTGGCCACCAGGAGCAGCACGGCCACGCCCACCAGGGCCGCGGCGACCCGCTGCAGGTCCAGGCCCAGGGGCTTGAACTTCTGGATCGAGACCAAAAGGCCCAGGATGAGGCCCCAGACCATGGGGAAGATGACGATCGCGCCGATCCCGACGTCGATCTTGGCCTGGCCGATCAGCTGGACGGCGACGGCAATGACGAAGGCCAAAGCGGCGATCGGAAGCGTCAGCCGGGCACCAGCTTTGTCTATCCGCGCGGTTCCGGTGCTGGTAGTCATGATGTGCCTTCCTGGGTGAATGTGCGACGGCGGTATGCCGCTTGGGTGAAGCGCGCCCGTTCGGTGGGGTTTGAGGCTGCGCCGGCGACGGTCCAGGCCAGCGCGGTGGCTGCCTCGAACATCACCGCGTACGCCTCCGGGGAGTCGGCAAGTGCGGCGAACGCGTGGGAGTGGATGGGCACGTCCGCGCCGGGAATGCTCAGCCAGGGATGCAGGGACGGGATGACCTGGGAGATGTTGCCCATGTCGGTAGAACCGCCGCTGAGGCCGGCCGAGGGCGAGATGTCCTTGCCAAACGTCTCCATCGCCTCGGTCCAGTGGGCTGCCAGCGCGTTGTCCTGGAGCAGGGGTTCGTAGAGGGGTTCCGTTGACTCGATGGCCAGCGTGGTGCCGGTGGCGAGGGCTGCCCCTTCGAAGCAGCGGCGGACGCGCTCCAGCAGAGCCTCGTACTCCGGAAGTGTGAAGGCCCGGCACTCGAACTGGACCACGGCGCGTTCCGGAATGATGTTGGTGACGTGGCCGGCCTCGGCGACGTACAGGGCCACGCGGTGGTCGCTGGGGATCTGCTGGCGCAGCAGCCCGACGGCCACCTGGCTCAGCACGGCCGCGTCGGCGGCGTTCACGCCCTGGTGCGGGGCTGCTGCCGCGTGCGCCGCCTTCCCGGTGAACGTTGCCTTGTACCGGCCCACGGCCTGCGCGCTGGTTCCCGCCGGGTTGTAGGTCACGCCGTCCTGGACGGGATGGACCATCAGAGCCAGGCCGACGCCGTCGAACGCGCCCTGTTCCAGCAGGATCGCCTTGCCGCCGCCGTGCTCCTCGGCCGGTGTTCCGATCGCCTTCAGCGTGATGCCAAGCTGGTCCACGTAGGGCTGCAGGGCAAGGGCCGCGGCGACGGAGGCACCCGCAATGAGGTTGTGCCCGCATGCGTGCCCGATGTTGGGGAGCGCATCGTATTCCACGCACAGGGCCACCGTCAGGTCGCCGTTGCCGGCGCTCGCGGTGAAGGCTGTGGGCAGGCCGCCGGTGCCGCGTTCAACCTCGAAGCCGCCGGCTTCCAGTAGCGCCGCCGCCGCTTCGGCCGAGCGGACCTCCTCGAAGGAGATCTCCTTGGCGGCGTGGATGTCCCGCGCCAGGGCCAGGACCTGCGGTTTCCAGTCGTCGACGCCGTCCGCGAGGGTGGCGCGGAGGGCCGCCAGGGCGGCGGTTGTGTCTGTCAGTTCCATGAGTATCTGCCTGCTCTAGTAGGGCACTGTGGTGGGTCGCGTTAGTAGGACAGCGACGGGAAGGGCGAGCCGGCCGCCCGGGTGGGGACCCAGATGGCCTTCGTCTGCGTGTACTCGTCCAGGACTCCGGGACCGGACGAACGGCCGTGGCCGGAATCGCCGAATCCGCCGAACGGAACCGCCACGTGGATGGTCTTGTAGGAGTTGATCCAGAACGTTCCGGCCTTGACCTCGCGGGCGATGTGGTGCGCGCGGGAGACGTCGGAGGTCCACACGGCTCCGGCCAGGCCGAAATTGGTGTTGTTGGCGCGGGCGATGGCCTCCGCCTCGGTGTCGAACGCGTCGGCGCCCACCACGGGGCCGAAGACCTCCGTGGTTTCGAGGCGGTTCTCCGGCGTCACGCCGTCGAGCAGGGTCGGCATGACCCAGTGCCCGCCGGCCAGCCCGGACCCGGCGACGGCATCCGGAAGCGTGGCCCCGGTAACCCGGCGTCCGCCGTCGCTCAGTCCTGCCTCGATGAGGGAGGTGACGGTGGCGAACTGCTGGGCTGTGATGATGGGGCCCACCTCAGTGTCCGCGCTCAGGGGGTCGCCGACGCGCAGCAGCGCGGCCTTCCCGGCCACCAACTCAACGAAGCGGGCGTGCACGCTGCGCTCCACCAGGAGCCGTGATCCGGCGACGCAGGACTGGCCGGCGCCGGAGAAGATTGCGGAGATGGCGCCGTCGGCGGCGCGGTCCAGGTCGGCGTCGGCGAATACGATGTTCGCGCTCTTGCCGCCTAGTTCCAGCAGCGCGGGGATCCCGGCCTGCGCGGCCGCGACGGCGACGCGGCGCCCGGTGGGGACGGACCCGATGAAGCTGACTTTGCCGACGCGGCGGTCGCTGGTGAGGGCGGCGCCCACGGTCTGGCCCAGTCCCGCCGCGACGTTGAACACGCCGGCCGGCAGGCCTGCTTCGTGGGCCAGCTGGGCGAGCCGGATGGACGAGGCCGGGGTGAATTCGCTGGGCTTGATGATCACGGCATTGCCGGCGGCCAGCGGCGCGGCGGAGTTCCAGCCCGCGGTGAACAGGGGGGCGTTCCACGGGGTGATGGCGACGACGACGCCCCACGGGACGCGTTCGGTGTACGTGTGCCACGCCCCGGGAACGGGAATGGTCTGACCCGTCAGCTTGTCCGCCCAGCCGGCGTAGTAGCTGAACATCTCGGCCACCTTGGCGGCTTCGACGCGGGCGTCCCGGATGGGCTTTCCCGTGGTGGCGGACTCGAGGATGGCAAGTTCCTCCGCGTGGGCTTCCACGGCGCGGCTGACGTTGCGCAGGATGGCGGCCCGTTCGAAGCCGTTCATGCCGGCCCAGACGGCCGCGCCCGCCGTCGAGCTTTCCAGGATGGCGTTGGCGCCCTCGGCTCCGGGGTCGGCGTAGCTGGCAAAAGGTTCCCCCGTGGCCGCGGCCGTGAGCGTGATGCTCTCTCCGCTGCCGGTAACGGTCCTGCCGTCAAGGAAGGCGCCGAGGCCGGACGGGAAGGCCGAGTCCAGGACCGCCCGGGCGGTGGCGGCCGAGGAAGAGGCGGGTGCTGTGGTGATGCTCAATGTGGTGTTCCTTTGGGGCTAGGGGGCTAGGGGGCTTAGGCGACGGCGGGGGTGCCGGGTGTGGTGTCGCTCTTGGCGGCGTTTGTCGTCTCAGGCGCACCGGCGGGCGTGATGGCCGGGGCAACGGTCCTGGCGATTTCGGTGAAGTCTGCCCGCGGTCCGAGGACGGCGAGGGCGTTCTGCCACTGGTCCGCCACGGCCGCCAGCAGGGCGGGCGTTTCGCCGATTTGGGCGGCAACGTCCACGGCGAGGGCGGCGTCGCGGGCCATGAGGCCCAGGGAGAAGCCGGAATCGTGGGTGCCGGTGAGCACCCAGTTCGGGTACATGTTCGCGGAGACCTTGCTGCCGCCGGAGGCCTCGCTGATGCTGGCGGCCGCCGTGGCGGGGTCGATTCCGTAGGCCTTGGCGACGCCCAAAGCCTCGCCGACGGAGACCAGGTTCGCCGCGGCGAGGACGTTGTTGAGGAGCTTGACCACGTTGCCGCTGCCGGGGCCTCCGATGTGGCTGTACTTGCCGCCCGTGAGTGCGAGCAGGACAGGCTCTGCAGCGGCAAGCGCAGCATCGGTTGCCCCGACGAACGCGCTCAGGGATCCCGTGGCTGCGCCGTCGCGGCCGCCGGAGACCGGCGCGTCCACGAACGCTGCCCCCTGCGCGTCGGCGAGGGCGGCCATTTGCTGGCTGGTGGCCGGCTCGGAGGTGGTGGTGTCAATGATCGCGACCGTTCCCGGTGCCGCGAGGAGCTGGGGCACGGTGGCTTCCACAACGCTGGCCGCAGGCAGGGAGAGCACCGCGTACGGGGTCCCGGCGAGATCGGCCAGGCTGGCGGTGGTGGGGATCCCCGCGTCCGCGGCTCCGGCCCGGGCTGCCTCGGAAGGGTCGAAGCCGGTGACGGCCCAGCCGGCCCGGTGCAGGGTGGCGGCCATCGCTCCGCCCATGGCGCCGAGGCCTATGACGGCTACGCGGCGGTTGGTGCTGGTGTTCATGAGGTACTCCTGGGAAGGTATTGCGGGGCTGGGGCGGGGCGGGGTGTTGGGAAGCGGGCGTTGGGAAGCGGGAGTGTGCTGGGTCAGTCGAGGTAGATGTCCAGGTCTTTCCACAGCTGCTGGGTGCGGCGGATCGCGGCGCGGCTGCGCTCGGGGTGCGCTGCCTCCATTCCCGCGAGCAGGCCGTAGACCAGAGAGTTTGCGGCGGTGACGGACTGGAAGAAGGAGATTCCTTCCGAGGCCACCACCAGGAGGTGGTCCGCCGCAGCCGCCAGGCGGCCGCGGCGCATGTCGCTGATGGCAATCACCGTGGCACCTGCCTGCTTGGCGGCTTCGGCGGTGACGATGATCTGCCGGATGGAGCGCCACATGTTGATGACCACCAGGACGTCCCCCGGGCCCAGGGTGTTGGTGCTGGAGGCGAGGTGGACGCCGGCGCGGTTCTCCAGGGTGATGGGGTAGCCCATGGTGGAGCCGAGGTGTGCCATCACGCTGGCGGGGCCTGCGAAGGAACCGAGCCCGACGACGGTGATGGACTTGGCGGCGGCCATGGCAGCGATGGCGGCCTCGGCGTCGTCGGCCGTATTGGAGTCCAGCGTCAGGCGGAGGTTCTCGATGTCGTGATTCAGCGCGTCATGGAGCGGGCTGCGGTGTTCGCCATGCTCGGTCAGGGTGTCCTCGGTGGAGATCATCACGAGGTACCGGGAGCGCAGCTCGCGCTGAAGGTCGGGCCAGCCCCGGTAGCCCAGGTGCTGTGCCGCCCGGACCACCGTGGAGTTGTTAACGTCCGCGCGCTGGGCGATCTCGGCGATGTCCGCATAGGAGGAGAGCTGCGGGTTGCGGCCGATGACATCGACCACCCGGCGCTGGGCTTTGGACAGCGGAACGTCGGGAAGCACGTCACCGAGCCAGGCATGGGAAATGTTGCCGGCGCCATTGCCGCTGGCCGCGTTGGCTTCCAAGTCGACCGCGTTGGTATTCAAGTCCGGACCTCTTCTGTAATCTGGCTCACTCTGCAAGTGCGATTGCATCAAATGTACTCTGCAATTTTGTTTGCGGCTAGGGGTTTGCGGTTCCCGCTTGTAAATCGTCGTTGTGGTGGCCGCCGGACTGCGCCACCATGATCGTATGAACGCTGAAACACCGAAGGTGGAGGTGAACCTTCCCCAGGCTGTGCTCCTTCTGGCGACGAACGACAAGGACGGCGAGCCCGTCGTGCCGCAGACCGTGCTCCGGGCCGCCGTCGCCGGGGCAATACTGGCCGAGCTGGACCTGATCGGCGCCGTCGAGCTGCAGGGCAAGCACGTGAGGATTACGGGGACCGACCCGACGACGGACTTCCACCACCAGCTGCAACTCATCCGAGACAAGTCCCGGCCGCACACGCCCAAACGGTGGATCTCGATGCTGGAGAGCCGCGCCGAACTGCACCGGATCTACGAGGGGATGGCGTCGTTGGGTGTGGTGGCCCATGTCGGTGAACGGCACCTGGGCCTGTTCCGGACCACGCGGTACCCGGAGAAGGATCACGCTCCGGAGGCGGCGCTCGTGCAGAAGATCCAGGCCGGGCTGGGCGCTGCACCGTCCGGTTCCGCGCCAGGCGATGCCGGGCCGCCGGATCCCAGGACATCAGCCCTGATCGCGCTGCTCTACGCGGCCGGGCTGCTCGCGAAGATCGCCCCGGCGGCGGATCAAAGCCGGGCAAGGGACATAGCGACCAGTTATTGGCCTGCCCGCGCCTTGGCGGACGAACTTCGGATGATCAAACTCGCGGAGGCAGAAGCAGTCACGTAGCGGACCGCCGTCGGCTGTTGCTCAACGCTCCCTCATGTCCGGCGGCCAATTGCTCAACGCTCCCTCAGGTCTGGCGCCCCGCCGACACGATTGTCACCGCTACCCGACGCTCCGACTCGGGATCTGGCCAGACGCTCAGGCGAGCCCGTACACACGGCGGGCGTTGTCGCGCGCGACGAGCTGCACGATCCTGCGGGCGTCCGCCTCGGAACAGTCGTCGTCGTCGATCCATCCGCCGACCACTTTGGAGATGGCGTTGCGCCACAGTCTCGCTCCGAGGTAGTGCAGTTCGGCCGGGCCGAACGCGTCGGAGGAGTACAGGACTTTCGTGAAGGGGGCCAGCTCGAAGGAACGGGCCACCAGGTCCCTGCTCCGTGTCCCGGTGTAGTTCACGGCCAGGCCCACATCGAGGTAGACGTTTTCAAAGGCGTGGGCCAAATAGCCGGCTTCACGCTCAAACGGATAGCAGTGGAGCAGCATGATGGGTGTGTCCCGCACATCGGGGGACCGCAGAAAGTCCAGAAGGTACAGGGGATTGGTCTTGTGGAGGTCGAGGTCGCGGTCACCTAACCCCACATGGAACTGCAGCGGAAGCTTCATCGACACGGCCGTGTGGATCCCGTGGGCAAGGAGGGGCACATCGGTGAGCCTCACGGGGGTGCCGGCGCGCAGGTTCTCCTGCCAGCGGCGGGCCGCTTCAACCACCGCGGCCGGTGTGGGCCGGCTGAGATCCTGGTCAAATCCCGCGCGGTAGGCGAGTACTGTTTTGAAGCCCACGGCGCTGCGGGTCAGCTCTTGAAGCCGCTGGCCGAACTCTTCGACGTAATCGCCAGGGTTGTCGATCTCCTGGATCAGCGACTCGGCGACCAGTTCCAGCCGAACGATCTGGTGGCTCCGCCCACCCGAGACCTCGGCCATGCCCGCCATGCCGAGGTAGCCAGGCGCATCAAGACCAGTATCGATCAGCCAGTCGCTCACGCCGGCAGCGCGGGTCATGCGCGTGCAAACCTCGAGTTCGCCAAGCTCGGAGCGCCGGCTCCAGTAGTCCGCCGGTGAGGCGTGCCGTGGCAAATCAAGAATGCCGCTGCACCAGCGTCGGATGGCGAGCCCGATTTGGGTGTTGTACGCGTCCCCGGGGTGGGCCAGCGGTTCGGTGCTTCCCTCGTTGAGCGCGTTTTGGAAGCGGGCCTCGTCGCCGTCGGCGCGAAACGCGCCATGCACGTGGTGATCGATGAGGCTGACGTGGTCAACGAAGTCCGGGAAGGACCCGCCGGCCATCAGATCGACCAGGCAAGTCGAAAGCGTCCCGCCAGCTCTTCCGGCGGGAGTCCCGCGGAGATCCGCTGTTCGTAGCGCCGGACGGCCACCGTGGCATCGACGATGGCGTCGCCGAGCAGCCCGCGCGCCAGGCGTGACGTGTCCAGCGTGTCGATGATGACGGCGGGGGAGTCCGGGAGCAGCCGGATGTTGGCCCGGCGCCGCTCGTCTTCGGAGAGCCGTCCGGGGTCGCCGGGGACCTGTGGCGGAAGCCTGCGCCCGTGGCGGATGCCGTCGAGGGCGAGCGCAAGGATGGCTGCGGACGCGAGATACACGTTCGACGACGGGTCGATGATTTTCACCTCGACGTTGGCTCCGTGCGGGTTGCTCTCGCCCTCCTCCAGGAACCGCACCGAGGCCTCCCGGTTTTCCAGGCCCCAGCACAGGTAGGCTCCCGACCACGTGCCGGGGGCCAGGCGGCTTCCGGACAAGACTGATCCCGTGAGGAAGCCCTGGATCTCGGGGAGTCCTGCGATGATGCCGCCGATGGCCGCGCCGCCCTCCTCGCGGATGCCGTGCGGTCCGCCGCCGCCGGAGAACAGCGGCACGCCGTCCTTGTGGAGCGAAAAGTGCTGGTGGGCGCCGTTGCCGACCGTGCCGGCAAAGGGCAGCGGGGAGAACGAGGCCTGCATGCCGTGGGCCCGGGCGGTGATGCCCACGATGAACTTGGCCAGGACCACGGTGTCCGCGGCCTGAACCGGCGAAGCGGGAGGGAGGGAGAATTCGAACTGGTTTCTGCCGTACTCGGCGTGGAGCTGCTCCGCCGGAACGCCGGCCTGGTCCAGTGCAGACAGGAGATTCTCGAGGAATTCCGCCCGGTCCAGCAGGCCGGTTGCCCCGTACGGAACCCAGAGTGTGGTGTCCAGCGCTGAACCGTCCGAGGCGACGAGGACGAATTCCAGTTCGTGGCCCACGAGTGCCCGGTACCCGGCTGCGTCCAGGCTCCCGTCGACGTCGGCCAGCAGTCCGCGGGCGCAGGCCGGAGATGCGGTTCCGTCTTGTTCGAAAAGGCTGCCAGGCGCCCAGGCCCGGCCGCCCGGCAGGATGCGGAGCCCCTCGATATCGATCTTCAGGCGCAGATCGCCCACGGTGGTGATGGTGTCCGTGAACGCTATCCCGCCGTCGATCGCGAAGACATGCCAGACGGGGGCGGCGCCCATCCCGGACTGGTGGAAGGCGCCGAGCCGGGCCAGCGGGACGCTCTTGGCCAGCGTGATGCCCGAAGCGTTCACCACCGTGCCGATCACGGTGCGGACGCCGGCCTCCTGGAGCTCGTGCTGAGCCTTGGCGACAGCGGATTCGTCCGCTGATGCGATGTACGCCATGCGCTCATCATGCGACGCATGCCAACCCCAATGAAAGAGTCGAAGGATGCGCCGGCTTTTGGCTTGCACCGTGGGTGCGGCCGCACCAGCGTCAACGGCGCCATCCACGCGTTCGCCGCCGTTCGACGACGCCGACTGGGCCAAAGAGGCGGCCGAAGTGAAGGCGAACAGGCCCCAGGAGGACTCCCGGGCGCCGGCAAGTCCAGCCGAAGATCAGGGGTACCTTGGGCATCCGAACCTGCTCCTGATACTTCGGCGTTCGTACGGCGGGGCCACGGCGGTTGTCAGGGCAGGGCCGACGAACCCGGCTTGGTGACTTCTACCAACTCGCCCGCCCTGTCTATCCGCGCAAAATGTTCGTCCATGGCGTTCATTGCCTCGCCCGGACTCCCTGATTTGAGCGCGTCGAGTATGTTCCGGTGCAGGCTGCGGAGCACCTCGGCGTCGGAGGACAGCGTCCGCATCCGGGCTCGTCGTTCGGTAACTGACTGCGCGATGAGGTCGCCAACTGCCTCCGACAGGAAGATGAGGGCAGCGTCTCCAGATGCCTGGAATAGTGCCGTGTGAAACTCCAGGTCGGCCGCGTAGAGCTCATCAGGGTCGGTGGCAGCTTCCATCCGCAGTACGGCCTCCTCCACATGCGCGATGGGGACGGGCTTGCCTACGGTGGCAGCCAATCGGGCGGCTTCCCGTTCCAGGGCCACGCGTACGGATTGGAATGCCGTCGCCGAGGACAATGCCGACGCGTGGAGGCCGGTCCGCAATGCCACTGCCACGTCCTGAGGCTTCATGACACGGGTGTATGTCCCACCCGCGCCTTTGCGCTCCAGGGCACCCATCGCCTCAAGCATCCGCAACCTGTCCCGCAGGGCGGTCCGGGAGCATCCCCAGCGCTCAGCGAGGTCGCGCTCCGAGGGAATTCTCTGGTCCGGCCCAACTTCGTCAACAAGTTCCAGCAGGCGGTCCAGCAGGTTGTCGTCGGACACTGAAAGCCTCAATTCACGTTCGATTCGCGATGCCCGGCACAAGTGTGGCCGATGGTTCATCTCATCCTATCTTGGACCTACCAAGCGTGTGGTCCGGGGAGGCTGCCCGCTTGGGTCGGCCAAAAGAGTCTCGCCAAAAGACTGGACTCTTGGTAAGACCAAGATTACTATTTGGAGTGACCTAGATTATATCCGGTAGTTCCACCGTCCCGTCGATAAGCACGAGATGCCGTTGGCACACCACCCCGATCGGAAGGAAGCCCTGTGGACGTTGTAGTCAACCAGGACATTCTTGGCAGCGAAACTGAAGCCGACATCAGCGAATGGCTGATCGAAGACGGCAGCGAGGTGACGGCGGGCCAGGCTTTGGTGGAATTGGAAACCTCAAAAGTGCAGGTTGAGGTCACCTCCCCCATGGCGGGAGTCATCACCCTCATCGCGGCGGAAGGCGACGTCATCGAGCCCGGCGCCATTATTGCCAGGATTGCGTAAACCCATGGCCACTCCTCAAACAACGGAGCTGAACGTCTTCGATCCGGCTGCAGACGGTACGGCGGCGCTCAAATCAATGACCGCCATCCGCGAATTCGAATCGCGCCTCCCCGGCTATTCCCGAGAAGGACTCATCCGCGGCTCGACCCACCCCTCCGTGGGGATGGAAGCCATCGCGGTCGGCGTCTCCCACTCCCTACGCGCGACAGACAGCATTGCCAGCAACCATCGCGGCCACGCCCACTGCCTGGCCAAGGGTGCCGACGCGGGCCGTACCCTTGCTGAAATCCTTGGCCGCCGGGACGGCTACTGCGGAGGCAAGGGCGGCTCTATGCACATCGGCGTGAAGGAACTTGGGATCCTCGGTACCAACGGCATCGTTGGAGCTGGCATTGGTCTGGCAACGGGAGCTGCTTTGGCGGCGCAACAACAAAACAGCGGCGACGTCGCCGTCGCGTATTTTGGCGACGGCGCCAGCAACCAGGGCGTATTGGCAGAAAGCTTCAACTTGGCCGCCATCTGGAAGCTTCCGGTGATCTTCGTCTGCGAAAACAACCACTTCGCCCAATCCGCAACCCTTGAAGAAATGGTGGCCCAGCCCGAGCTGCGCCGCCGCGGCGAGGCCTATGGGGTCCCTTCGTATGACGTCGACGGCATGGACGTCGAAGCCGTCGCAAACGTCACCGCAGAAGCAGTGGAGCGCGCCCGCCGCGGGCTCGGCCCCACCTTCATCGTCGCCGACACGTACCGATACCTCGGCCATATGGCGGACGACACGGAGATCTACCGTACGCGGGAGCAGGTCGAGGCGTGGAAGGACCGTGACCCGATCGCCAAGCTTGCCGCCAAGCTTGTGGATCACGGGACGCTGACCCAGGAGGACGTTGACGCCATCGCCGCAGAAGCGGAAGCCGCCGTCGATGCCGCCGAGGCATTCGCGAAGGCCTCGCCCTTCCCCGACATTTCGCAAGCTTTCACCCAGGTCAGTGAGGATCACCGATGAACAAGCCGGCACAGCAGTTGACGATATGGCGCGCACTGAACGCGGCCCTGCATGACGAATTCACCGAAGACCCGGACGTGATGATCATGGGGGAGGACATCACAACCTGGGGAACCGGGGGCGGCATATACGGCGTAACCCGGAAAATGGCGGAGACGTTCGGCAAGCATCGCGTGCGGGACACCCCCATCAGCGAAGAGGCCTTGATCTCCGCAGGAGTCGGTGCTGCGATGGCGGGAACCCGGACCATTGTGGAAATCATGTACTCCGATTTCAGCCTTCTCGGCGCAGATGGCCTGATCAACCAGGCAGCCAAGTCCCGGTACATGTTCGGCGGCCAATTCGCCACGCCGCTGGTTCTCCGCACAAATGGCGGATCAGGTATCGGCAAGGCGGCCCAGCACTCCCAGTCGCTGGAGACCCTCTATGCGCACATTCCCGGCCTCGAAGTCGTCGTGCCATCAACAGCGAACGACGCTTACGGACTGCTGCGTACCGCAATCAAGAGCAACAATCCAACCATCTTCCTTGAGCACAAGGGCCTGTACTACGACAAGGGTCCGGTTACCAAGGAACTCATCCCGTTCGGACAGGCCCGGACCGCCCGTGAGGGCAAAGACATCACGGTCGTCGCCACCCAGCTCATGCTCAGCCGCTCCCTCGAAGCGGCAGAAGAGCTCGCGGAACGCGGCATCGACGTGGAAGTCATTGATCCTCGCACGCTCTACCCCCTGGACATGGATTCCATCTACGCCTCCGTCCAGAAAACGCGCCACCTCGTGGTGGCACACGAAGCCGTCCGGGACTTCGGGTGGGGCGGGGAAATCATTGGCAATGCTGTTCAGGAGTGCTGGAACGAGCTGGATGCGGCCCCTCGGCGGCTCGGAGCCGCCCGCACACCCATCCCCTACAGCGAGGAGCTGGAAAAAGCCGTCATTCCGAGTACCGGAGCTATCGTCGCGGAGATCCTCGCCGCTCTCGGCAGCAAGGTGGCCCAGCCGGCATGACCAGCGCATCAGCCACGCCCCTCGTCGGTTTTCTCGGCATCGGCGCCATGGGCCTGCCCATGGCCCGACGTATCCATGAAAGCGGCCAGCGCGTACGCGCAGTGGACTTGAATCCGGGCCAGGTTGCCAAGGCTTCAGAAATGGGAATCGCGGCGTCCACGGCCCTCGACGATCTCGCCGCCGCTGACGCACTGTTTGTTGTCGTCGCGACAGGCGACCAGCTCCGGGGACTCCTCGACTCCGCCCTGCTGTCAGGGACCGGCAACATCAAGACTGTCGTGGTGCTCAGCACAGTGGGGGTCGACGCCGTGACGGACTTTGCCGGCAGGCTTTCCGACCGCGGAATCAGCGTCATCGACTGCCCCGTCACCGGCGGAGTCAGCGGCGCGGTTGAAGGCCGACTCAGCCTCTTTGTTGCCGGCGACCCGGCGGATGTCGATGCCCTCCGAGGCCCGCTGGAAACCATGGGGGCAGTTCAGGATTGCGGAACCAAGGCAGGCGACGGGCAGGCCTACAAAATGGTCAATCAGCTGCTGGCGGCGTCACATCTCGCCATCGCCGGGGAAGCGCTCGCGTTTGCGCACGCGCTGGGACTCGATCAAGGAAAGGCGCTCAAGGCAGTCAGCGGGGGCGCCGGAGGATCCTGGATGCTGTCAGATCGGGGTCCCCGCATGATCCAGCCGCCGGAACAACGCCCCACCCAGACCCACCTGTCCATCTTCCTGAAGGACACCAGCCTGGTGAAAGCCGCAGCGGCAGGGGCCGGATTCGACGCCAGGATCCTGAACGCCGTGGCCCGGGAATTCGAGCGAGCCTCCCAAGGAGGACTCGATAGGGCAGATGACTCTTCGATCGTGGATGTCGTACGGAGCCTGCCTAGCAATGCCGAACAGAGCCCTCGACAGCGGGCTTAATCAACTCCAGCAATTCATGCCGTTCCCCCAGAACTCAAAGAGGAGATCTTCAGTGGCAACCCAAATCACATCTGATCAGGGCGCCTTGCGCGCCTCCACCCGCCGCAAAGTACTTTGGCGCATCATGCCGTTCCTCATGCTGTGCTACTTCGTGAACTACTTGGACCGAAGCAATATCGGCTTCGCCGGGCCGAACGGGATGAACGAGTCCCTCGGGCTGACGGCCACGGCCTTCGGATTCGCGTCGGGCATCTTCTTCATCGGCTACATCCTGCTTGAAATTCCCAGCAACTTGGCCTTGCACCGCTTTGGAGCCCGGAAATGGATGGCGCGAATCCTCGTCTCCTGGGGCATCGTGGCTGCCCTGACGGCGTTCGTCCAAGACGCCACGATGCTCTACGTCCTTCGTTTTCTGCTCGGGGTGGCGGAAGCCGGATTCACGCCGGGCATCCTCCTGTACCTGACGTACTGGTTTGTCCAGAAGGATCGGGCGCAGGCGTACGCAATGTTCCTCATTGGCATACCACTCTCGTCAGTCATCGGCGCTCCTTTGGCCTCGGGCCTCATCCAGTGGGGAAACAACCTGCTCTTCGGCCTCGACGGCTGGCGCTTCATGATCCTCATCACCGGCATTCCGGCGATCCTGTTGGGTGTCATGTGCTTCTACTACCTCACGGACAAACCGGACCAGGCAAAGTGGCTGACCGAGGAGGAACGTACGCTGCTTGTCCGCGACCTCGCCGACGAGGAAGGCACTTATGTCCAGCACAAGCTGCGCGGCGTCCTGCTCAACGGAAAAGTCTGGCTGCTCGGCCTTGGCTACTTCGGCCTGGTGTTTGGCCTCTACGCCATCGGTTTCTTCCTGCCCACCATCATCAAAGACTTCCAGCAAACATTCGGTATTAAATACTCCGTCATCGAAATCGGGATGCTCACGGCTATCCCGTACGGTTTCGCCGTTGTTTTCACGATCCTCTGGTCGATGCACTCCCGACGCACAAATGACATCGCGGGACACGTCGCCGTCTCTGCTTTGATGGGCGCCGGCGGCATCCTGATCGCGGTCTGGGCGCCGTCGTCGATTGTTACGCTGATCGGCATCAGTATCGCGGCGATGGGACTCTGCTCCGGGATTCCGCTTTCCTTCGGACTGCCTACAAAGTTCCTCACCGGAGTGGGCGCGGCGGCCGGGCTGGCCCTCATCAACACCATCGGCAACCTGGGTGGCTTTGGCGGACCGTTCATCTTCGGCTGGTTCCGCGACCTGACAGGCACCACCAGTGCAGGCCTCTACGTCATTGCCGGCCTGTGCGTGGTGTCAGCCATATTGGCTGTGCGCACAAAACGCTGGACAACCGAGGTTCGGACTGAACGGGTCCCCTCGCGCGTCGGTTAGCAATAGGGCGTGGTTTGAGAGTACGACTACGTAAAACTCCAAGCGGACGACGGCGGGAGGCCGCCGGCGTCGTCTGCTTGGCAGGGTCCTTCCCGGGCGCTAAGGTTCCGGCGGACCCGGATGGCCTCGGCAATCGGCCGGCTGTGACGTCAACCGGGAAAGCACTGGGCGCGGTTCTTGTCACTCCGATGACCGAGTCAGGGCTCGACGAGCATCAGGATTGTTTCCGGACGGACGCCGTCGAATTTCATCGCTTCGGCCGCCTCCGCGGACTGCATGATCCGTTGGAAGGTTTCCATGTCGGGGACTTGGGCGATCAGGCCCACACGGTTGCTCTTCGCCGGGTCGATGAACGTTCGGACCGTGATGCCCAGCGGCCCGAATACCTCTTCCCGCTTTGGTGAGCTGAGCCAGCGCTCAACGTCGTCGACTTCGTGGAAAATCATCAGTGTTGGCATCATTTCCTCAGCTTTCTGGGGTGGGGCCAGGAGCCGGGCTGGTCAAGGGGCCGCGTCGGGACATCCTGATTACGCTGAACGTACCACGGCTCCGAATGCGGCGGTAGCGGGGAAAACTGGCAGTTCGGCCCCGCCAAGGGGGCCAGCCGGGAAGACAGGCAAGGCGCCGGTTGGCGGCAGTCGAGTGAAGGACGACGGCCACGACGACGGCCGGGGCCAACTCGTTCAGAGCCCGTCCCGGATGTCCCCAAGGGTCAGGGCCGGCGGGGAACTTCCGTCGATGTCCAGTACGCCGAACTCCTTCGCAACCGCGGCGGCGACGAGCACCTGGCCGGTCCGCGCCATCCGGTTCGGATCGTGGAATAGCGCGCTGATCACGCGTCCGATGAACTCGGGGCTCTCGCTGGTCGAGAGATCAAACGCGCCACTCTCCGCCGCCGCCAGGACCGCCTCGGTTCGCACCAGGCCGGGGTAGAGCGAGATGACCGGAATGTCGAACGGTTTCAGCTCGACGGCCGTATCGGACGTCATCTTGTCCGTCGCCGCCTTGGCGATGCCGTAGATCGTGTTGCCGAGGTGATGCTGCGCGGCCCAGAAGCTGATGTTGACGATCAGCCCGCTGTGCTGCGGCGTCATCAGCCGCGCCGCGTGCGCTGAACAAACAAATGCCGCGCGGACGCCGGCGTCGATCATGCCCGTCCAGCGGTGCATCGGCTGCTCCCAAAACGGCGCAGGCCACGTGAACGCGCCGCCTTCGACCATCTTCTCGTATCCGCCCCAGGCGCAATTGACGAGGAGATCCAGGCGCCCCTGCTCGGACCGGAGCACTTCATACACGTGCGCCGTCTCTTCGTCTTTGAGATGGTCGCAGCGCAGGCGCCGGATCTCCCGCGGCAGATCCGCCTGGTCGATCGAGCGGCCCGTGCCGTACACCTCAAACCCCGCGGCCAGGAGACCCAGGGCGATGCCCCGGCCTACCCCTCGGCTCGCGCCGGTCACGAGTGCAACGTTTCCCGCTGGCACCTCGTCGCGTCCGCTCACGTGGTTCATGCCCGGGCGCTGCGCTTCCAGCGGACCCGGAGGGCTCCGGCAATTGGACCGGCAATAGGGCCGGCGGTGACGTCGACGGTTACAGTGTGCACGGTGACCTTCCCGGTGCTGGAAGAGACGTTTTGAGTCATCCCAGCAGGTCGTCCTCATAACACCAGCGCCAGTCTTCGCCCGGCTCGATGCTCCGCATGACAGGGTGCCCGGACGCTTCGAAGTGCCTCGAGGCGTGGCTTCCGGGTGAGGAATCACAGCACCCCACCTTGCCGCATGCCAGGCACATCCGCAGGTGCACCGTCGTCGTGCCTTCCTTCCGGCAGTTCGTGCAGAAGGGGTCCCCGGGTACCTCCGGAGACCGGGCCGATTCGAGGTGGGCACATACTCCGCCCGGCCTCGCGATCCCTTCCCCGCCGCCCTCGCCGGAGGTGTCCACCTCGTCCAACGCCATGTCCAGCATGGATTCTTCAACATCCAGCCGGTCCAGCACCTCGCTGAGGACCTCCTGCGCGTACTCGCCGCCGCGCCGCAGTTCCAGTACCTTGGCCCGTTCCGCATCCAGCATGGCCAGCCGCAGCCAGGCATAGCGCGCGCTGGGGGTCGCTGTTTCCGCCGAGGGGCGGCCGAGCCGTTCCCAGGCAGCCAGCCCGCGCTCCTGGGTGCGCCGTTTCAGCATGGCCACCACCTCTGGCGGATCGTTGTCCGTGCGCAGTTCCTGCAGGCGAGCAACTCCGGCGGCCGTGGCCAGCTGCATCAGCGAAGCCTGGTTCAGCGCGTCTTCGCGCTGGTCGGGGCCTTGGATATTCAGGAGGCGGACCAGTCCCGGGAGCGTGAACCCCTGCAGCGTCAGCGTGCCGCCCACCACCACAAGGGCGGCCAGAATCAGCACCGAACGATGCTCCAGATCTGCGGGCAGCACCAGCACCGCGGCCAGCGTGACCACTCCCCGCATGCCGGCCCAGGAGACAATCGCCGCGAACTGCCACGGCGGCGCCGGGTCATTCCGCCGCACGGCCGGAATCAGGCGGGGCAGGTACGTGGCCGGGAAAACCCACACCGGCCGGAGCACCAGCACCGCCAGCAGGATCACGGCGCAGCCGGCCCAAATCCGCCCGGCGCCCAGGGAGTCGTCCTGGACGCCCTCGATGATGGTCCGCACCTGCAGCCCGATCAGCAGGAATACGGCGTTTTCCAGCAGAAACTGCACAGTGTTCCAATTGCTGCGCTGGCTTAGCCGGGCGGCGCCGTTGGGCATGGAGGGCGCCTTGGTGCCCATCACCAGCCCGGTAACGACGACGGCGAGGACGCCGGACGCGTGAATCGCCTCCGCCGGAAGGTACGCGACGAGCGGGGCTATCAACGACGTCGACGTGTTGATGGCGACGTTCCGGGTCCGCTTGCGGAGCTCGGTCAGCACGTAGGCGGCCGCCATGCCCACCACCACCCCGCCCCCTGCCGCGAGCAGGAAGTCCGCGGCGATCCCCGTCAGGGACACCGACCCCGCGATGGCGGCGATGGCAGCACGAAGGCAGATCAGGGCGGTGGCGTCGTTGACCAGGGATTCACCCTCCAGGATGGTGACGATCCTGCGTGGCATCCTCACCTTCCTCGCGATGGCGGTGGCCGCCACAGCATCCGGTGGCGCCACGACCGCGCCGAGAGCGATAGCGGCAGCAAGAGGGATTTCCGGGAACAACCACCAGACCACAAAGCCCACTGCGAAGGTTCCGAAGATGACATAGCCCACCGAGAGCAGTCCGATGGCGCGGCGGTTGGAGCTGAAATCGAAGAGCGAGGTCCGCAGCGCCGCGGCGTACAGCAGCGGCGGCAGCAGTCCCACCAGGACGACTTCAGGGTTCAGCTCAATGTGCGGGACGAACGGAAGGAAGGAGCCCGCCACGCCGGCCACCACCAGCAGCAGCGGCACCGAAATGTTGAGCTTCCGGCCCAGCGCGCTACCGGCGCAGACCACCGCGACGAGAACCAGGAGTCCCAGCGCAATGTCCATTGGGACATTGTCTCAGCCGGAGGCAAAGGTGTCCGGGCCAGCCGGGCATTTTCTGCGGCCTGCGCCGCGCGAGGCGGGCAGAAGGCCGCCTTCCGGCCCTACCGGGAGGCCGCTGGACGTCCTATCGTGGTCCTGAATCAGCCCGAGGAAAGGAACGACGATGTTCACCCTTCAGATTGGCTATCAGGTCCGGGACTACGAGGCGTGGAAGAAGGTCTTCGACAGCGATCCCGCAGGCCGCGCGGCCTCAGGCGCCCGGTCTGTCCGGGTGTTCCGGGATGCCGAGGACCAGAACAGCATCGCCGTGCTGCTGGACTTCGACACCAAGGACGCGGCGACCGTCTTTCTGGAACAGCTCCGCAGCAAGGTATGGGACAAACCGGAAGTGATAGGGCAACTGGTGTCGGCGTCGCCGACAGCCAGAGTCCTGGAGGAGGTGGCCCGCGAGGGCCAGGGCGCCGGCTGACCCAGTAGGGGAGCGGCGCCCAAGCGCAGACGGACGACGGCGGGAGGTCCCGCCGTCGTCCGCTCAACAGGTTCAGTCCTGGGCGCTGAGGTTCCAGTGGACGCGGATGGCCTCGGCAATGGGGACGGCGGTGACGTCGACCCGGAAAGCAACGGGTGCGGTTCCTGTCTCTTCGATGACAGAGTCACGGTATACGCGGCCGCAGGAGGGACACAGGGTGTGGAGATCCTCATCGGGAGGCCATTCCGCCAGCCCGGCGGGGACCGGGGTGGTGTCTCCGAGATGGACGGGGACGCCTTGTGAGTTCGCCTGGATCAACCCTTCCTTGCTGACGGTGTTGCCGCACACGCAAGTGATGGTGGTGACATCATGATCGATTACATCGGCGGTTTCAGAGTCCACGGTGACCTCCCCGGTGATGGAAGAGACGTTGTCCAATTAGCTTAAGCCTGCTGATCCGGGCGGAGGCCCAGGAATTAAAGCCCAGAAACTAAATCGGGCCGGCCGCGCCACCCGGGTCCCGGGTGGCGCGCAGGTGCTAGTCGGCGAGGATCTGGTACAGCGCGCGCCGGGTTTCATCGATTTTTTCCATCGCTGCCTTGCGTTGCTCCTCGGAGGCCGAGAAGCGGAACTGGTGGATCACGCCCATAAGCTTTCCCACGCTCTGATGAAACGCCGGGCCGGACCCCTGGGGGTCGGTGTTCCAGGCGTCCGCGAGCTCCTCTGCGTGGTCGGCGACGTAGGCCCTTCCCGCGTCGGTAAGGGAGAACTCGGTGCGCC
Source organism: Arthrobacter sp. 10L424 (assembly GCF_056395325.1). NCBI lineage: Bacteria > Bacillati > Actinomycetota > Actinomycetes > Micrococcales > Micrococcaceae > Arthrobacter > Arthrobacter sp. 10L424. The sequence goes on along the minus strand of NZ_JBFTJH010000005.1, from coordinate 93,857 downwards.
GGCCGTCGCTCTCGGGCGCGATGAGTTCCTCGTCAACGAGCTGCTGCAGCGTCGGGTACACAGAGCCCGGGCTGGGACGCCAGGCGCCGGACGTCCTCTCGGCTATTGCCTTGATCAGGCCGTAGCCGTTGGACGGTGCTTCGGCCAGGAGGGAGAGGATGGCGGATCGAACATCGCCCCTGTTTGCCCGGCGTGAACCGCCCGGACCAAATCCGGGGCCGAATCCGGGACCGAACCCTGGCCCAAACCCGCGGCCCGGCCCGAAGCCGCCCCCCGGTCCGAAGCCGCCGTGTCCGTGGGGTCCGCGGCGCCCTCTGCCGCGGCCGAAGCGTCCCGCGGGGGAGCCGCTTTCCGGGAATTTGTCGTCATTTATGCCTTTCATAGCGGCATCGTCCTTCCTCTGGGAGTCATTCATTTTGTTGGTCACCGAACCTATCGGCGATAGTTAACGATATATCGGTAAGCATCGTTGAGCAAGAGTGTATCCAACGTGTTTGCGGTCAGGTCCGGGACTAATTCGGCGGACGGTGCAGTTATGCAGTCGGAACAGGAACCGGTTTTGCCGGCAACGCGCTTTGGGCGCCGACAGGGAATGGGACGACGTGACGACAACGCATGCTGACGGTGTGGGCTTCCGGTCCAAACGCGGACCGGTCCTCATCGCCCTGATGCTCTCCACGGGACTGGTGGCGATCGATGCCACGGTGGTGGCCACGGCGGTGCCTTCGATCGTGGACGACATCGGCGGTTTTACCTCGTTCCCGTGGCTGTTCTCCGCCTACCTGCTGGCGCAGGCCGTGTCGGTTCCTGTCTACGCGAAGCTCTCCGACACCATCGGCCGCAAGCCCATCATGCTCATCGGAATCGGCCTGTTCCTGCTCGGCTCCATCCTCTGCGGAGTCGCCTGGAGCATGCCCGCGCTCATCGCATTCCGCGTGGTGCAGGGCCTGGGCGCCGGAGCAGTCCAGCCGATGGCCATCACCATCGCCGGCGACATCTATACGCTGGCAGAGCGGTCAAAAGTGCAGGGCTACCTTGCGAGCGTATGGGCCGTCTCCTCGGTCGTCGGTCCAACGCTCGGGGGAGTGTTTGCCTCACTCGGCATCTGGCGTGGCATCTTCCTCGTGAACATCCCGCTGTGCCTGGTGGCCGGGTGGATGCTGGTCCGGTCGTTCCACGAGAACATCGAGCGTGTGAAGCACCTGGTCGACTATCTGGGGGCGGGGCTGCTCACGGTCTCCCTGACTTTGCTCATCCTCGGGGCCCTTGAGGGCGGCCAGGCGTGGGCGTGGAACTCTGCCGCCAGCTACGGAGTGTTTGCCGCCGGTGCGGTATTGTTCGCCGCGTTCATCTTCGTCGAGCGGAGGGCCGCGGAACCGGTCCTGCCGCCGTGGGTTGCGTCCCGCCGGCTGCTGGCGACGACGGCGATGGTGTCCTTCGGCGTCGGAGCCGTCATGCTCGGCCTCACTTCCTACGTTCCCACGTTCCTCGAGGGTGCACTCTCCACCTCCCCGATCCTCGCCGGGCTCGCCCTGGCCGCGCTCACTATCGGCTGGCCGATCAGTGCATCCCAGTCGGGGCGTCTGTACCTTCGAATCGGGTTCCGCAGGACCGCCCTGATCGGCGTCACGGTCACCGTCATCGGCACGGCGGTCCTTGCGTTCACCGCCTTTTCGCCGAACATAGCGATGGTCGCGGCCAGCTGCTTCATCGTCGGGCTGGGACTGGGGCTCGTGGCGACCCCGACCCTCATTGCCGCCCAGTCGAGCGTCGAATGGAACGAGCGCGGCGTGGTCACCGGCACCAACCTTTTCGCCCGATCGATCGGCAGCGCAATCGGCGTCGCCGTCTTCGGGGCAATAGCGAACGCCGTCTACGCCGGCACGCCAGACGGCGGCACGGATCCCCACACGATCGTGGCGGCCTCCGCCGCCGTGTTCCTGGCCGTCATGATCGGTGCCGTCCTCACGGTCGTCGCCGTGATCGCGATGCCCGCCACAAAAAGCGTCCAACAGGCCCACGCCGCCGCGCGGTCGTAGTTACCAAAATCCCGCCAGGGCCGGGCGAAAAAAGTGTCGGCACGCAGCTTCTTGCGTGCCAGAATCCTCACATGGCCAAGGAACGCAGTGAACTGAAGAGCATCGGTTACGAGATCTTCATCGGTATCCTTTCGATTTTGTCGATCGTCAATCTGGGGCTCCTGTATGCCGCGCAGGAGAAGTCGATCGATACAGTGCTGACGGCGATGAACGCCCTCTTCAGCGTGATCTTCGTCGTCGACTTCCTCTACCGGATTGTCACCGCGCCATCGGCGGGCGCCTATTTCTTCAGGCACTTTGGCTGGGCCGATCTGTTGGCAAGCGTGCCGTTGGCGCAGTTCAAGATCCTGCGTGTCTTCCGGCTGATCCGCGTGTACCGGCTGCTCCGCGATGTCGGCCCCCGCACCGTCCGCCGTGCATTGATCAAAGATCGGGCCGGCAGCTCTCTGTACACACTGCTGATCATGGGCATTCTCGTGCTGGAATTCGGAAGCCTCACGATGCTCACCGTCGAGGAGGGCGCCCCGGGGGCCAACATCACGACCGCCTCGGACGCCATCTGGTTCACGATCGTCACGATCTCGACGGTCGGATACGGTGACCAATATCCGGTCACCGATGCGGGCCGCATGATCGGCGCAGGCATCATCATTGTCGGTGTCGGTATTTTCGGCACCTTCACCGGCTACCTGGCCAACTTCTTCCTGTCTCCCAAGAAGAAGGAATCCGCACCGCCCGTCCTTGCGACGGACACGAGCGCCACAACGGTCGAAAGGCTTCGACTGAGCCTCGAAGAGTCCGAAGCAAAGCTCGCCGAGATCAGAAAGCTGCTTGCCGGGCCGGCCCAGTGAAGGACTGTCACATGACGCCGGTGGGTACCAGCAGGGCCCAGGCCAGGGCCGGGGCCACCAGCACCACTCCTCCGGCGTAAATCATCAGCTGGCGGTAGACGCGGTGCCGGTCGTTCGCCCGGGCGTTGGCGACAACTAGCGCGCCGTCGGTGGAGAACGGGGAGACATCCACGACGGTGGCGGCGATGGCCAGTGCCGCCACCGTTCCGGAGGCGCTCAACGTACTCGTGGCCAGCAGCGGACCGGCCAGCGGGATGAACGCGGTGAGCAACGCCGTGGAGGAGGCGAAGGCTGAGCCGACGCCGATCACGTAACAGAGGACCAGCGCCACCAGCAGCGGCGCCCCCAGCGCCAGTGCCATCTCGGCGAGGGTGTCGATGACGCCCACGTGCTGGAGCAGCGAGACGTAGGTGATCATGCCCGCCACCAGCAGGACCGTGGACCAGGAGACGCCGCCGATGAATGTTTGATGTTCCTTGATGTTGACCAGCGCCAGCAGGAGTCCGGCCGAGAGGGCCACAAAGCCGATCGGCATATGGAAGCCCAGGGTGCACACGAGCATCACGGCGATCAGTACGAGCGTGAGGATCTGCTGGCCGTGGGGACGGCCGGTCCGGGTGTCGAGATCGGCCTGCTGGCCGCCTTCGCCGTCGCGCAGCTTGCCCAGCAGGACGAACAGGACGATGGTCAGCACGGAGAGAATGAGATTGATGGCGAAACTGGCCAGGAAGAGTGAGCCCTGGGAGATGGGAAAGCCGTTCGCAAGCGCGACGTCGTGCACCAGCACGCCGGCCACGGACAACGGTGAAAAGCCGCCGGCGTGCGCCCCGTTGATGATGAAAGCCCCCATCAATACCGGATGGATACGGGACTCGTAGGCGAAGGCGATGGCCGCCGGTGCCAGCAGCGCGACGGCGGCGGGGGAAAAGGTGCCCAGTGCCGTCAGTGCGGCTGCGAGCAGGAAGAACACCCAGGGCAGCAGCAGGGTCTTGCCCCTGACGAGGCGCACGCAGTTCTGGACGATGATGTCGATGGTGCCGTTCCGCTGGGCCATGCTGAAGAAATAGGTGACCCCGATGATCGTCAGGACGATGCTGGCGGGGAAGTCCTTAAGGATCTCCTTGTCGGTCATACCGAGCAGGAAGTAGCCGACGCCGAAGGATGCGACCAGCCCCATGACCCCGATGTTGAGTGGCCACCTCGTGGCGACGACAAACATCACGACAAGAATGACGAGCGGGATGATCTGGATGGCGGTCATGGTCTGCTCCGGTTGCGTGGTGGCCGCCGGGGTAAAGATGTCACCGCCCAGCAGAAGGGCGGCCAGACCCAGGAACACGAATCCGGCCACCGCCAAGATTAGAGTACGGCGGCGACGGGGAGGACGTTTGGGACCGTCGTCCGGGGTCTCGCCCGCCGGGGCAGGGGTGCGGTGCGCAGTCTCAGTCATGGGGGTCTCCTCAGGAGTAGCACTTGCGAGGGAGGCCGTGGCGGCGCTGCCGGAGGCCTCGGGGAGGTGGCGGTGAAACAGCGGGGCGGCCGTCGTTGCGATGAGTCGGCGATCCGGGTGATCGCCTTGGCCGCCCCGCTGTAGTCTGCGGAATTCAGCCGATGTAGCCGAAGATCCGGTTCCAGGTTTCCTGGTCGTCTTTTCCGTGGCGGGCCAGGTCCTCGGGCATTCCACGGTGCGGGAGCCCGGTGTTCATGGCCGGGAGCTGGACATCCATCACCTTGGGAGCCGGGGCGGAGGAATCGGCCGGGTATTCGCCTATCTGGGAGAAGACGCTGGCTCCTCGTTTGCTGAGGTTCCAGTTCATGAACAGCTGGGCGGCGGCCGGGTGTTTGGCCGTGGGCGTCATGCCCAGGAAGTAGTCGTAGAGCGCGAATCCTTCCTTGGGGACCACGAACTTCACCGGCGCGTTGTTGTTTGCTGCGATGTTGACGCTGCTGACCACTGCCGTGGCTACCTGGATTTCACCGCGAGACAGGCTTTCCTGCTGCGCGCCGGAGGAATCGAAGATCCGTGGCTGCTGGGCCGCGTAGCCCTTGAGGTAGTCCTCGCCGAGGGCGTCGAGCTGGAAACGGACCAGGGATGCCGAGCTGCCGCCGGCGCCGACCTGCGTGGTGCCGATCTTCCCTTTCCATTTGGGGTCCAGGAGGTCCTGCCAGGACTTCGGGGCGTCCGCCTCGCTGACCAGGGCCGTGTTGTAGGCGAACGTGAACGCCGGGTCGAAGACGCGGTAGAACTTCCCGCCGTCGTACTTCACCGTGTCATCCAGCTGGTCGAAGTTGGGGACCTTGTGCGGCGCGAAGGTGCCGGCCTTGTTCATGGCTGATACCGAGGAGAACTCGGAGGTGCGGATGACGTCGGCCCCCAGCTTGTTGGCGCCCTGTTCGCTGAGCACGCGCTCCAGCAGTCGGTTGGGTACCAGCCGGACCAGGTTTACCTTGATGCCGGTGTCCTGGGTGAAGGCCTTGATGACTTCCTTCTCGCTGTTTTCCACGTAGCCGCTGTAGAGGCTGATGGACCCTTCGGCCTTGGCCTTGGCGAACAGCTCGCTGTCAGCCACGGTCTGCCCGTTGATCACGAGGTCGGAGGTGGCGGAGAGGGATTCGGCCTTGCTGACCAGCGTGACGGTCTTCGGGGCGCTGCAGGCGCCGGCGGTGACCGCCAGCACGGCGGCGGCCAGCACCGACGTCGTTGTCTTGAGGATGTTTTTCATCGTGCTTCTCCGTTGGTTGCGCGGGCGCCGAAGGCTTTCGCGATGACGACCAGGGCCAGGATGACCAGGATGTAGAGCAGGCTCGTCGAGGCTGCGGAGCGCAGCGCCCCGTTGTCGTAGTTGTCAAAGACCACAATCGCCAGGAGCCGGGTGTTGGAGGTGAACAGGAACAACGCGGCGGAGAGTTCCCGCATCGCCAGCATCAGCAGCAGCAGGACCGTGGACATCACGCCTGTCTTCATCAGCGGCAGGGTCACATAGGACACCGCGCGCGCCCTCGTGGAGCCCAGAAGCACTGCGCTGTCCTCGAGGTCCTTGTCCACCTGCAGGATGCTGGCGGACATGCCCCGGTACCCCTGGGGCAGGTAGATCGCGATGAAGGCGATGATCAGCACCACGATGGTTCCGTACACGGGCAGCGGCAGTACCAGCCAGGTCCAGAGCAGGCCCAGGCCCATAACGATCGCCGGAATGGCGAGCGGGAGCATGGCGACGAACTCCAGGCTCTTCCGGCCCGGGGTCTTGGTCCGGTACACGAGGTAGCTGAGGTAGAACGCCAGCCCGGCACCCAGGATTGCGACGCAGACGGCGACCATCACGCTGTTCCGTGCCGCGTCGAGGAAGGTGGACGACTGCAGCGTCTGGAAGAGCGACCAGAAGGAGAGTGCATCTTCGCCGAATAGCTGGCCCAGGTTGGAGACGTAGGGCGAGGACTGCAGCGAGGCCAGCAGCAGGGCTATCACCGGCAGCACGATTGCCAGGGCGAAGTACGCCAGGGCGAAAGCCAGGCCCACGCCGCGGAGCTTGCCGATGTCCATCATGCGGGGCTTCATGCCCTTGCCGGACACGGTGGTGAAGTTCCTTTTCATCACCACGCGCTGCTGGATTGCGGTGACGGCTATCAGGACGACGGTCAGGACGACGGCGACCGCGGCGGCTTCGTTACCCCTGGCCGGTGCGGAGTTCATCAGGCGGTAGATGAAGGTGGGCAGTGTTTCAATCTGGCCGGGGGTGCCGATCATCTGGGCGACCGGGAAGTTTTCCATGGTCAGGGCAAAGATCAGCACGCCGGAGCCGAGAATCGCCGGTGTGACGAGAGGGAAGGTGACGGTTTTCAGGATCTTGCCGAGCGAGCCGCCGTGGACGCTGGCGGCCTCCTCCAGATCGGGGTTCATGAGGGTCATGGCGCCGTGGATCAGCAGGAACGCATAGGGGGCGTAGTACAAGGCCAGAACCAAGATCAGGCCGGGCATCGTGTAGACGTTGAAGAGGTTGCCCAGGCCGATGCCGCGGGTGAGCAGGTTCAGGTAGCCCGTGGCGGGTCCGGCCAGGAGGGACCAGGCCAGTGCCCCCACCAGGGAGGGCAGGAACATCGGCGCGATGCCGATGAAGTAGATGACGGCCTTGCCCCAGATGTTGGTCCTGGCCGCAAGGAAGGCCAGCGTTCCGCCGATAAACATGGCCAGCACTGAGGCGGATGTTGCCACCACCAGGGAGTTGGTCAGTGCGGTGACCGACTGGTGGGAGGAGAGGATCTTGAAGTTCTCCAGCGTCAGGCCGCTGAGTCCGATCGAACCCGGCCGGGGTGTGGAGCTGCTGAAGGCAGAGATCAGGATCAGGGCCATCGGCATGAGGATCAGGAGGGCCAGGAGGGCCAGCATCAGCCACGTGGGCATGGACTTCCTGAGCTGGTGGCCGAGCTGGCCGCCGGTTCTGCGTCGGGGCTGCGGGGCCGGTTTCTCACGGGGCGGTGTGCCCGGCTGCTGATCCGGCCGCTCGCGGAGGTCTGTGGTGGCGGCGGACATCAGGCCACCTCGGCGGGGAGGACCTGGATGTCGGAGGGGTTCGCCGTGACCCAGACCCTGTTGCCTTTTCCGGCGGGCGGGCCGTCGCGGCGGGAAACTAGGGCCTCGATGGCGGGGCCGCCGTCGAGCTCGATCAGGTAGCGCACGTTCGAACCCTGGTAGCTGGCCACGGCGACCTCGCCGGCCCAGTTGTTGGAGTCGGCCTCTGGCCGGTGTGCGGAGACGATGACGTCCTCCGGCCGGATGCACGCCTTGATGGCATCGCCGCCGAGGGTGTACTCGACCGTGGACAGTTCGAGCTTGTGCTCCGCCATCTTGTACGTTCCGGGGTGGCCGTTCTTGAGCACCGGGAAAATGTTGGTGACACCCAGGAAGTCCGCGATCGAGGCGCTCGCCGGGTTTTCGTAGATCTCGCCGGGACTTCCCACCTGCGCGAGCCTGCCGTTCTGCATGAGCGCGATCCGGTCCGCGAGGGCCAGGGCCTCACCCTGGTCGTGCGTGACGTAGACGCTGGTCAGGTTGAGCTTCTGCTGCAGTGCCCGGAGTTCGATCCGCAGGCGGTCCCGGAGCCTTGCGTCAAGGTTGGAGAGCGGCTCGTCGAGCAGCAGGACGCTGGGGCGCATCACCAGGCTGCGGGCCAGGGCAACCCGCTGCATCTGGCCGCCGGATAGGAGGCTGGCGCCGCGCTTCTGGAACCCGTCCAAACCCACCAGCTGGAGTGCCTCGTCGACGCGCTCCGTGACTTCCTTTTTGCCCAGTTTCTTCATTTGGAGCGGAAAGGCGACATTTTCGAAGATGGTGCGGTGCGGCCAGACGGCGTAGGACTGGAAGACCATTCCCACGTTGCGTTTGTGCGATGGGACGTTGATGTTTCGTTCGCTGTCGAACACCACCTGATCCCCGATGGTGATCCTGCCGCGGACGGGTGTCTCCAGCCCGGCGATGCAGCGCATGGTGCTGGTCTTGCCGCAGCCGGACTTGCCCAGCAGCACCAGGGAGTGCCCGTCCTCGATTTCGGCGTTGACGCCCTGGACGGCGTAGGTATCGCCGTATTTCAGGTCGATGTTCTCCAAAGTGACTTTCATGTCAGACTCCTTTGTCTTGGTCTTTTATGCGGTTAGGCGCTGGCCCGCACAGGGGCGGCGGCGCGGGTAAAGATGATGGATTCGCTGATGACGCGGGCGGCCCGCTCCAGGCCGATCCGGGCAGGCCGCCCGAAGGGATCCACGTTGGCGACGGTGCCGATGATGCCGGCGGCGGTGCCGATCCGGAGGTGGGCAACGGCGTCGGGAGCTGTCTGGATCGCCCCGCCGGGCAGGGCGGCGTGGACCACGGTGCCTGCCGTGAGGGCGGCGGTGGCGATCCCGACGGCAGACGTCAGCCCGATCGCAGGGTGCGGGGCGTGCATGGAGAGGGTCCGGATCGAGACGTCGTAGGCCGAGCCGCTGATGTGCTGGCCGCCGGTGGTGACGAAGTCCGTGGCGGGGCCAACCACGCCCACCTTGGGCACCGCGTGGTCAACCGGCGAGCCGGCGGCCCTGAGCCCCATGCGCACCGCGGCCGCGCTCCGGATGCGGGTGAGCAGGGGCACGAATTCCGAGAGTTCCGCCAGGCTTTCGGTTCCGGTCAGGCCCAGGCTGTCGGCCGCCACCAGGACCATCGGTGCGCCGGCGTCGATCATGGAGACCAGATAGTTCCGGCCGTCTACCGTCAGTTCCTCGCGGGCGTGCCGGGTGGGCAGTGCAGCGCCGGTGCTGCCGCCGGCGGGGTCGAGGAAGGCCAGGGTGACGGGCACTCCGGTGGCCAGGGTGCCGGGGACCTGCGCGTCGCCGAAGGCCGGCAGTTTCCCGTCCGGGGTGGCGACGTCGGCTTCGAGCCGGGTGCCGGTGTTCAGGTTGCGCATCCGGACGAGGGTGGTTCCCGGGGTGGGCTGCACAAAGCCGTGGCTCACCGCGTAGAGGGCGATGGCCGTTGCGCAGTTTCCGCAGTTGCTGCCCCATTCGACGCGGCCCTCGCCGATGCCGACCTGCGCGAAGAGGTAGTCAACGTCGACGTCGTCATCGGGGGCGGCCGAGACGACGGCCGCCTTGGAGGTGGTGGACGTGGCCCCGCCGACGCCGTCGATCTGGCGCGGGTCCGCCGCGTTGAAGGTGTCGATCAGGAGGGCCTCGATCTGGTCCCTCGACGCCGGAAGGTCCTGGCCGTCGAACAGCCAGCATTTGCTGGTTCCGCCCCTGACCAGGGTTGCTGGGATTCTCAATGGATTCTCGATTCGAAAGTAGTTGGTGTCCGGGCCGCCACGGCGCCTGTGTGGCCTCGGTCATATCTACTTTCGGGGCTGCCAGTGTTGAGCACAATGTTCGTTTTCTTTGACTGCCTTAACTTCAACTACACTCTTTGGTATGGAGCTTGATGTTCGCCGCCTCTTCCTGCTGGCTGAAATAGCCGAGTACGGGTCCCTGACCGCGGCCGCCGAAGCGATGATGTACACGACGTCCGCGGTCTCCCAGCAAATGCGCCGGCTCGAGGCCGAGGCTGGGCAGACCCTGTTCGAGCGGCACGCCAGGGGAGTGGTCCTCACCGACGCGGGGGCAGCCCTGGTGGCCAGGGCGCGATCCATCCGGCGTGAGCTGGCCGGCGCCGAGTCTGATCTCGAGGCGCTGAGCGGGCTGCGGGCAGGCAGCCTGCGGATCGGGTCATTCCCCACGGCCTCCGCCTCCATTCTTCCGCTGGTCCTGACCCAGTTCGCGAGGGAGCACCCGGCCGTTTCCGTGTCCGTCAAGAGCGCGCTGCGGGACCCCCTCCGCGAACTGCTCCTCATGCGGGAGGTGGAGCTGGCCCTCCTTTGGGAATACGACTGGAGCCCGTTCACGGACGAGGAAATCGACACCGAAAAGCTCGTGGACGATCCCACCGTCCTGGTGGTGGCGGGGACCAGTGACGTGGGGCGGAGCGGGCCGGTGGATCTCAGCTCACTCGCCGCGGCGCGCTGGATCATCCGGGCCGACGGGCACCCCGTGGCGGATGTGCTGACCAGAAGCTGCCACGCGGCAGGGTTCGCGCCCGACATCTCCTATGACGCCCACGACTATCAGGAAGCACAGGCAATGGTCGCGGCAGGACTCGGTGTCGCCCTGGCCCCCCGGCTGTCGCTGACAAACCTGCGCGACGACGTCCGGCTGGTCCCGCTCGATCCGCGGATTCCCGTGCCGGTCCGCCGGATCCTGCTCGGACAGCTCAAGGGAAGGAAGCCGACGCCGGCCATGCTCGGCTTCCAGGAAACGCTGCGGGGCGCCGCCAGGGCGATGCCCCAGACCTTCGGCCGGCCGGGCCAGCTCGGCTCGGTCAACATCTGACCTGGCGCTATTGGCCTTCCCGCGCGGTGGAGGACGAACTCCGCATGATCAGGCCGGCGGAGGAAGAGCCCGGCATATGAGGCTGGGTCCGCCGGCCGGACTCATTCAGGTGACTGGCGTTTGATGGAAGCTGAAATTCGTTCCTCCATCGCCCGGACCCCGCCCACCGCCGCTGGACCCATCTGCTGCCTTGCGCGGTTCACCGCGTCGCGGACTTCGCGGCGCACCACGCGTTCATTCTGGCTCGACGACTTTTCCCTGGTTTCTCTTGCTAGATCGAGCAGAGCCTGCGGGGCGTAGTGATTGACGCTCATGTCCGTGAGCAGGGGCAACTGCACTCTCAGGTCCTGTTCGATGGCCGTGCGAAGGGGGCCCAAGCGCAGCAATTGCGTGAGGAAATCCGGACTCAGGACGGGCGAAGGAGGCGCAAGAGGGCCAAGGCGCTCCCGGAGGTGGTCCTTCATTTTCATTGCTGTTCCATCGAACGTCAGCCACCATGCCAGATAGCCCATGGGGGATGGGCCAATGGTCCGCCGGTACTCGATGACGCCGACAGAGTTTTCGACGTCGTGGGCAACCAGCCGGGACCGCGTTCCCGGGTCGGCTCCGTAGTCACCCCGTTGGCGCCGTCTCTCGTGGGTCTGATTCCACAGTTCCTGAACCGCGCCCCGGAGTTCGATCGATGCGGCGTCGGAGTACTCCAGGAGATTCCGGGTCTGGATGGAGAATTCGGCTGCGAGGTAGTCGCTGACGTCCTGCAACGGCTGTTCGCGTCCACAGATATCCCGTTGCCAGTCCAGGAATTCATTCTCCGGTCGGCCCGAGAGCACGAAGGCCGAGTAGAGGAAAGGGACTCTCCCGGCCCAAGTCGACGTTCTGTTGTGACCGTAAGCGACGGCCAGGTTTAGGTGCCTCTCAACTTCTTCTACGACCCCTTCCGTTACGAACAGCAGCAACCCGGCGTCGACGGCTGCCCGTATCAGGATCGTGAAGTGGCGCTCTTCAGGATCATCTATCAGGCTCTCCCCGATAAGCGGCAGGATCGCGGTGGTGTCCATCCAGATGTCGCCTTCACTGAAGACGTTGAGCATGACCTTCTGGACGTCCGGGGTTTGTTTCAGGAACGCGAAAAGCGTGTATGCGTCAGCGAGCCGCCGAAGATGGGACTGTGTTTGAGGCGAAGGCTGTTCCAGGACATGCGCTATGGCAGCGGCCGCGGCATCAGAACCGAGCCCATTGATGCCTCCATCCGCCGTGATCTTGTCCGCGATGGCGACAGGGCTGAGCTGGAACGGCTCTCCTGTTTCCACGGCTTCGGCAAAAGACTCACCCCGTTCCAGGAGTGTTTCGTCCAACGCCGTCCGCAGCTCCCGGGAAATCTCCGTCAACTGCGCCTCGCTCAGTTCCTGAGGTACTTCGAGGGCTCGTACCGCCACAACGAGCTCTGCATCCAGAGCAGCTTCGTCAAGAAGGAACTTGGCCGTCTGATCATTGATCCTCTTAGCCTCCTCAAAACTGAGGTGGTAGGTATCCTCAGGCCCGGAAGCTGATTTGTGCTGTTTAACCGGCCCCTTCCGGGACAGGCGGTTCAACGCGCTCAGGGTCAGGGCATCGATTTGCCCTCGCTTTCCCACGGGCATACGAAGGGCGACGCCGTCCTGGATTTCGCTCAGGCTGAGCCTATTGTCCCTGCTCGAATCGTGAAGCGCCGCCAACACTAACGAATCGAAGCAGCTCTTGGTAAGACTCTCATCGGTCGCCTGATCTTCGTCGTCGAGTGCCAAGTGCAGCACGGCGACCTTACTTTCGTCCGCTGACAAGGTCGATATTCTGTCGATGACCCCACGTTTGGACAGGAGCGGATCAACAAATCTCTTAGCCAGCTCTTCACTTGCCACTCGCCGTTGGGGATAGGACACCTCACGGTCCACAAACCACGACCGGTCCCGGATATCTACGGTAATGTTCCGGTCACGTCGCGACTCTTCCCTGAGTTCATCGGCGGCCGGACCAATCACCTGGTTGGTCAGGTAGATCATGGTGCTGACCGAAGGGAAATTCTTCTTGAGGGTGCCCAGCGTGCTCGTAATCTTCGTCTTCCAACTCGGTGTGACCGAGTATTGAAATGCGACTTTTGGCACGCCGTCGATCGTGAATATTTCGGCGTCCCTGCCCTTGTCTCCGTTCGGCGCCGCCATCGTGCGCAGGGCTGGATATTCGACGGCTAAGAACTCCGACGCGAACTTCTCGAATATCTCCCAGTCTCCAGGGCGAATACGTTCCAATGCGAGGGACAATCGCGGGTTCGGCATGACCGCATCATAACCACCACAGTCCTTTCTTGAACATCGCTACGGGGCATTTTTAGTCGACTCGTGTTTGGAAAAGCGGCAGTCTGGTTTCAGTTCTGAGGCCCGCGCTGCCAGCTGTCGGTCAGTTCCAACAATCATTACTTATGCAAGGTCCTGCAAATCGATAATGAACGCCCTTCCGCACAGCTGGAACTTGGCGGATTTGGTGAAACTTCCGCGCCGAACCAGCCGCAGCCAGTCGCCGTTGACTTTCGTGTCTCCTGCGAGGACGATGACGAGTTAAGTCGATGATTGGGGGGATAAATCAGAGTCTGACCTGCCGAAAATATGCATGTGTGCCGATTATTCCCGCGCTGAATCTTGATGCTGCAGGGGGAGTCGCCAATCGTGAAGCTGATGCTTCCTGATCTTTTTAATAAACTCCGAAGCTTGGGGATCAACGGAGAGAAAATGACCAAGATTTCTTTTAAGCCGGGTGCAGGCGCGCCCGATGTATTTACAACTGCGTCGGTGAAATCCCGCAGGGGAGATCCAACCCGTGCGATGATGCACGGTCGAAAAGCACCAATAAAAGCCATAGGCAAAACAACAGCTGTCGTGGTTTCAACGACAGCGAACCCTGGGCTGGGCGTCATTGCTTTCAGACCGTCGAGTATATGGGACGCGGCCAAAGACCTCGCCGGTCGCGCTTGGGACGAAATTAACGAATTTCTGACTGATGAGGGCGGTGGCGGCGGTGCTTGCACGATAGTGGGCCCGGACCAGGCCGAAATCGTCACAGTGGCCCCGGCGCCGGCACTGTTCAGACCGAGATTCTAAACAATCCGCTGCGGTTGCGTTTGGACCCAGGGAAAGGGACCAAGTGCAGGCCACTGGCGGCGGCCTGCACTTGGCCAAACGGGGACGACCAAGGCGCCAGCCTCGACGACGCCATCCTCGCCTCCCGCGGCAGCAGGTCGGCGCTGCAGGGACATGCCCTCCGGCCATACCGCCCGGGCAGGTTCTGCGGGCCGGTCGGGACGATCGGCCTTGACTGCCTGTCGGGCCCCGGGGCCATAATCGGGCGGGGCGCCAGAGCGGTGCCGCAGAGAAAAGCCGACGGATGGCGCCGCCGGGGCAGAGGAGTCCTCGAATGACCAAGTACCTGATCTCGTTCCCCGGTGAGGCCATGGTGTTCCCCGCGGAAGACCTCGCGGCGGTGGCCGCAGCCGCGCACGCCGTCATCGACGAGGCCAAGGCAGCAGGCGTGTACGTCTTCGGCGGCGGGATCGATGAGGACGTGGCCCCGGTGCTCGTGGCCGGTGACGGCACCGTCACCGAGGGCACGCACCCGGGCCACAAGGTGCCCAACGGCGGCTACACCGTTCTCGAGCTGCCCTCGCGGGAAGCTGCAGTTGAGTGGGCAGCGAAGATCGCCGTCGCCTGCCGCTGCGCGCAAGAGGTCAGGCAGTTTCAGTACGACCCGGCCAGCTGACCAGGGCAACCACAGCCATGGAGCCCATGGATTGCCTGGTCATCTACGTCCCCAGTAAAGCTGCACACGCTGTCCGGCAGGCCATAGGCGACGCCGGGGCGGGCAGGCTGGGCAACTACTCGCACTGCTCGTTCAGCGTCGAAGGCACCGGGCGCTTCACGCCGCTGCCGGGCGCGAACCCGACCATCGGCGCCATCGGTTCCCCCGAGGAAGTCCCGGAAACCCGGATCGAGGCCATTTACCCGCGCTCCCGGCGCGACGCCGTCGTCACCGCCGCACTGTCCGCGCACCCGTACGAGACACCGGCGTTCATGACCTTCCCTGTCGACGCCGGGGCATGACCGGTAGCCAGGAGAGCGACGGCGGGCAGAACGACCGCTCCGCCGCGGATCATCGGGGCTACGAGCCGTTCATACTCCCTGCGCATGAGGGACTGGGTCGCCGGCGTCTGGCTGGTCACGATCTTGCCGATCCCGCCCACGCCGCCTGCCGGTCCGGCCCACAGGTCGTCGGCGTCGATGCGGAACTCCCAGGTGAGGGTGGTTGCCTCGACGCCGGTCAAGCCCGCCCCGGCCAGCAGCTCCGCGAGCCCACGCTCCGTGCGGTCGAAATCCATCTCGGCCGACAAATGCTGAGGCGGCAGTGTCAGGGCGCCGCTGGCACTGACGACTTCTGCCCACAGGGCATTAATGGCTGATAGCGCCGACGGCCAGACGGTCACGCCAACAACCCCGCCGGGCGCGCAAACCCGCATGAGATCAGCGACCGCAGCCCGAGGATCGCCCACATGGTTCACGACGAAATTGGCGACCACAACGTCAAAGGTATCCGGCTCAAAAGGAAGGGTCGGGACGGCCCCAACGCACACCTCCGCGTCGGGTGCTCCTGAGCGGGCCAGCGAGAGCATCTCGGCGTCGGGGTCGACGGCAGTCACGCGCGCGCCACGGCCGGTCGCGAGGGCAGCGAGCGTTCCGGCGCCACATCCCACATCCGCCAGGTGTTTTCCTGCCAGCAGGCCTACGCCGTCTTCGACCGCGGCCAGCAGCGGTGCGATGGCTCCGGCGCACAAGTGCGCAAAGCTCTGGGCATACGCCGGGCCTGTGCCCGTCCAGTTGTTTGTGCCCCGTACATCTGAACTAGCAGGCATTAATCCATCCTTGCGTTGCTGTGTCGGATTGCCTTGGCAGTCCAAGGGTAGGTCCCGTGGAAGCCCCGAAGACTAGCGGCTGCTCACCTGACCAAACCGCTTCGCGATGGGTGCCAGCACCAGCGGGCGGGCGGCGTACCACCCGGCTGCCGTGACGGCGATGGCGGCCGCGAAGAGCCAGAACCCGGCCCAGTTCACTGCGTCGGTGCCGCCGTACATGTGGTTCAGGTTGCGCAGCGCACCGGTCGCGAACACCAGGAACACGTGGATCAGAATGAACAGCACGAAGAACAGCATGGTCGGGAAGTGAACCGCGCGCGCCGCCTCCACCGGGTAAACCTTGTTCAGCGTCTTCGCGTCCTTCGGCCAGAACTCGCTCATGCGCGCACCCGTGATCGCCGCGAGCGGGGCCGCGATGAACACCACGAGGAAGTACATGAGCTGCTGCAGGCTGTTGTAGTTCACCCAGCCGTTCTCCACCGGCCAGTCGAGGGTCATGTACTGCAGGAGCGCGGAGAGCGCATTCGGGAACACCTCCCAGCTGGTAGGCACAATCCGCATCCAGTGCCCCGAGGCGAACAGCAGGACCACAAAGATGAGACCGTTCACCAGCCACAAGACGTCGAGCGACTGGTGCAGCCACAGGTTGATGCTGATCTTCTTGCCGCCGCGCTTCGGCGTCCAGAACGCCGGCGGCTTCTGCTGCGTGCGCACCTGGTAGCCGGAGCGGATGATGAGCACCATCAGGAAGAGGTTCAGGAAGTGTGTCCACTGCGCCCACCACGGGAAGCCCGGCTCGGCGGCCTCGGGCAGGTGGTACTCGCCGGGGTACCGCTCGAGGAACTCCGGCACGCCCGGCAACGTGGTCACACCGCGGGCGGCGAGGACCAGGATCGCCGCGGCGGCCACGGCGCCGACGGCGAGGAGCACCACGCGCTTGATCCACTGGCCCAGGGTGCGCGAACCGTAAAGTTTGGCCTCGGCCTTCGGCCTCGCGGGCTTTTCCGCGGCGGCAGGCTGTGCCGCCGGTGCCGGGGCGGCAGGCTGTGCCGCCGGCGCTGGAGAGGCAGACTGTGCCGCCGGTGCCGGGGCGGTTACGACGGCGGCGGGTGCACTTGCGGGCGCCGGCGGCTCCGCCTCGGCAACCGTCTCCACGACGGCGGCAGCTGGGGCCTGTGTCTCGACGAGGGGTTCGGGAGGTGCCTGCCCGGCAGGGGCGGCGGCAGCCGCAGGAGCGACAGCGGCCACGGGAGCGAGTCCAGCCGGCGGCCACGGTTCACCACCGGGAACGCGGGGGAGCCCGCGACGCAGCGGCATGGTTCCCGTCGTCGGGGCGGCGGGTACGGTGGCGGGAGCAGCTAAAGGCGGTGGCGACGTCGTCACTTCCGGCACTACTTGCGCAGCAGCGTCAGCGGTCCGCGTCGGGGTCGGCGTGGCGTCAGCTGTCGTCGGCGTCGTGTCTGCGGCGGGGGACGCGGACAGGGCCGCCACTGCTGCCGGGGCCGCGCCCGCGGGCGGCCAGGGCTCGCCGCCTGGCACGCGTGGCAGGCCGCGGCGAAGCTGCCGCGCCCCCGCAGCGCCCGCGTTTACGGCAGCGACCGGTGCGGAGACCGCCGTTGTACCCGATGCCGTTTCCTGGGCAGCGGCGGGAGTGGCGGGAACATCAGGAACAGGCGCGGCGGCCGCAGGAGCGGCGGGGACCGGTGCAGCCGCGGAAACAGACTCTTCCGGAGCTTCCGCCGGAACAATGCGTGCGGGCGCCTCGCCGGCAGGAGGCCAGGGGTCGCCGCCTTCGACGCGAGGCAGGCCCCGACGGATGGACCGAGACAGAGTTGCCATGGCTACTTCTTCCGGGCCTCAAGGGCACTGATCAGCTGGGGGACAACCTGGAAGACGTCGCCCACCACACCGAAGTCGGCGATCTCGAAGATCGGCGCGTCCCCGTCCTTGTTGATGGCGACGATGGTCTTGGCGGTCTGCATGCCGGCCCGGTGCTGGATCGCGCCGGAAATGCCCAGCGCGATGTACAACTGCGATGACACGGAAACCCCGGTCTGGCCGACCTGTGCCGACTGCGGGATGAAGCCGGCATCCACGGCGGCACGCGAGGCGCCGACGGCAGCACCGAGGGTGTCGGCGAGCTGCCCCACGAGGGCGAACTGTTCCTCCGACCCGAGACCGCGGCCGCCCGCGACAACCTTCGCAGCGCCGCGCAGCTCCGGCCGTGAGGTGGCGGCTACTACCTCCTCGAAGGAATCGATGCGCGCGGCGGTCTTCCCGGAGGGCGTCACCGACAGGGTCTCCGATGCTTCCGGCTGAGCCGTGGCGCGTGCCTCGATGGAGCCCTGGCGGACCGTAATGACCGGAGCCCCGAACGTGGCCGTTGACGTCACGTTGTAGGCGCCGCCGTAGACCGAGTGGTGGGCCACGACGCCTTCGTCGTCACGCGACACACCGATCGCGTCGACGGAAACCGCCGCCCGCGAACGGGCAGCGTAACGGCCGGCAAGGTCGCGGCCGTTCAGGGAGTGCGAAATCAGGATCGCGTCCGGCTGCACCTGCTCCGCGGCGGCGGCCAGTGCGTCAACGCCCGGCACTCCAAGCGCGGACGGATCCGGCGTCTCGGCGATGAGTACGCGCGTGGCACCAAGGGCCGCGGCCTCCGCGGCGGCGGTGCTCCCGGTGCCGGGTGCGGCAAGTACCAGTGCCACCGGTGTGCCAGCGGAGGCGGCAGCGCCGAGGAGTCCGGCAGCAGACTTCTCGAGTTCACCGGAAGGCTGGGCTTCCACGACGACGAGGATTGCGTCACGAGGGAATTCAGTCATGTCCGTTGTTCCTTACGCCAGTCGGTTTTCGATAAGGAAGTCAGCGAGCTTCTCGCCGGCATCACCCTCGTCAATGATCTTTACGCCCGCCTCGCGCGGCGGCTTCTCTGCGACGGTCAGCATGATCGAGCGCGCCGCGTCGGGGTTGTCGGCCGTGACCCCGAGGTCCGCGAGGGTCAGCACCTCAACCGGCTTCTTTTTCGCGGCCATGATGCCTTTGAAGTTCGGGAAGCGCGGCCCGGGAAGCGCCTCGGTAATGGAAATTACTGCGGGCAGGTCCGCTGAGACCTGCTGCACGCCGGAGTCGACGGGCCGGGTGCCGGACACCGCGCCGCCGCTGATTTCCACGGAGTTGAGGCCGGAAGCCAGCGGCACGTCAAGCAGTTCGGCGAGCATCGCGGGAATCAGGCCGCCGGATCCGTCGGTGGAGACGTTGCCGGTGATCACCAGGTCAAAATCGCTGCGACGGATGGCGGCTGCGAGGGTTTCGGCAGTGAGCCCGAGATCCGCACCCCGGAGGGCCTCGTCGGAGATGTGGGTGGCGCTGCCCGCGCCCATCGCGAGCCCCTTACGGATAGTTGCCGTGGCACCCTCGGGAGCGAGGGAGAGGACCGCGACGTCGGTGCCTTCGTTGGCGTCGGCGTACGTGAGCGCCAGTTCCAGGGCCCGCTCACCGATCTCGTCAATGACTGTCTCGCTGGCTTCCCGGTCGGCGAGGCCTGTTTCCAGGTTCAGTTTTCGGTCCCCGTACGTGTCGGGGACTTCCTTTACTAGGACGACAATCTTCATCGATAACTCTTCCTGTGGCGGGCATGCCTCCACGGGGAGACACGTCGGATCTCCATAGAGTCTACGAAAGTGTGGCTCCCGCTGCGCCGGCGGGGCCCGTGTCGCGAGTTGGAGTGCCCGGCCCGGGCTGCACGAAGACCTCTCGCCAACCCCGGCGTCCGGACCGGGAGGGGCCTGTTTCGACGGCGCCGGGCGCCGTAGGCTATGGGCATCCATCACAGCGAGGAGGCACTCATGCGCACGGCAAATCCCACAGTGCAGGCCGATCAGGTCCGGCATCTTTCCGAAAATCTTTTGTCTCAGCTCACGAAGGGGCGGGAGTGGGCAACTCCCGGGGTCGAGGCGGCATTGCAAAAAGCGATCGCGGGACTCGATGACGGGATTGAATCTGCGTCCCCGAGGATCCAGGCCGGCCTACGGCGGCTCGCTGACGAGCTCGCCGGCGGAGTGGAAACTTTGGCTCCCCGTGTTCACGAGGGTCTGATGCGGGTGGCTCCTAAAGTTGCCCCGGTATCCGCCCGTGCGAAATCGAGGCGGACGGCGTCCGGGAAAGCCTGGTTCATTGCCGGGGCGGTAGCCGTTGCGGTGACCGTGGGACTCGCGGCCCGGAACTTTTTCCGGCATGCCGAAGAGGGGCCGAGGCCGCCCGTGAACGTCCGGCCAACCAGCGGCGCGAACCCCGACGCGGACGCCGGCCCCGCAGGGGCCCGGGACTGAGGCAATTCCGGGCCGGAATGCGGGCAGCCGGCGTTAGTCCAGGGGCAGCGTTACCGTCACACACGTTCCTGCGGCGGACGAATTGATGATCACTTCTCCGCCCGCAAGGCCTACGGCCATGCGCATGAGCCGCAGTCCCATCCCGGTGTGCCGGCCGACCATTGCTGCCGGCACGTCGAAACCACCGCCGTCGTCGGTCACTTTGAGCTGTACGCCGTGGCTCATGCCATGGGTGACGCAACCGAGCCGGACCGTCACAGCTGACGCCTGCGCGAATTTGTAGACATTGCTGAGGAGCTCCTGCGCCACCCGGTACAGAAGAGTTGCCGTGTTCCGGTCCACTTCCATCCCGTGGTGCGGAGGCTCCAGCTGCACCGCGGTGCCGCGGTTGCGGAGGGGGAGGGCCAGGCGGTCGATTGCGCCTGTGAGCCCAAGGGCATGAAAATCGACCGGGTGAGTATCGGTGAGGACGCCACGTACGGCGACGACTTCATCGCTGAGTAGTGATTTCATGTTCATACTGTGCGCTTGTGACGTTGTATTTTCCTGTGACGCGCCGAGGGCAGCGGCGGGAGTTCCCGCCGTCGTCCGCTTGAACGCCCAAGTCAAGATTCGACGTCGGCCGCGGCAATAGCTTTGTCCGTGAGGATGGGCATCATCCCGAGCAGCGCAAGAGTCAGGACTCCCATCATGCCGAACATGGCCTGCAGGCCCAGCCACTGGGCCAAGAGGCCGCCCGCCGCCGCCCCGAGCGGCATGGTGCCCCAGGCCAGCAGGCGGTACGCGCTGTTGACCCTGCCCAGCAGGCGGTTGGGGGCAATACGCTGCCGCAGGGATACGGTGATGACGTTCCACAGCACGATCAGCACCCCGCCCACAAAGAACAGCGGGCCAAGAACGTAGGGGTTGTCCGTCACGGCCGGCGCACCCACGAACAGCGCGCCACCGAAGATCGTGAGGGCCAGGGACCTGGACCGGCCCAGCTTTGCCTCCACCCGTTCGGCGAGGAACGACCCGACGAAGGCGCCGAGGGCGGAGGTCGTCAAGAGCACACCGAACCCCACTTCGGACAGTTTCATCGCCGAGGCCGGGCCCACGGCGAACAGCACAAAGACCGCGAATGCCGCGTTGGAGGCGAAGTTGAACACGCCGGTCATCACCGCGAGCGTGCGGAGGATCTTTTGGTTCCAGAGGAACCGCAAACCCTCGCCAATGTCGAAGCGCAGGGTGGTCTTCACCTCCCGCTCTGTCCGAAAAGCCCCCGGGACAAGGAGCAGGGCCCCGACGGCCGCAAGCCACAGTGCCGCCGGCGCCGCAAAGCCCGCGACCACGCCGATGGCCACCAGCAGCCCGCCCAGCGGGGGGCCAACGAACTGGTTCGCGGTGAGCTCGACGGCGTAGAGCCGGCCGTTGGCGCGCGACAGCTGGTCCCGGTGGACCATCTGGGGCAGGATCGACTGGGCGGAGGTGTCGTAGAGCGTTTCAGCCACACCCACCATCAATGCGACAACGTACAGGGCCCAGATGGAGCCCAAATCCAGCAGAATGCCGGCCACCAGCAGGGCGGGCAACAGCGCGCGGCCTAGGTTGGCCCACAGCATCAGCTTGCGCCGGTCCAGCCGGTCGGCCAGCGCCCCGGCGGTGAGCGCGAAGAGGAGCCAGGGAAGCGTCGCCGCGACACTCAGTCCGGCGATCAGCGTGGGTGACTGCGTGAACTGAATGGCCAGCAGCGGCAGCGCGATCTTGAAGACGCCGTCCGCGAGGTTGGACAGCCCGGATGAGGTCCAGAGTTTCCAGTAGGACGCACCCAGCGGCGCACCACTCTGTTCTTTCACCTGCGGAGCGGAACTAGTCATGGGTGAACCATTCCCTATCGATTGAGAAAATTCAAGGGGGTTGAATTAAGTACATCGGATCGTAGGATGGATGCATGACGGACGCGGAGCCGACGGGCGCGAACGAGAAGAAACCCGCCGCCAGCGCCCGGGAAATCAAAGCGCTGGCCCATCCGCTGCGCCTGAGGATCCTGCGCCTGTGCGGGCTCCACGAACTGACCAACAAACAACTCGCCGACCGGCTGGGCCAGGACCCGGGTACGGTGCTGTACCACGTGCGGCAGTTGCTCTCGGCCGGATTCCTTGAAGCCGCCGACGTCCGTGCCGGAGAAAGCGGCGCGCTGGAGAAGCCGTACCGTTCCACGGGGCGGTCCTGGAATCTGGACGCGGCACTGCGCGACGCTGGTCCCGGCGGCCCATTGGCGCCGATCGAGGCGTTCCGGGAGGAGCTCTCGGAAGCGGGACCGGACGCGCTCACCAGCCTCTCCCGCTTCGTCCTGCATCTCTCCGAACAGGACACCGAGGACCTCGTCGGGCGGATCGGCGCGGTGCTGGACGAATACACCGGCAGTGACCGGCAGCGGGCGGGCCGGCCAGCCTATGGCGGGATCTTTGTCCTTCACCGGTCGCCAGACTAGGGCTTCACAGAACCTGGATCAGTGTCAGGCCGCCGGCCAGTGCGACCCACGCTAGGTACGCCAGCATGTTGAAGCGATTGGGCCAGCCGACACGCACGTCAGGCTTCCCGACCGCGTCGGGCTGGCCGAACCGGACTGCAGCACCCAGGAACCAGGCCAGTCCCGCCCACGGGATGATCGCCGCCCACGCGAGAATTTGCCCGGCCGGCGAATACGTAGCTGCGCTAATTCCCGCACAGGTCGCGGCAACGGGAAATCCCAGGATAAAGAGCGAGCCGAGACCGGCGTGGACCTTGCTGCGGCCCGTGATCTCCGCACGCGGCGTCGTAACCGGGTCGGTGTCGACGAAGGCCGCCCCGATCGGCCCAAGCGCAACCACGGGAAGCCCGACAGCCAGCACGCCAGCAGGCTGCCACAAAGCGACACCGCATGCCGCGACGCCGGTTCCGCCGAGGATGAAGGCAATCCGCATGATCACGCCGTACCTTCCCAGCGAATATTCGCTGAGCATCCGCCAGGACGGGTCGAATTCCGGTTCGAGTTTGTGAAGCGCCATCACCAGGAGGATGGCAACCGCGACGGCACCCAGCGAGTAGCAGGCGGCAGACGCCGCCAGGGGGTGCGATAACGCCGTCATGCCTTGATTATCAGCCCCCGACGCCGGGAATTGCGCGGGTCCGGCTAGGGCCGGCTCGGGGCCCCGGAGGCGGGCCCGCGGGACCGGCTGGTCGTCACGAATGCCTGCGCGGAAACGAGTGACACCACAAAGTCTTGACGTGACACCACTATGGTGTCACTATGGTGGCATGGAACTCGGACAGTATGTCAGCGACCTGCAACGCCAGCTAGTGGATGCCGCGGAGAACGGCTCGGACGATACCCGCGCCGCCGCCGAACGGCTCGCCGCAGGACTGGACGCCGCCACGCGGCTTGTACTGCTCGACGTCCTGTCGGCCGCAGCCGGCGAGATCACCCGGGACCTCGCGCCCGGCTCGGTGGACCTGCGGCTGCGCGGACGCGACGTCGAGTTCGTCGTCACCCAGCCGAACACGGATCCTGACAACGACGATCGCCCCGCCGCACCCCTCGACCTCGACGACGCGAGCACCTCCCGCACCACCCTCCGCCTGCCCGACGCCCTCAAGGCGCGGGTGGACGAGGCTGCCGCGGCAGACGGACTGTCCGTCAACACCTGGCTGGTCCGTGCCGTGGCCACCGCCCTCCAGCCCAAGCAGCGACGATCCGCGCAGCGCACGCTGCGCACCGGCGACAACTTCGCGGGCTGGGCACGCTAACCCGCCACCCCAACCGCAACCACCTATCCACCAGCCACGCGAACCCCGCGGGGCCGGACAAACACACCCACAGAAAGGCAGACTTCGGCATGCCCACTTTCAACACCCCCGCCCCCGTCGACCTCGCCATCAACCTGCAAGTCGGCGCGATCGACGTCTTCGCCGGTGACCGCGCCGACACCGTCGTGACCGTCTCGCCCACCAACCCCGCGAAGGCGGTGGACCGCCGGGGCGCGGAGGAGACCACGGTCGACTTCGACGGCCAGCGGGTCACCGTCAAGGGCCCCCGGCCCCGGATCAGCTGGATCGGCCCCACCGAGTCGGTCGACGTCAAGATCGAACTGCCGGCGGGGTCGCGGTTTACCGCCGAGATCGCGGTGGGCGGCGTCCGCACCGTCGGACGCCTCGGCGCGACCCGCATCAAAAGCTCACTGGGCCGCGTGGATCTCGACACCACCGGCGACCTGTGGCTGCGCGCCTCGCACGGCAACGCAACCGTGGGTACGGCCGAAGGCGGCATCGAGATCACGGCCGACCACGGTCAGATCCGGATCGGCGCGGTCACCGGCGACGCGCTCCTCAAGGCATCACACGGCAGCATCCTGGTCGGGGAGTCCGGCGGCGACGTCGACGCGAAGCTTTCTTACGGCGACCTCGAGATCACGAAGGCACTCGCCTCCGTTGCGGCAAAGACCGCCTACGGCAGCATCCACCTGGGCGAGGTCTCCAGCGGTTCCATCCAGGTGGAGAGCGGCTTCGGCCAGGTCACCATCGGCGTCCGGCCCGGCGTCCCCGCCTGGCTCGACCTGTCCTCGAAGGACGGGCACGTGCGCAACGAACTCGGCGGCGACCACGCACCCGGCGCGTCGGAACAGGCCGTCGCCGTGCGTGCCCGCACCCGGGCCAGCGACATCAGCATCCAACGCGCCCGGTGACCCCGGGCAACCAGCAGAGGGGAACGAATCACATGAACATGCCAGCGATCCAAGTCCGCGGGCTGCGCAAGTCCTACGGCCAGAAAGTCGTGCTCGACGACGTCCACCTCGCCGTGGGCGCCGGCACTGTCACCGCGCTGCTTGGCCCCAACGGCGCCGGCAAGACGACCGCCGTGCACATCCTGTCCACGCTTGTCCGGCCCGACGGCGGCACAGCGGTCGTGAACGGCTGCGACGTCGTCCGCGATCCGGGCGGCGTGCGCGCAGCGATCGGCCTGACGGGCCAGTTCTCCGCGGTGGACAACCTGCTCACCGGCGAGGAGAACCTCCTGCTGATGGCCCGGCTGCGCCACCTCGGGACGAAGCGCTCAAAGACGCGGGTGGCCGAGCTGCTGGAGCAGTTCGACCTCATCGACGCCGCCCGCAAGCCGCTCGCCACCTACTCGGGCGGGATGCGGCGCCGCCTCGACCTCGCGATGACCCTCGTCTCGGCGCCCAGCGTCATTTTCCTCGACGAGCCCACCACGGGCCTGGACCCGCGCAGCCGGCACACCATGTGGGACATCGTGCGGAGCCTCGTCGCGGACGGCACCACCGTGCTGCTCACCACCCAGTACCTCGACGAAGCGGACGAACTCGCGGACCGCATCGCGGTGCTCGACGGCGGCCGCATCGTCGCCGAGGGGACGCCGGACGAGCTCAAGCGCCTGGTGCCCGGAGGCCACGTCCGGCTCCGGTTCGCGGATGCCGCGGCGCTCGACGCCGCCTCCCGCCTGCTTGAGGAGTCAGCCCGCGACGACGCCGGACTCTCACTCACCGTGCCGAGCGACGGCGGGGTGGGCGCGCTGCGCACCGTCCTGGACCGCCTGGACACGGCCGACCTTGAGGTGGACGACCTCAGCATCCACACCCCGGACCTCGATGACGTGTTCTTCGCGCTCACCGGCCGGGCAGACACGAAGGGAACCGCGTCATGACCACCATCACCACCCAACGCAAGACGACCCCTGGCACCGGCCGACCATCCCACGTCATCGCCGACGCCGTCACGATGCTCAGCCGCAACCTGCTGCACATGGTCCGCTACCCGGGCCTGTCGGTGTTCACCATCTTGGGCCCGGTGGTGCTCCTGCTGTTCTTCGTGTTCGTGTTCGGCGGCACCCTCGGGGCCGGCCTGCCAGGTGCGGATCCGGCCGGCGGGCGGGAGGCGTACGTCGCTTACGTGATGCCGGGCATCCTGCTGCTGACCATCGCCGGCAGCGCCGGAGGCACCGCGACGACGGTATCGATGGACATGGCCGAGGGGATCACGGCGCGGTTCCGCACCATGGCGATCTCGCGGGCGGCGGTGCTCGCCGGGCATGTGCTCGGCAACACCATCCAGGCGATGATCGCCGTCGTGCTGGTGCTCGGCGTCGGTCTGCTGATCGGCTTCCGCCCGACCGCCGGACCGGTCGAGTGGATCACCGCCGCCGGTCTGCTGGTGTTCATCGCGTTCGCCATCAGCTGGCTCGGGGTTGCCATGGGCATGCAGGCGAGGTCGGTCGAGACCGCGAGCAATCTGCCCCTCCTGCTGACCTTCCTGCCCTTCCTCAGCAGCGGGTTCGTGCCCACCGGGTCGATGCCGGAGTGGATGCAGTGGTTCGCGCAGTACCAGCCGTTCACGCCGTTCATTGAGGCCATCCGCGGGCTGCTGCTCGGCACCCCGCTCGGCTGGAGCCCTGTGCTCGCGATCGGATGGTGCGTGGTGATTGCGGCCGCCGGGTACGCCTGGTCGATGGCGCTCTACGAGCGGAAGTCGGTGCGCTGAGTACGTTGCCATAGGCTGTCTACAGTGACGGGCCGGTGGCTCGGCACATGAATGACCGGAAGGATGCCATGTCCCAGACGACAGTCGCCGAGCTGATGGCCGAGCTGGCCGCCCTCGAGGACCCGAAGGTGCGTGCGGTCAACGAGAGGCACGGCGATGACCACGGCGTGAATCTCTCCAAGCTGCGCGCCATCGCCAAACGCCTGAAGACGCAGCAGGACCTTGCCCGGGTGCTTTGGGCGACGGATGACACGCCCGCCCGGCTCCTCGCGCTGCTCATCT
Organism: Arthrobacter sp. 10L424; assembly: GCF_056395325.1. NCBI lineage: Bacteria > Bacillati > Actinomycetota > Actinomycetes > Micrococcales > Micrococcaceae > Arthrobacter > Arthrobacter sp. 10L424. Next base: position 67,024 of record NZ_JBFTJH010000005.1, on the reverse strand, counting down.
GCCGGCCCAAGGAGTTCGAACGCGGCGAGCTGGACGCCATGCTGCGCCAGTCGCGGGCGGCCAAGGTGCATGACTGGCTGGTGAACTATGTGGTCAAGAAGAGCCCGCACGCCGAGGAGCTGCGCACGGCCTGGACCGCGGATCCCGACGCGGTGGTGGCCAGCGCCGGCTGGGCACTGACCAGCGAACGAGTGGTGAAGAAGCCCCAGGGTCTGGACCTTCCGGGCCTGCTCGACACCATCGAGGCCCAGATGCAGGACGCACCGGATCGCCTGCAATGGGGGATGAACATGTGCCTGGCCCAGATCGGGATCCAGCACGCCGCGCACCGTGCCCGGGCGATCGACATCGGCGAGCGGCTCGAGGTTCTCAAGGACTACCCGACCCCGCCGAACTGTACGTCCCCGTTCGCGCCGGCCTGGATCAAAGAGATGGTGCGACGGCAGGGCGCCGCGAGCTGACCCAGGCCCGGCCAGGCAGCGGACGACGGCGGGAAGTCCCGCCGTCGTCCGCTGTCAATCGCGCGCGAGTGCTTCCTCGTCAGTAAGTTGTTGTTCCTCGGTCCGCACGCTTCTGAACTTCGAGCCAAGGAGCACCATGGAGGCCAGCAGAAGAAACGCGACGGAAACCCAGAGTGCGGTACCGGCGCCGGCCATGGTGGCTATGAGTCCGCCCAGCGGGGCGCCGATGACAATCATTCCGCGGTTCACGGAACGCATCGTGGCACTCATCCGGGCGATCAGGCGATCCGGGGTGACAGCTTGGCGAAATCCCATTTCCAGCGGTCCTTCGACGCCCATGGCCGCACCAAAGAGCAGCTGCCCTGCGCCGATGAGAGCGAAGGCGGCCCACATCTCCGCGGTCCACTGCAACGGGGAGCCATACGACTCTCCCGCGCCTGTGCCGCCGGCAATGACGGGCCCCAGGGCCACCAACGCGATCGCGACCGGCTGGGCCACCCGTGCCGTAACCATTGTCCGGCCCGTACCCCACCGGTGGCCCACTCGAGTGGAAACCGTCGTGCCGACGACAGCCCCAATCCCGGCACACCCCATGACCAGGCCCAGACCGACGGCGCCCATACCAAGATCGTTCAGGATCACGGCCGGCAGGACGGTTCCGAGGATGGACGAGCCGATAAACCAGATATGGGTGCTGCAAGCCAAGGGCGTCAGGTAAGGATGCCGGTAGACCCAGCGAAGGCCCTCCGCGACCTTCCGGTGAAGCCGTTGTGTGCTTGGGACCGGAGCCTGGGACGGCCGCTTGAGGGTGAGGAGGACCGCGGCGGAGAGGAAATACGAGAGGGCATCCAGCAGCAAGGCGAAGGGGGCTGTCACCAGTGCGACCAGGCCGCCGGCTACTGCACCTCCGGTGGTTTGTGCCACGGTATCGCTTTGCTGCAGCCGGGCATTGGCCTTGGTCAGGAGGGGTCTGGGGACCAGCTGCGGGAGGAAGCTCTGATGCGCGGCGTCACTTGTCAGTGCCAGTGTTCCAAAGGCAAAGATCAGCATTGCCAAGGCCGGAAGGGTGAGCAGGCCGGCCGCCGATGCCAGGGCCACGCCGGTCAGGATCAGGCCGCGGCCGAGGTCTCCGCCGATAAGTACTGTCCGGCGGGGAAGCCGGTCAATCCACACCCCCGCCACGAGACCGAAGAGTAGATACGGCGCCCACCTCGCAGCGTTGACCAGGCCCTGGTCAAGGGCTGTCCCGCTCATCGTCACCAGAATCAGGACGGAGAGGGCCACGGAAGTTATGTAGGTGCCAAAATCGGACACCGTCGAGGCCAGCCAGAACCGCACGAATGGCGGATAGCGGCGGAGCTTTTCCTCCATAACAACCGGGCTGTCGGCAGAGACTCCCACCTATCCCCCCATCGTCGTTGGCCTACAGCATACCGACGGCGATAGGCCCCTTCGGTGCGCTCTCTTCGCGCGGCGGGAGCGTCTCGCTGGGAGTGCCAAGGCTTAGACGGGTTCCTTGGCCGGCAGAAGGACGATCTTCCCGAACGGTCCGCCTTCGAGATGCCGGAGGGCGTCCTGCACCTGACCGGTGGAATAGGTGGAGTCGATCACGGGGACGACGCCGTGCTCTGCGATGAAGCGGGCCATCTCCTCGAACATCTCGCGGGAGCCGGTTTCAATGCCGTGGATCGTGACGTTCTTGGTGACGAACTCGTAGGTGTTGACCCGGGCGGCGGTCCCGGCGAGGAGGCCGATGAAGCTGATGGTTCCACCGATCCTGACCGCCCTGAGCGAGTGGTTGAGGTTCTCGCCGCCAATCGTCTCGATGACGTGGTCAACCCCTTCTCCTGACGTGAACGCCAGGACCTGGCCTGCGGGGTCCGGCGTGTCGGCGTAGTTGACGGTGTGGCGGGCGCCAAGTGCCAGGGCCCTCGCGAGCTTTTCATCGCTGCTGGACGTGATGATCGGGATTCCGCCGAGCGCGGCGGCGAACTGAAGCGCGAACAGGGCCACGCTGCCGGTGCCGTGGATCAGGACGGTCTCGCCCGGCTGGACGCGGCTTCGCCTCGCCACGGCGTGCCAGGCAGTGGTTGCCGCGACAGGCAGGGTGGCGGCATGGATGTCGCTGATTCCCGGCGGGATTTCCGCGGCCTGATCCTGGTGGACCGTGACGTACTCGGCCAGCATGCCGCGGTTGCACGGGCCGCCGGTCGGGTCCACGTAGGTCTCCCGGGTCAGCTGCCCGGTGTGCCACTTGGGCAGGAAGATCGGAGCGACGCGGCTGCCCACGCTGAACCGGGTGACGCCGTCGCCGGCTTCCACCACGGTGCCGGCAGCGTCGGAGAGCGGCACCACGGGCGCCGGGGGTTTCCAGCCGTCCCGCCCGTTGATCACCATCAGGTCCCGGTAGTTCAGGGAGAGCGCATTGATTCTGACCAGGATTTCCTCCGGGCCGGGGGCGGGCCGGGGCACCCGGGCGGCCGAGAGCTTGGCGATTCCGTCGCCGCGGGTGGTCCAGACGGTCATGAGTTCCACGGTGCCGGGTCCCTTCTGGTGTGTTCGCGGGGGAGTGGTTGCCAGCACGGTATCCGCCGGCAGGGTGCTGGCGATAGCCCCTGTTCCGGCTGCCCATAAGTACCGCCCCGGGGGTGGCCTTAGAATGTTCCGCGGTTCGGGGATTCGGTGGCGACCTGCACGATGACGTTGCCCCTTTTGACGCCGGTATCCACGTAGCGGTGGGCCTGCACTATTTCGGCAAGCGGGTAGGTCCGGTCGATGACGGCCTGGTAGCGGCCGTCTTCGGCGAGGCGGACGAGGGCGGCCAGGTCTTCCGCGGTGTAGTTGAGCTTGAGATCGCCGGCGGTGACGAGCTTTCCGCTCCGGCGGCTGTTGCCGGGTGCCTGCAGCATCCCCTTGAGGTCCGCGATGACCAGAAGCAGTGCACCGCCCGGGTTCAGGCTGGAAGCGACCCGGCTGAAGGGGGCATTGCCGACGCAGTCCATGATCACGTCGTAAGTCTGGCCCCCGGCGGTGAAGTCCTCAGCGGTGTAGTCGATCACACGGTCTGCGCCGAGGGAGGTCAGCAGCCCGCTTTTTCCGCCGCTGCAGACGGCGGCGACATGCGCGCCGCGGTGTTTGGCGAGCTGCACCGCAGCTGTGCCCACCGCGCCGGAGGCCCCGTTGATGAGGACGGTCCGGCCGGGTTCGACGGCGGCGCGCGCCAGGAACGCCTGGGCCGGAAGTCCGCCGAAAACAAGCGTGACGGCCTCCGCGAAGTTCATGCCGCGCGGTTTGGCGGTGATGGGCCCGTCCTGCCGGACTGTCACGTAGTCCGCATGTCCGCCGAACTTGGCCCCCAGCATGGCCACCACCTCGTCGCCGACCCGGAACTTGCTCACGCCCGGACCCGTGGCCTCGACAACGCCGGCAATGTCCATGCCCAGAATCCTGCGCCGCGGCCTGAAGGCGCCCAGCGCCAGGGCGGAGAGGACCTGCATGCCCGCCGGAACGGTGCGGCTGCGCGCCCGGCGGTCGGCTGCGCTGAGCGTGCTGGCGTGAACCCTGATGAGGACCTCGTCCCGACGCGGCGAGGGCTTGGGGACTTCCTCGACGCGGACCACCTCCGGGCCGCCAAAACGGCGGTAGGTTGCCGCCCTCATCGTGACGCCCGCATGACTGCCGGCGTCGCCTGCGCCGCGCGGAGCGTGGATACTGCCGGCCTGGACTGCGTTCACTTGAAGCTCCTACTCCTCAGGGTGTACGGCGTACACCTGTTGAATAAAGACTAGAGTGTACGGCGTACACCAGTCAAGGGTGGACACCGGGGATTGCTACTTCGTCGTGGCCCTGCTGACGGTCGCCGCCCGGGCGCCCGACACCATCGTGAATATGGTTCACGACAATGGCAACGGCACATACTCCGTTTCGTTTCACAGCATTCGCGAACGGCCTCGGAACGCCTGGGACCTCCAACACTGAAGGCAAGCTGGTGTCCGACCACTCCTACGCGCTGCTGGGCGTGAACTCCGCCAAGCAGACCGTCGTGGTGGGGAATCCGCAGGGCGGCCAATCCACATTGACGTTTGCGGCCTTCAAATCCACCAATATCAACCAGTACATCGCTATACCGGCCTACCGTTGATCTCAGGGTCCCGGACGCATGCGGATCCTGGACTGTCCCCCCTTTTGCTTACTTGCGCATGGCGGCCGGAGACGTTGCACCCTGGATGACCCAGCGGTTGCCGTCCGGGTCAGCGAAGTAGGCAAACTGCACCCCGCCCATGTCCTGGACCTCACTGATATCGGCGCCCCGGGCCAGGAGCTCGGCTCGGGTCGCACCGATGTCCGGCACGACGAGCTGCAGCCCTTCGAGGCTGCCCGGTGCCATGCTTGTCATTCCGGTTCCTATGACGACCGAAGCAGCCGAACCCGGCGGCGTCAGCTGCACCACCCGCATCCCGGGGATGTACTCAACATCGTGGTCGAGGACAAAGCCCAGCTTCTCGGTGTAGAACGACTTGGACCGGTCGACGTCGGCGACGGGTACCTGCACAACTTCAAGGCGCATCTCCATGCGCCTCACAGTACCGCTGCACGGCCGGGATTGCTGCTGGATGGGCCCGGTACTTCTTAAGCCATTCTTAAAGGCCGCACTGGAGAGTGGAAGCAGGCGCCGGACAGCGCCCCTGCCCCGATCCGTAGGACGCCATGCCTGGACCAGCCCCCGTTGACCGCACGACCGGACGGAACCCCGCCGCCACACCTCTGGCCGCCCGCCCGCAGTTCTGGGCTCTTCCGCAGGTCCGCCACTGGCTGCTGTGGGGCGCGCTGCTGTGCGCGGCCGTCCTCGCGCTCGGAGTGGCGGTGCAGCACGTGCCCGGCAGCAGCGCGGCCGAGCTCGTTGTCGACCAGGATCTCAGCCTGCACCACGCCGCATTGCTGACCGGCGTGGCAATGTTTCTGAACGTGGTGTTCGGCCCGGCGGCCGGCGTGGTCCTGGTGGCCGCCGTCGCGCTTTATCTCTGGGTGGTCCGCCGCTCCCCTGTGAAGGGCGTCGCATTCGGCCTCGTCGCCTGCTCCGGCTGGGTGGCCAGTGAGTTCTTCAAAATCGTCATCGCCCGCCAGCGGCCCAACCCCGCCCTGCTGTTCGATCCGCTTTCGCCCGAAACCGGCTCCAACAGCTTCCCCAGCGGTCACGTTTCCTTTGCGGTCGCGCTGGGATTTGCGCTGTACTTCCTGGCCCGCGGCACCCGTTGGGCCAAGGCCACTGCGGCTGCCGCCGTGGTGGTGGCCCTGGTGGTGGCATGGTCGCGGCTCTACATCGGGGTCCACTACCCCACCGATGTGACGGCCTCCTTCCTCGCGGCGAGTGCGGCAGTGCTGCTGCTCGGAGGCCTGTGGAACCGATTCGTTCCCCGCATCTTGGACCGCCTCCCGGCTGCGGCCTCGCCCCGAACAACCGGTTCAACCGGTTCCACCCGATCCACCCGATCTTAAGGACGTGACCATGCACGGCATTTACGCTTCAGCACTCGCCCCGGCATTAGCGGCCGGATCCCCGTCCCTCCTTGACCCCGCGGGCCTGCTCGAGGGCCTGGGCCCGGCGGCGCTCGGCGTCATTTCCCTGATGGTGTTTATCGAATCCGGCGTGCTGTTCCCCTTCCTGCCCGGGGATTCGCTGCTCTTCACCGCAGGCCTCCTGCATGAGCAACTGCACCTGACGCTGCCGGTGCTTATCGGCGTCATCACCGCCGCTGCGGTGGCCGGCGACCAGGTCGGTTACATGATCGGCCGCAGGTTCGGCCGCCGGTGGTTCAAGGACGACGCGCGGATCCTCAAGACGGCGCACCTGACCACCACGGAGGACTTCTTCCGCCGCCACGGCGGAGCCGCCGTCGTACTGGCCCGCTTTGTGCCCATGGTCCGGACGTTCGCCCCCCTCAGCGCCGGCATCGCCCGTTATGAGTACAAATCCTTCACGCTCTGGAACATCGCCGGGGCGCTGGCCTGGGGCTCGTCCGTGACGCTGCTCGGGACATGGCTGGGGCACTATGAGATCGTCGCCAACAACATCGACGTCATTGCCGTTGTTATGGTCCTCGTCTCCGTCCTGCCGTGGGTTATCCAGTTCCTGAAACGCCGCCGCCGGAACCGTGGAGCAGCTACCGAACCCGCAGCTGACTACGGCGACGCCGCAGGCGATCTGCCGGCGGAAGGCATGGCACGAGAGAATAGCTGACATGACAACCGCTGACGGCCGCCCGTCCCTGCTCCTGGTGGAGGACGACGCGACCCTGGGTCCGCTGATCGCAGAACTGCTGGAAACGGACTACCGGATCCGGCTGGCCACCGATGGCCTGGACGGCCTGCACCTGGCGCTCACCCAGAACTGGGACGTTATGGTGATCGACCGGGGCCTGCCCCTGATGGACGGCGTCGCGCTGATCACCGCGCTGAGGTCCAAGGGGGTCCCGACGCCGATCCTGATCCTCACGGCCCTCGGGGCCACTGATGAAAAGGTCAGGGGTCTGGATGCGGGGGCCAACGACTACATGACCAAACCGTTCGACGCCGGTGAACTCGCGGCGCGTCTGCGCGCCCTGACGCGCACCTTCACGCCGGAACCCGCGCCCGTAAGCATCGGAGACTGGGAACTCGATCCGGTGTCCCGTTCCGTGCGCTCGATCTACGGGCAGTTGGTCTCCCTCACCGCAAAGGAAGCCGAGCTGCTGGCCGCCCTGGCCGCCGAACCGGGCAGGGTATTCACCCGGGAGGAACTGCTCGGCGAGCATTTCCGGGCCGCCGACCAGCCCGGCCTGATCGACACGTACGTCCACCACCTCCGAAGGAAGATTTCCAAGGCCGTGGTCCGAACTGTCCACGGCGTCGGCTACCAGATCGGCGATGCCCCATGAATCGGATATCCCCGGTGACAGGCGAACCGGACCGCGACACACTTCGGCGGGCCTCGCTCAAAGTCGCTTTACGGACCAGTGCCGCCTGCGCGGTGCTTGTTCTTTGCCTCCTCGCCGCCGCCACCGCCTACCTGATGAACAAGCTGGCGCACCCCGACCTGCCTGGCTCCGTTGCGCACGGGGAGGCCTACACCTATCTCGATTCCAAAGACCTGATCGAAGCGATGATCATCGCAGGAGCGGCGGGAATCGTCCTGGCGGGTGCCGTCGGGTGGCTCAGCGCACGCAGCGCCATCCGGCCGCTAGGGGAAGCGCTTGCCCTGCAGCGGCGGTTCGTCCAGGATGCCAGCCATGAACTGCGCACGCCCTTGGCCATCCTGGACGCGCGCATCCAGCTCGCCCAGCGCGACGCCAACCCTGAATCCAAACCGGGCCGGGCCTTGGGCAAGATCCGGGAGGATGCGGCCACCCTGACCGGGATCGTCAACGAACTCCTGCTGGCGGCCACCGGAGCCGCGCCGGAGCCCGCCGCGGAGCCGGTGGAGCTCGCCGACGTCGCTGGGGCCGTCAGTGAAAGCCTGCAGGAACTTGCGGCGCGGCAGGAAGTCCGGCTGTCCTTCTCCGACGACGGCGGCCAGCCGCTGGCCCGCATCGACCGGAACTCCCTGCGGCGGGCGGTGCTCGCCCTGGCCGACAATGCCCTGGCCCACACGGGGTCCGGCGGGAGCATTATCATCAGGACAGGAACCGAAGGCAACCAGGCGGTTGTCTGTGTAGCGGACACCGGAACCGGAATCACGGACGTCGACCAGGCCCGGATCTTTGACCGCTTCGTCAGGACTGCCGGCCCGGACGGATCCGGGAGCCGGCGCAGTTTCGGCATCGGCCTGGCACTGGTCCGTGAAATCGCCACGGCCGCCGGCGGCTCTGTCGAGATTGACCGCACCGGACCAAGCGGTACGACGATGAAGCTCAGGCTTCCGCTGGCCCGGCGCTGAGAGCGGGCCGCGGTTCCTCACGTCGCTTGCGGCGCCGCGAAATTGACCCCGGACGCGGCTGTGGCCCGGGCGGGTGCCCGGGCCACAAACGGCGGATATCAGTGCGTGTTACTTGCCGGAGGCGACGAGCTGATCGACTTCCTGACGCTGGCGGGGTCCCCAGGTCTCCCGGGTTGCGATTGCCGCAATGAGGCCGATGGCGGCGCAGCCGATGTAGACGATGGAGACACCGGTCCATCCGAACGCTGCCGCTGTGGCCGCTGCGATGAGCGGGATGAAGCCGGAAAGGGCTGCCGAGAACTGGTAGCCGATGGATGCGCCGGACGTGCGGGTGTTGGCGTTGAACAGTTCGGAGAACCATGCCCCCTGTGAGCCGGCCAGCATGTCATGGAGGATGGGGAGGCCGATGATGTAGACGAGGACGACCAGGAACGGGACGGCCGTGTTGACCATCAGGAACATCGGGAAGGCGAAGAGGATCATGCCGGTGCAGCCGATCAGGTAGAGCTTGCGGCGCCCGATGCGGTCGGTGAGGCGGCCCCACAGGATGGTAGCCACAACGCCGATAGCGGCGGCGAGCACGAGTCCGGTCAGGCCGGTCTGGCGGTCGACGATCTTGTTCGAGGTGATGTAGGACAGCAGGTAGGTGACGATGATGTAGAAGCCGCCGGATTCGGCCAGGCGGAGCCCGATGACGCGCAGAATGGTGCGCCAGTCGTCCTTGATGACGGTCAGCAGGGGGTTCTTGACGAGTTCGCCGCGGGCCTTGGTTTCTTCGAACTCGGGCGATTCGCTGACCTTCAGGCGGATGATGATGCCGGCGATGATCAGGAGGGAGCTGGCCAGGAAGGGCACGCGCCAGGACCACTCGTTGTTCCAACCGGTGGTGGCCAGGAAGACGAGGTTGGCGAGCAGCAGGCCCAGCGGGACGCCGGCCTGGGGGATTCCGGTGTATTCGCCGCGCTTGCGCCACGGGGCGTGCTCGAAGGTCATCATGATGGCTCCGCCCCATTCGGCGCCGAATGCCAAGCCCTGGACGACGCGGATGCAGACGAGAAGGATGGGCGCGAGGACGCCGACCTGCTCGTAGGTTGGCAGGAGGCCGATCATGAAGGTGGAGGCGCCCATCACAAGAAGCGCGCCGACGAGGACAGGTTTGCGGCCGTACTTGTCGCCGAGGTAGCCGCCGATGAGTCCGCCGAGCGGCCGCATCGCGAATCCCACTGCCAAGGTGGCGAAGGCCAGCAGGGTTGCGGAGAGGGGATCGCTGCCGGGGAAGAACGCGGTACCGAAGTACAGGGCGGCTGCCGTTCCGTAGGCCAGGAAGTCGTAGTTCTCGATGGTGGTGCCGACGGCGCTGCCGATGGCGACCTTCTTTTTGTCGGGTGAACCGTGCTCAGCCTGCTGAGCCTTGGATTGCATAAGAGCGCTCATCTGCGTTCATATCTCCTTCGATATGGAACAGGGACTTTCCCTGCCCCGCGTTGCCGCAGGCGTTGCACTTGGGTGATTCCGGAGTCCGGCGTCACCGAGGTGGGTTCAGGCCTCGACGTTTTTTCCAATGTTGTAGAAGCTGCGGATGTGGTCGCCCACGGCTTGCCTCGCTTCCGTCGGTTCCCTGCGCTGGAGGGCGTCCAGGATGTGACGGTGTTCGCGGCGCACCACGGGGGCCGTTTCTTTCCAGTCTTCGAGCCGGGCGTAGGCCTCGATCATTTGCCGGTTGATGGCGACTCTCAGTGAACCCATCAGGTGGGATGCGAGTGAGTTGCCGGTGGATTCGGCGATCCGGACGTGGAACGCGGCGTCCAGCTTGTTGAACTCGGCCGTGGTGATGTTCGGGTCGTCCATCCGGTCCAGGATCAGGCCCAGTTCCCGGTGGTCCTGCTCGGTTGCCCGTACCGCGGCTTCCTCACAGCACCAGGTCTCGAGTGCAATGCGGGTTTCGAGAACCTCTGTTTGCTCGAACTGGCCGAGGGCCAGCTGAAGCTTGAGCAGGTTCACGAACCCCGATCCGGGCTCGCCTACCAGGACTGCGCCTCCTTCGACGCCGCCGCCGGGACGAATGTCCACGATGCCCAGGGCTTCAAGTACCCGGAGTGATTCCCTGAGCGAGGGCCGGGAGACACCCAGCAGGGCGGAGAGGTCCCGCTCGCTGGGCAACTTGTCTCCGGCCTTGAGCCGTCCATCCAGGATCCGGTCCTCGATCTGGGCCATAACCTGTTCGTAGGTGCGAACCCTTTGTACCGGTTCCCATGCTTCTGCCGTCATGCCGACCACCTCATTGATTTCCTGCCGCCGGCACGCCGCCGGCGGCACTCCCATCCTAGTTCGTCGGCCTGATGGTCTGACCTAGCTGGGTAGCAGCATTTCGGCGCGGAATTCGCTCTCCAGCTGGCGCCGGATCTGTACGGCCAGCAGGGTCTCGTCGGCGTCGACGTCGTCCCAGGACACTGTGCCGTCCTTGGGAACGTCGCGCTTGAGCTTCATCCCATGCGCCAGGCCCAGCGGGAGGGCGTTGCGTTCCAGCGAGATCTTCGCCGGAGCCAGCTTGCCGAAGGCGGTGTAGCCGCCCTCGCCGTCGAGCGTTTCGCCGGCCTTGAGGTCCTTCTTGGCCGTGGTCATGACGTCGCCGCGGAAGCCGGTCGGGGTTCCGGTGGCTTCGCCCCGGAGCACTGCAGAGGCGATGCTGACGCCCAGCTCAAGCCCGATCATGTGGTACGGCCGGTACAGCGAGCCGTAGCGTCCGGTGGAATCGGTCTTGACCCCGTACTCGGCAAAGCACTGCACCGCGTAGTCGGTTTTGGCCTCGAACGTGACGTAAACGCCCCAGCGGAGATCCCGCTCCACTTCGGTGCCGTCCCGGTTGAGGCTGGACGCGATTTCCACGGTGCCGCGCCGGGTGAGGATGCCGCCGACGGACTTTTCGCGGTAGACGTGGGGGAGATCGTCAACTCCGGCGGGCGGGAAGAAGAGGCCTTCGTCCTGCGGGATCAGGCCGGTGCCGTTGGCGACGGCGGCCATCTCGATGGCGGACTTGGTGCCGTCCAGGAACGAGTTGAACATCTTCGGGTTGAAGTCGCCCGAGGCCAGCTGCTCGTCGCTGAAGCCGTAGTAGTTCCACACGGTGTCCGGCGTGGAGTAGTTGTACTCGGGGAGGTATTTGGTGCCCTTGCCGGCAGCGACAATGTCGAATCCGACGGTCCGGCACCAGTCGACCATTTCGCAGATCAGCGCGGGCTGGTCCCCGTAGGCCATGGAGTACACGACGCCGGCAGCCTCGGCGCGGCGCTGAAGAATCGGGCCGACCATGCAGTCGGCTTCAACGTTGACCATGATGATGTGCTTGCCGTTGTCGATGCTCTGCACGGCGTGGGCGGTGCCCACGATCGGGTTGCCCGTGACCTCCAGGATGACCTCGACCTGGGGGAGCTGGATCAGGTCGGATGAGCTGTCGGTGACAAACGTTGTGCCGTTCCGAAGGGCCTCGGCGAAGTTCTTCGCTGCGTAGCGCTCGGCCGGCCAGCCGGTCCGCTGCATGGCGCCCCGGGCTTTCGGTACGTCGATGTCGGCAACGCCGACGACGTGGATCCCTTCGGAGTTCAAAGCCTGCGTCAGGAACATGGATGCGAACTTTCCCGCGCCGATGACGCCGACGCGGATGGGACCCTGCTGGGCGGTGCGTTTCTGCATCAAGGAATACAGGTTCATGGGGCTACTCCTTTGTAGGAAACTAAAGTTTGAGACCTTGGCCAGCTGGTCTGACCATCTGATGTTTATACTTTCACATGTGACTTGAGTCATGTCAAGAAGTGGCCGTTTCGTGACGATTCCGTCTGTGCGCGAGCTCCAGGGGAGCTGAAGGCCAAAGGCGCGGAATTCTTTGCCGAGGCAGACGAGGAAACAGCGGGGCCGGCGAGCTTCATCGTCCTGGACCCGGATGGCAACCCGGTGCTCGTCGACCAGCACGTCTGATCCGGGGGTCATGCCGGCGTATGCGCCGGAAAATCTTCATTGTGGTGGCTGGCCAACTGCGCCACCATGATCGTATGGATGCTGAAAAACCTAAAGCGGCGGAACTGAGCCTTCCGCAGGCTTTCCTGTTGTTGGCGACGAACGACAAAGACGGCAAACCTGAAGTGCCGGTGTTCGCACTCAGGACGACTTTGGCGGGGGCAATCCTGGCCGAATTGGACCTGCTTGGTGCCATCGGGCTGGACGGGAAGCACGTCAAGGCTACGGGTGCAGCCCCGCAAACGGACTTCCAGCACGAACTGGAGCTCATCCGTGGCAAATCCCGGCCCCACACGCCCAAGCAGTGGGTTTCCATGCTGGAAGGCCGGGCCCAAGTGCAGCGTGTCTACGAAGGGATGGCGTCGCGGGGAATCGTGGAACATGTCGGCGAAAAACACCTGGGCATCTTCAAGTCCATGCGGTACCCGGAGAAGGACCACAGCCCCGAAGCTGCGCTCCTGGACAGGATCCAGGCGGCACTGAACGGTGCCCCGGCCGAATCCGCGAAGCCTAAGGCCGAGCCCGATGCCAGTGCGTCTGATGGGGCGACTGAATCCACGGCGGCCGCCGTCGAGCCAGATACAACGTCGGCTTCCACGGAGTCCGACGCCGGGCACGGCACCAAGCCCGATACGGCGTCGGCTTCTACGGAGTCCGACGCCGGGCACGGCACCAAGCCGGATGCTCCGCCTGGTTCCAAGGAAACCGACGCCAGGACCACGGCGCTGATTGCCCTGCTTCATGCGGCCGGGCTGTTCGGCAAGCTCTTCCCGGCAGCGGATAGGGGCCGGGCAAGCGAGCTGGCGAAGGACTATTGGCCTTCCCGGGCGGTGGAGGACGAACTTCTGTTGGTCAGGCTGGCGCAGGAAGAAGCCGCAACCTTGTGACGCCGGCGGCTAGGAACGGTCTTCGTTGGCCATGCGCGCTACGTGGAGGGTGACGTACACGAGCAGCTTGTGTCTTCAATGGTGCAGATCGCCTGAGGCCGGATCAGAGGAGGGCTAGTTCGGCGAAAGTCGGCGGTCCGCTTCCCGGTGACCTTCGGCCGAAACGGGACGACGACGGCGGGAGACTCCCGCCGTCGTCGTGGTGTTGCGTGTGGGTAGTGCTAGAGGTTGACCGTCTCGAGGTTGGCTTCGCCGTGGTTCAGGCTGAGCGTAAACGTGCTGGGGCCGCTGGCGTGGACCGCGATGTTGCTCTTCGGGGTGTTGTGCCGGACCGAGAGATCGTGGATGAGGGCGTCGAGCTCGTGGTGCATCGTGGAGCGGTCCCAGAGCTTGTGGGTGACAGAGGTGGCAGTTTCAAACGTCATTGTTCAGTGCTTCCATTCGTGAATCCGGGTGTCCGGCTGCCGCACCGATGCGGAGCCGCCGTAGGGCCAAACCGGGAACGCTCCGGGACCGTTGGCGGCTCTGCGAGCTCACCGGTTTGGCCTCATTGCGTCCACCAGGATGGGTAAAACTGTTGCCGCCGGCCCTCTGATCCGCTGCGTGCGCGGGGCGTCGAAGGGGCCGTGGGCTGCTGCGGCGGGACTCTGACGTCCCTGCCGTGCCTTTCCATAGTGCACAGCGCGGCTCGATCGGCTCAAGCCGAATTGGCATTTATTGCCCGTGAGACTCGTCACAGGCGTTGGGGGATCGCAGCGTCCCCGCCCTCCCGGTTATGGTGTTGGAGCCGCGCAAGAGCCCAAGGGAACCTGAAGGAGCACGTTGTCCGCCGAAATGTCCGCTGCCCTCGCCGGGCTGGTCCTGATCGCCGTCGAGGTCATCCGGTCAGTACCCGCACTCCTGCGCGTGCAGCGCACCGGGACCAGCGACGGCGTCAGTGGCCTGAGCCTGGGCGTTCTGGCCGGCACGGGACTCGGCTGGCTGGCGCTGGCTGTGCTGGTCCAGAGTTGGTGGGTGCTGGCGGCCAACATCCTGTGGATCGTCATCCACGCCTTCCTGTGCCGGGAGGTCGCCAGGACCGACGCCCGGAAGAACCGCGAAATTATCCTGGCCGGCACCGGTTCGGCGGTAGCCCTCGTGCTTGCAACGGCCGGAGCCCGGTTCTTTTTGCCGGTTGAGGACGCCCTGGGTTTCATGCTGGGTCTATCGACTCTTTTCTACGCCGTCCCGGCGGCCTACGAAGGCCTGGTCAGCGCGTCAACCCGCGGACTGAGCCTGCTGTCCCTCGGCGTGAACACCGTGGAAGGGACCATCTATTTCCTGGCCGGAACCGCCGTCCTCACGATCGCCGAGGCGGGGGACCCTGTGTTCGGCTTCGCTTTCTTCGGGGCAGTCAGCATCGCCTCCAACGGCGTGCGGTTCGTGCGCGTCGCCTACCGGCGGGTCAAGGGCCTCGACTTGCCTCTGCCACCGGCGGCCGCGCCGGTCGCCGAGTCCCGGCCGTAGCGCCCCGGACGGACGGGGGAGCACGACGACGGGAGGCCCCCGCCGTCGTGCGCCTGGTTACCGGACTGGTCGTGATGGCGGCAGTGCCCGTCGCTGACGCGCCTCACGGTGACCGCAGGTCATCGAGCAGCTGTTGCACGTGGTGCGGCTGCTCGATGTTCGCGAAGTGGCCGCAGCGGGGGATCGTCACCATCCGGACGTGCGGGACCACATCGGCCAGCCGGGCCAGATCGGAGGGAGGCGTGAACACGTCGCTGTCCCCGCGGGTCGCCAGCACCGGGCAGAGGATCCCGCGCCACGGAGCAAAATCGTAGTGCGCCGCGGCCTCGGCAGCAGCGCAGAAGCCTGCGGGCCGGGCATTGCGGCCAAGGCCGCGGATCACGCTTTTGGAAAGGGCTGCGGGGTTCGCGAAGAACGGGGACAACAGCAGTCCCATCGCAGGCGTGGCACGGACTGCGCGGACCAGCGCCGACCCTGCCGGGCCGAGGGCCGTCACGGAACGCATGAGCAGCAGCATGCCGGCGAACGCCGGGAATCCGGACAGGCCGCGCAGCGGCCGACGGGCTGCTTCGGCCACGCCGAAGGTCGTAGCAGAGATGGCGGCTACGCTGGCGGTCCGCTCCGGCGACGTCGCGGCAATGTGCAACGCCAGGAACCCTCCCATGGAGTGGCCCACCAGGTTCCACCGCAGGTAACCGAGCGAGTCCAGCACGCCGGTGACAACGCTGGCCATCGCCTCGATGCTGAAGTGTTCGAGCCGCGCGCCCTTCGTGGATTCGCCCCAGCCCGGCAGATCAATCAGCACCCGCGTCCGGGTCTGCGCGCCGGCAAGCAGCGGGACGAAGTCAGCCCAGGATCCCGCGGCGCCGTGAAGGTAGACGTCGGGTGTGCCGGATGCGGGAGGCAGGCCTCCGGTGCCCTGCTGGACACGCACTGTGCAGGGACCCAATTCCGTGGGCAGGACATACCGCTGCAGGGCGGGCGCCACGTTCGGGCCGGTGCCCGGCTGAAGTCTCATCGTCACCCTCCGTTCGTGGTTTCCACACCTGATTCGGAGCCGCCGGCGTTCCGGACCGGTGTATCGCTGACCGCCTGGTGCCTGCGTTGGTGATGAATCCTGAACCAGCGGCACCGGCGGGTCCAGGGCACCCTAGGGGCGGGTGCGCTTCAGCCTGAGTTGCGCAGCCGGCGTGTGTTTGCGGCTCAGTCCCCGGGCGGGAGCGGGAGCCACCGGCACCGGTCCGCCAGGTTCCGGGCCCGCCGCGACAGCGGCCCGCCCGTAGCGGGCGGCCAGCGGCGTGGCGCTGAAGCCATGGGCCACGACGCTGAGCAGGACGGTGGCCGATATGACGGCCACTGCCTCGTCGGACGCGGGCCCCAGGGTTTCCAGCGCCAGCAGCGCGAAGACGAGCGAAGCCAGGCCGCGCGGGCCGAACCACCCCACGAACAGGACGGTCTTCCGGTCGAGTCCTGCACCGATCGAGGCCAGTGCCACCGGCAGCATGCGCACCAGCGTGAGGCTGAGAATGGCGTATACGAGAGTCAGCGGGACGAAGTTCTCCACCATCGTCGGAACTGCGATGGCTCCGAACGCCAGCCACACGAGCAGGGACACCAGGCCGCCCATCTGCTCGACGAAGACCAGTTCCGCCGGCCCCCGCTGGCCGGCGCACGTGCCGAACGCCAGCCCGCCGCAGAACGCGGCGACGAACCCGTTGCCGCCAGCGGCGAGGGCGGCGGAGTAGGCGAGCAGGCTCAGGGCAAGGACCCCGATGCCGGCGAAGTCCTCACCGGCGGTCCCGCGCCGGCGGGCCGCCCGCAGCAGCCACCCGCCCAGGGCCCCGGCTCCCGCGCCGACGCCGGCACCGATGAGCAGCTCGACGGCGGCGCTGCCGGGACCGTGGGCGCTCTCCAGACCCGCCGCGGCGGCCGCGCCGGCAATCGCGACCATTACAACCGGGGTGGCGATGCCGTCGTTGAGGCCGCTCTCGACAGTGATCAGCTGACGGATCCGCGACGGCACCGCCGGATTCGTCACCACCGGGATCCCCAGCGCGGCGTCGGTGGGGGCCAGCGCCGCGCCGACGAGGAGGGCAAGCCACAACCCGAACGGAGGGAAGAACCATAGGGCCAGGGCCCACCCGAACACGATCGTCAGGGGCAGGCCCACCCCCAGCAGCCGCACATAGCGGCCCACATCCCGGCGCAGCTGCTGGAGGGGCAGGCGGGCGGCGTCGGAGAAGAGCACCCACACCAAGGTGACCTCGACCATCGGGGTGAGGCCAGCCGGTGGTGCGGCGCCGTCGACCAGCCCGGACAAGGCCAGTCCTGCGCCGAAAGCTGTAAACACAACGGGGGCAGTCAGGTCCGCCCGCTGTAGCCGCGCCGAAACCAGGGCCCAGGCGAACAGGGCCGCGGTGATGAGGACGATAGCCGTCAGCTCCATGACGGATCGGCGCCCGCTTCCGCGGTCTCCACTTCAAATGCGCCGGAACCGGCCATACTCAAATTTTAGGCGGGATGGGCCAGCCAGCGCCCCGGTCCAAAGTCCCCTTGAAGCCGGGAATGGCGGGGCGTGGCCGGGCGCGCGCCGGACTCGCCGGAAACCCGCGAGATCGTCGGAAGCTTACGGCGAAATGGCAGCTTTCCGGCGACCTCGGCGCTGGGTGGGTGCGGAGCTAGGGCAGACGTGACGGCCGCAGCAGGCTGGGCGTACCGGCGCGCGCGGGATCCAGCTCCACGGGGCTGACCAGCACGGCCGGACCCTGGTGCAGTGTGCCGTCGGAGAGCGGCTGGCAGCGCACCCCTCCCCGGCCACGCATGGCGGCGTGCGCGCCCAGTGCCAGCATCTGGTCCATCCAGGCGCACGGGTGGGCCGGCCGTCCGGCCTTGAACCGCACCAGTTCCCCGCGCGATTCCAGCGCAAAGTCCCCGCCAATGAGGGGAGCCAGCTGGGCACCCCTGATGACCACGTTGCGCCGGGCCAGCAGCGGATCAAACGGTGCGGAGCCCAGCTCGGCGGCCATCTCCTCGAGGGCCTCGACGGCGATCAGGGTGACGGCCGCGTCCATGTGCGCGGCCTTGCCGAAGAACCGGTCGCCGACGATGCCCTTTCCGGCCACCAGCTCCACCCGGTCCGCGTCCGTCGTGGGGACGTCGGCTGCACCCTCGCGGGCGCGGCCGAAGTAGGCGTGGGCGGGCGACACGAGGAGGTGGAGGATCTCGACGTCGTACCTGTAGTTTGCCGTCATGTCCCCAAACTATCCTCCAAACCGGGGGAACCACAGGCTAAAACGGGCGACGGCGGACGGGATACGCGGATGCTGTGGCGGAAACCGGTGAGCGGGAGCAAAATGCAAGGAGCGTGAGATTCTGACCAGGCCGAGAGACCCGAGCGAGGCCTCGCTCTTCAGGAACCCGCGCCACGACGCAGCCAGCAGATGGTTCCTAGCGATGAGGTGAAGGCCATGGATGAATCCAATGCCAACGAGAACGTGGTCAACAGGCTGGTCTCCTGCATCAACGACCGTCGTGTCGAGCTCATGGACGAGCTCTTTCACGACGACGCCGTCATGCACTGGCCGCAATCCGGGGAACTCGTGCGCGGCGCAGAGAACCGGCGGGGAATCTACAACGCCTTCCCGCAACTGCCCACCATCACGCCCCGCAAACTGGTCAGCAGCGGGGACCTGGTGGTCCTCGAGGCGTCACTGGACTACGGCGGCCCGGCGTATGAAACGGTCTTTATCTTCGAATTCCGGGACGGCAAGATCGCCACGGAAACGGCGTACTGGAGTGAGGCCTTCGAGGCGCCGGCCTGGCGCGCCCAGTGGGTTGAAAAGGCCTAGCGGGGAAACCGCGGAGCGGCCTGCTCCCGCGGCGAACGTCTTCTGACGGGCGGAGTGCGGATGCAATGATGGTCGCCATGAACATTGTCGAGTTTCTGGAAGCGCGCATCGCGGAAGAAGAAGCAGCGATCCGGGACGGCATGTTCGTCGTCGGCACGTCCGAACTCCCGGAAGACGGAAGCGACGGCAAGGGGTCACTCGGTGGGCGGATGCAGGAAGAGTGCGCAGAGAAGAGGGCCATCATCGCCAGCTGGAAGGAAGCTGCCGAAGGCGAGGGAATTGAAGATCCCGGGGATGCTGAAGGGACCGTTGCCATTGCCCGCCGGGCAATGCTGACGATTCTTGCCGGGTCCTATCGTGACCATCCGGACTACGACCCCGGCTGGTCGCCCGAGCTGCCCAACGATGTGTCGGCTGAGGTGCGTGCCGAACCCTGAGGCGGGGTGCCCGGGCGGGCACTTCTTGGGGCCCGGGCCTGGCGGGAGCCTGCCAAGCGGTCCTGCCGGGCGCTATTCGGCGGACGGCCGCTTGCGCTGCATTTTTGTTGCCGCCCGCTGTCCCTTTGCCGCGAGGCGGCGCTGGTTCGAGCCCCGGGTGGGTTTGGTCGCCCGCCGACGGGCGGCTTCGGGAGCGAGGCCCTCCGCCACAAGATTGGCAAGCTTGGCCAGGGCCAGCTCGCGATTGCGCAGCTGGGAGCGCCGTTCGGAGGCGGTCACGGTGATCACCCCGGCGACGAGGCGTCGTTCAAGGCGCGTGACCAGCCGCAGCCGTTGTCCATCCGAAAGTACTGCCGAGTCGGCGACATTCCAGGAGAGTTCAACGCGGCTGTCGGAGGTGTTGACGTGCTGGCCGCCGGGCCCCGACGAGCGCGAGAACCGCCAGCCGAGTTCCGACGCGGGAATCGTGAGCGCGGGCGACACCTCCAGATCCATGCCACTAGCGTTGCACGGTTTGGGTGGATCAAGGTCCCGGAGCGGCGAGCTGCCGCGCCGCAGCCGTCCGGCGTCGGCTGTCTGCCGGGTCTACCCCGCCTCGGCCGCGCGGGCCGCGGCGCCGACGGGCGCCAGCCGCAACCTGCCCACCCGCTCAGCCAGGATCCGCCGCGCCTCCCCGGGGAGGCCCTCGTCGCTGATGAGCTCGTCTGCCTCCTCCAGGCCGGCGATGGTGCTGATGCCGAAGGTGCCCCACTTCGTATGGTCGGCCAGGACCACTACCCGGCGGGCCGCGGCCACGAAGGCCCGGTCCGTCTCGGCTTCCAACACATTGGGCGTTGTGAAGCCGGCGTCGGCATCCACGCCGTGGACGCCCAGGAACAGCACGTCCAGGTGCAGCTGCTTGAGGGCCGACGTGGCCAGCGGACCCACCAGGGCATCCGAGGGCGTGCGCTCGCCGCCCGTCAGGATCACCGTGGACGGGGACGGGCTCTGGTGGAAGACGTCGGCCACGCGCACCGAGTTGGTAACCACGGTGATCCGGGGACCGGTGGACAGCAGCTGCGCCAGCGCCCACGTGGTGGTGCCAGCGCTGAGGCCCACCGCCATACCCTCGCGCACCTGGGCCGCGGCCTCATGCGCGATCGCCATCTTTTCTTCCTGCAGCTGAGTCGCCTTCAGCTCGAACCCCGGCTCGTGGGTACTGACCGCGCCGGGCAGCTTTGCCCCGCCGTGGATCTTCTCCACGGCGCCCGCAGCGTCCAGGGCGTCGATGTCCCGGCGGACGGTCATAAGGGATACGCCCAGCATCCGGGCGAGGTCCGCGACGCGGACAATCCGCTCGCGCTGGACCTCCGCGAGGATGGCGGAGTGGCGGGCTGCGGCGAGCATTCTGCGTCCTTCGTAGGGGTGCTGGCGGGGGATCCGGCGGGAGCTGGCGGCTTGGGCCACCGGGGCTTCCTCCAGCACAGCGTACCGCCAGCACCCACTAATCGCACACACTTTCTGCTTTGTTTTGTGCTCTATTGTTTGAAAATGTTTTCTCATGTACAACTGAAACCATGACGCGAACCACCATGACCCGCCTGGCCGACGGCCGGGAGATCCTCTACTTTGACGACGCCGGGTCCGCCGAGCGGCCCGCCGCCTCCCTCGTGGACCACCGCGAGCTGCCCGCCCGCCCGGAACCGGGCCAGCTGCGCTTCGATGCCCTCAGCGGCGAATGGGTGGCCGTCGCCGCTCACCGGCAGTCGCGCACGCACCTGCCGCCGGCGGACCAGTGCCCCATCTGCCCGACGACGCCGGCCAACCGGACCGAGATTCCGGCGCCGGACTATGACGTCGCCGTCTTTGAGAACCGCTTCCCCTCCCTGGGCCCGGCCACGCACGATGTCCCGCCGGCGCCGGGCTGGGGGACCGCCGCACCCGCCGTCGGCCGCTGCGAGGTGGTGGCCTTCACGCCGCAGCACACCGGGTCCTTCGCCGAGCTGGGCTGGCAGCGCACCCGCACGGTGATCGACGCCTGGGCCCACCGCACGGAGGCGCTCAGCGCGCTGCCCGGCATCCAGCAGGTCTTCCCGTTCGAAAACCGCGGTGCCGAAATCGGCGTCACCCTGCACCACCCGCACGGGCAGATCTACGCGTACCCCTACGTCACGCCCCGCGCCGCGGTCCTGGCCGCCGCGGCCGGCGAATACGCCGCCACGTCCGGCGGCGGGGAGACGCTTACGTCCTCCCTGCTGCGGGCCGAACGCAATGACGGCAGCCGCATGGTGCTAGAGGGCGAACACTTCAGCGCCTACGTTCCCTTCGCGGCGCGCTGGCCGCTCGAAGTCCATCTGGTCCCGCACCGCCAGGTACCGGATCTAGCCGCCCTGAACGGCGCAGAACGGGACGAGTTGGCCGGGCTGTACCCGGAACTCTTGAAGCGCTTCGACGCCCTGTACCCGACGCCGACCCCGTACATCGCGGCCTGGCACCAGGCCCCGCTGGAGCCTGCCCTGCGCCGGGACGGCCATCTACACCTGCAGCTGACCTCGCCCCGCCGCGCCGCGGACAAGCTCAAGTATCTGGCCGGCTCTGAAGCCGCGATGGGAGCCTTCATTAACGACACCACGCCGGAATCCGTCGCTGCCCGGCTGCGGGAGGTGGCCGGCGAGGCGCCAGCCGGCGCCGCCCCGCTCACCACTGTGACCCCGGAAGGCGCGCCCGCATGAACACCACCGCGCGTACCGAAGCCGGGACCGGTGCCCTGGCAGACCGGTTCGAGGCCGCGTTCGGCGCAGCCCCGCACGGCGTCTGGGCCGCCCCGGGCCGGGTGAACCTGATCGGCGAGCACACCGACTACAACGAGGGTTTCGTCCTGCCCTTCGCGATCGACAAGCGGGCCAGGACCGCCGTCCGGCTCCGCAGCGACAGCAGCATCCGGCTGCTGTCCACCTTTGGCGGCCAGGGGCTCGTCGAAGCCGACGCCGCCGCCCTGGCGCCGGGCACCGTCAAAGGCTGGGTCAAGTACCCGCTCGGAGTGGTGTGGGCCCTGCAGCAGCGTGGCATCGACGTCCCCGGGTTCGACCTCCTCCTGGATTCCGACGTCCCGCTCGGGGCGGGGTTGTCCTCCTCGCATGCGATCGAGTGCGCCGTCGTCACGGCCCTGAACGAGCTCACCGGCGCAGGGCTCACCGCGGTGGAAATGGTCATGCTCACCCACCATGCCGAAAACGCCTTTGTCGGTGCACCCACCGGCATCATGGACCAGTCGGCATCGCTGCGCGGCGCCAGCGGTCACGCGGTGTTCCTCGACTGCCGGGACCAGTCCGTGGAGCTCGTCCCGTTCCGGGCGCAGGACGCCGGGCTCGTCCTGCTGGTGGTCGACACGAAGGTGGCGCATTCCCACGCCGACGGCGGTTACGCCTCCCGCCGCGCGTCCTGCGAGCTTGGCGCCGAGGTCCTGGGCGTCAAAGCCCTGAGGGACGTCGCCGTCGCCGACCTCGAGGAGGCCGGCGGCCTGCTTGATCCGGTCACGTTCCGGCGGGTCCGGCACGTCGTCACCGAAAACGCCCGCGTGCTGCAGGCAGTGGACACCCTCCGGTCCCACGGCCCGGCCCGCATCGGCCACCTCCTCGATGCCAGCCACGCCTCCATGCGGGACGACTTCGAGATCTCCTGCCCGGAGCTCGACCTTGCCGTGGACACGGCCCGCGGCCACGGCGCCATCGGCGCCCGCATGACCGGCGGCGGCTTCGGCGGATCGGCCATCGCCTTGACTCCGGTTCGGGACGAGCGGCAGGTCCGCGACGCCGTCGTGCGCGCCTTCGCGGAAGCCGGATTCACAGCACCGGACATCTTCACTGTCACGCCGGCCGCCGGAGCAGAGCGACTGTCCTGACGTCGGCTGTTCCCCACCGGCACCCTCGCCTCGCAAGCTCGGCCAGGGAACCCTGCCGGCGTGGGCCCAACCGGCCCCCTCGCCTCGCAAGCTCGGCCAGGGAACCCTGCCGGCGTGGGCCCAACCGGCCCCCTCGCCTCGCAAGCTCGGCCAGGGTGCGGCTTAAGCGGGGCAGCCGCAGGACTGCCGGATCCGGAGTTCGGTGGGGAAGATGCGGTGCTCCGCCGGTTCGCCGCGGCGCGCGCCGAGGAGTGCGCCGACGGCGGCTTCCGCCATCACCCGGACCGGCTGCTCCACGGTCGTCAGGGCGGGCCAGCTGTATTCGGCCTCGGCAGAGCCGTCGAAGGAAGTCAGGGCGATATCGCCCGGCACGCTCAGTCCGGCTTCGTGGATGGCGCGCAGGATGCCGATCGCCTGCATGTCCGAGCTGGCGAAGATGGCCGTGGGCCGGTCCGCCGAGGCAAGCAGCCTGCGGCCCACGGTGTACCCGCCTTCCCGGCTGAACGGTCCGCGGACAATAGGCCCCTCCGGCAGCCCTGCCGCCGCAAGCGCCTGCAGCCAGCCCTCTTCACGGAGGTCGTAATCGTGGCCCGTGTTGGTGCCCATGGCGAGGGCGATGCTGGTGTGCCCGTGCCCGATCAGGTGATCCACCGCTATCCGCGCCCCGGCCGCCAGATCCACGCCCACGCTGTTGAATCCGGGTGACTTGCCGCCATGGTTCAGGAGCACTGCGGGAATCTCGGCCGACTCGAGGGCCGCGAGGTCGGGTTCAAACAGCACGCTGGCGAGCACCACCCCGTCCACCTGGCGCGAGGCGAGGTTCCGGATGTTCCGGCGCTCCTTGGAGAGGTTGCCGTCGGAGTTGGTCAGCAGCAGGGCGTAGCCGAGCTCGGCCGCGGCGTCCTCGACGGCATGGGCCAGCAGCGAAAAGAACGGGTTGGTGTTGTCCGGGATGACCAGGCCAATGGTCTCACTGGAGCCGAGCTTGAGCGCGCGGGCGGCCGCGTTGGGCCGGTAGCCCAGAATGCGGATGGCATCCTGGACCTTCGCCTCGGTGGCCGGGGCCACCTTCTTCGGGCCGCCGTTGACGACATAGCTGACGACGGCGGTGCTGACCCCGGCGTAGCGGGCGACGTCCTTGCGGGTCACTGGGCCGCGGGGGGTGTGTACTGCCGAAGTCGTCATGGAGTCCATGCTAGCCACAGGGCCAATCGCTCACGGGTGCCTCTCGAGATGGACATTTCAGACAGTGTCCCATTGCTATCTACTCGAGTCAATCGTTACTGGCGGGTACAAGAAAACTGCGGTGAATGCTAGAAATATCTCTTGCCAGCCAAAATCTACTCGTGTAGATTCTGTTCCAGCTGTTACCCACATCACACCACCAGGAAGAGTCAACGATGACTACCATCACCAAACTTCCGGATCCCGTGGCTGGCGGATCCAAACCTCCGCACCGCGGGAACACCCTCCGGGCCGGCCGGGGACGCCGCCTGGGCGACCTCCGGATCGCCCTGCTGTTCATCCTCCCGGCCATGGTCGGCTTCGTCGCCTTCTTCCTGGTTCCCACGATCCGCGGCGTCTACCTCAGCTTCACCGAATACAGCGTCTTGGGGGATCCCACCTGGATCGGCACCCGGAACTACACCGCGATCTTCGCGGACGAGCTGTTCTGGAACGCCATGGCCGTCACCCTCCAGTACGTCGGCCTGAACATCGGTTTTCAGACTGTCATCGCCCTCGGGCTGGCGCTGCTGATGCACCGGGTGGCGAAATCCACGCTCATCCGGGGCGCCCTGCTGCTGCCGTTCCTCGTCGCCAACGTGATCGTGGCGCTCCTGTGGTTCTGGATGCTCGACTACCAGATCGGGATCGTCAACGAGATCATCAACTGGTTCGGCCTGCCCCGCATCGCCTTCTTCGGCAGCGAACAGTGGGCCATCCCCACCATCGCCGGCGTCAACGTCTGGCGGCACATGGGCTACACGGCACTGCTGATCTTCGCCGGGCTGCAGTCCATCCCCAGCCACGTCTACGAGGTCGCGTCCCTCGACGGCGCATCCCCCACCCGGACCTTCTGGAGCATCACCATGCCGCTCCTGCGCCCCGTGCTGGTGCTGGTCCTCGTGGTCACGGTGATCGGGTCCTTCCAGGTGTTCGACACCGTGGCCGTCACCACCGGCGGCGGACCCATCAACGCCTCCCGCGTCATCCAGATGTACATCTACCAGAAGGCCTTCGGTGAATCCGATTTCGGCTACGCCTCGGCCCTGTCCGTCATTCTCTTCGTCATTCTCGCCCTCGTGGCCTTCATCCAGATGAAGTTCCTCAAGGGCAACGAATCGGATCTGGACTAAGGAACCCCAGCCATGACAACCTCCGCCCTTTCCCGCAAAACGTCCGCCAAAACCGCACACCGGAAGCCCGGGAAGCCGTTCAACTGGCGCCGCGCCGGCGCCTGGACACTTGTCGTCGTCGCCGTCGTCGTGACCATCGCGCCGTTCCTCTGGATGCTCCGCACCGCGCTCTCCAGCAACGCCTCCCTCGCCTCCAACGCCAGCAACCTACTGCCGGCCGACTTCAGCCTCGGTGCCTTCAAGCGGGTCCTCGGCCTGCAGACCCCCGAGGAGGCCATCGCCGAGGGCGGCTCAGGCGCCGCCATCAATTTCTGGCTGTACCTGCGGAACTCCATCATCTTCGCCACGGTCACCACCGCCGGGCAAGTTTTCTTCAGCGCGATGGCCGCCTACGCCTTCTCCCGGCTCCGCTGGCCCGGACGGAACGTGGTCTTCGGCCTGTTCCTCGCCACCATGATGGTCCCGCCGATCTTCACCGCCCTGCCCAACTTCCTCATGATCAAGAACCTGGGGCTGCTCAACACGTTTGCCGGTCTGGCCCTGCCCTTCCTGTTCATGACCCCCTTCGCCATCTTCTTCCTGCGCCAGTTCTTCCTCTCCATGTCCCGCGAAGTGGAGGAAGCCGCCATGCTCGACGGCGCCAAACACGTCAGGATCTTCTTTCAGATCGTGCTGCCCAATGCCGCCGCCCCGCTGGCCACCCTGGCCCTGCTGACGTTCATCGGCCAATGGAACGAATACTTCTGGCCGCTGCTGGTGGGCCAGGACGAAAGCGTCCGGGTCCTCACCGTGGGCCTGGGTGTCTTCAAATCGCAGTCCCCGCAGGGCGCCCCCGACTGGTCCGGCCTGATGGCCGCCACCCTGATCGCCGCACTGCCCGTCCTCCTGCTCTTCATCGCCTTCGGCAAGCGGGTGGTCAACTCCATCGGCTTCTCCGGCATCAAGTAACCCGAACGCACCCGCGCTTACATGTCCACACCGCACATCCCTGAAAGGTCCACCATGAAGAAGACCCTCGGCGCCGTCGCTGCCGCCGCAGCCATCGCCCTCTCCCTGTCCGCCTGCGGAGGTTCCGCCCCCTCCGCCGAAGCCAAGGGTGAAATCAACTACTGGCTCTGGGACGCGAACCAGCTCCCCGCCTACCAGCAGTGCGCCGACGATTTCACCAAGGCCAACCCGGACATCAAGGTCAAGATCACCCAGCGCGGCTGGGACGACTACTGGACCACGCTGACCAACGGCTTCGTGGCCGGCACGGCCCCGGACGTCTTCACCAACCACCTCTCCAAGTACCCCGAGTACGCGGCGAAGAAGCAGCTGCTCTCCCTGGACGACGCCGTCGCCAAGGACGGCATCAAGCTGGAAAGCTACACCAAGGGCCTCCCCGAACTGTGGGTCGGCCAGGACGGCAAGCGCTACGGCCTGCCCAAGGACTGGGACACCGTGGGCCTCTTCTACAACAAGGCCATGGCCGACTCCGCGGGTCTCACGGCGGACCAGATGGCCAACCTGGACTGGAACCCGCAGGACGGCGGCAGCTACGAGAAGGCGATCGCGCACCTCACCGTGGACAAGAACGGCGTGCGCGGCGACGAGGCCGGCTTCGACAAGAACAACGTCGCGGTCTACGGCCTCGGCCTCGCGGGCGGCGGCTCCGGCCAGGGCCAGACCGAGTGGAGCTTCCTGACCGCCACCACGGGCTGGACCCACACGGACAAGAACCCGTGGGGCACCGAGTTCAACTACGACGATCCCCGCTTCCAGGAAACGATTGCCTGGTGGGCCGGCCTGATCGACAAGGGCTACATGCCCAGGCTGGAAACCACCGTGGGCGCCAGCCTCGCCGACAACTTCGGCGCCGGCAAGGCCGCCATCAACACCACCGGCGACTGGCTGATCGGGCAGTACCAGAGCTACAAGGGCGTGGAAACCGCGTTCGCGCCCACCCCCAAGGGCCCCGAGGGCAAGCGCGCCAGCATGTTCAACGGCCTGGCCGACTCGGTTTGGGCCGGCACCAAGAACCCGGCCGCCGCGGTCAAGTGGGTCGAATACCTCGGCTCCGCCGCCTGCCAGGACGTCGTCGCCAAGAAGGCCGTCGTCTTCCCGGCCATCACCAGCTCCTCCGAGATCGCCGCCAAGGCCTTCGCGGACAAGGGCACGGACGTTTCCGCCTTCACCACCCACGTCAAGGACGGCACCACGTTCCTCTTCCCCATCGCGGACAAGGCGGCCAAGGTGGACGGCATCATGAAGCCGGCCATGGACGCGGTCCTCGCGGGCAAGAAGCCGGCCAGCTCACTCACCGAAGCCAACAACCAGGTCAACGCCCTCTTCAAGTAGGGCCCCACCGCCCCGGATGCCGCCGCTACCTCCTCGCGGCGGCGGTATCCGGTATTCCCTTTGATGCACACTGCCTGACCCGCGTTTCCGCATCCCCGGACGCGCCCCGAACCACCGAAAGAGACCTGCCATGGATCCCCTGTACCTCCGCTCCGCCAGCACCAGCCTGGTGATCAGCTTCGACAGCGGAGAGGCCGAGGTCATCCACTGGGGTGCCGATCTGGGCGCCGCCCTTCCCGATCTGGCCATCCTCGGAGCGCCCGTCCCGCATTCCGCCGTCGACGCCGCCGTCCCCGCCGGGCTCCTCCCGCAGGCCTCCTCCAGCTGGCGCGGCCGCCCGGCCCTGCGCGGCCACCGGATCGCCGACGGCGTCCCCGGCTACGACTTCTCCGTCCGGCTCCGCGTGGCGGAGGTGACGGCCGGCGCCGTCGGGAACGCCGCGGTGATTGTCCAGGACGACGCCGACGCCGGGATCCGCGTGTCGTCCGCGTTGGCCCTGCACGACGGCGCCCTGCTGGAACTGCGGCACACCGTCACCAACACCGGGACCTCGCCGTACCAGCTCGACGAACTGGCCACGGTGCTCCCGGTGGCGCCGGACGCCGTCGAACTCCTGGACCTGACCGGCCGCTGGTGCCGGGAACGCCACCCGCAGCGCCGAGCCATCGAGCAGGGCACCTGGGTGCGCACCGGCCGGCACGGCCGCACTGGCCACGACTCCTCGCTCCTCTTCGCCGCCGGAACCGCCGGCTTCGGCAACCGCCACGGCAAGGTCTGGGCCACCCACCTGGCCTGGAGCGGCAACCACGAACAGTTCGCGGACAGCACCGCGGACGGCAGGACCATGATCGGCGGCTCCGAACTGCTGGGCCCGGCCGAGGTGATCCTGGCCCCCGGCGGCAGCTACACGACGCCCGCCCTGTTCGCCGCCTACTCGGACCGCGGCCTGGACGGCATCAGCGAATCCTTCTACGCCTGGTTCCGGAACCGGCCGCACCACGTGCTGCCCGCCGCGGACGCCGCCGGACACCGCGCCGGCGCCGGGAAGCCCCGCCCGGTGGTGCTGAACACCTGGGAGGCCGTGTATTTCGACCACAATCTCACCACCCTGATCGAACTCGCGGACTCCGCCGCGGAGCTCGGCGTCGAGCGGTTCGTGCTCGACGACGGCTGGTTCCGCGGCCGCCGCGACGACCACGCCGGCCTCGGCGACTGGTACGTGGACGAGGCCCTCTGGCCGTCCGGCCTCACCCCGCTGATCGACGCCGTCACGTCCCGCGGGATGGAATTCGGGCTGTGGGTGGAGCCGGAGATGGTCAACCTGGACTCCGACGTCGTCCGGGCGCACCCGGAGTGGATCGCAGGGCCCTCGGTGCAGAGCTTCAAGGACGGCGGACGGCTGCCGCTGGAATGGCGCCACCAGCACATCATTGACCTCGTCAACCCGGACGCCTGGCAGTACATCTACGACCGCGTGGATGCGCTCCTGCGCGAGAACAACATCAGCTACCTCAAGTGGGACCAGAACCGGGACCTGCTGGAGCACGGCCACGCCGGCCGCGCCTCGGTGCACGAACAGACCCTCGCCGCCTACCGGCTCTTCGACGCGCTCAAAGCCGCGCACCCCGGCGTGGAGATTGAAAGCTGCTCCTCCGGCGGCGCCCGGGTGGACCTGGGCATCCTGGAGCGGACGGACCGGATCTGGGCCTCCGACTGCAACGACGCCCTGGAACGGCAGAGCATCCAGCGCTGGACCGGGCTGGTGGTCCCGCCGGAGCTGGTGGGCGGGCACGTCGGCCCCACCACCTCGCACACCACCGCCCGCACGCACGACCTGTCCTTCCGCGCCATCACCGCCCTGTTCGGGCACTTCGGGATGGAATGGGACGTCCGGCAGGTCGACGGCGTGCAGCGCGAGGAGCTCAAGCGGTTCATCGGCATCTACAAGGAGCACCGCGGCCTGATCCACTCGGGCCGGATGGTCCGCGCCGACCTGGCAGATGACTCCCTGATGCTGCACGGCGTCGTGGCAGGCCCGGCCGCTTCCGCCGGCGGTCCCGCGGGCGACTCCGCGGTGAAGGGCACGACGGCGGCGCTGTTCACCCTGGTCAGCACCGGCACCTCACCCGCAGAGCAGCCCGGCCGGATTGCCATCCCTGGCCTGGCCGCCGACGCGGATTACCGGGTGGAAGCGGTATTCCCGGTTCCGGGCGACGCCGACTACGCCCGCACGTTCACGCAGGTCCAGCCCCCGGCCTGGCTCGAGTCAGGGGCCACGGCGAGCGGCCGCTTCCTGGCCGAGGTGGGTCTGCCGATGCCCGTCCTCAACCCGGAGCACGCATTGCTGCTCAAGGTCACCACCGCCTAGCCCCACCATCGGCTGCTCCAAAACTGCCCTTTTGAGCCCCCCCAAAACGGCCGTTGTGGAGCAGCCGATGCCCTAAGGCTGCAGCGGCAGGTACAGCACCGTGTAGATTCCCAGGCCGGCGAGGACCACCACGCTGCCCGCGATGGCCGCCGTCCCCTTGATATTTGCCCTCATCACCGCTCCTCCGATGCCGCTGGCATGGTGGTGGTAGCGGCGTCGCTGCGTCAGGGCTATGCCGAGGGCGACCAGCAGTGAGCCCGCCACCAGCGTGCCCGCGAACCAGCCGTGGTGCGGCATCCAGCGCAGGAAAATACAGGCCGCCGTGATCAGCGTGAAAGAGGTCCGCCGCCAGGCCAGGTCCGTACGCTCAGGCTGGAGCCCGGGGTCGTTGTGCACCGCCGCCGGCCTGGCTTTCGCCACGGCTACGCCCGCCCGATCACGAAAACGATCAGTACGGCCGCGACGATCGCCCCTCCGATTGCCAGGACCGGGGCGAGCAGGGGAGCCGGCAGCGGAGCCTGGAGCCGCATGGCACGCTCCACGTTGAGCCAGCGGAAGAACGAGCCGCCACCGGTCACCAGCCCCAGCAGGAGCAACAGCACGGCGACGGTCTTCCGCAGTTGCGGGTCAAACAGCTCCGAGGTGAAGGCCTCGACGGCGATGCCGCCGGCCACAAGCGCCAGTGAGGTCCGAATCCAGGCCAGGAATGTGCGCTCGTTGGCAAGGGTGAACCGGGGGTCCGGGTCGGTCCCGCCACCCAGGGACCGGGCCAGGAATCCGCGGCGGTTCCCGTCCGACCCCGAATCCTCCCCGACCGACCCCGCCGCGGTGCCGTTGGCGGCCGGGGTCAGGCCGTCCGGTGCCCCGCCTGGCTCCACGCGATCGGGGGCCGCGTGGCCGGAGTGTGACGTGTCGGGTGTCTCGTCGTGTGCAGTCATGGTGCTCTCAGGATGCCACCCCGCGGAATGATTCGGCATCGCAATGGTCCCTGCCACGCCTGGCGCCAGCCACGGTTCGCGGCGAAAACCGCGCCGCTGGTCCGGGATTTAGATCCCCGGAATGCGCAGCACATCCACGGCAGCCAGCAGGTAGGGCGCCGGGTCGGGGTCCGTGCCCGCAGCCCACTGCATCCAGGCCTCGAAAGTCGCGGCCAGATACGCCGCACACAGGTAGCCTGCGGAGTCCTCGGGAACCCCGTGGTACAGAAGGTACTGCCGCGCCCGGTCGCGCTGGGGTGCCAAGGAACCGTAGCTCCGGCTGGCCAGTTCGGGATGATGCGCGATCAGGCGCAGGCGCCCCCGCGACACCGCAAGGTCGGGAATTACCGCCACTCCGGCGATCGCGGCGGCCCGCAATCCTGCCATGACGTCGCCGTCGGCCGAACGCCGGACCCGCGTCTCCTCCAGGACCAGCCCGGAGGCCCGGACAACAGGTTCCATGCCGCCCCAGATGAGGTCGGCTTTGCTGGAGAAATACCGGTACAGGCTCTTGCGCCCAATCCCCGCCTCGCGCGCGATGTCCTCCATCGAGGTCTGTTCGTAGCCGTTCTCGGCGAAGAGCCGGAGCGCGAGGCCGGCGATGGCATCCGGGTCGATGGTCGCCGGACGCCCGGACGAACGCGTGCTGGTTGGTCTGGAGTCTTGCGCGGGCATTCCACCAGTATTCACCCTTTCATTATGACACAGGGTGTCATAAGGTAGAAAGCGACAGTATTTCGAAACGTTCGGAAGGGCATCATGGGCAACGACGCATCATGGCAGGAAACCACCACCGCGGGCCGTTTCGCCGGCAAAACGGTCATCGTTACGGGCGCCGGTTCGGGCATCGGCCTGGCCACGGCCCTGCGCGTAGCCAAGGAGGGCGGCAAGGTGATCGCGGCGGACATCAGCTCCGAGCGGCTGGACGCACTGGTCGCCGGAAACGGCGGCCTGGACCTGGTCCCCGTGGCCGGTGACATTTCCACCGAAGAAGCCGTCGCCGCCGTCGTTGCCGCCGCTGGCGTGCGGGTCGACGCGCTGGCGAATGTCGCGGGCATCATGGACCACTTCGCCCCGATCCACGAAGTTGACGACGACACCTGGGACCGGGTCTTCCGGATCAACGTCACCGCCCTGATGCGCCTGACCCGTGCCGTGGTGCCGCTCATGCTCGAGGCGGGCTCCGGTTCGGTGGTCAACGTCGCCTCCGAGGCGGGGCTGCGCGGTTCCGCTGCCGGGGCCGCGTACACCGCGTCCAAGCACGCCGTCGTCGGCCTGACCCGGAACTCCTCGGTGATGTACGGGCCGAAGGGTCTGCGTTTCAATGCCGTGGCACCGGGCGCCACCATCACGAACATCGAGGCTACCTGGGGTTCCCAGCTGGCGGCCGAACGGCTCGGCCCGCTGATGGGTGCGAACATCCCCGCCCCCGCCACGGCGGCGCAGCTCGCCGCCTCCATCACCTTCCTGCTCAGCGACGACGGCACCAACGTCAACGGGGCAATCCTCGCCTCCGATGGCGGCTGGTCGGCGGTCTAACGGCATCCAAGAACGACCGGAGCGGACGACGGCGGGAACTCCCCGCCGTCGTCCGCTCCCGTCTTCCGGCGCACCCGACCGGGTGCTGGCCGGCTGGCCGGCTTGAGTGCGGTCTGCCGGACGGCTGCGGCCTCCGTGACATTGAACGTCCGGGTGGCTGTGCCGCTAATGCCACTACGCGGGTCTGGATGTGCCAGCGGATTGCATGGTTCAGCTGAACCGCCGTTCCTTTCATGCATCTAATTGCCCTTTCCATGACGTTCTTGAAGAAGCTTTCCGGCCGGAGCAATGCGCACCACTCTCTGCGGAAGTGAGCAGATCTGCTTTTCTATATTTGGGTAGTTCTTCTGTCTTTTCCTGGCAGAGAAGGAACTGTTATGGAATCCGCGATATGGCCCCCAAGTGTCAGCGGCACTGCACTCAGAATCCCGTTTCCCCCTGTACGAGCGGCCTCCGGCGGCTCTGCTTTGGCTGGCGTGCGCTGGCTCTGGGCGTTTCCAGCCGAGCGGCGTACGGTTCCAATAGCAGGGCAAAAGTGCTGAAACTCAACGAATATGGGCACCCTTTTTGCTGACCGAGTACACCGCTGAAGAGCGAGTCGTGGTTCCCGAGTAGGTCGCCACGGAGACCCAAGTAGAGGCATGCGGGTCGCGCATCGAGTGGAACAAACAACCAAGTACCAGCCACTCGTGACACAACTTTGGGTGAACTTTAGGCTCTAGGCAAGGCCACAGTCAGTGGCAAGTGGGGTTGGGGTTGCTGATATTTCGACGGATGTCTTGAATTCGTCCACTAGGTTCTCATTCGCAGATGGCCAGACCATCGAGGTCCGGAAATTTCATAAGGTGGTGAGGCTTTTGTCTATTCCAAATATGGTCCCTAATTCGCCGGCCGAGCAAATCGCCGCCTCGCCCAGGGCTTCGGTGAGTGTGGTTATTCCGACTCTTAACGAAGAAATGAATTTGCCCTGGGTTCTGCGGCGCATGCCTTCATACGTGGATGAAGTGGTCATTGTGGACGGTCGCTCCCATGACCACACCATTGACGTCGCCCGCGCACTGCGGGTCGACGTCGTTGTGGTGGCGGAACCCCGCAAAGGTAAGGGCATCGCCGTCCGTGCCGGCTTCGCAGCGGCGTCGGGAGACATCATCGTGATGCTCGACGCGGACGGGAGCATGGATCCGCAGGAAATCGGCTGGTTCGTTTCTCCACTCCAGCATGACTACGACTTCGTCAAAGGCTCGCGCTACGTAACCGGGGGCGGGTCGGAGGACCTCACCTGGCTGCGGAACACCGGGAACCGGGTCCTGACCGGGTTGGCGAACACGGTTCTGAGAAGCAACTACTCGGACCTTTGCTACGGCTACATTGCGCTTCGCCGGGAATGCCTGGAGGTCCTCGAGCTGGAGTCGGACGGCTTTGAGATCGAGACGGAGCTGATTGTCAGGGCCGCCCGCGCAGGCCTCCGCATCGCGGAAGTGCCGAGCTTCGAACTTGACCGCATCTCCGGCGTTTCGAACTTGCAGACTTTCCGCGACGGATGGCGGGTCCTCCGCACCCTGGCACGGGAATGCACCTCGTGGGAGGCGCCGACCGCGGGGGCAAGGCCCGAAGCCCTCCGGCGGGTCAAGTACACCTACCCGAACGTCCGGTTTGCCCGCACACCCACGGATCCGCACAGCGTGCTCACCGTGGCGGAAGGAGCCTAAGGTGCTCGACTTCAATTTCCGGCCCACAGCTTCCGTTGTTATCTGTTCCTACACGGAGCAGCGCTGGGAACTACTGATGGACGTCATTGACTCAGTCCACGCCCAGACGCTTCAACCGAAGCAGGTAATCGTAGTGGTGGACCACAACGAGGACCTGTACAAGCGGCTGGTGGCTGCCGTTCAGGACGTCACCCTCGTGGAGAGCACCGGGCTCCAGGGGCTTTCCGGGGCGCGGAACACAGGCGTAGGCCTGGCAACTTCGGAGATCGTGGCGTTCTTGGACGACGACGCAGTGGCAGCCCCGGACTGGCTCGAAAAGCTGACGGCGCTCTACGACGACTCCGACGTCCTGGCGGTTGGCGGGAAGGTCGAGCCGGCTTGGGAAGGCGGCCGGCCCGGCCACTTCGGCCATGAACTGGATTGGATCGTCGGCTGCAGCCACCGCGGCATGCCCAAGGTGGCCTCCGAAGTTCGCAATGTCATCGGCGCCAACATGTCCTTCCGGCTCCAGGTGCTCCAGCAGGTTGGCGGCTTTGATCTCTCTCTTGGACGCCAAGGCACGAAACCGATGGGATGCGAAGAGACCGAAATCTGCATCCGGGCGGCTGTTGGCTCCCCGGGCTCCCGCATTGTGTACGAACCGGCAGCGCTAGTGCATCACCATGTGCCGGTCCAGCGGGGGACGTTCCGGTACATGCTGGAGCGTTCCTGGTCGGAGGGTTTGTCCAAAGCCCAGGTCAGCCACATCGTGGGACACAAGCGGGCATTGGGCCCCGAGCGGCGCTACGTGCGCAGCGTCCTGCCCCGAGCGGTCTTTTCCGCACTAGCGGCCTGGGGCCGGGGCGCCGACCCCGACGGTTTGCGCCGGGCGGGCGCCTGCGTGTCCGTCCTGGCGACCACGGCCGCAGGGTATCTCTACGGACGCCGGATCGCCCACGGCTCCGGATCGCTGCTGTCCCGCTCAACTCCTGTCCCCGTTAGCGTCCCTCCCTGGAGGGAAGCCACCTGATTGGTGCCGGAATCGGTTTGTGACGGCAACCGCGGGGGCTTAGGGTGCCGGAGTTGTCACGGGTCGATCCGGCGCACCTCGATCGGCCATAGTCTCGCTTCGCCGAGCTTGCCGGCAATTTCTACCGCGCGGTCCAGGTCAACACAATCCACGATGTAATAGCCGGCCACGATCTCTTTCGTCTCGATGAATGGGCCGTCGGTCACGGTGAGCGCGGTGCCGTTGTTTCGGACGAACGTTGCCTCTTCAGCGAGCTCATGAGCTGCCAGGAACTCACCCGTTGCCCTGAGTTCCTGCTGCAATGCCGTGTGAGCCCGCATGATCGCCTCGATCTCGGAAGCGGAGAGTGCGTTCCATTTGTCGACGTTGATTGGGATCAGCAATAGGTGTTTCATTTTTCCCCGTTTGCGGTTGGCGGCGTGGTTTTGTTCCGGTTGGCTTCGGGTGAGGATGCAGGGCTCGTCTCGGCCAGGCGTTTTGAGAGGTAGCGCTGCTCGACCTCCGTTGGGGCGAGGTCCCGGGCCCGCTGATACTCGCAACTGGCCTCAGTTTTCCTCCCCAGACGTCGCAGCAGGTCAGCTTTCGCGGCCGGCAGGAGGTAGTACCCCTCGAGTGTCCGTGTCCGTTCCAGCTCTTCGATGAGGGCAAGGCCAGCTTCCGGTCCTTGGGACATCGCGACAGCGACGGCCCGGTTTAGCTCCACCACCGGTGACGGCGCAATCTGGGCAAGCGCCCCGTACAGGACTGCCACCCGGGCGAAGTCGGTGCTGCCGGAATCAACGGCGGTCATGTGGCACGCCGCAATGGCGGCCTGGATACG
Source organism: Arthrobacter sp. 10L424 (assembly GCF_056395325.1). Taxonomy (NCBI): domain Bacteria; kingdom Bacillati; phylum Actinomycetota; class Actinomycetes; order Micrococcales; family Micrococcaceae; genus Arthrobacter; species Arthrobacter sp. 10L424. Next base: position 30,963 of record NZ_JBFTJH010000005.1, on the reverse strand, counting down.
GTAGCTTCCGGGCCGGGATCTCAGTGAAATGCCCAGGCGATCGGCGGTCGCGAGCAGCGTCACGGCTTCAACAGTCGCAGCTTGATCCCATGCCCGGCGGTCCTGGTCCTCAAGCGGCACCAGGTCCCCGGCGGCGTCCGTCCGGGTCCGGCGCCGGCCGTGGTGAAACAGCATGAGGGCCAGCAGAGCCAGAGCCTCGGGTTCCTGCGGGGAGCCGTTGAGCAAGCCAACCAGCAACCGGGTGAGGCGGATCGCTTCCCTGGCCAGAGGCTCGCGGATCAATGTGCCGCCACCGGTGGCCGAATATCCTTCGTTGAACATCAGATACAGCACGGCAAGGATTCCGGCGGTGCGTTCAGATATCAACTCTGGCGGCGGCACGCGGTATGGGATCCCGGCATCGCGTATCTTCGCCCGGGCCCGGACGAGCCGCTTGGACATGGTTGCTTCAGGGACGAGAAACGCGCGGGCGATCTCGCCGGTCGTCAGCCCCGCGACAGTGCGCAAGGTCAGCGCCACCCGGGCGGCCAGAGGCAGGGCAGGGTGGCAACAGGTGTGAATTAGCCGGAGCCGGTCATCCTCGGCAGCCGTTGCTGTGCCTGTCTCGTCGTCCAGTTTTTCGAGCTCGGTGAGGATCGCGAGTTCACGCACGGCCCTCTTTTCGGTGGCCGCGCTCCGAAAGCGGTCGATCGCCCTGTTCTTGGCCACCGTTGTCAGCCAGGCCCCGGGATTCCTGGGAACGCCGTGCTCAGGCCAATCGATGAGGGCCTTGGCGAACGCATCCTGGACACTGTCCTCGGCCAGGCTCCAGTCGCCCGTCACGCGGATGAGGGTTGCCGTGATTCGTGCTGCCTCAGCGGCGGACGCGGCTTCGACGGCGGCCCGCACGCCTGTCAGTTCCGTCACCCCGGCCGCCGGGCCTACGACTGCTCGCCGAGCGGCCACACGGGCCTGATCTCGATCTTGCCGAACCGGGCCATGGGGTGTTTGGACGCCACCTCGATAGCCTCATCGAGATCGGCGCAGGCGATGATGTCATAGCCGGCGATCCATTCCTTTGTCTCGGCGAACGGCCCATCCGAAACCATCACCTCGCCGCCGCGTACCGCGACCGTGGTTGCGTCCTCGACAGGTCGCAGCCTGTCGCCATGCCGGATAACGCCGCGGGCTTCCATTTCAGCACCCCATTCGACAATGTTGTCCTCGGCGGCCACATATGCGGGCGCTGTCGGATCGGTGCAGATGAAAAGCATGTACTCCACGATGACTCCTTCTTCTTGGCTGATACACCACCACGACGAACGGGATGACACGAAAAGGACACCTGACGGGAAGATATTTCCGGGCCATCCTGACTGCGTTCAGCGCCCGCGGCCCAGCGAACCATCAGGGGGCGGAAGCCGGGACTAATCCACCACGAGATTCTGATGTCCGTCGATCAGCTCCCGGACGATGTCGAGGTGGCCCGCGTGGACGGAAGTCTCAGCGAGCACCCGAAACAGGACCTCACGCCCATCGGACATCGGCGGTGCGTCGAACACGCTGGCCGGGGGCCACCACCGGGGAGGGGCATCCAAATCGATCTCCGCCAGGACCTCGTCACTTCGAGCGATTTCGCGCTTGTAGATGTCCATCGCGTCGGCACCGGTCATCGGCTTCGACGCCCAGCCGTTGTGAAGTTCGGCGATCGCCCTGTCATCCCCACCGAGAACAGCCGATATCCAGAACATCTCGTCGTCGAAGGCCAGATGGTTGAGCAGCTGCGTCATCGTCCAGCCGGACGGGACCAAAGCTCGTCCCATATCATCGTCGTCGAGGCCGTCGACTGCTCGGAGAACATGTTCCCGCCCCCTCGCCAGCTGGGCGAGCAATTGGGCGTCGCTCCGGGGTCCCGCCATGCCCCCACCGGCCATCGGGGTTATGGCGGTGCTGTCCTTGACCCGGTCGATGGTGGCGCCCCAGCCCTCCTGACAGCCTCCGAGTATCAGCTTTTGCACCTCTTCGACGTCAAGGGACTCCGAGAACTCGGCTGTAAGGATAAGCGCCGTTTTCGAGCCTGTGCCGTTGAACTGCACCGTGACCACAGGGGCTGTCAGTTCGTTCTCGCCGTCGAGTTCGGGCCAGCCTCCAAGTGCTCCCCAGCGGAAGATGAGGCATTCGTCGGGAACGATCTCCAGGTAGATTCCCCCGGTGGGGTAGCTTAGGCCGTCATTGACGATCATCATCTGTTTCCAGGTACCCCCAACGCGGAGGTCGACCTCTATGGGCGTGGCAGGCGTCGGCATTGCAGGGTTGTAGAACCAAGCAAGGTGCGCAGGATCAGTCCAAGCTGTGAACACCGAATGCCGCGATGCAGCGAGGATCCGGGTAAGGGTGAAGCTTCGATCCTGGGACGGGGGGTCGGTCGTCATCTTTCCTCCGGTTCTGTGAGCCATCGGGGCGATCAGGCGCTAAGGCGGGCAGGGCATCAGGCGGTCCAACCGCTTGCCCCAGGAGCCGCGGTTCGCGCCCGAGCCTAATTACGCACCCAGGCAAACACAAGGCTGGTCGTTGCAGTCCGGGGTCACGAGGGCCCAAATCAGATTGCCATTCCCGGGCAGAGGAACCGGAAATTCGCTGCGGGAAGACGGTTCACGGCAAGATGTGACCATGGAGAACACGGACCAGCAGCCTTGGGTGAAGAACTATCAGCCGGGCGTCCCGGCCCGGATTGAACTGCCCACCGAGTCGCTTGTGGACATGCTGGAGCGTTCCGTGGCCCAGGCCGGCACGGCCCCCGCACTGGAGTTTTTCGGCCGCCGCACCAGCTATGCCGAACTCGGCGAACAGGTCGAACGGGGGGCCGAGGGCCTGCGCCGACTGGGAGTCCGCGCCGGCGACCGGGTAGCGCTGATCCTGCCGAACTGCCCGCAGCACGTCGTCGCCTTCTACGCGGTACTGCGCCTCCGCGCCGTCGTCGTCGAACACAACCCGCTGTACACGTCCCGGGAACTCCGCCACCAGTTCGAGGACCATCAGGCCCGCGTTGTCATCGCCTGGGACAAGGCTGCGTCGGCCGTACGGGACTTCCCGTCCGACGTCGAGATCGACCACGTTGTCTCGGTCAACCTCCTCGAGGCGTTCCCCGCCGTCAAGCGCCTTGCCCTGCGCCTGCCGGTCAAGAAGCTGCGGGCGTCCCGCGAAGCGCTGACCGGTCCCGCCCCGGGAACGATCGCGTGGAAGGCTCTCCTGGGGCATGGCCGGATCGACCCGGAACACCCCCGCCCCTCGGTGGATGACCTCGCCGCGATCCAGTACACCTCGGGAACCACCGGCCGTCCCAAGGGCGCCATGCTCACCCACTTCAACCTGTACTCCAACGCCCTGCAGGGCGAGGCCTGGATGCAGGGCGCCGAGTACCGCAAGGAAATCTTCTACGCGATCCTGCCGATGTTCCATGCCTTCGGCATGACGCTCTACCTCACCTACGGGGTCCGCAAGCAGGGCCTTCTGGTGCTCTTCCCCAAGTTCGATCCGGACCTCGTGCTGGACGCCATGAAGAAATCGCCCGCCACGGTGTACTGCGCGGTCCCGCCGATCTACGAACGCACCGCCATGGCCGCCAAGGAAAAAGGCATCTCGCTCCGGTCCTGCAAGTACTGCATCTCCGGCGCCATGAACCTGCCGGACCATGTGGTGGAACTGTGGGAGTCGGTCTCCGGCGGGTTGCTCGTGGAGGGCTACGGCATGACCGAGTCCTCGCCGGTCGCACTGGGAAACCCCTTCCACCCCACCCGCCGCAACGGCACCATCGGGGTGCCGTTCCCGTCGACCCTCATGAAGGTCGTCGACGTCGACGATCCCGCTGTGGAGGTCCCGCCGGGCCAGCCGGGTGAGCTGCTGCTGAAAGGCCCGCAGGTATTCCAGGGCTACTGGAACAACCCGGAGGAAACTGCCAAGACCCTGACCGCCGACGGCTGGCTGCGGACCGGCGATGTGGTGACCGTGGACGGTGACGGATTCACCACCATCGTGGACCGGGCCAAGGAACTCATCATCACGGGCGGCTTCAACGTCTCGCCCACGGAGGTGGAGACGGTGCTCCGGCTGCACAAGGACGTCAAGGACGCGGCCGTCGTCGGAAAGCCACTCGAACGGGGCGGCGAGATGGTGGTCGCCGCCGTCGAACCCGAACCCGGCAGCACGCTGGATGAGGACGCCCTCCGCGAGCACTGCCGCGAGCACCTGGCCGGCTATAAGGTCCCCAAACGGATCGTCGCCATCCCTGACATGCCCCGCTCGATGCTCGGCAAAATCCTCCGCAAACAGGTCCGCGAGCAGGTCCTGCCGACGCTCTGACCCTCCTGAAAGCCAGGACTCGGCGACGGCGTCATCCGGCCCCGCGGGGGCACTCCCTTGGCTGCATGGAGTTTGGTTCGCATACTGGAAGGGTGCTTTTGCGGCCGGAAAGGGGAGGGGAACGATGAGCGGCGAATCGGGCGGTGCGTTCCGGCGCCGCGTGGAGCGCGCGGCCGAACTCCGCGTGCTCCGGATCAGCGGAATGACGGTGCAGGAAGAGGAAGAGCTGGCCGCCGCCGACGCGAAGGAACGGGAACTGCGTGCAAAGTTCGACGACGCCGCCCGGGCCGAATATCTGATCCGCGATGCCATGGCGCAGGGAAAGTTCGATCACTTGAAGTACGCCGGCAAACCCATCCCCGGCCTGGGGGAGAACTACGACCCTGACTGGTGGGTCAAGGGACTTCTCCAGCGCGAAAGCATCACCGGAATGGGTCCCCCGGCGATCCTGCTCCGCACCGAAGATGCCGGCCTTGACGCACGGATCGACGAGCTGCACTCCGAGAACCAGATCCGTGAGCTCCTGGACGACTTCAACGCGCGGGTTGTCGACGCCCGTCGGCAACTGCAGGGTGGACCGCCAGTTGTCACCAAGACCCGCGACGTCGAGGCCGAACTCCGGCGCTGGCGGGAACGCCGCGCGGTGCTCGCCGTTGAGCAGGAAGCGTTGCAGGAACCGGAAATCCGCCGCCGATGGTGGCGGCGGATCCGGCCGGGCTCCTAGCCCGCTGCTGCAGCTCGGCTGGCCGCGCCCGTCCGCGGCCCGCGCCGGTCCCGCGCGTCAGTATTTGGCGATCTGGGTCAGGTAACCGTAGAACTTCCCCTTGATCGGACGGAGGGGATCGCCCTCGAAGCCGAAGTCCCGGTGGTTCTTGTTGTAGTCGGCTGTGAGCTCCTGGAATTGGGCCATCAGTTCCTTGCCCGAGCCCTCACATGCTCCCTCGCTGATGCACAGAGCCAGCGAACCGGCGACGGCGGGGCTCGCGAAACTGGTCCCGTGGGCCACCCCATACCCGCCCGGCACCGTCGAGGTAATGCAGACTCCGGGGGCGGCCACGGTGTGTTCCCGGTCCTCGGATGCGCTGGCGTAGTTAGAGAAGAACGCAGGGTGGTCATCCAACTGGCCCCGTTTCGACCAGTCGTCGGGCCCGCAGATCGGCGCTGCGAGGCCATCGGGCTTGCCGTCGAAGTCCGCGATCGCCGTGGCGGTCAGCACTTCGTCGTAGGTGGCCGGGACAAAATCGGCGATGTCTTGGCCGGAGTTTCCAGCCGCAACGGCGTAGGCGACTCCCGCCTTGACGGAGCGGCAGATGGCGTAGTGCATCGGATCCGTTCCCTTGCCGCAGTTGGGGGTCTCGGTGCCCGGTCCGCCGATGCTGATGTTGGCCACCTGGATGTCGTTGTCCGGATTCCCGTCCTTGCGCGTCGCGGTCACCCAGTCGATGGCGCAGATGAGCATTTCCTCCGTGATTACACCGGCGTCATCAACAACGCGCACTGACCACAGCGGGGTTCCGGGCGCCGTACCGATCACGCCCAGATTGTTGTCCTTTGCGCCGATCACCCCGGCCACCAATGTCCCGTGCCCGACGTCGTCAGTGGAGGTGACCTTGACCGGCGAGCCGGTCGAGCAGTCAATGCCGCCGCGCACATTGAGGTCCGGGTGGCTGGCGTCGATGCCGCTGTCGATCACAGCCACGTTGACGTCGACGGAGCCCCGGCCCCACTGTTGCTGGTCGTCGGGGAGAGTGCCGCCCATCCTCAGCCACCAGAGTGGCGCCACCTGCGTGCTCGGCGTGGCGTCCTTGGGCGTCTCGAACTCCCTGGCCACGGTGATGAAATCCACGCTTGGATCTGCAGCGAGGCGGGCCGCGACGGAGGGCGTCATCGTGGCGGCGTACCCGGTCACGGCGTCACGATAGACCGTGGAAACGGTAAGGCCATAGCTGCTCTGCTGGGCCGCGGCGGCGGTGCCGGCATCAGCCAGGCCGTCCTTCAGCACCACAATGTATTTTTGTTCCTGTTCGGCACCGGTCGAGGGGAGGGCCGCAACGAGCCCGCCGGCCAGGGCCAGGGTCAGTGCTGCGAGACCGCCGACGATCCGCCGGAACCGTTGCCTGGCTTTAGGCGGGGGAGCGGCGCTCCCGGGATCACGGGGTGGCTCCGCGGCTGTGGGCGCTGGTAGTCGTGCTGATCCCGGACGGCGGACGTAGCTGAACATAATGGCCTCCACTAAGCGTCTTCGCTAATGAGCGCCCCCCGCTCTTAGCTTAGGCCAGCGATTGGATATTGCACACGGACCTTTGGAAATTCTTGGGCGGCCGGCAGCCGTTGGTGTGTGGCGCCAATACTCCTAGGTGCGTAACCAGTCCTGGTCGAAGTCCGGGTGGTCGTAGTAGGGGAGGGCAAGGGCATTCAGCGACTGTTCCATCCACTCCAGCGACTCCGGGATCCAGCCCGCGTCCGGGTCCGTCCCGCTGACCAACGTTGCGAGGGCTGCCTGACGGGCGGATTCCACGATGCGGATCAGGCGCCGCTTGGCCTCGCATTCGAGCAGCAGCCGCTGTTCGTACCAGGCTCCGGATTTCGAGACGGTCCGGTCGCCAAGGAGGGTCCGGGCCACGGCCTCGTCCTCGCTGATGCGTTCGGACAGGAATTCCACGATGTCCACACCGCGAGCGTACGCGCGGTCCTTGCCCGGCAGCCAGTTCCGGCTGCGGCGTGGCACTGCTGCCTAGCGCGCCGCCAGGTTTTCCGCGTCCTCGGGACCCACGAAGTGGCAGGATCCCTTGTGCCGCTCGCGCAGGTCGCAGGTCCGGCCCGTCGGGAGATGAACGTTGCCGCAGAGGCCGGTAACCGCGACGTCCTCGCGGACATGCAGGCTGCTCAGGTCGGGCCGGAACTGGCTTTCCTCGTGGATTTTGGGGCCGCTGGGAGGATCGTGCTCTGGACTGGTCATGTCTGCTGCTCCTTGGAGGGTTGCCGTGCAGGGAGGTGTCAGTCTCGATCTGGGTCCGTGACCAGTTTGGCACCACCGCGTTAACTCCCGGTTACAACTCCGTTAGCTTCTTGTCTCAGGTTCCGGGCCGGGATGCCGACGACGACGGCGGGGCGCGCCGCCGTCGTCGACCTCGCTGCCGTCGCAGCTGGCCACGGTGTCCCGATCAGAAGCTTCTCGCATTGGCCAAGACGGGAAGTTTGGCCCGTACGTGCGGGATGTCGGCCGTATCGATATCGATGACTGCCAACTCCGGTTCGCTGCCCATGGTTGCCAGCGCCACGCCGAGTGGCGAGACCACTGCGCTGCGGCCGATGCCGGTGGGGGCTGTGCCGGCCGAGGGCGCGCCGACACTCGCCGGATCCGCCTGGCCGCAGGCGACGACAAAAGACGTGCTGTCCACTGCGCGGGCACGGACCAGGAGGTCCCACTGGTCCGCCTTGCCAACACCTGCTCCCCAGGAGGCGCACACGATGTTCACGTGGGCGCCGGCACGGGCGTTCGCGGCGAAGAGCGCCGGGAAGCGGACGTCGTAGCAGGTGGCCAGGCCGAAGACCGTTCCGCCGACCTCGAACGTCACCGGGGACACGCCGGCGTCGACGGAGTCGGACTCCGCAAAGCCGAAGGCATCAAAAAGATGGATCTTGTCGTAGGCCGATTCGATTCCGGGCCCGGTAACCAGCAGCGTGTTCCTTACCCGGGCGCCCTGGCCCGGGGTGAACATGCCAGCCACGATCGTGATTCCCAGCTCTGCCGAGATGCCGCGCACCGATTCCGCCCACGGGCCGTCCAGTGGTTCGGCCACTGCGTTGAGGTCATTTCCGAAGGCGCACATCGTTGCCTCGGGAAACACGACCAGCTCGGCGCAGGCATCCGCGGCGCGGGCGGCGTATTCTCGGATAAGGTCCAGGTTCAGGTCCGGATCGGCACCTGAAATGATTTGGGCCACTGCTAGACGCATGGGTTTACTCCAGTCTGTTGTATACATAATGTATGCGAAAAATGTCAGGGACGACCGCTTCCGGTCGGGAGAAGGCGTATACCTACCTGCGCGAAAACGTCCTCATCGATCCTGAAATGCAAGGCAAGTTCCTCAACGAGCAGGAACTTGCGGCCGAGATCGGGGTGTCTCGCACGCCCGTCCGCGAGGCACTGCTGCTGCTGGTCTCGGACGGCCTCGTCGAGCTGATTCCCCAGCGCGGCGCGTACGTACCCGTCGTCACCGGCCGGGAGATCTCAGAACTGATGGAACTCCGCGGTGTCCTGGAAAGCCACGCAGCCCGGCTGGTCATCGCGGAGGGCGCTGTGCCCGTTCAGGAAATGCAGGAAACCTTGGATTTGCAGGCTGCGCTGCCAGACACGTTGGCGCCGGAGGCTGCGCGCGAATTCATCAGGCTGGACACCCTCTTCCATCAGCAGCTCATCGATGCGGCAGGCAATGAGTTGATCTCCAGCACCTACAGCAAGCTCCACGTCCGCCAAATCCTCGTGGGCGTTTCGGCACTGTTCCGGACTTCCGGCCGGCGCCATGACGTTTGTGCCGAACACCAGAGCATCCTGGATGCCCTGGTGTCCGGCGATGCGGCTATGGCCCAGGAGGCGATAGACCGTCACCTCGCTGTCACGCGGGACCTCCTGCTGCGCACCTAGCCCTTGACGGCCACGCCGGCATCTTCGCGGCTTGTGGCGGGGCCATCCAGCATCACTCGGTACTCCTCGTCCTCCGTGGTGTTGGGGTTCCGGCCGAGCGCGAGCCCGACCAGCGTCACGGCAACAGCAACGGCGACGTAGATGGCCACCGGAATCCACGTGCCGAACTGGGACAGCAGCAGGGTGAACATCAGCGGGGCGACGGCTCCGCCGATCACGCCGGCAAAGGTGTAGGCCAGGGAACTGCCGGTGGAGCGCAGCCGGGGAGAGAACTGCTCCACGATGAAGGCGGCCTGGGGCCCGTACATGAAGGAGTGGGTCATCAGGCCCAGCACAATCCCGATGATCAGCATCGGCTCGTTCTTTCCACCGAGTACGACAAAGAACACGAAAGCCCAGACGGCTCCGAGCACGGCTGCTGTTCCGTAAACAAGCCGCCGATTGAAGCGGTCCGAGACGGCGCCGGCCAGCGGGATCATGAACAGCTGGAACGCGGACCCGATCAGGACCGCAGTCAGAACCTGGCTGCGCTGATAACCCAGCACCTGGATGCCGTAGGTGAGGGTGAAAACAGTGAACAGTGCGTAGACCACATCGGGGCCAACCCGGCAGAGGGTGGCGGCGACCAGCGGGCGCAGTTCCTTGCTGAACACTTCGCGGATGGGAGCAGAGGGCTGTTCGCCGTGGGCCTCAATCGCCTTGAAGATCGGAGTGTCCTCGAGCTTGAGCCGGATCCATAGACCGAAGCCGACGAGCACGGCGGACATCAGGAAGGCAATGCGCCAGCCGAAGCTGAGGAACTGCTCTTCCGAGAGCATCAGGGTAAGGATCGCGAGGGCACCGTTGGCCAGCAGGTTGCCGGCGGGCGGGCCCACCTGTGCTGCCGAGGCCCAGAAGCCCCGCCGTTTCGGGTCGCCGTACTCGCTCGAGAGCAGGACGGCGCCACCCCATTCGCCGCCGACGCCGACGCCCTGGGCGAAGCGGAGGAGTACCAGGATAATTGGCGCAACGATGCCGATGCTGGCGTAGCCCGGCAGAAGGCCGATCAGCACGGTGGCGACGCCGATGATCATCAGTGTGGTGACCAGGACCTTCTTGCGGCCGATTCGATCGCCGAGGCGGCCAAAGATGATGCCGCCGATCGGGCGCGAAATGTAGCCCACAGCGTAGGTGGAGAACGCCAGAATGGTGCCCGTCAGCGGGTCCGAGGACGGGAAGAAGATGATCGGGAAGACGACGGCGGCCGCCGCTGAGTAGACGGCGAAGTCGTACCATTCAAGTGCCGTGCCGGTCAGGCTGGCGGCAAAGGCCTTGTACAGCCCCTTGGGGCGAATCGGCGCGTCCGGCTGCGCTGCTGTTCCGGACGTCGTGGTTGGGGCGTTGCCCATACTGTTCCTCCACAAAGTTACGAAGTGATGCCTGTCACGCTGGCATTAAATGTATACATTACGCATACTGGATGTACATTGGCGACTGTTTCTGGTTTCCGGTTTGTAAATTTTCCCAGCCCCAACAAGCAAAGGACGTGCTCGCATGGTTACGTTGAGCTTCGAACTACCCGATGGAAGTACCCGCAACGTCGAGGTCCGGCATCTCCTGAACGCGGGATACGCGGGCCGCGAGCAGGACGAAGTCCAGGCCCACATTGAAGAATTGGCGCTCCTGGGTGTCCCCGGGCCCACCACGACGCCGGCGCTGTATCCCGTATCGCCGTACCTCGCCCAGCAGACCTCCGAGGTCCGCGTACAGCACGCCCGGACTTCCGGCGAAGCGGAGTGGGCGATGGTGATCACCGAGGATGATGTCCTGCTGACGGTGGCATGCGACCATACCGACCGCGAACTTGAAGTCCACGGCGTTGCCTGGAGCAAGAATGCCAGCCCGGACGTGCTGGGCCGCAAGGCCTGGCGGCTCGACGATGTGCGGGGCCGCCTGGATCAAATCACGCTGAAGGGGTGGGTCGGCGCGGGCGATGAACCCGACACACTTATCCAGGACAGTACGCTGGGGGCACTCCTCACCCCCGACTACTGGCTGGATGTCCTGGCTGAGCGCGGACTCAAGCAGCCCGGCACTGTTCTGATCTCCGGCACTGTTGCGATGAATGCCGGTGTTGACCAGTTTGCACGGAGCTGGAAGGTGGAAATGACCGATCCCGCCACCGGGGCAAGTGTTGATGCCAGCTACATTGTGGACCGCATGCCCGAACCAATCGGCTGATCGGAAACTGCACACCCCAGCGGGTCGACGGCGGCGCCAGGACGGCCGCCGCCGTCGACCTCGCTGCCGGTTTCGCCGCCGGAACAAAACAACAAAGTTGAATGTTCAATAAAATATGGACTTTGGTATCTTCACTTTCGGCGAGCTCTCCCGCAACCTCCGCACCGGCAAAGCGCTGTCCCCGCAGCAGCGCCTGAAGGAGATCATTGAGCTCGCCAAACTGGCGGATCAGGCGGGCTTGGGGTTCCTGGGCCTCGGCGAGCATCACCGGCGCGACTTCGCGCTGTCAGCCCCCGAGATCGTCCTGGCGGCCATCGCCAGGGAAACCACGACGCTGCGGCTCAGCACAGCCGTCACGGTGCTCTCCACCCAGGACCCGGTGCGGCTCTTCGAGCAGTTCGCCACCCTGGACCTGATCTCCGACGGGCGCGCGGAGATCATCGCCGGCCGGGGCGCCTTCATCGAGTCCTACCCGCTGTTCGGCCACGAACTGGAAGACTACGACGCCCTCTTCGAAGAGAAGCTGCAGCTGCTCCTGGAATTGCGGGACAAGGCCGCCGTGACCTGGCAGGGGACGCTGACCCAGAGCATTCCCGGGATGGACATCGCGCCGCGCCCGGTCCAGGGCAGGCTTCCGGTGTGGGTCGGCGTCGGCGGCACTCCCGCCAGCTTCGCGCGGGCGGGACGTTTGGGTCTTCCCCTGTTCGTTGCCCTGCTGTCCGGACCCGCCCGGTTCCGCCGGCTGGTGGAGCTCTACTACCAGTCGGCCGCCGACGCCGGACACGACGCCGGCTCCCTGCAGGTGGGGGCCGGCGGTCACTTCTACGTGGCGCCCACCTCGCAGCAGGCACGCGACACTTTCTACCCCTACTACCGGGCCTATTTTGAACAGAACATGCCGCGCCCGGTGGACCATTTTCCGCGCTCCACCTTCGATGACTGGGCCGAACCCGGCGGCGGCCTGCTGGTGGGCAGCCCGCAGCAGGTCATCGAAAAACTGCTGGAAATTCAGAACACGCTCGGCACCAGCCGCTACATGGCCCAGATCGGCCTTGGCGGCCTGCCGTTTACCGAGACCGCCCGGTCCATCGAGCTGCTGGCCACCGAGATCATGCCGGCCGTGAACCGGGAAATCGGGACCGTCCAGCCGGTTCGGAGCGGCACTTCAGTCCTCGACGGCGAGCGGAATCTCCAGGAACCCGCCCGCGGCGTCCCAGCTGCTCGCGGTCCCGAGATGCCGGCTTAGCCGCCGCATCCGTTCCGCGATCTGCCGGGAACTCCCGCCCGCCAGCCGCCGGCACGTAGAAGACTCCGGGCCCGCTGCCCGCCTCCCAGTCCGGTTGGTTGTCCGTGAAGGCAATGAGCCCGACGGCGGCCCCTGACACGCTGCGCACCGCGGGCCTGCAGGCGGCGTCACGGTCCAGTCCGGCACCGGCATGCAGGCGCACCGGCCGGGAGCTCAGGACTCGTAGTTTTCCACCTGCTCGACAGGGCGGGGCTCCGCGTCATCAGGGTTTTCGCCGTACTGCAGCTTGGCCCGGCGCTGCCTCAAGAGGTCCCAGCACTGGTCCAGATCCTCTTCGATCCGCTGCAACCGGGCGTGCTCCGGACTGTGTTCATAGTCCGGCGAGGAGGATGGCGCCTTTTCGCGGAGCGTCTGCTCCTCTTCCACCAGCGCCGAAATTCGCTCCAGGATGTGTTGTTCGTCCATGACGGCCTTCTTTTCGGGTAGCAGTCCTACCGCCAGACTAGCGAGGCCGTGATCCGCTGACCAGAGGATGAATAACCGGGGAGGGGCCATGAAATAATCAGCTTGCTTATTATTTCATGGCTTCCTAGAGTTGACTCCGTAAGGCATCAAACTCTCCGAGTGGAGGGCGCCGGCCGTTCAGCGGCGGTGTTGACCTCCCCGGGCACCAGAGGAGGACCCATGTCACAGCACAATATTGCCGGTAAGAAAGTCGCGTTCCTGCTCACGGACGGCGTGGAGCAGGTGGAACTGACCAGCCCCTGGAACGCCGTGAAGGAAGCCGGCGGCGAGCCCACCCTCGTGGCGCCCAACAGCGGCAAGCTGCAAGGCTTCGATGGCACCGAAAAGGGGCAGAAGTTCGACGTCGACATCACCGTCGCCGACGCTAACGCCGCCGACTTCCATGCGCTGGTGATCCCCGGCGGCGTCGTCAATGCGGACCACCTCCGCGCCGACAAGGATGCCCAGGCCTTCACCCGTGCCTTCTTCGAGCAGCACAAGCCGGTGGCCTCGATCTGCCATGGCCCCTGGCTGCTGATCGACGCCGGCGTCATCACCGGCCGGAATGTCACGTCCTACCACACCCTCCAGACCGACCTGAAGAACGCCGGAGCCAACTGGAGTGACCAGGAGGTGGTGGTGGACCAGGGCCTGGTGACCAGCCGGAACCCGCACGATCTCCCCGCATTTAACGACAAGCTGCTGGAAGAGATCGCAGAGGGCGAGCACGCCGGACAGACGGCCTGAGGGGCAGTGCCACGCAGGGGGACCGTGCCAGGGGCCGGGAACCGGCGGCGGCGCCTATCCTAATCGGTTGATTTGGGGCAGGATGTGCCATGTAAAAGTGCGCCGGCCGCGGCCGCAACATGGCACCTTGGCCGGCGCCCCAGCTGCAAGGAGTCCCGGATATGACCACGCTTAACCCGTACTTGAGCTTCCGCGACAACGCCAAAGAAGCCATGACTTATTACCACTCCGTGTTCGGCGGTGAACTGAACCTCAGCACTTTCGGTGAATACCACGCCAGCGAAGACCCCGCCGAGCAGGACAAGATCATGCACGCCATGCTGACCACCGAGAAGGGCATGGTGCTGATGGGAGCGGACACTCCCAACGGCATGGACTACACGCCCGGCACCAGTATCTCCGTGTCCCTCAGCGGTTCCGACGAGGCCGAGTTGCGCGGCTACTTCGACAAGCTCGCCGACGGCGGGAGCGTTACGGTGCCGATGGAGAAGGCGCCCTGGGGAGACATCTTCGGCATGTGCACGGACAAGTTCGGCACCGACTGGCTGGTCAACGTCGGACCGGAGCCGGGCCAGGGCTAGGGACGTCCAAAGCGGTCCATTCGTCCCGTTCCTCCGCCGGGCCTGTCGCTTTCTGGCGTCACTGGCACCGGCGGAGGCGTGGGCCTCCATGGGTCTTGGCCGCGGGGAATGCACGTCGATGGGACTTCCGGCGACTGGCGCCCACGCCCTTCCGCTGTATTCCCCTCCTGCCGGGGACGCGGTTATCCTGAAATCGGTCGGGACACCGCATCTTCTTCGAGTCCACCCTCCCGGCCCGGAGAGGCATGCCATGAACGAGAAGCTCCACCTCACGCCCGAGGACGAGTTCCCCGAGGACCTCAGCAAGGTGGAAGACACGGAGTTGCAGGTCCTCGACAGCCAGGTCCAGCGCCAGCTGGACTACGAGTACGTGGTGGAGGGTGAACCGAACCCGGAGACCGAGTTCAGGCACTACGACCTGGACGAGGAGTTCAGCGAGCGGGACAAGCGCGCAGACTGACCGGCGGAATCTGTCAGTATGCTTACTAGACGCTGCCCGGCGGCGTACAGAAAGCGCTGAACAGAAAAGAGCACACCATGAGCAGGCCCGACCGCTTCGAGATTGAGGCCGCAGGCCAGCTCGGCCACGTTTTTGTCTCAAGGGGCCCAGCCGGCCCCTTGCCCGCACGGCCCGCCGTCGTCCTCATCCACGGAATCGGCGTTTCACACCGTTACTTCCGACGGTTGCACGGGCGGCTGGCGGAAACCGGCGACACCTACTCGATCGACCTGCCCGGGTTCGGCGCGACTCCAAGGCCCGCCCACGCTCTCTCGGTCGCTGACCACGCCACCTACATCCTTGGCGCCCTGGAACAGCTCGGAGTCCTCGAGTTTGTGCTCGTCGGGCACTCGATGGGAAGCCAGTTCGCGGTCGAGGCAGCACTGCAGCAGCCTGACCGGGTGTCCCAGCTGGTCCTGATGGGGCCGGTGGTCGATTCAAAACGCCGCTCCGTCCTGCAGCAAGCCCTGGCACTGGGCCGTGACAGCCTCTTCTTCGAGAGCCCCTCCTCGAACGCCCTCGTCTTCACGGACTACCTCCGCTGCGGCCCAAGCTGGTACCTGAAGACCCTGCGGGTCATGATGGATTACCACACCGAGGAGCGGGTCGCTTCAATTGCGGCGCCGGTCCTTGTGCTGCGGGGCGCCAACGACCCGGTCGCGTCCGCGGACTGGTGCCGCCGGTTGGCCGCGCGGGCTGCCCAGGCGAGGCTGGTCGAAATCCAGGGCACCGGCCACGTCCTGCAGCACAACCGCGCCGCAGAAGTGGCTGAAGCGATCCTGGGCTTCGCGGGGACCCACGCAACGGCCAAGGAAACTTTGCGGGAGAATCCGGCATGAGCGGGGTGCTTCAGGCTGCCCGCTGGTGGGTCCAGGACTACCTCTACGCCGCGGGGCGGCAGATCGTCAGCGCGGCGTCGCGGACCAAGCCGGAGGATTTCCTCAGCGGCGCGGGCCGGCCCGTCGTCGTGATTCCCGGAGTCTACGAGGACTGGCGCTTCATGCTGCCGCTGGTCCGGCGGCTGCATGAGGCCGGCCATCCGGTGCATGTGCTGGCGCTGCTGCACCGGAACCGGCTCGCGGTGCCGAAAGCCGCGGATCTGATCGCCGGCTACATCCGGGAACGTGGCCTGACGAACGCAATGATCGTCGCCCACAGCAAAGGCGGGTTGATCGGCAAGTTCGTGATGATGCAGCTGGACCCGGAACGACGGATCGCCGGCATGGTGGCGGTCTGCTCGCCGTTCTCCGGCTCGCGCTACGCCTCGTTCATGCTGCTGCCGAGCCTGCGCGCCTTCTCGCCACGGAGTGCCGTGACCATGCAGCTCTCCCGCGAGGAGCGCGTCAACGAACGCATCACCTCCGTGTACGGCAACTTCGACCCGCACATCCCTGAAGGCAGTGTTCTGCCGGGCGCACGGAATATCCAGCTGGACACTGCCGGCCACTTCCGGATCCTGGCCCACGGGGATACGATCCGCACCATCCTGGAGGTGGCCGCCGAAGAACCGGCCGGAGCTCCCACCCCGCCTCCCGGGTTACCGGCCTAGACGTCGAAGTGCGTGTGGATGGGACCCTGGCCAAGCGACTCCACGAGCCCCGCAGCCACCACGTTCAGCTTGATGTTGCGCGCACTTGAGGCCGACTTGAGCAGCTCGAACGCCTCGGCCTGGCTGCAACGGTTCTGCGCCATGATGATGCCCACAGCAACATCGATGCTGGTCCTGCTCTCCAGCGTGGCCTTGAGGTTCGCCGCAGTGTCGCTGTAATGCGCAAAACGCACCGCCAGCCGCAGCGCCAGAGAGGTCTGGCTCACGAAGTCCCGGGCCAGTTCCAGCGCCCGGCCGTCGAACCGGCCCGGCCGATGCGAGTAAAGATTGAGGGCCGCGCGGGTGTCACCGTCAAGCAGGAAAGGCACGGCCAGGATGGAACGCACGCCGTGGCCCCGGACCGTGGCGGCGTATTGCGGCCACCGGGCGCAGTCCTCCACCTCCGGGATGTGAACGGTTTCCTGTTCCCGGGACGCCGTCACACACGGGCCGTCGCCGAAGGCGTACTGGATTTCATCCATGGCCTGGGCTGCCGCGCTGCTGCTGGCAACAGTTGCAGCCTTCCGGTGCCGGAAGAGCGTGATTCCGCAAAGGACCTCGTCGCCGGGTTCCGAGAGGCTGCGCGCGGAAACGCGAGCCAGTTCGCGCAGGAACTCCTCGACGTCGGAGCTGTTGAGCACTAGTTCATGCAGGTGCTGGTCGGTTGAAGTTGCGGTTGATTCGCTAACCACTATCTCGTCGTGCCGTTTCACTCAGGTCAACACGATCCGGACGGGCAGCGCGCCACCAGCCGCAAAGCGGTGGGGGACGGCAGAGAGCCGGATCGAAGAACAATCCAACGGCTCGCTGCAAAACCGTACCGGGAAATTATATACAGCCGGATCTGGTGCCACTGAACGGGACGGCCAAAGTGGAGCAACCGCCGTACAAGCTCGCGGACGTACCCTAAGACATAACTCGTAGTTCGATTGGAAACTCCGTGCCAGAGCTCGATACCCGGGAACCGCGCTCCCTCCTCCTCTCGATCGCCGACGCCGCCCACCGGCCCGCGAACGAGGTCCTCGAGCGGCTGGGATCGAGCGTGGAAGGACTGAGCAGCAGCGAGGCCGCCCAACGGCTCCGTGAGCTGGGGCCGAACGCGGTACGAACCCACCAGGCCAGCGGATGGTCGGTCCTGGGCCGGCAGCTGCGCAGCCCCATCCTGATCCTGCTGCTCGCTACAGCCGGTCTCTCGCTCTTCCTCGGTGACGCCACGAACTCGATCGTCATCGGTGTCATCCTGCTGGTCAGCGTCGGACTCGGGTTCAGCAACGAATTCAGGGCGGAACGTGCCGCGGAGGCGCTGCACTCCCGTGTCACCCACCGTGCCGTGGTGGTCCGTGACGGAACGCCCGTGGAAGTGAACGTCACCGCACTGGTGCCCGGCGACGTCGTACACCTGGCCATCGGTGCGATCATCCCCGCCGACGTGCGGCTGCTAAGTTCCAAGGACCTGCTCTGCGATGAGAGCATCCTGACCGGGGAGTCCATGCCGGTCGGCAAAGACTCCGCCCCGGTGCCTGGGACGGCGGCGCTGGGGGACCTGACATCCTGCCTGTTCATGGGGACGGTGATTCAGGGCGGCAGCTGCACCGGTGTGGTGGTCTCCACCGGCGGGCGGGCCGAATTTGGCCGGATCGCATTGGGCCTCGGCGAGCGCCAGCCCCAGACAGAGTTCCAGCTGGGCCTGCAGCGGTTCTCCTACCTGCTGCTCCAGGTCGCGGTGGGCCTCACGTCCCTGATCTTCATCGCCAACCTCTTGCTGCAGCGGCCCGTCATCGAGTCGCTGCTGTTCTCACTCGCGATCGCCGTCGGAATCACGCCGCAGCTGCTGCCCGCCATCGTCAGCACGAGCCTGGCGACCGGAACGCGGCAGCTGGCCAAGCGCAAAGTCCTGGTCAAACGGCTGGTCTGCATTGAGGACCTCGGCGACATGGACGTCCTGGTGACTGACAAGACCGGGACGCTGACGGAGGGCAAGATCAGCTTCACTGCCGCCCTGCCCGCCGGCCCCGGCGTCTCCGCCGATGAACTGCTGACCCTGGGGCTCCTCGCCACGGAAGCGGACTACGCCGAATCCCAGGGGTCCCCGGTGGGCCTAAATCCGTTGGACGCCGCGCTGTGGGCCTCCGCCGGTGCGGCCGCCTTCCCCCCGGACCGGTATCGGCGCCTCGACGTTATCGACTTCGACCATCTGCGGCGGAGGACCAGCGTGCTCGTCACCGACGCGGGAGCCGGGCCCAGCATCATCACCAAGGGGTCTCCCGAAGACGTTTTGGCGCTCTGCGGGCCCACCCCTGCCGGCGTGCAGGCGATGCTGGACCAACAGTTCGACGCCGGATCCCGGGTTGTTGCCGTCGCCACCCGGGCGGCCGATGGCGCGACAGTCATCGGCCCGGCCGACGAACGCGGCCTGGTCCTCGCCGGCTTCCTCATCTTCCTGGACCGGCCCAAGCCCAACGTCCGCGCCTCCCTGGACCGGCTTGAGGAGCTCGGCATTACGGTCAAGATCGCCACGGGAGACAATCCCAAGGTGGCAGAAAAGGTCTGCGAAGAGCTCGGCGTACTCTCCGGCGGGACACTTACAGGCGCCGCAGTCGAGGCCAT
Source organism: Arthrobacter sp. 10L424 (assembly GCF_056395325.1). Lineage (NCBI taxonomy): Bacteria > Bacillati > Actinomycetota > Actinomycetes > Micrococcales > Micrococcaceae > Arthrobacter > Arthrobacter sp. 10L424. Next base: position 11,985 of record NZ_JBFTJH010000005.1, on the reverse strand, counting down.
GTCCGATCCGGAACTGGCCGCCGCGGCCCGCGAGGCCAGCATCTTCGCACGCGTCTCGCCCGAACAGAAGGCGCGGATCATCAGGCTCCTGCGGCAGAGCGGAAGGTCCGTAGGGTTCATGGGCGACGGCGTGAACGACGCGCTGGCGCTGCACGCCGCGGACATCGGTGTTTCCGTCGACAGCGCCACCGACGTCGCCAAGGACGCCGCCGACGTCGTGCTGCTGGACAAGGATCTGGGCGTCCTGGCCGAAGGCGTGATGGAAGGGCGGCGGATCTTCGCGAACACCATCAAATATGTCCTGATGGGCACTTCCAGCAACTTCGGCAACATGTTCAGCGCCGCCACGGCCTCCGTGGTGCTGAGCTTCCTGCCGATGCTGCCGGGACAGATCCTGCTGAACAACCTGTTGTACGACGCCGGCCAGCTCGCCATCCCGGGGGACCGGGTGGACAAGGAACAGCTGCTGGCACCATCGCACTGGGACATCGGTTTCATCCGGCGCTTTATGTTCGTGTTCGGCCCGATCAGCTCACTGTTCGATTTCGCCACGTTCGCCCTGATGCTGTTCGTCTTCGACGCCGTTCCAGGGGAATTCCGGGCCGGCTGGTTCATCGAGTCCATCGTCACGCAGACGCTCATCATCTTCGTCATTCGAACCCGACGCGTGCCTTTCTTTCGCAGCAGGCCGTCGCTGGGCCTGATCGGCGCGTCCCTGGGCGTCATGGCCCTCGGTATCTACCTTCCGCTCTCGCCGCTGGCCGGGGTGCTTGGCTTCGATCCGCTGCCCGTCCCGTTCTTTCTCGCCCTGTTGGGGATGGCCGCCGTGTATCTGGTGCTGGTTGAAATAGCCAAACTCTGGTTCTATGCCCGGGCCGCGCAGCAGCGGGTCCCGGCCCCGCCTGCGGGGGTGCGCCGCCGCGGCCGCGCCCACCACATCGCGCGCCGTGCTGCGCGGTTTAGCACCGCCAAGACCGGCCCACTGCGCCCCCACCGCGGACCGCGCCGGGGGCGCCGGTCAAACCGGGCATAAAGGCCCTCACATACCCCGGGTTCCTGACAGATAGTGGGAGGAACGGCGAACTGGTCAATTTCCCAGCCTGCGAAGCGCACGCCTGGATGGAGGCCACGGCCGGCATCTCGATTGGAAAGCCAAACCGATGAGCATCTTCGAAGACAGGGTCGACGCCGGGCGGCAACTGGGACGGCGGCTCGCGGAACTGCGGGGCCAGGACATAGTGGTCCTGGGCCTGCCGCGCGGCGGCGTCCCCGTCGCCTTCGAAGTCGCCGCCGCCCTCGATGCGCCCCTAGACGTGATCGTCGTCCGGAAACTCGGGCTTCCTTACCAGCCCGAGCTCGCCATGGGCGCCGTCGGGGAAGGCGGCGCCCGGGTGCTGGAAGAACGCGTACTCGCCCATGCCCGGGTCAGCGACATGGAGTTGCAGGCTGTTGAGGACCACGAGCGCGCCGTGCTGGAGAACCGGGTGCTCCGGTTCCGGAAAGGCAGGACCCGCCAAGACCTCACCGGGCGTATCGCAGTGATCGTCGACGACGGAATCGCCACCGGATCCACGGCCAGGGTCGCCTGCCGGGTCGCCCGGCAGCTTGGCGCAGCGAGGGTGATCATGGCGGTACCGGTGGCGCCGGCCGACACCCTCGGCAGCCTCACCGAGCCCGACGAGGTGGTCTGCCTCGCTACACCGCACCAGTTTTCCGCGGTCGGCTACCACTACCGGGATTTTTCGCCCACCGAGGACGACGAGGTGGTGAAGCTGCTCGATGCCGCCGCCAAGCGCCTGGGGAACTCGCCGCCTGCGTCCCGGAAGCCGGCCGCAGCCGGCGCGGACGCCCCCGCGGAGATCGACGAGGAAATCGAGATTCCGTCGCGAGGGGTACGGCTCCAGGGCCAGCTGCATTTGCCGGTCCCTGCCCGGGGCATCGTATTGTTCGCGCATGGCAGCGGCAGCAGCCGCCACAGCCCCCGGAACAGGTATGTGGCCGGGGTGCTTCAACAAGGCGGGCTCGGCACACTGCTGCTGGACCTGCTGACGCCGGCGGAGGAACGGAACCGGGCCAACGTTTTTGATATCGAACTGCTCGCCCGTCGGCTGTCCTCGGCCACGGACTGGCTCGTCTCGCGGCGGGATACGGCTTCCAGCCCCGTTGGCTATTTCGGAGCCAGCACGGGTGCCGGGGCTGCGCTCTGGGCCGCTTCGGAGCCGACCGCCAGGGTCGACGCCGTCGTCTCCCGCGGCGGCCGACCCGATCTGGCCGGTCCCCGGCTCTCCGCCGTCCGGGCGCCGACGCTGCTCATCGTGGGCAGCTCCGACCACGAGGTCCTGGAGCTCAACCGCAAGGCGAAGTCCATGATGCGCTGCCCCAACCAGCTGGCCGTCGTCCAGGGCGCCACGCATCTGTTTGAGGAACCCGGCACGCTGGCGGCTGCCGCCATCCTCGCCCGGGACTGGTTCGTCGACTACCTGCTGCCGGCCAAAACCGGTCCCCTGGCATAGCGTCAGGCCCGGTGCACCTGGGGGCGGCCGGCGCAGGGCATAAGGGCACGAAGGCTGTCTGCCGGCCGGTTACCGGTCCCGGCCCTCGGCCCGGGACTTGATGCCCAGCAGCATGCGCCGTTCCATGATGAACTGCAGGGGCTCCAGAACCGGCCGGAGGATCAGTCCCACGGCCAGGGGCGAATAGTCGTAGCGCGTCCGGGACAGCAGCCGCGTGGTGCGCTCGTCGACCGGTTGCAGGACAAATGTCCAACCCAGTTCCAGCCGCGGGCCTGCGGGTGCAACGATGGAGGAGGTGATCTTCCCGGTGCGCGGATCCATGGTGCCGCCGAGACCCAGCACGGAGCCGGCCTCCAGCCGCCGGACCGGAATGCCGACGTCGGGGCCGAGCGGGATGACGTCGCCGACGTCGAGCCGCGGGTGTCCGGGCGGGATCCGGTCCGCGCTGCGCATGCCGGGGCCCGCGGCGTTCTCGAGCACGTCGTAGCTGTACATTCCGCCTCGTCCGGCAGCCAGCTGGACGAGCCAGGGCCAGACGTCCGCGGCCGGTGCGTTGATGGTGACGGCACGGGTGCTCTGCATCCGAGGCGTGCGAACGAGCTCGTCGCCGGGAAGCGGCCCGGCAGCTTCCTGAGCGCTCGCACCCCAGCGCAGCAGCCGCGGCCGGACGGCCAGAACGTAGCAGGCAGCGGCGGCTGCCGCGGCCAGTGCCGCCACCGGCCCGCGGAGCCGGAGGGATGCGGGGGACCGGCTCATCCGCCCGGCTGTTGTTTGCCCGGGCTGTCGCCGACCACGAGCACCGGGCAGTCGACACGGGCACTGGCCATGCGGCCGGCGAGCCGAAGCGCCGTCGTCGAGAAGTCCGAACCGTCCACTCCCGCGACCATCCGCTGATCAGCGTTCATGGCCCCCAGCCTGCCCGGTCCGCCCGGCAGAGCCTAGGGCCAAAAGTCACCCGGGGCTGGGCACCGTCCGCCGCCCGCCCTAGGGTGGAACAAAACACCACCCAACCCCGTCGTTTCAAGGAGTGCCGATGAGAGTTGCTGTTACCGGAGGAAGCGGAAAGCTCGGCCGGAGCGTCGTCCGGCGTCTGAGCGAGGACGGCCACGAGGTCACCAACCTGGACCGCGCCGGCACGCGCGGACGCGGATTCACCGAGGTCGACCTGCGCAACTACGGCCAGGTGGTGGATGTGTTCCTGGGCCTTGAAGACCGGCACGCTGGGTTCGACGCGGTGGTGCACCTGGCCGCGATCCCGGCTCCAGGCCACGCCCCGGACGCCGCGACATTCGAGAACAACATGCTGTCGACCTACAACGTGTTCCAGGCGGCCCGCCGGGCCGGGATCAAGAGAATTGTCTACGCGTCCAGTGAGACGGTGCTGGGACTGCCGTTCGACGTCGACCCTCCCTATGTCCCGGTGGACGAGGAATACCCGGCCCGGCCGGAAAGCACCTATTCCCTCGTCAAGCACCTCGAGGAGCAGATGGCGATCCAGCTCACCCGCTGGGATCCGGAGCTGAGCATCACCGGACTGCGCTTCTCCAACGTGATGGACCCCGAGGACTACGAGGAGTTCCCCGGCTTCGACGCCGACGCGCGGCTGCGCAAGTGGAACCTGTGGGGCTACATCGACGGCCGGGACGGCGCGCAGGCCGTGGCCCGCGCCCTCGAACACGGCACCCCGGGGTTCGAAGCGTTCATCATCGCCAACGCGGATACCGTGATGAGCCGCTCCAGCGCCAGCCTCGCAGCGGAGGTGTTCCCGGACGTGCCCGTGACCAAGGAGCTCGGTGAGCACGAAACCCTGCTCTCGATCGACAAGGCCAAGCGGCTGCTTGGTTACGCGCCGGAGCACACTTGGCGGAACTACCACCCGCTCCGCACCACTCCCACCGAAGACTGAACGCAGAAGCAACGCGGGGTCACCTCGAGCCCATCGCCGGGGGCCAACATGGGCCGTAGCTGACCCCGCGTTGTGGCTGGCGCGGCGGGTGAGGGGCTAGGCGGCGGGGCCGTGCTGGTGGCTGGACCAGATGTCGCCCATCTCCTCGGTGGACTGCTCCACGATCCGGCTCATGGCGGCGTGTGCCGCGTTCGCCTCGCCGCGCTGGATGGCGCTGGCCACATCCACATGCAGCTGCAGCGCTTCATGGTGCGGCAGGTGCGGCATCAGGCCGTGCTCGGTGCGCCCGGTCAGGACCTCGGTGACAAGGTTGTGCAGCTGGGAAAACATGGGATTCCCGGAGGCTTTGAGCACCGCGGCGTGGAACTCGATGTCCAGCCGGAGGAATTCGTCGTTGTCCCCCCGCTGGCCCGCCGCCCAGAGCCGCGCCGCCTGGGAGACGAGATCGCTGGCGGCGTCCAGGGAAGCGCGCCCGGCGGCGAGCCGCGCGGCCTGGGGTTCAACGGCGCCGCGGAGTTCGTTCAGTGCCTGCAGCTGCTCCAACCGCCTGGAGGAGGCCAGCCGCCAGCGGATCACCTGCGGATCGTAGGCGTTCCAGGCGTCTTCCGGCTGCACCACCGTGCCCAGCCGCCGTCGTGATTCCAGCATGCCCTTGGAGGAAAGCACCCGCGCGGCTTCCCTGACCACCGAGCGGGAGACGCTGTGCTGCGCCTCGAGCTCGTCCAGCCGGAGGATCGAGCGCGGCGCCAGGGTCCCCTCGGCAATGGCGAGCCCCAGGTTTTGGACCAGCACGGAATGCAGGTCAGCTGAGGACTCCGCCTTTGGGGTTTTCATAAATAAATCATACGGGTGGGACGCAAGGGGTTGTTTAAGTCTGCTTTATTTATCTAAGATCACTTCCAGAGCAGATGTAAAGATGCATTTGCAGCCGGCTGGACCGTGATGCCCAGCCCTGAAGAACCAAGGGAGTCGTAATGAAGCGACGTTCGATCGTGCAGTACGCGGCTGTCGCCGCGGCCCTGTCTCTGGGCCTCACCGCCTGCGGCGGCGCCAGCGGCAGCAGCGATGCAAAAGCCGCCGGCACCGTCCGGGTCACCCTCGCGAACCACGTCTGGACCGAGGGCATCAAGGCAGCCATTCCGGAATTCGAAAAGTCCAGCGGCCTCAAGGTCGAGCTGACCCAGCTCGGCGAGGACCAGCTCTCGGACCAGTACAACGTCAAGCTCAACGCCGGCAGCGACGAGATCGACGTCATGATGTACCGTCCGCTGCAGGAGGGCAAGGCGTTCGCAAAGAACGGCTACCTCGCGGACCTGACGTCCAAGGTCTCCTCGGACTCCAGCTGGGACTGGAAGGATTACCAGGAGGGCCCCGTCAAGGCCACCACCGCTGACGGCAAGGTCGTTGGCGTCCCGATCATCACCGAACGCGAAGTGCTCTACTACCGCAAGGACCTGCTCAAGGCGGCCGGCCTCGAGGTTCCCAAGACCATGGAAGAGCTCGAAGCAGCGGCCAAGGCCATCAAGGCTTCCTCGCCGGACACCGCAGGCTTCGTGGCCCGCACCGGCAAGTCCGCCGCCGTCACCCAGTTCTCCAGCTTCCTCTACAGCTTCGGCGGCGACTTCACCGATGCCAGCGGCAAGTCCGCCGTCAACACCGACGAAGCCAAGAAGGCCTACGCCTTCTACGGCGGCCTGATCAAGAACTACGGCCCGGCCAACGTCAGCACCGACATGAGCTGGCCCGAGGCGATGGCCATCTTCACCCAGGGCAAGGCAGCCTTCTACACTGAGGCCGACTCGCTCTACAAGAACGCCACCGACCCGGCCAAGTCCAAGGTCGCCGACTCCGTCGGCTTCGCCGCGCTGCCCGCCGGACCGGCAGGTTCAAAGCCGTACAACATCCCGTCGTGGGGCCTCGCCGTCAACGAAGCCTCGGGCAACCAGGACAATGCTTGGAAGTTCATCCAGTGGGCCACCAGCAAGGAACGCACCCTCGAAGCGCAGAAGGCCGGCGTCCCCGGACCGCGTGCCTCCGTCTGGGCCGACCCGGCCGGTACCTCCACCTACCCGAAGGACCTGGCCGAGGCCATCTCCGCCAGCGCCAAGAACGGCGTCGGCCACGACCGTCCCGAGGTTGTCACTGTCGGAAAGGCCCGCGAAATCGTGGGCGGCCCGATCGTAGCGACCATCACCGGCGAGGACGCATCCGCCGCCGCTGACACGGCCCACGACGCTTTCCAGAAGTTCCTGGACAGCGAAAAGAAGTAGCACCGGCGCACTTCACGCCCGATGCACCACCAGCCCGGCGGGGCGGCAGCCCAGCCGCCGCCCCGCCGCGGCCAGCTCTTCACTTCACCCCCGACTCCTTAGGTGAACCATGTCTGTATTGACCCCTCCCCGCAACGCGCAGTCCCAGCCGCCGTCCGGCCGCAACGGCGGCCGTGCCCCCGGCGCCCGCGAGAACTTCTCCGCCTGGGCTAACCGGCACCGCAAGTGGCTCTTCGCCGCCCCCGCGATGATCTTCGTCGGCGTCCTGATCATCTTCCCGCTGGCCTGGACCCTGTACCTCAGCCTCACCGACTCGCAGGGTTCGGTCCGCGCCGCGTCCGAGTTTGTCGGCTTGGAGAACTACCTCACGGTCCTGTCCGACGTCGAACGCTTCTGGCCCGCCGTCGGCCGCACGCTGAGCTTCACCGGCGTCGCACTGGTCTGCGAAGTGGTCCTGGGCATGTGCATCGCGCTGCTGCTGTGGCGCCCGTTCCGCGGCGAAAAGTGGGTTCGCGTCGCCATCCTCCTGCCGCTGGTCGCCACCCCCGTGGCCGTCGGCATGATGTGGCGGCTGATCTTCGACCCCAACATCGGCTTCGTCAACCAGCTGCTGGGCATGGTCGGCATCCCGCCGCAGCCGTGGCTCTCCGGACAGGACACCGCGCTGGGCACCACCATCTTCATGGATATTTGGCAGTGGACCCCCATGGTGGTGCTGATCCTGCTCGCCGGCCTGACCTCGCTGTCCGAGGAGCCCGACGAGGCGGCCCGGATGGACGGCGCCAACGCCTTCCAGCGCTTCTTCTTCATCACGCTGCCCCTCATGATGCCGACGGTGATCGTGGCCATCCTGCTCCGCGGCATCGACGCCCTGAAGACCTTCGACATCCTCTACGCCACCAAAGGCAAAGGCGGCGGATCCTTCCACGAGGTGGAGACCCTCAACGTCTACGCCTACGGCCTGAGCTTCGACTACAACCAGTACGGGCTGTCCTCCGCGGTGCTGATCCTGTTCTTCATGATCATCATCGGCTCCATGTGGCTGCTGACCATGCGCAAGAAAGCGGTAAGCAAATGACCGTCCTCACCGAAAACACCGAAACTAAAACCACTCCGAACAGGCCCGCGCCGGCCCCCCGCCGCCGCAAGCACCTGGGCACCCGCGCCTACAAGGCTTTCCGCGTCGCGGCCCTGATCGCCGTCGTGCTGTTCCTGGTGGCCCCGCTGTTCTGGATGCTGCTGGCGTCCTTCAAGACCAACGTGGACATCTACGACACCGGCAAGTCGTTCTTCTTCACCCCCACGGGCGAGAACTACGCCAACGTGCTCCAGCGCAACAACTACTTCGTCTTCATCTTCAACAGCTTCTGGGTGGCCTTCGTCTCCACGGCCCTGTCCCTGGTCCTCGGGGTCCCGGCGGCCTACGCGATGAGCCGCTTCACCATGCACCGCTCCGCCCTTGTGGTCCTGATGGCCCGTGTCATCCCCGGCGTCTCTCTGCTGGTGCCCTGGTACTACGTCTTCTCCAACCTGAAGATGGTGGGCGGCTTCGAAGTCCTGATCCTCAGCCACATGTTCGTCTCGTTGCCGCTGATCGTCTACATCATGATGAGCTACTTCGACTCGCTGCCGCTGGAACTGGAGGAATCCGCACAGGTGGACGGGCTCACCCCGATCGGCGCCTTCCGCCGCATCACCCTGCCGCTCTCCGTGGCCGGCATGGCCACGGCGGGCATCCTGTCCTTCATCTTCTCGTGGAACAACTTCATGTTCGCCCTGGTGCTCTCCGGATCCAAGACCAAGACCCTCCCGGTCGCGATCTTCGACTTCGTCTCCTACGCCAGCATCGACTGGGGCGGACTCATGGCGGCCGCCACGGTGGTCACCGTTCCGATCATGATCATTGCGCTCTTCACGCAGAAGTACATCGTCTCCGGCATGACCGCCGGCGCAACCAAGGGCTAGGCCACCGATGACACTCATCAGCAGGATTGAAACGTTCCTCATCGCCCCGCGCTGGCTCTTCGTCCGAATCGAGACCGACAGCGGGATCGTCGGCTGGGGCGAGGCCAGCTGCGAGGGCCGCAGCGAAACGGTCCGCACCGCCGTCGACCAGCTCTCCGAGCTGCTCATCGGCAACGATGCGCTTCGGATCGAGGACCACTGGCAGGTCATGACCAAGGGCTCCTTCTACCGCGGCGGACCCATCCTGGCCAGCGCCGTCTCCGGGCTGGACCAGGCCCTGTGGGACATCGCCGGCAAGCACTTCAACACCCCCGTGCACCAGCTCCTGGGCGGACACGTCCGCGACCGGATCCGGATGTACGGCTGGGTGGGCGGGGACGAGCCCAACGAGGTCGCCGACCAGATCAGCGCCCAGCTGGAGGTCGGTCTCACCGCCGTCAAGATGAACGCCAGCGGCCGCATGAGCCCCGTCGCCTCTGTCGCGGAGATCGACGGCGTCGTCCGCCGCGTCGCGGCCGCCCGCGAGGTGCTCGGCGACCACCGCGACGTCGCGGTCGACTTCCACGGCCGCTTCAGCCTCGCCAACGCCCGGCGCGTGGCGCCGCTGCTGGAACCGTACCGGCCCTTCTTCCTCGAAGAGCCGGTGGTCCCGGAGAACACGCACCTGCTGCGCGAATTCACCTCGTCCACCACGACGCCGGTCTCCACCGGTGAGCGGCTCTACAGCCGGCAGGAATTCCTGCCCGCGCTGCAGGCCGGCATCGCGGTGGCCCAGCCGGACCTCTCCCACGCCGGCGGCATCACCGAGGTCCGCAAGATCGCCTCGCTCGCCGAAATCTACGAGGTCCAGCTCGCCCCGCACTGCCCGCTGGGTCCGCTGGCGCTGGCCGCCTGCCTGCAGGTGGGCTTCGCAACACCCAACTTCCTGATCCAGGAGCAAAGCATCGGGATCCACTACAACCAGGGCGCCGAAGTCCTGGACTATGTGGTGGACAAGTCCCCGCTGAAGTTCGTGGACGGGCACATCGAACGCCTGACCGGCCCGGGCCTGGGAATCGAAATCGACGAGGCCGTGGTCCGCGCCGCGGACAAGCGCGGCCACGCCTGGCGCGGGCCCGTCTGGCGCCACCCCGACGGCGCCTTTGCAGAATGGTGAATGACATGACTTCAGTGCTGACCCCGGAACTACTCCTGGCGGGAATCCGGCAGACCCGGCTGGTGGCCATTGTGCGCGGCAACGACGGCGGTGCGGCCGCGAAGGCCGCCCTCACCGCGATGGAGGAGGGCTTCCGTTTCGTCGAGATCGCCCTCACGACGCCGGACGCGCTCACCGCGATCCGCGAGGTCCGCGCCGCCGCCCCGGCAGGCTGTTTCGTCGGCGCCGGCACGGTGCTGACAGCGCAGGATGTGGATGATGTGGCCGAGGCCGGCGGCCAGTTCATGGTCACCCCGGCCCTGGCCGAGTCGATCGTTGCCTCCGCAGCGCGGGGAATCCCGGTGCTGGCCGGGGCACTGACGCCCACCGAGGCCTACGAGGCGATGACCCGCGGCGCCACCGCGGTGAAGCTCTTCCCCGCGTCCATCGGCGGACCGGGCTACCTCAAGGCCCTGCGCGATCCGTTCCCCGGGATCCCCTTCATCGCCGTCGGCGGCGTGGGGCTCGAGGAGGCGGCTGGCTACTGGCAGGCGGGCGCCGTCGCGGTCGGCCTGGGCGGACCGCTGTTCGGGGACGCCGGCTCCGGCGGGGACCTGGCCCCGGTGCGTGAGCGGGCCCGCGCCTTCGTGGCGCTTGCCGCCGAATTCGACCGCCGGACCGCCGCGGAGCGCCCGCTGTGAATCCCGATCCTGTGCTTCCCGTCCAGGGGCTTCCCGTCCCGGGGGCCTCTGAGCTCCTGACCCTCGGAGAATCGATGGTCTCGCTGCGCTCCGCCGGGCCGCTGTCCGCCGGCGGCGCCCTGGGCATGCATGTGGCCGGGGCGGAGTCGAACGTGGCCGTCGGTGTTGCCCGGCTCGGCCACCGGGTGGGCTGGGCCGGTGTGGTCGGCGCCGACCCGCACGGCGAGTTCATCCTGCGGCAGTTGCGGAGCGAGGGCATTGCGGTGCAGCACCGGAAGGACGCCACCCGCAGCACCGGTGTGATGTTCCTCGAACAGCGCACCGCCGACGTCACCCGGGCCTTCTACTACCGCGCCGGTTCCGCCGGGTCCACAATCGGCCGGGACGACGTCGATGCTGCCTTCCGGAGCGGCGCAAGGGTCCTGCACCTCACGGGAATCACCGCCGCCCTCAGCCAGGAGGCGCGGCGGGCCGTGGAGTACGCTGCCGCCCGCGCGGCCGGCGAAGGGCTGGAAGTTTCCCTTGATGTGAACTACCGCAGCAAGCTCTGGTCCCGGGACGAGGCGCGCGCCGTCCTCACCCCGCTGGCCCGGTACGCGAGCATCCTGATCGCCTCCGACGACGAACTTGAACTGGTCGCCTCTGGCGAAGCTGCAGTCTCCGGCGACGCTGCAGTCTCTGGCGACGCCGAAGCGGCGATGGCCGCCGAACTGATCGACGGCGGCGTACGCGAGGTCGTGGTCAAACGCGGCGCGGCCGGCGCCGGGGTCCACACCGCGGCCGGCCGGTGGGAAACGCCTGCCGTGCCCGTCACCAGCATCGACACCGTGGGCGCCGGCGACGCGTTCACCGCCGGCTACCTCTCCGCCCTGCTCGACGGCGAGGACGTGGCCGGCCGCCTGCAGCGCGGCGCCCTCGCAGGGGCCTTCGCCGTCAGCACCGCCGGTGACTGGGAGGGCCTGCCCCGCCGGGACGAGCTCGCACTGCTCGGGGCCACGCCCAGCGGGACGACCCAGCGCTAGGACCGGCCCCGGCCGCCTCCGCCCGATTCATTTCAGACCGACACCGAAAGCCTTGGACCAACTGTGAAAATCATTGCTGCTGAAGTCTTTGTGACCAGCCCTTCCCGGAACTTCGTGACCTTGCGGATCACCACGGAGGATGGTGTGACGGGGATCGGGGATGCGACGCTGAACGGGCGCGAGCTCGCGGTCGCGGCGTACCTGAAGGAACACGTCGCGCAGTTGCTGGTCGGTAAGGATCCGCACCGGATCGAGGACACGTGGCAGTTCCTGTACCGGTCCTCGTACTGGCGCCGGGGCCCGGTGACGATGGCCGCGATCGCCGCGGTGGACATGGCGTTGTGGGACATCAAGGGCAAGGTCGCCGGGATGCCGGTGTACCAGTTGTTGGGCGGGGCGTCGCGGAACGGGCTGCGCGCGTACGGGCATGCCTCGGGCGCGGACCTGCCCTCGCTCTTCGATTCGGTCCGGGA